>CAIRNS010000019.1 GCA_903880015.1 uncultured Elusimicrobia bacterium | reverse complement strand
GGTCCGGTCGGAGTTCGGCGGTTAGGGCCAGGGAGCCCACGGCGATGGGTTGGGGCCGGATCATCGACCAGGTGGGTGTGACCAACCGCCACCTTACTTTTTTTGAAATGCTGGGCAATTTTTCTTTCGGAGATTATTTTAAGCAGGAAGCAATCGCCTGGGCATGGGAATTTTTGACCATAGAGATGCATCTGCCGGCGGACAAGCTGTATATTACCGTCTACAAAGATGACAATGAGGCATATGAGCTATGGAAAAAGATTGTTCCTGAATCAAAAATAATCAGAATGGGTGACGAAACCAATTTTTGGAACATGGGTCCCACCGGTCCGTGCGGGCCGTGTTCTGAAATACTCTACGACCTTGGGCCGGAAATGTCGTGTGGGAAACCTCATTGCGGACCTGCCTGCAGTTGTAACCGCTATTTGGAAGTTTGGAATCTTGTATTTACCCAGTTCGATCGCCAGGAAGACGGTTCATTAAAGAATTTACCGCGCAAAAACATTGACACGGGTATGGGGTTGGAACGCCTCGTTGCCGTGGTCAACGGAAAAAACAATGTCTTTGACACGGATCTTTTCATGCCGGTCATTGAATGGTTGGCCGATGAATTAAACATTGATATAAAATCCAATATCAGCAAACTGCGCATGATGGCTGATCATACGCGCGGACTGGTCCTGCTGATAGGTGACGGCATTGCACCATCAAATGAAGGCCGGGGATATGTTCTGCGCCGGCTGCTGCGCCGAGCACTCCGTCAAGGAAAGCTTTTTGGCGCATCAAAACCATTCCTCTATAAAGCTGCTGCGGTGGCGGCAAAAACCATGAGCGGGGCCTACCCGGGACTCATTGAACAGTACGAACGCATCGCCTCTACGACAAAGATGGAGGAAGAGAAATTTCTTGAAACATTGGAATCGGGAACCCATCTTCTTAATGAACTCATAGCAAAAACAAAAAGCGGTAATGCAACGGTATTAGCCGGCTCCGCAGTGTTTAAGCTCTATGACACCTACGGCTTTCCATTTGATTTGACCAGAGAGATTGCCGCAGAAGAGAATCTGACAATTGACGAACAGGGTTTTAAAGAAGCCCAGCGTCAGGCACAGGAAATATCCCGCGCCGCGTGGAACGGTTCCGGCGACAAGGATATCACTTTTTACTTAAAACTTAACCGCGCGCTGGGCGACACCGTTTTTGTCGGGTATGAAGCAACGGCAACCAACGCAGTGATTACCGCCCTGATTAAGAATGCCGCACCCGCCGAAACACTCTCAGCCGGTGATGAAGGGGAAATTATTCTCGACCACTCGCCTTTTTATGCACAATCGGGCGGACAGGTTTCTGATACGGGCACAATAACGACGCCCGATACCGAGGCGATTGTTCTTGATGTTCAAAAACCAGCTGGCAAATTGTTCGTCCACCGGGTGAAGGTTATCCGCGGTTCTCTTAAACAAGGGCTTTCGGTTGACGCATCCATCGACATTGACCGCAGAAAGAATATTATGCGCCACCACACCGCCACCCATCTTCTACACGCGGCGTTGCGCAGGGTTGTCGGAACGCAGGTGACCCAGGCCGGCTCAGAAGTGAGAGCGGATGGATTCCGGTTTGATTTTGCGCATCCGACGGCGCTGTCGATTGATGATATTTCTGCCATAGAATCGATGGTCAATGCCGCCATCAGAGATAATATGCCGGTATGCGTTACAACCATGGACTTAGATGAGGCAAAAAAAATGGGTGCAATGGCGCTGTTTAGCGAGAAGTATGAGTCCTTAGTACGCATGGTGACTGTCGGCGATGGGTTTTCACGGGAACTTTGCGGCGGCACACATGCCCAACGCAGCGGCGACATTGGCATCTTCAAGATTGTTTCCGAATCATCCGTCGCTGCAGGAACCCGCCGCATCGAAGGCGTTGTAGGCATAACGGCAGAAATGTATATTGCCGCCAAAGAACGAATACTCAAAGATGCAGCAGGGCAATTAAAGATTTCAGAGAGAGACCTCGGTGGGCGCATCGGGAAGATACTTGACCAGCAAAAAGAGATGGAACGCGAAATCGAGCGCCTCAAAACAAAACTTGCTACGGGCAACATAGACGAGATTGTTAAATCGGCCCGTATGGTCGGCGACATTAAGCTCATCACCGCAAAAATAAACGATATTGACGCGAAAACGCTGCGCGACCTCTCAGATGCCGCCAAAGGTAAGATCGGTTCTGGCATTGTACTGATGGTGAGCATTCAGGGAGACAGGGCGGCATTCATCGTTTCTGTCACCAAGGATGTCCAAGCAAAAGGCTTCACTGCCGGAACAATCGCCCGCAACTTTGCTCAGCTCATCGACGGATCGGGTGGCGGAAAATTAGATTTTGCTCAGGGTGGCGGAAAAAATTCGCCAAAGATTGACGAAGCGTTGCACTCAATTGAGAATAAACTAACTTAGAAACTACACAGTTTTGCACACGGCGCCACACCAAAAGGCGGATATCCTCTATGAAAACTAATCTTGCTGTTTCAATTATCGGGAAGGATCAGACGGGCATCGTTGCCGAGATATCAAAAGCGCTTTTTGAAACGGGATGTAATATTGAAGATTCTGCCATGACGTTACTGAGAAGCGAATTCGCCATGATACTCATCATTTCCATTCCTGCCGCCATGCGCCAGAGCGCTGTCATTGATCGGCTCACCGCAGCTGCGGGAAAGATGAAATTAAGCTGTTTTATCCGGCCGCTTAAAAACGCTGAGCACACTGTTGAAAAACAAAAAGGAAAACCGTGGGTACTATCCGTTTACGGCGCCGACAAGCCCGGTATCGTTCATGCAGTAACCGCCCTTCTGGCAAAACAGAACATCAATATCACCAATGTGCAGACGAAAATAATTGGGACAAAAAACAAACCGGTGTACTGCATGTTCTTGGAGAGCTTCTTTCCGGCGAAACTATCTCTTGCACCTTTTAAATCAAAACTATCCGCAACGGCAGCGCGTCTTAATGTGACTATCAGCATAAACGCAGCCGACTACCCAACGCTGTGATACGCACAATCCTCACTTTACCCGACCCTTTGCTTAAAAAAGTATCCGCACCGGTTGCCGGCATTACTCCCGCCATTCGGTCTCTGGCGGCGGATCTTATTGAAACGATGAACCGGCAAAAGAACTGTGTCGGAATCGCCGCACCGCAGGTGGGGGAATTGGTTCGGATGGTCATTATCGATGCTTCACGCCATCCCAAGCACTATCCGTCTTGCGGGCTTCGTGTTTTGATTAACCCCCGCATAACGCATTTTTCAGACAATGAATCAACGGGGCGCGAGGGATGCCTAAGCGTTCCTGACCTTACCGCCAATGTGGCGCGTTCAACAGCGATTACGGTCGAGGCCATGACCATTGAAGGAACCCCGTACATCATTAAAACTGAAGGTTTTGAAGCAGTCGTCTTGCAACATGAAATCGACCATCTTGACGGACTGCTTTTTCTGGATAGAGTGACTTCTCTGCAGACTGATGTTTTCAGAAGAAGAAATATTTGATATAATCCCGACTCGAAGCTCTGTGCTTAGTTTTTTGGTTTTGGCGCAGTGCGCGGTTGATTAATGCGCCCGTAGCTCAATTGGATAGAGTAATGGCCTCCGAAGCCATTGGTCCCAGTTCAAGTCTGGGCGGGCGCATACGGATATCCTCCTTCAAGGTACACCATGAATAACACCATCACTCATCCTCTTGAAATATTATTTCGAGAGGATTTTTTTATATGAATCAGCTAAAAAAACACCTATGCGCTATTGCCATAATTTCCGTACTCAGCGTTTCGTGCTTCTCCGGCGAAAGCACGGATAGAGCAATGATAACGCGCGATACATTCATTGCCGCGCTGGCAACTCACTTTGGACTCAACGATAGTGAACTCAATAATCTATCCCGCCGGGGTTATGGCAGAAACGAATTGATAACCCTGATACTGATTAGCAAGAAGTCGTCCGTACAGCTTAAAGAAATCATTATGCAGCGAGACCGCGATGCAAAACTGGCGGATCTGTGCGGACGATACGGCATTAGCTACGACAACATACTGAGCGAATCGATTTCCCAACGACAAACCATAGATGATCAACTATCCAACACTCATCCCTGAACTTTACCGCCGGCTCTCTCCCTGCATGCTATGCCCCCATCACTGCGGCGTCATCCGCGCCGGAGGGAAAACGGGGAAATGCCGGACTGCCACGGATATCTCTGTCGCCAGTTATACGGTTCATCACGGCGAGGAACCGTCAATATCGGGGACACGAGGTTCGGGGACAATTTTTTTTAGCAACTGCACGCTCTCCTGCGTATTCTGCCAAAATTATCCCATCAGCCAGATGGGTCACGGCAACATATTTTCTGTCGACGCGTTAGCTCAGTGCATGATCGAACTGCAGTCGCAAGGTGCTCACAATATTAATTTCGTTACTCCCGGGCATGTCATCCCTATGATCGTTGATGCGGTATTCCGCGCACGACAGAAGGGGATGTGTTTACCGCTGGTATATAACTCCAGCGGTTATGAGGACCTTGAAACACTCAAACTGCTTGAAGGCGTCATAGATATATATCTACCTGATGCCAAATATGCCGATTCTACCCAGGCAATGCGTTATTCAAGCGCTGAGAACTATGCTGAAATCAACAGAATTGCACTCAAAGAAATGTATCGACAGGTTGGCACACTAAAACTGGATGATTGCGGGATAGCGAAGAAAGGACTGATTGTGCGACATCTGGTTCTACCGAACGACAGCGCCGGAAGCGTTGAAATACTGCGCTTTATAGCCAAAGAATTATCAACGCAGGTACACATAAGTTTGATGTCCCAGTATCACCCCGCGCATGAAACAGGGCGCTTTCCTGAGCTTAACCGCCGCATAACGCCGGCGGAATACCAATTGGTGCTTGATGCGCTGCTCGATGTGGGTTTTGAAAACGGCTGGCAGCAGGATTTATAATGAACATATATTGGTTGTAAACTGAAAGACAATACTGTATAATACACAAGAGAGTTTTTTTGAAGTGGGAGGGGCATCCGTGACAGCTGCTGGAAAAATTACTGAAGTCAAAAACGGCCGCATATGCATCATCGACCCGGATGATACACTCTTCCAATCCATAAACGGTGCTTTAAAAAGCATGGGTTATGAGACAACATCCGCGAAAACTGGGTTGGAAGGTCTTGAAAGAATACGGCATTCGTTTTACGAACTTATAATTGTTGCCGCCGCTATGCCCGACATGAACGTAGCGGAATTCCTCAGAAACATGAGAGAAGTTCAACATGATGTAAACATCCCGAGCAGTTTTGTAATCATCACCGGCAACGATGAGCGTCGCGAGGGTTCTCGGGAAGCATTAAAAATGGGTGCGGGCGATTATATAACCAAACCGTTTGTGATTGAACGGGTTATCGACACGGTCGAATATACTTTCAAACTTATCCGGTCCGAAAAGATCAGACAGGGATACAGCAAAGAACTTGCGGCAACACAGGACACCGTAAAGACCCTGCGCGATGAGCTGACGCGCTCGCAGCAGCTCACATCAACCGCCCGCCTTGTTTCTTATATGGGACATACGCTGCGCAATCCTTTGACAACTGTCAAAAATGTTGCCTATATTTTTAACCGCATGACCCGAAAGGAACTGGTGGACCAAAAACTATTCTTCGCATTCACCGCCCTGCTTTCAACCGGCGTTGAAGCTGCAAATTCAGTGCTTACGGACTTGCTGGGTTTTGCCGATCACATTACGTTACCCGTCACTTCCGCCATAGATCTCTCGCAACTCATAGACGATGCATGTACTGATGTTCCTGAAACAAAAACAATTAAAATACTCAAACATATTGATGCTCAATGCAAAGAAGTTCTTGTCGATCGTGAAAAAATGAAAACGGTATTCATCAACCTCATTAATCACATGCTTTTGCCCGCAAACAAAGCGGCGCAACTTACCTTTCATGCAGTCAAAACTGCCACACTGTTGCACATATCGATTTCTGACAATGGCACGGGTGTTGACGCCACTGATTTAGTAAATATTTTTGAGCCCCGTTTTGATACCGCAACCAAAGGCGTCGGATTGGAACTACCGCTTGCCAGAGGCATCGTTGAGCTGCATAATGGAAACATACAAGCTGAGAGCACGATGGGAAAAGGATCGAAATTCGTTATAACATTGCCTGTTTAGTGACAATGGTACTGAATATCAATAATCATGCAAAATAAACCGCTCAAAATTTTAGTAGCTGACGACGAAGACGGCATCAGGGTCTCTTTAGCCTGTATCCTTGAGATGGAAGGTCACGAGGTATTAACCTCAACGGACGGGCATGAAGCCATTGAACAGGTTAAACAACATATATTTGATATCGCCTTCCTTGATTTGCGTATGCCCGGCAAAGACGGTCTTGAGGTTTTTGCGGAAATCAAGAAAGTCAGTCCCCGGACCATTGTTATCCTGACAACTGCTTTTGCTATCAATGACCTCATACGGGACGCATTGAAGAACGGCGTGTACGCATGTATAGAGAAACCGTATGAAATAGATGAAATCCTGGACATTATTAAAAAGATAACCTGAGCACAGACAGTTTTTTGCTATCACTGCAGTAAATCCCTTCATCCTCAAGAACCATCAATCAATCATCAATTATGTCACCTTTCAATCAGTATATCTCTGTTTGAAAACCCATTGAATAAATGGTATCATTCGAATGATAGCGAGGTCATATTCATGCTGCGCAGAAGCATATATGCCGGGGACTGGTATCCGGTTGAAAGATCAGAGATTGAACGCTATATGACCGCTGATGCTCCCCAGTGCGCAGCGAGGGCGATTATTTGTCCTCATGCCGGATGGCAGTATTCAGGGATGGTTGCCGGTGAACTTTTTTCAATGATACAACCTGCCGCAACGTATGTGCTCGTGGGCCCTAATCACCGCGGAATAGGGGCGGATGCAGGGGTATATGCGGCTGGCGAATGGGAAACTCCATTGGGCGGGCTGAAGGTCAATGAATTTCTGGCAAAAAGTATTATCGAACATTCGCATTATGCCCGGAAGGATACTGTTTCACACAGCCAGGAACATTCGTTGGAAGTACTGTTACCATTCATCAAATACACGAGCCCAGATGCGATGATAGTGCCTATTTCGCTGCGCAACTATACGCCCGAAATATGTAAAGATCTGGGCATGGCCATAGCAACTGCCATTGCAAAAAACAATTTTTCTGCTGAGACGGTCATCGTCGCTTCAACAGACATGAGTCATTTTCTCACCGCAACTGAAGCAAAGAATATGGATACGATGGCATTGGATCGCATTGAATCTTTTGATCCGGCGGGATTGCTTGCCGTCGTTAAAGAACAAGGAATTTCCATGTGCGGGTCGGGGCCGGTCGCCGCTGTGCTCTGGGCGGCACAGGAACTGGGTGCGGCTGCACCTGAACTGGTTCGCTACACGAATTCCGGCGCAGTGACCGGCGATTACGATCAAGTTGTCTCATATGCGGGATTTCTGATCCCCGCCGGAGCAGGACACATTTAACATGACAATCAAAACACTGCTGGCATTGGTATTGACATTTCTCCTCGGTCCGGGTGCAGGTCATTTGTATCTGCGCCAGTACAAACGCGGTGTGCTTTTTATTGGTGCTACCCTGTTGTGCGCTGTCGTCATTGCGTTTTTGGCGGTGAAAACACTTCCACCCACGCTCACCGGAAGTGTTCCCGCACAACTGTACCAACAGTTTTCGATGCAGCACCCCGACAGCATGTTCTATTTTGACATGATTATCGCGGCGATATGGGCGTATGCCTTTGTCGACGCTTTTTTTCTTTCACGAACTAATCTTGAAACGACTCCTCATGAAGACACTTTATAGCCTTGCAGTTTTATTGATTTTGTCAGTATCTTCATCGACTCTCTTTGCTGCCGAAGGAACGAAAGGATTTACTATTATGCGTCTTGATAACGGGCTTACGGTACTGGTGACTGAAAACAAAGCGCTGCCGGTTGTTTCGGTCCAAGTGTGGGTCCGGGTGGGATCCATCAATGAAACTGCCGCCACCAGGGGTTTATCGCATTTTCTTGAACATCTCATCTTTAAAGGAACAAAACGCTACCCGGGAGACGAGATATCCCGCCGGGTGGAAAACAACGGCGGCATGATCAATGCCGGAACCTCCAAGGAGTTTACCCAATTTTATATCGATTCTCAAAAAAATGGATTTGAAGATGCCGTGAGGATGCTTGCCGATGCCATGGCTAACGCAGCTATGCCTGATGATGAGATCAACCGCGAACGACCGGTAGTCATTGAAGAAATCAAGCGCGCAGCGGACAATCCCTCAAGCGAATTGTATAATTCATTTTCTTCGGCTCTGTTCCCGACAACACCGTACCATTACAATGTCATTGGTTCCTCTACGGTAATCCGCACGGTACGGCGCAAAGACATACTGGATTACTATCATCATCATTATGTTCCCGCAAATATGATAGTCAGCATCGGGGGGGATGTCGATACCCCTGCCGCGCTGGCGCTGATCCGAGAAACTTTCGGCGCACAAAAAAATCACCCCGCACCCGCTCATCCTGCGGTCATCGAACCGCCCCATGCAGCGGTTACCGTTAAAACGACCAAACAAGTCGAGCAACTCTACTGGCTGGGCGGTTTCACCGGCCCTGACTGCGGAGCACCGCTACTGTATGCGGCGGATATCGTTTCAACCATACTAGGTGGGGGCAGATCATCACGGCTTAATCGCGTATTGCGGGAAGACAAACAACTGGTGTACGGCATCGGCTCCTCCTTTTGGCCGCAGGGTGGTACTGGAGTGTTTTCCATATCGGCTGTGTGTTCTGCGGAAAATGTCACTAAGGTTCCGACTGAGATTACGCGGGAGCTTGATTTTTTTCTTGCCAACGGACCTACCGATGCAGAGCTAACGCGCGCAAAAGAAATGACCCGGTCGCAATGGTATTTTGACCAGGAAACAGCTCATGACCAGGCTGCAACTGCCGGATACTGGCACCTGATGGGATATCCTTCGATGCCTGATACATACATAGAGAACATTAACAAGGTAACTGCCGGGGATGTAACTGATTTTCTGAAAATGTATTACCAGCCCCAAGGGTTGACGAGCGCGGTTTTGATTCCTGAAAAAAAATAGCCATGAGTATAACGCGTATCTTATTTATTATAGCGATGATGCATCTTACCAGCTTAGCGCTTGCAGGAGGAACAGTGACGCAATTGACCCTTACAAACGGCATACACATTATTCACAAGGAAGTAAAAAGCAATCCGATCGTTACCGTACAAGTTTTTATCACCGCGGGCATTATTGACGAGCAGCCGGCGGAAGCGGGCGTAGCGAACTTTTCCCAGATAATTATGATGAAGGGCACGGAAACGCGCAGCGATGAACAGTTGTCTCGAGAGATTGAGGACATCGGCGCGCACCTTTCCGCGGATGTGGATTATGATTTTTCAAATGTTGCCATATCAGTAACAAAAGGGGGGGTCCACAAGGCCGTTGAACTTCTTGCGGACATCATCCGTCATCCTGTATTCCCCGCAACAGAAATAGAAAAAGAGCGTACTGCCGTTCTGGCTTCACTCAAAAGCCGCCATGATCAGATATTTCACACGGCCAACGACCAATTCAGCGCAATATTTTACGGCAACCATCCCTATTCATGGCCAGATGCCGGAAAACCTGAAACTGTCTCTGCGATGACTCGAGAAACCCTCATGGACTGGCACCGGCGGCATTACACTGCAACACATATTTTTATCGTTGTAGCCGGAGACATTTCGTCAACCGATTCACGCACGATATGCGAAACATATTTTGGCGACATTGCACCGGGAAAAACCCCTAAACCCTTCCTCAACGCGGTGCCGCTTAAACCGCAATCTGATATTGTCCCGAGCACCAAATTCCAGCAGGCGTACCTGATGATTGGCTACGCGGCGCCGGATGTACGTAACAGCGATTTCTGCGTCATGAAAATGATCAATGCCCTTATGGGAAGCAGGATGAGCGGGCGGCTTTTCACCGAACTGAGGGAAAAAATGAGTTTGGGATACGAGGTAAACAGTTTTTATCCCACGCGCAAGACCTTGAGCCGTTTTGTCATTTATCTCGGCCTTATCAACGAGAACCGCACCCGCGCAGAGAAGAGAATCAACGAAATGATTGCGGAACTCAAAACAACGCCGGTCCCGGACCAAGAGCTTACTGACACAAAAAACTATATTCGCGGCGTATACCTGTTGGACCATCAGACTATAGGTAGACAGGCGTGGAATCTGGGATGGTGGGAAGTTCTGGGCAGGGGCTATGCCTATGACGAGAAATATCTCAACGACCTTATGTCCGTAACGCCAGAGGATATTCGCCGCGTCGCAAACCGCTATTTCACCGGCGACTATTTTAAAGTCGAGGTTGTCCCCGCAGAAAAGAAATAAATGATCCTCCGTATTTTTTGCGTTATGCTGGCTGTTTTTATTGCCGGTTGCACCAAAACACCATCGGCCGGACATGCACCGAACAACCGCGCAAACCATAATAACGGTGATGCATATATTGCCTCGTCAATTGGCGACGCAAGCTTCCTCAATCCCATTCTTTCCTCGGACAGTTCTTCAGGACAGATCAACGGTCTCATATTCAACGGTCTCGTCAAATATGACCGCAATCTCGCGGTAGTCGGAGATCTTGCCAAACAATGGGATGTTTCGACAGACGGATTGACGATAACCTTTCATCTCCGCAATAACATTCTCTGGCACGACGGTATGCCTTTTACGGCTGATGATGTCGTGTATACCTTTGATCAACTGCGTAACCCGTCGGTCAAAACACCGTATGGATCGGATTACGAATTGGTTAAGAATGTCACCGCCATCGATTCCGCGACCGTACGCATTGTGTACCGCCGGCCGTTCGCTCCGGCCCTTGAATCATGGATGATAGGCATACTGCCGAAACATATATTCAGCAATGCCGGCGATTTTAATACCCATCCTGCCAATCGCAGACCGGTCGGCACGGGTCCGTTCATGTTCTCAGAATGGAAAACGGACGAAAAAATAATACTTATCGCCAACCCGCGCTATTTTGACGGCGAGCCACCCGTCAGCCGTTATGTGTTTCGCATAATTCCCGATCAGTCGGTGCAGTTTTTGGAACTCAGAAATGAAAGTATTGACGAAGACAGTTTAACGCCTGACCAGTGGCGCGCATATCCTGAATTTTTTACACAATACAATAAATTCAACTATCCTTCGTTTAGTTATACCTATCTCGGATTTAATCTTACCGTACCCCTGTTTGCCGACAAACGGATGCGCCAGGCCATTGCCTGCGCCATCAATAAGCAAGAGATTATTGACGGCGTTCTGCTCGGAAACGGCCGTGCCGCAACCGGACCGTTCCCGCCGCAATCGTGGGCATATGACCCTTCAGTCAAAGATATTGCGTACGATCCGGCGCGGACCCGGGCACTGCTGACAACCCTCGGATGGATTGATACCAACGGCGATGGCTATCTTGAAAAGTCGGGCAAAACGCTTGGTTTTACGATTTTAACCAACCAGGGAAATAAAATGCGCATGCTGACAGCCGAGATTATTCAGGCACAACTTAAAAATGTCGGCATCAAGGTTGCCGTGCGCGTACTGGAATGGAGTTCTTTTGTACATCAATTCATTGACAAACGCAATTTTGATGTCGTTATGCTCGGCTGGTCGCTGGCACGCGACCCCGATCAATACGCCCTGTGGCATTCCGATCAAACACATGAAGGTCAATATAATTTCATGTCCTACAAAAACAGCATGGTCGACAAACTGCTTGAAGACGGGCGAACAACTTTTAATACACATCAACGAAAACTGATATACAACCGTATACACCGGATACTGGCTGAAGATGTACCATGTATTTTTTTGTATTACCCAGAATCGCTGGTCGCAATCCACAAACGGTTCCGCGGTCCCGAAGTAGCCGCAGCCGGGATCGGATGGAACTTTCAAAAATGGTGGGTGCCCGCAGGCGAAATTAAGTACAAAATGCATTATGAAAAATAAAAATGTCTTTAATGCACGGCAAATCCCCCTCAGTCCCCCTTTGTTAAAGGGGGAGAACAATGTGAAACAAACTGGCAACATAGTTTACAAAACAACCGGAGACATACTTAACAGATGCACAATTATTCTCTATCATGTTCTCAGTATGAAGATTCCTCCAAACTCCCTCCTTTGAAAAAGGAGGGGAGGGGAGGATTTGATTTTAAATATTATGATTAATTACTTTTTTCGCAGATTGCTTTTAACCATACCGGTGCTTCTGGGGATTACCTTGCTTACTTTTCTGGTGATGCACTTAACGCCGGGAAGTCCTGCTGATACAATGACGGACATGAACCTGAAGGTCTCCGCGCAGGCAAAATCACGCCTGGCTGAACTCTATGGATTAAATAAACCATTGCATGTGCAGTATGTGCGGTGGCTTGGGCGCATTGTACGGCTTGATTTCGGCAATTCGTTCCGCGATGAAAGGCCTGCCATACGCAAAATAGCCGAACGCCTGCCGGCGACACTCCTGCTTAATATCCTATCGATGGGGCTGATACTTATTATTGCCATACCTTTGGGCGTATTAGCAGCGCTGTATCAAAAAAAACTTTTTGATACTGTGGCAACGATTGGCGTGTATATCGGCTTCTCAATACCTGCTTTCTGGCTTGCGCTGATGCTGATGATACTTTTCGGGCTCAAACTGGGCTGGTTGCCCCTATCGGGACTGCACAGCATCAATTATGATGACCTGAGCCTGCCCGGTAAATGTCTGGATTTGGCGCGCCATCTGGTTTTGCCGGTATTTATTTCAGCATTCACGGGGCTCGCAGGATTGACGCGCTACACCCGTTCGAGCATGATCGATGTTTTGAAACAGGATTACATCCGCATGGCGTACGCCAAAGGGCTGCCGCGCCGCCGCATATTGTTTCATCACGCGCTGAAAAATGCCTTGTTGCCGGTCATAACTATATTCGGATTATCTCTGCCCGGGCTTATCGGCGGCGGTTTTATTTTTGAAACGATTTTTGCCTATCCCGGCATGGGACGGCTGGGGTACGACGCCATCATGGCGCGCGATTATCCGGTCGTGATGGCTGTCGGGGTCATCGTCGCTTTCTTAACGCTGGCAGGAAATCTTATCGCTGACATGTCCTATGCAATTGCTGACCCAAGGATTACGCTGAAATGATGCGCTTTTATATGCTGCGGTTATTGAAACAAAAATCCGCCCTGGCAGGATTGATTATTATTCTCGCTTTGATTGGCGGGGGAATATGTGCGCAGATTTTGTCGCCGTGCGACCCCGCCCAGCAACATGTCGTCAAACGCCTCCAGTCGCCGCAGGCGGGCTATCTGATGGGCACAGACGACCTTGGACGCGATGTCCTGTCGCGTATGCTTCACGGCATCCGCGTCTCGTTAGGCGTTGGCATTGTCGCGGTAGGTATAATGGTGATAATTGGCACGCTATTGGGGTTGACGGCAGGATATTGCGGCGGACTAATTGACTCAATCATAATGCGGTTTGTCGATATTGTATTGTGTTTCCCTACATTTTTTTTGATACTCATCGTCATAGCGTTCCTTGAGCCAAGCTTATACACGGTCATGGGGGTTATCGGCATTACTTCATGGCCTGGATTGGCACGGCTGGTACGCGCTGAAGTACTTTCTTTGCGCGAGCGGGATTATATTGCCGCAGCTAAGATGCTGGGGTTAGGTCGCGCGCGCCTGATATTCGTGCATATTCTGCCGAATGTCATTTCCCCGATAATCGTGGCGGCAACTTTGGGGGTCGGCGATGCCATATTGACCGAATCGGGCTTGTCCTTCCTCGGGCTGGGCGTTCAACCCCCGGTTGCTTCATGGGGACAAATGCTGACAACGGGGAAGGAATATATTCATATTGCCTGGTGGCTGTCACTGTTCCCAGGGTGTGCTATTCTGATAACCGTTCTGGCATTCAATCTTCTGGGTGAAGGGCTCAGAAATGCGCTTGACCCAAAACAATTATGAGCATTATAACCGTCCATAATTTGTCCGTACACTACAGCCGAGACGGCGAGATAATTCCGGCCCTGCGGAATATTTCCTTTGAAATAGAACCGGGGGAAACCCTCGCCATCGTGGGCGAATCCGGATCAGGGAAAAGCACCGTTGCGCTTTCGCTGATGGGACTGATTCTGCCCTATGAGGGAAAGATTACCGGCGGTGAAATTATTTTTGACGGCAGAAATCTACTTGTTCAATCGCAGGAGCAATGGCGCAGTATCCGCGGCAAAGATATCGCCATTGTGCTTCAAGACCCTTTTAGTTCACTCAACCCCGTTTTGACTGCCGGCGAGCAGATTGCAGAATCAGTTCGGCACACACTCGTTGCCGGCAATGACATCAAAGCGACAGTCCTCAACGCATTGCGGGAAACATTATTTACCGACACGGAACGCATATACGCATCCTATCCGCACCAGTTGTCCGGAGGACAGAGACAGCGTGTAGCGATTGCCATGGCGATTATCAACCATCCACGCATTTTAATCGCCGATGAGCCCACAACGGCATTGGATGTTACGACACAAAAAGAAGTCCTTGATTTACTGGTCCGGCTAAAACAGGAGTTGTCCTTAACCATGGTATTCATAACGCATAATCTGGCGCTTGCCGCAATGCGCGCCGACCGCGTTATGATCATGAGGGAGGGAACGATCGTCGAATCGGGACCGACCGCGGCGGTGTTCCGTCACCCGCACCACGCATACACCCAAGCGCTTGTTGCCGCTGTGCCGCGGCTGAAATACAGAGAACACATTAAATGAATACAACTATACTTCAAGCTCAACGACTCTATAAAACCTTTAACCGCACCGTGAAAGCGCTTGATGATGTATCTATCGAACTCTCAGCGGGCTCAGTACTCGGGATAGTGGGCGAATCCGGGTCGGGAAAATCAACGCTTGCACGCATACTGTGCGGCATGATTGCATGCGATACCGGCACTATCGAGATTGACGGAAAAAATATCGATGCATACCCGCGCAAACAGCTTTCAGAGAAAGTTCAAATGATTTTTCAGGACCCGTTTTCTTCGCTTAATCCGAAACTAACTGTCGGCACCCAACTCAGAGAAGCGGCTGGATACCGTGCGGATGACGCCATCGGAGAGATACTGGCAAAGGTAGAGCTTCCTCCTGCGATATTCGCGTCATACCCTCATCAGTTCTCCGGAGGTCAACGACAGAGAATCGCCATCGCCCGAGCGCTTTTAAAACATCCGGCCATCATTATAGCCGACGAGCCGCTTTCCGCGCTTGATGTCACTACGCAGAATCAGATACTGAAACTTTTTCAATCGATGAAAGATGAACACCAAACAACTTTTATTTTCATCAGCCACGATTTGGCCGTAACCAGCGCTCTCGCCGATAATATATGTATAATGAAAGCAGGCAAAATCATTGAATCGGGAACTGCAGAAGCAATTATTTACGCCCCAGAATCACCATACACCAAAGAGCTTCTGGCCGCTGTCCCGACTATGAGCCAATAACAGTCGAAATACATACAAATCGAGATGAAAGTTAATTGATGAAGGGGATGGGGAAAATGAAAAAGAAGAATATGGTTAACAAAAATGAATTTTTCGACATGCTCTGCACTCCGGGAACCGCAGATATTCTGCGCGTGAGCGAGAAGGCGGGGGCATTAACACGACTGTTCCCTGAGATTTCCGTTATGAAAAATTCGGCGAAACGATTTTATTTTCATCCGGACGGGTTATGGCAGCACGCAGTGGAAACGATGGAGCACCTCGAACACATTGCCGTTTCCTTAAAAAAGATATTTCCGGATAACCATGCCGCGATTGCGCTTCATCTCAGCGAACCAGCGGGGGACTGCTTGTCACGATTGTCACTGCTGAAATTGACTGCCCTGTTTCACGATGCGGCAAAACCATTGTGTGCACGAAAAAGCGGCAAGAAAATGCGCTTTATCGGCCATGAGCAAGAGGGCGCACGAATAATGGGGAGGATAGCCAAGCGGTTGGGTTTGTCAAAAGGCGTCATCGATCAAGCATGCCTTCTGGTTGAACAGCATATGCGTCCAATAAGTTTGACTCAGGCAACGGCGTTGACGCCGCGGGCAACCACGCGCTTTTTTACGGCGCTCGGAACTGCCACGCCGGACTTGCTGTTGTTGGCGCTCGCTGACTGGCATTCCTACAAACGGCTGAAAACCCACAACAAGGGGCAACTAAAAAAACAGGAGATTGTGTTGAGGGAGTTACTACGGCGCTTTTACAGCGTCCCCGCAGTGTCGTCACGGAAAAAGATTATTGATGGGTCGTTGGTCATGAAACACTTCAAGCTGCCCTCAGGCCCTCTTATCGGCGCAGTGCTCGGGCTGGTCGCAAAAGCGCAGGACAGCGGGAAGGTTTCAACAACTCAGGAAGCTCTTGCGTTGATAAAATCTCGATTGACACTTCTCAAAAAAAGATATAAAATCAAATGATTATTTTGCCGTACATGACGCGGGCGTAGTCTAGTGGTAAAACCCTTGCTTCCCAAGCAAGAGATGTGGGTTCGATTCCCATCGCCCGCTTTTCACAGTCTCCTAAAATACTACGCTAAAATCTGCGCCTCTTGAAGAATCCTTCTCCGTCGCCTGAAAAATACATAGCAACACAACCCCAGAAAAACTGCAAGCGAAACCAATGACACCCATGCACCAACAATAAAACTACGCGGGCGATACTCAATTTTAATGCGGTGAAATCCGGGCAAAAGGGGAACTGCCTGTAAAATATAATCAGCCGGTACGATGCGGTACTTGTTCTGCGAACTTCCTTTGAGCGCAACCGCTCTCCACCCCTTGTTGTAAGTGTTTGATATGACCAGAAGAACCGGCGCATGCACAGTAATCTCAAGTATTGAGCTTTCAAGGGTTGAACCTATAACGGAAAGCGAATCCCTGCCGCTTCCCACCAATGCTGGCGACTCTTCCGGTGTAAAGGGATTACTTTCCAGCAATGCCTTGTGATACGGATCGAATGCAGGGGAATCCATTGCCCGCAACACGGCAGTGCTAGGGAATATTTCCCATTTCTTTATCAGCGTGAAACGGGCCATGTAATCTTTATTTTCGTCAACGACAACACACGAATTTTCATTTAGACGAAGAGAATACCGACAACGCAATAGTTTCAAAAACGGATGAAAAAAGGCGAATTCTGGATTATCAACAATAAATTTGGGGGTTTGATGCTGCGTATATGCGATAAAATTAGTGTAGCGTTTAGTAATCAATGTTTCAAGTCCATTTATCTGTTCGACTCCTGCAAATATACCGACATTGCTCCTGCTGGGATCAATGAGTACGCGGTAATCGCCCGGATGCCGAATTACAAAATCTTTGAGCTGGAAAGATTGCAAAGCCGTTGAATCAAACACCGCCATGGTCGAATGCGCGAAAAAAAATATTTCAATAACAGCCAGTCCGATACAACCATATGTTGCTGCGCGGGGCAGCCGCATCCTAAAGAAGAATGCCAGCGACGCGCATGCCACAACAATGCCGCTGATAACAGTGCGACCAAAAGCAATCCGAGCAGTAAAGCGCAAAAACTCATCGGCAGTATAAAACATAGGTTGCAGATATGAATCTCTGACGATACCCGTCAATGATCCATCTCGGACAACAGTATTCGCCGTTGATATATAGGTGACAAAATAATGCCAAACATCAATCCGCAAAACAAGTATTGCTGCACAGGCAAGCAGTCCGGAAAAACAAGCCAGCACCACGCCGGTGTTCCGGGCATTTTTCTTGACACGCAAAAAGTCATCAACCCCCACAGCAATCAACATACCCATAAAAACAGATGCAAAGAATATAAATTTTGCGCTTCCACGAAAATGATCGTAATACGGAAGGAATCGATATAGAATACCAT
Source organism: uncultured Elusimicrobia bacterium (assembly GCA_903880015.1). Lineage (GTDB taxonomy): Bacteria > Elusimicrobiota > Endomicrobiia > Endomicrobiales > CAIRNS01 > CAIRNS01. The sequence continues at coordinate 14,050 of CAIRNS010000019.1, read as the reverse complement.
GCAAAGGGGTATATTTTCCTAACGCAAGAACAAGTGATATGCACAAAAGAATAAACGAAAAATTCTTCGCCTCTTTTCTGCCGTTGATTACTCCGTGAACAATAAATGCGAACCCTGAGATGCCCATGAAAATATTTGTCTCCCAAAAATAAAATCTGCCCCAGTAAGGGAGATCCTTGATCATACCGAAAAACCCCGGGACAAGTATCGTTATAAGGTTTTCCGGTGGCAGCGAAAATAGGGACGTTATCAAAGGGGAGAGCGAACTTCTGACCGATTCAGCGGTGACCGCCATGCCGGCAATAAGCTGGACCGCTGCAAGGGCAGCGCCACCAATATACAATGGAACAATCACCGCAAGTATTTGTCGTAGCGTAAAACCTTTCAGCAAATGCAATACTACATAAATCGCAACCACGATTGCGGTGTAATAAACATATTGAGGATTGCCGCCAAATACCTGAAACGCCACGGCAGCGGCACCAGCAAGATACCATGATAGGGTGCGTGACTTTAGGAGATGATCGACAGAAAGAAAAATAAGAGGCACCCAAATCATAGAAGAGATTCCCGATATATGTCCCGGATATATATGAAGGAAAAATGGTGCGCCAAACATAACACTTACCCCGGCAACGGCACATGCCAGAGGATGCAAATCGCGAGAACGAGCCCAGAAAAACATGAACAACCCCATAAGGAATATATGCAGAAATAGAACTGCATTAATTGCCGAGCCAATCGAAAGCACTAAATAGACGATATTAGGCGGGTACAGCAAGGCAGATTGAAAAGAAGCGAAAAAAGGAATCCCCGACATTACATAGGGATTCCAAAGAGAAAAATGTCCATGACGGAGTTCGCCGAATCCAAAAAGAAAATTGTAATAACAAGCGGAAAAAATATCTCCTTTGGGGGCAGAAAGTACCAAACTGGATTGAAAAAGGATATTTTTCAGCATCAAGACAACGAGCAAAAAAAGGCAGAAAAATATAATCAGGGGAACACGATGTTTGAAAACATTTGATTTGATTGACATAAATGATTAGTATATGCAGAAATAGGCGTTATAAATTCAGGTCCCAATTAAAGATCCAAAAATTCAACTAAACTTTCGCAAACTTTATTGTGTTTGTTTCGGTTGATTTTATCATGAACGCCACAAGGTGTCAAGTTAATTCCTATAATGTGGGGATGCGGGAGATATAAAGCACATGCTCCACTTACCTACCAATGATTTTTTTGCTATACTCTTCATGTTGTATTGCACTTCCCTGTTGCAAAGTCATTGTCGGGTCTGCAAAAATGCTGATTGCATGTTGTTTTTTGCTGTAATATAAACGAAAGGGAGTTTACATGAAAACATTTGTTTTGGACACCAATGTACTGCTGCATGACCCGGAGTCAATGTTTTCGTTTAAAGACAGTAAAGTTGTCATCCCCATGACGGTCATCGAGGAACTCGATGGATTCAAGACACTCAATGACGAACGAGGGCGAAGTGCCCGTTTGATATCCCGGCGACTGGACGGATTACGGTCAAAAGGGAAGTTATCTCAAGGCGTGAAAATTAAAAATGGATCAACGCTGATTATAGAACTGGAACATGATATTCAGTTACCCAAAGAGTTTATTACGCAAAAGGCTGACCATCGTATTTTGGGCATTGCGCAGTTTCTACAACAAAAAGGGGAAACGGTTGTCTTTATAACAAAAGACATCAATTTGCGCATTAAAGCCGATGCCTTGGGGATAGTCACGCAGGATTATGAAAAATCAAAAGTTAACATTGAGGAACTCTATACCGGCTGGCGCGAGATTAAACTGCCGTCAGAAAAAATTGACGCTTTTTATAAAGACGGCGTTCTGTCGCTGAAGATGGACTTTTTTCCTAACGAGGGCGTTGTTATTCGCGATGAAGCCGGCTCCACCAAAAGCGCCCTTGCCAAATACAGCTCTTCAAAAAAGGGGCTGATTCCGTTATTCCACTTAAACGCCACCCCGTGGGGGCTCAAACCGTTGAACACCGAACAGCGCTTCGCCATCGAATTACTGTTGTGCAACGATGTCAATCTGGTCACGCTTATCGGCGTTCCGGGAGCGGGGAAAACATTATTAGCGCTTGCCTGCGGACTCCAGAAAACAGTCGAAGAACGCCAATTCCGGCGCCTTTTCGTAGCGCGCCCCATTATACCGGTCGGCAGAGATATCGGTTTTCTGCCGGGCAATAAAGAAGACAAGCTTGCTTCATGGATGGGCGCTATATATGACAACCTTGAGTACCTGGTTGACAAAACACACCCTGATGAAAAAACGGAAGAAAAAGTTCAGTATTTTTTCAACACCGGACAAATCGAGATCGAATCGCTCACCTATATTCGCGGTCGCTCACTGCCCAATCAGTATATTATTATTGATGACGCGCAAAATTTGACTCCGCATGAAATTAAAACCGTTATCTCCCGGGCCGGCTACGGGACGAAAATTGTTTTGACCGGGGACCCTTACCAGATTGATAACCCGTATTTAGACGCTTCTTCCAACGGACTAACCTACTTAGCGGAGCGCTTTAAGGGGCAAGAAACTTTCGGCCATCTTGTTTTCTCAAAAAGTGAACGCAGCAGTCTGGCGGCTTTGGCCTCAGAATTACTCTAATCAAGGATAACTGATTGACCACGCGATTTGTTGATTTACATGTTCATACTAATTTTTCCGATGGTACATTTACCCCCGAGGAAGCTGTTCGCTACGCACACAAAACAGGTTTGTCTGCCATCAGCATAACGGACCATGATACCATCTATGGTATTGCAGATGCCATTGAAGAGGGGAAAAAGTGCGGGGTGGAGATTGTCCCGGGTATAGAACTTTCATGCACCGTAAACACCAAACAATCAAGCGAAATGCACATCCTGGGCTATTTTATAAACTGGACCAACGGGGCATTTCAGGAGACGCTGACAGTATTTCAAAAAGCACGATTGGACCGTGCACATAAAATAATAAAACGATTGGCGGAGATAGGGGTGCCCCTCGATGTCGACACGGTGCAGAAAATTGCCGGCAGAGGGACGATTGGCCGGTTGCATATTGCCAAAGCGCTGGTGGAAGACGGGTCCGTTACAACTTCCCATGAAGCATTCACTAAATATCTCGGCAACGACAAACCGGCATTTGTACCAAAAATGCATCTTAGCCCCGAGGATGCAATCAAAATGATACAACGCGTGGGCGGTATCGCAGTGTTGGCGCATCCTCATTACGGACAGTACAGCAACCGCAATCTATTGAAAGCACTGGTTGCCGCAGGTCTGCGCGGTATTGAAGTCCTCCACAGCAAACACCCGCCGGCAACCGTTGACCTTTTTGTTCAATTATCCCGCGAATTCGGACTGATCGCTACCGGCGGATCCGACTGCCACGGCCCCTATGCAGACAACGCCGCAATTATGGGCTCAGTCAAAATACCATACTCAGTGCTTGAAGAATTAAAGACATGCAAAGAAAAGATTGACCGGGAAAATGCGACCATATTCGCGTCAATTTGAGGTGCTTCGGTGAAACAATTATTCATCAGTTTGCGTCCGCGACAGTGGATAAAGAATATGTTTTTGTTTGCCGGTATATTGTTTTCCCGGCATTTTTTTGACTTACCGTTTTTGGGGATAGTTGCCAGCGCCTTTGTTGTCTTTTGCATTCTTTCAGGCGCAATATACCTGCTCAACGATATCATCGATATTGAAAAGGATAAAAAACATCCTGTAAAATCATTGCGTCCCATTGCCGCAGGTCTGCTTTCAGTTGATAACGCAATCCGTGCTTTCTGCTTGCTTACCGCTGTTGCACTGGGGATTTCCTTTGGGCTGGGAATACCTTTTTTCCTGACAGCGCTGGCGTATTTTGTACTCCAAGTTTCCTATTCCTTATTGTTAAAAAAGATTGTCATCCTTGATGTGTTTGCCATCGCATCCGGATTCGTTTTGCGCGTTATTGCTGGCGCCGTTGTCATCTCAGTCGTTATTTCTCCCTGGCTGATAATCTGCACGATACTGCTGTCGCTCTTTTTGGGCTTGAGCAAGCGCCGTCATGAGATTGAAACCCTTGAAGGCAGCGGGCACAGCCATAGAGCAGTTCTGGCCAATTACAGCACCTACCTGCTTGACCAAATGATTGGCGTTGTCACCGCATCGGCGGTCGTTTGCTATGCACTATATACCATGGCGCCCGAAACCGTTGCACGATTTCACACTCACAACCTGCTCTTTACCATTCCGTTTGTGCTCTACGGCATATTCCGCTATCTTTTCCTGATTCACAAAAAGGGCGAAGGAGGCAACCCGGAAACCGTCCTGACGACTGATTTGCCGCTGCTTATCGACATTGTCCTCTGGGCAGTCACCGCGGGCCTCATAATTTACCGATAACTATCATGAACGAACTTATTGCGGTAGTAGACGACGAGGAAGATATAGCCGAATTGATTGCGGTGAACCTTAAGAAAAACGGGTACACGGCAAAAACATTCGTTGATGGAAAAACATTTTTCAAGTTCCTTAAAACGACCATCCCCGATCTTATTGTTCTGGACTTGATGCTGCCGGACATGAACGGCTTCGACATCTGCAAACAGATTAAGCGGGAATCTAAATACGAATCTATCCCCGTGATTATGCTGAGCGCAAAAGGGGAAGAAACCGATAAGCTTATCGGCCTTGAGATCGGGGCTGATGATTATATGACAAAACCTTTTTCACCCCGGGAATTAGTTGCCCGCGTAAAAGTAATTCTCAAAAGAAAATCAGTCCAGGCACATCCTCTCAGCGCTGATCTCGGCGGCGGCATCCGCGTAAATTTTGAGCAGTTCACCGCTTCAGTTAATGGGAAATCCATTATTTTAACAACAACGGAGATGAAAATATTGGAACTGCTTAACGCTAAACGCGGCACGGTTTTTTCGCGCGACAAAATACTTGACCAGCTCTGGGGTGACGATAAAATCGTGCTTGACCGCACAATTGATGTGCACATAAAAAATCTGCGCGAAAAGCTAGGTCCTGCAGGAAAATCCATCAAGAATATCCGCGGCATCGGTTATAAACTCGATTAAGACATGAATCATTCACTTTTTTCCCGTTTGTTCGGGGCTTTTATGCTTCTTGTTTTAACGGTAAGTGCCGCGTTTGTGGCCGTTACTTTTACCGGAATACGCGCATCATATCTGCACTCCCAGTCAGCTGACCTAAGCGCGCTCGCCATCACCCTCCATGAACAAATTAAACCACTACTTGAACACGGTCATTTTGCCGATGTTCAACCATTGGTCACCCGCATCGACCAACAGATTCATCGGCGTATAACCGTCATCAACATGGACGGTTCGGTCATAGCTGATTCTGAAGGCAAACCACAGCTTATGGAAAACCACAGCGGCCGGCCGGAGATTCAGGAGGCAATCAAGGGAAATGTCGGCCGTGCGGTACGCTATAGCACTACCGTCAAGCAGGACATGCTGTATGTAGCGGTTCCGCTGTCGCTGGCATCGGCTGCACCGGAGCACTATATCATCCGCGTCAGCATGTTGGTGAGTGAATTCAACGCACTCATACACACATTGAAACTGCATTTACTTAAAACAACCGGCATTATCGTACTGCTTGCACTCGCCGGAGCTATTGTAGTATCCCGCACTTTGTCGCGTTCGTTGAAAGAATTGCAGAGTGCGGCGGAGACTATGGCGCAAGGCGATTTTTCTGCGCGCGTAAAAATCCACAGTTCACGAGAAATTATGGCATTGGGCCATTCATTTAATACTATGGCCGCCAAGATCAATGATCTTTTCGCCGAAGTTTCCGGACGCACCGAAGAGATTAACACCATACTGTCTGCCATCAATGAATCATTATTTGTTGTTTCAAAAGACGGCAGGATACTGATGGCAAATGCCGGCTTTAAAGTAGTATGCCGGCAATCATCTATTGAAGGTCGGTATTACTGGGAAATCTTCCGTGAACCGGCTTTTGAGAATCTCATCAAGCAGTCCTTGGCGGGTGCACCGCATACAAAGGGATCCTTTGAGCATGGCGGACTCAGTTATGTATGTGGCATATCGAAATTACCAACAGGTGACGAATATGTGGTACTACTCCAGGACATAACGGAAGAGAAGAAACTAGAAACTGTTAAAAAGGATCTTATCGCCAATGTTTCGCACGAACTGCGAACCCCGCTTACCGCAATCAAGGGCTTTGTCGAGACGCTGGAAGACACCGCCGACAGCGAAGAGAAACGGTATCTGGACATCATAAGCCGCCATACAGACCGATTAATTCATATAGTAGAAGATCTGCTGCTTCTTTCTGAGGTTGAGAATCCTCTCTTTACACTGCAACTCCAACCGCAGAACCTGGTAACCGTCATTAACGATATCATCGTTATGTTCCAACCGCGCGTCAACGACAAGAAACTGCGCATCACCCTCAAAACAGATGCAGAACAATATAGAGTAATGATCGACACCTCAAAATTTGAGCAAGTCCTCATTAACCTTATCGACAATGCCGTCAAATACACTGACCACGGAGAAATTATTATTTCTTTGCACAAAGATACGGAAAAGATCATCATGGAAATTGCGGACACCGGCCCCGGCATCCCCTCTGGATTGCTGACGCGCATATTCGAACGCTTCTTTGTAGCTGACACATCTCGTTCAAAAAAGATAGGTGGCACCGGGCTCGGACTGTCCATCGTAAAACACATCGTCAATATACATGAAGGATCCATAACGGTCTCAAGCACTATAGGCAAGGGAACCACATTTACTGTCACTCTGCCAGCTGTCCATCAATAGCTTCTCCGCACTACACCCACTACGCACCTCATTTCTCTTAACACAAAATTAACAATACGTTTATCATGCATTAACACGCTAATGGTAGAATGACGCCATACAGCATCACACACGACGAGCAGTAAAACATATTTAAGAATAATTACCACATTCAAAGTGTGGAAAAAAACAAAAGGAGTTACCATGAAAGTAAAACGTGTAGTAGCAGGCGTAGTTGTAGCAATGATGGTATCAGCAGTCGGTTTTGCCAGTGAAGTGGACAGCCTTGCCAATCTCTTGGCAGAGAAAGGCATCATCAATTATGGAGAAGCTCAGCAGGTGATGACTGAAACCAAAGAAGCATCTCGTTCGCTTATCGCTCAGGGGAAACATGACACGCTTCCGTATTGGATACAGAACATTTCCATGAAGGGTGACTTGCGCCTTCGTCATCAAATTGATTGGGCCGTTACCGGGAACACAGTCCGTGAGCGGGAAAGACTCCGCTTGCGCACGGGATTCGATACCCGGATATCGGAAAATCTGAAAGCCGGGTTCGGTCTTGCAACCGGTTCAGAAAAAAATCTTGATGCTGGTGCGGTTACCGTTTCGACAAAAACAGGTTCAGGCACAGCAACCGGCACAACAATTATTGATGCCGAACCGACATCGACGAATCATACATTTGGTAACGGTTTTGCAAAAGCCATGCTGATGGTTGACTATGCATATTTAGAATATACGCCGTATTCGTGGGCGAAAGTAACCGGCGGAAAAATGAAATCGGGAACACAGCTTTGGCAGACTACTGATCTGCAGTGGGATACCGATATCAACCCTGACGGTCTTGCGGTAAATTTCACCAAGACATTCGGAAAAGTCGACACCTTTTTAAATGCAAGCTACCTGGTGGTCAATGAACTCAACAGCGCAACTCAGGACAATCCGGACATGACCATTATTCAGCCCGGTGCTTCATACAACATCACGGATACCATAAATGCAAAAGCGGCTGTTGCCTTTGAACAATTTAATGTCAACGGGAAATACACCGGTTATTACGGCACCCCGGCTTTTGACTATTGCATCACTGCGCCAAGCGTTAATCTTGCCTTCAAAGAATTGCTGTTGGGCTACTCAGTCAATGTGTTCGGCGACTTCACCAACAACAGCGATTCCAAAGCCACCACTGACACCATGGGCAGCGCGTACGGCGTCAAAGTCGGTAATGAAAAAATCGCAGGATTCGGCGATTGGCAGGCCACCTATTTGTCACGGCGCCTTGAAGCTAACGCATGGCTCAACAAGCTGGGCGATTCTGATACATACGGCGGAGCAGTCAACACACAGGGTATGGAAGCTATCGTCTCAGTTGGTTTGACCAGCGCCACCACCCTTATTTTTGATTATTACTCAATGGACTTAATCAAAAACTCAACCTCGTTAACGCCCAAAACCTTGTTGCAGTGCGATGTAGTGTATAAGTTCTAACAAAACGAGTTCCGCTCTGCGGAATTCACAGAATATACTAAAAGGAGATACGTATGATAAAGAAACTGTTAATAACACTGTTCACACTCACTTTGGGCGTGCAGGTATATGCAGGAAGCAATGTTGTCATCGACGGTTCTACCACTGTTTTGCCCATTGCTCAGCGGGCTGCAGAGGACTTTATGAATGCACATAAAGACGCCCGGATTACTGTCCGTGGCGGCGGATCAGGGGTGGGGATAACCTCACTGTTGGAAAAGACATGCGATATCGCGGACTCTTCGCGCCCCATTAAAGACGCGGAGCTTCAGAAAGCTGCCGGACGCGGCATTTCGCCGAAGGCCTATGTTATCGCCATGGACGGTATAGCTATCATCGTTCATCCCGAGAACAGCTTAGCGAATATCACGAAACAACAGGTCGAGGACATATATACAGGCAAGATCTCAAACTGGAGTAAACTGGGACTCAAAGACGGAAAGATAGTCATTGTCTCACGCGACACCGCTAGCGGAACCTTTGAAGCGTTCGCCACACTTGCCTTAAACGGCAAGAAAGTCCGTGCTGACGCGCTGATGCAGGCCTCAAATCAGGCCATTGCATCAGTAGTCGCCAAAACACCCGGTTCCATCGGGTACATCGGGCATGGATACCTTAACAGTGCGGTCAAAGCAGTCCCCGTAAATGGCATATCGGCGACCAAGCAGACCATTCTGTCCGGCAAGTACCCGTACTCACGGCCGCTGTTCATGTACACCAACGGCCCGGCACAAGGGACAGCAAAGGATCTTATTGACTTTATATTGTCAAAAGACGGCCAGACCCTGGTGGAAGAAGAAGGATTCGTCGCATTAAAGTAACACCCGTTCGTTGTAACTGCAGGAAATAATTACCGTCCCCGCATTCGGCATGAACTGGCCGAATGCGGGAAACGGGCTTCCGAAGGAAACATCAACGGCTAAGAAGCATATTCAGATGCTGTATATATCGTCACAACAATGGTTGAATTATGATCAGATTTAAAGAAGCTCTCTATCGATGGATCTTTACAGTGATGGCGTTTACATCACTGTTTTTTCTATTGGGCATCATCATCGTTCTATTGCGCGAGGGTTTGCCGATATTGATGGCTGTCGGCCCGTTTAAGTTTTTGTCGGGAGTACACTGGTACCCGACCTATGACCCTGCTGAATTCGGCATATTCCCGCTTATAATAGCTTCGTTATCCGTGGCCATCGGCGCTATGGTAGTCGCTGTTCCGCTCGGCGTGGGCAGCGCGCTCTACCTGCATGAACTTGCGGGGGAACGTATTCGCCATATTTTAAAACCAGCAGTTGAAATATTGTCAGCTGTTCCTTCGATCGTTTTTGGCTTTTTTGGGATGATGATTGTCGCCCCTTTTGTCCAAAAGATTTTCCATGTCCCGACAGGACTCAACGCATTTACGGCAGCGGTGGTCATGGGAATTATGGCGATCCCGACTATCGCCAGCCTTACTGAAGACGCATTAGGATTTGTTCCGCGCAGTTTCAAGGAAGCTTCGTACGCGTTGGGTGCATCCCGTTGGCAAACGCTTATCAAAATCGTCCTTCCCGCAGCCGGATCAGGCGTATCAACCGCAATCATACTGGGCATGAGCAGGATTGTCGGCGAAACAATGACCGTTCTGATGGTATCCGGCGGCGCTGCGGTGATTCCTCACTCTATTTTTGATCCGGTACGCCCCATGACATCCACTATCGCTGCCGAAATGGGTGAAGCCGTAACCGGCAGTTTGCACTACAGCGCATTGTTTGCCATCGGGCTTGTCCTGTTTCTTATGACGCTCACGCTCAACATTATATCCGAGAACATCAGCAAAAAATACCGGATAAAGCTGGGGCTTGACCGATGAAAAACAAAATCATCGAAAAAATCGGATTCTTGTTTCTTTTTCTCTGTATAGCCATTACTTTGTTTTTTCTGGCGACTATTGTTTATTTTGTCGTATCCCGCGGACTACCGGCTCTGTCGTGGGAATTTTTGACCGAGGCACCGCGGAAATCAATGACCGCTGGCGGTGTTGCACCGGCGATTATCGGCACATTCTATCTCATTGTGGGGACCATTTTATTTGCTTTGCCATTGGGCCTGGCAACAGCGATATATCTTTGTGAATATTCGCCCCGCGGTTACTTTGTCAGCATCATCCGCATGAGCATCAACAATCTGGCCGGTGTGCCTTCGGTTGTTTTTGGATTATTCGGCCTTGCAGTTTTCGTTAAATACTGCGGGTTCGGCGTTTCAATACTTTCCGGCAGTTTAACCTTGAGCATACTGATTCTGCCCGGAATAATTTCAGCATCGCAGGAAGCATTAACAGCAGTCCCATTCTCATTGAGGGAAGCATCGCTGGCATTGGGCGCGACGCATTGGCAGACAATCAAACGAGTAGTTATTCCTACCGCGTTCCCCGGCGTTTTAACTGGGGTCATACTGGGTATTGGCAGGGCTGCAGGGGAAACAGCGCCAATCCTATTTACCGCAGCAACCTTTTTCACGCGGGACTACCCGAGCTCTCCGCTATCGGAATGTATGGCTTTACCGTATCATATATTCGCCTTGATGACGGAAGGGTCTCATCCTGACCAGCAGGCCGTTATCGCGTACGGTTGCGCGCTTATTCTCATGGTTTTAGTGTTCATGGTTTCAGGGATTGCCATTTATTTACGCAAACGGTTTAGACAGGCATTTACCCACTAACGAGGAGTTGTTATGATAGACACAACGGTAAAATTAGCACGGATAGCTGTTGAGAACCTGAATTTCTTTTATGGAAAAAAACAGGCGCTTCAGGATCTTAATCTCAACATTTTTGATCGCCAAGTAACGGCGCTCATTGGTCCCTCGGGCTGCGGAAAATCAACTTTTATCCGCCTGCTTAACCGCATGAACGACCTTACTCCTGACACCCGTGCGGAAGGCCGCATCATACTTGACGGGAAAAACATTCTTGATCCCAAAATAGATGTCGTCAATCTTCGCCGGCGCGTGGGCATGGTATTTCAAAAACCGAATCCGTTCCCGAAAACCATATTTCAGAACATCGCCTACGGTCTTGAAATTAATGGCGAAACCGACAAGAACCTTATAGAAAACAAAGTCGAGGAATCATTAAAAAAAGCTGCTTTATGGGATGAAGCTAAAGACCGTCTTAACGACAGCGCCTTGCGCCTCTCGGGTGGTCAACAGCAGCGCCTCTGTATTGCCCGTTGTCTTGCGGTTGAACCTGAGGTTATACTGTTTGACGAGCCCTGTGCAAGCCTTGACCCTATTTCAACGAAAAAGATCGAAGAATTGATCGGCGAACTCAAAAAGGATTATACGATTGTTATTGTCACCCACAATATGCAACAAGCGTCCCGCGTATCGGACTATACCGCATTTATGTATCTGGGAGATCTGGTTGAATTCGGCACTACCGAGAAACTCTTTACCGTTCCCAAAAATAAGCGGACTGAAGAATACTTGTCAGGAAAATTTGGATAAAATACAATATTTATATTACAAGGAGACATGCGATGCTTGATGATAAACTTGTCGGATTGAAAAAAGAGCTTATAGATTTTGCCGCTGTGGTAGAATCCATGGTTGAAAAATGCCTTAAGGGACTCATGGGGAATAATCCCGGCATGTATGAGCTTGTCATAGCGACGGACGAACCCCGTGCCAACGCCTATGAGATAGCTATTGATGAGATATGCACCAACTTGCTTGCGCAGTACCAGCCCCGCGCTAAGAATCTGCGGTTGGTCTTAATGATTTATAGAATGAGCAACGACCTTGAGCGTATGGCGGACCATGCGGTTAACATTGCCGAAAGTGCCCGCTATCTGAGCGATCGATCACCCGTCAAGCCCCTTGTCGATCTACCCCATATGGGCGAGCTGACCGTCAGGATGCTCTCCGACAGCATCAACGCGTTTGTCAATGAGGACGCCGCCCTGGCACGATCTGTCTGTGCCCGCGACAACGAAGTTGACGACCTCAAACGACACATCCTCTCGGAGTTGACCACGATAATGAAAATGGACCCGACAACCGTCGAACGAGCCTTGCAGATAATCCGCATCACCGGGAATCTTGAACGCATCGCTGACTTGTCAACCAATATCTGCGAAGAAGTATTGTTTCTCGCGGAGGGACGGGTCATCAAACACCACATGGATGAACATCAATAAGGACTCTTGATCGCAGGAACCGCGTCAGGAACGGGCGGGGAAATACTTGTCGAGGAAATCCGAATGTTTATAGGGTAACCACGCAGGAATTGCATAAAACTGATCTCTGATACTCGTCAGTACACGGGCAGTATACTCATCCAATTTGAAATTCCTGCCAAGCACAAAGTAAAACGGTGCGTTCTCTATCATCACCGTTTTAATCTCAACTGTTTCAAAATACGGCACATACTCACTAACCTGCGGCACCGATGTACGCAGGATAAGGATATTTGTCTTCGCCAGCGAATTAAAATCCGTCACAAAATCGTCCTGCCGCGCGTGAAAAGACCCGGTGCCGAATACCGCCACATGCCGATGCAGATAAAACTCAATCAATCCCGAATCCGCATAGCTTGGTGTGGCAAAACTGAATTGCTTCTCGTATGGTGCAAGTTCCGCCAATATTTTTTGAGGATACAATCCGATAATGACGGTAGTGTAGTTTTTATTGTTTTTGATGGCACTCACCGGAAGAGACAAGACGATCCCAATAAGCAGCAGATGGGCGCCGGTAAAATATATCATAAAGCGTATGGATTTCTTCAATTCAACCGGCGACAAAAAAGCACCCAGCAAAATATACATGAACGGATAATATGACAACGGCCAGTGCAATCCGATGACCTTCTTTGCCGAGAGAATGGCAAATACCGTCAGAGGGACAATGAACAGATACGCGAATACTTTGATGTTCGGAAATGATTGCCAGCTCCTCAAGATATTTTCGGGGATGCCGTATCGTTTTTTGTCTTTGAATCGTTGCACAAGAAAATAAAGCAACGGCGGCGTGATCAAATACGCCTGGCAGGCGGCAAAAATCCCTATCTTGCCTAACGAGAACGCCTCGTTGCGGTTTCGATTGAACACATTGAACATGATATTAGGCCAGCCATGGTAATAATTCCATGCAAGATTAAACGCCACGAACGGAGCGAGCGAGGCAAATAAAACACCCAACCCTGCGGTCCGGCGTTTTGTTTTAGGCGTAAGTATCCAGTGCGCAACAAACGCTATCCCCAGCAGTGCGGACAGATATTTGGAAAGAAATGCACCTCCGAGAAACATGCCCGAAAGAGCGTAATAGGCCATCTTCTGTCCGTTCTTTTCAGCGGCAAAATAGCTTATTCCTGATAAAAAAATACACAGAAACAACGGGGTGTCGGTGGTGACAATAACATTGAGTACATTGATGGGGGAAACCAGGAACAATATAGCGCACAACACTGCAACGGATTCGTTAACGCTCTGCACTATCCGGTATATGCCATACCCGACAAGAGTGGTAAAGAGTATAGCCGGCAGACGCAAGACCACCGGTGCGCTGCTGATGCGCTCCATCACATGCAGTATCCATCCAATCATCGGCGGATGATCGAAATAGCCAAAACCGATATAGCGGCCCCACAACACAAAATGTGCCTCGTCACTGGTCATCGGTATGACCGCTGCCAAAAATAGTTTTACAATG
>CAIRNS010000018.1 GCA_903880015.1 uncultured Elusimicrobia bacterium | reverse complement strand
TTTCTTCATAAAAATAATCCCTGCCATAATATATCTAATATACATATGGCAGGGATTATCTGCAAATTGTTTTATCGATTACCTCATCGGATACATTGTGCATCTGAAGGGTACAAATTAAACGGCTAGCAGCCTGTCGGGCTTTGTTTGAAGCGGGGGCGGCATAATTTATCTGGCGTGATATATTACTCGAAAAAGGTTGAAGATGGCAGCGAAGTTTGTAAATGTAGATCGTGATACGCCGATGATATTTCCGCCGGATTTACGGGAATGGTTGCCGGAAGAAAGTATGGTGCATTTCATTGTGGATGCGGCGGAAATGCTGGATTTGAAATGTTTTGAGGTGAACGAACGCGGCAGCGGCAGTGAGCAGTATCCGCCCAAAATGATGTTGGCGCTACTGATTTACTGCTATGCGACAGGGCGTTTTTCGTCGCGGGAAATCGAGCATGCCACGCATCACGATGTGGCGGTGCGTTATATCTGCGGCGGCAATCTGCATCCCGACCACGACACGATTTGCGCCTTCCGGTTGAAGAACCGCGACGGCTTAAAAGAGGCTTTCACCAAAGTGTTGATGTTGGCGCGTGAGCTTGGGCATCTGAAAAAAATCGGCGGAATCAGCGTCGACGGAACGAAGATCAAAGCCAACGCGAGCAAGCATTCGGCGGTCAGTTACAAGCGCGCCGGCGAGATGATCGAGCAGCTGGAACTGGAAATAGAGGTGTTGCTCAAAAAGGCCGAGGATGCCGATAGCGCGCCGCTGGATGACGGTCTGATCTTGCCGGACGAGATCAAACGGCGGAAAGATCGCAAGGCCGCGCTGGAGCGGGCGCGGAGCATCATTGAAGAACGTTATGCCGACGTAAAGCAGGAAGAACAGCGTCAGTTTGAGGCAAAAAAGGCGGAACGCGAAGAGCAACGCAAGAACGGTAAAAAACCGAGAGGCAAGGATCCGCAACCGCCCTCGGAGACGCCGCCCGACAATCAACAGTTCAATTTCACCGACGAGGAAAGCCGGATCATGAAAGCCGGAAGCGGGCAGCATTTCGAGCAGGCATATAACGCTCAGGCGGCGGTCGACACCGAGGGCAGTATGTTAATTGTAGGACAATATGTTACCGATCACGCCAACGATAAACTTGAGCTCGCGCCGTGCGTGGCGAGCGTTGATCCGGCAGTGCGTGAGATCAGCACGGTTTGCGCCGACACCGGATATTTCAGCGAAAACGCGGTTGCGAAAGTCGAGGAGAATAACGGACCGACGGTCTATTGCGCGGTGGAAAAACAAAGCCACCATCGCACGGTGGACGATTTGTTGAAAAAAGTCGATCCGATGCCGCCGGGCGATAATGCCACGGTCAAGGAAAACATGGCTTACCGCCTGAAAACCAAGGAGGGACGGGCCGTATACAAGAAACGGAAGGAGACGGTCGAGCCGGTGTTCGGTATCGTCAAAGCAGCACTGGGATTTCGGGAGTTTCTGTTGCGCGGACGGGAAAAAGTCGCCATCGAATGGACCTTGATGACACTGGCGTACAACGTCAAACGGCTGCATAAACTTTGTGGCGGAAGCCTGGCCGGATTAGCGAGAATCCAGCCGCAAAACGGTTAAAACGTCGTGGAGGCAACCTTGACACGGTAAAAATGGAGTTTAAAATGAGGTTGCGACGGAAAATGTGTCGCAACGTGGACATAAAAGCATAAACGGAAGTTATGCGGTCGTCGAAAGGTCGGTACGTCTTCCGAAACGAAAAATCTCAGTCCGACAGGCTGCCAGAGATTTTGTATCTTGTTGACCTTCTGCGCTGGAAAGACTTTGTTTGTTGGCTGAACCATAAATTATCGGCGGTCGGTTAAAATGCACCACTTGCGGTCACTTGAAAGTGC
>CAIRNS010000017.1 GCA_903880015.1 uncultured Elusimicrobia bacterium | reverse complement strand
TTGCCCGGCCAGTCGTAATTAAATAGTTGCTGCAACGCCTGCTCGGAAATGGTGATGTTCTTTTTTGTTTCAGTATTGAATTTAAGGAGAAAATGATTAACCAGTAACAGTATATCTTCTTTTCTGTGCCGCAATGGCGGGATTACAATGGGAATAACATTTAACCGGTAATACAGATCCTCCCTGAACGCACCTTTTGACACTGCCTCTTTTAAATCCTTCTTGGTTGCCGCGATAATCCTAACATCAATTTTTATTGTTTTGCTTCCGCCGACCCTTTCAAATTCTCTTTCCTGGATCACCCGCAGAAGTTTTAACTGTACCGCATTGCTCATATCGTCAATGTCGTCAAAAAACAATGTGCCGCCGTCGGCCTGCTCAAAACGCCCGATGCGTTGCGATATCGCATCGGTAAACGCTCCCTTCTCGTGGCCAAAAAGCTCGCTTTCAAGAATGGATTCGGCTAACGCCATGCAGCTTATCTTTATTAACGGCTTATTTTTTCGACTGCTTGCATGATGTATGGCTTCAGCTATCAATTCTTTGCCGGTCCCACTTTCGCCCTGTATCAAAACCGTCGAGTTGGCATTTGAAATATTCTCTATCAGCCCGAATATCTCCTGCATGGGCTGACTTTTCCCCACAATTTTATCAAGACCGTATTTCCTGCTTAATTCTTTTCTGAGAAGGATTATTTCCTTTTTAAGGGCCTTGAACTCAAGTCCTTTTTGAATAATTAACTGCAGTTCCTCAGCCAGAAACGGTTTCGTTATATAGTCATACGCACCCAATTTCATCGCCCGGACCGCTGTATCAATACTGCCATACGCCGTCATCATTATGACTATCGTTTCCGGAGAATGTTCTTTTATTCTTTTAAGCAGTCCCAGTCCGTCAAGCTTGGGCAAGTTAAGATCCACAACTACCAGATCGTATAATGACTCCTGATATTTACTCCACCCTTCCAATCCGTCCCCCGCCACCGTCAAAGCATAATGCACCTTAACCAATGAATCCCGTATCATTATCTGCATGAGATCATCGTCTTCAACAACGAGGATGTTTGCCTTTATGCCTTCACTATTCACAATAATCCTTCCTCTATACTGCTGCGGGAATGCCGGCACTTTCAGGGAAACAAATGATGACCGTTGTGCCCTTGCCTACTGTGCTGGTAATGGTTATTTTCCCTTGATATATTTGAATGATATTATAAGCGATAAATAGGCCCAATCCCGTTCCTTCGCCCACATCCTTCGTGGTAAAAAAAGGATCGAATATCCTGTGCAGATCGTCTTCCTTTATTCCCTTGCCGGTATCAGTGAAGCGAATGGTTTGCTCACCATTAAGAGATGCTGTCTCTATCGATAAATTTCCGCTTTGTTCCATGGCATCTACCGCGTTACTGATGACATTGGTGAATATCTGCTGAATTTGAGAAGGATCGATGAGAATCTCGCTCAGCGCCTTGTCCAACTTTAAATCAAGCTCAATGTTCTTTTTGGTTAGTTTATGATGCATGAAGGCGATGGAATCCTCCACTGCCTGATTAATAAGAGTGTATCGCGGTTCGGCGGTTTTTCGTGCCGAATATCCTAATACCTGCCGGACGATATTCTCAATTTTAAAAAGCCCTTTTAAACTTAATTCTAAATATCCCTTTTCCTGTCCCTGAAGCTGATGATTGGCAAGAATGACCCTGATATAATTAATGATGGCACCCAAAGGGTTATTTATTTCGTGGGCGATCCCCGCCGCAAATTGACCTACCGTCGCCAACTTAGCGGACTGTATGAATTGACCGTGCATTGCACGAAGATCCCGGGTTCGCTCGTCAACCTTTCTCTCCAGATCATTTCTTGATTCCTCAAGATCCCTGACTAATCTGCTCATGGCGCGAATATCTCTGGCCGTACACACAAAACCGCCAATACCGCTCTGCTCTGATTTTTTTGATTGTCCGGAAAGGCTCATCGGGATCTTCTCGCCGGTTTTCGTCAAGAAAACAATCTCCCGGTCCTTTACCACACCTTTTTCAATAAGCGTATCGACGATTTTTTTAAAGAGCTTATCCTGATCTTCTCCGCCGAAAATAATATGTGCCGGTTTGCCGACCAGTTCCTCTCTGGTATACCCTAAAAGATCCAATGTTGACTGATTAATAAGCTCGATTATGCCATCCGCATCAAACACGATCAGAGCATCATTAACATTATCGATAATATTGAGTATATTGCTTTTCGTTTGCGTCAATTCCGTGCTTTTTTTATCCAGCTGCTGCAGCATGTATATACTGGTAAGCTTAAACTCCGTTAATTTCCTTTTGCCGTCTTCAAGTTCCTTTGTTTTTTCATTGACCGTTGCGTTGTACACAACAAATTGTTCATGTATCAGACGGATTGTTTCCTTGAAATCCTTCTCCTGATAATTAGAGAGAAATGCTTCGCAGGTAATGCATTGCTCCATTTTCTCGAGACAATTAGTGCGTATTTCGTCATGGCAATATGTTCCGGACTGCAACCAGCAGCGAGAATCACCTGACTGGTACGCAGGACATTCGGACTTACTGCATTTAAAATATTGCCAGCATTGTATCATTGATTATCAGAAAACCACGATAGTGGGAGGCATGCCTTTGAGTATTTCACCGTACACTCTAAACCTTACAATGGTGGGATTGATCCGTATTAAATCAAATTGGGCGCTGATACCCGATTCTATGGCTATGTCTGCAAACGGATTGCGCCCCTTTAATTTTTCAAGGGCAAAACTAATATCCACCGCTTTCGTTAAGAGTTCGCTATTGCCGTCAATTTCAACTTCCCATGACTTGTCATAGGGGTCTTCCAATCCAAAAACCATAAATGAAACATCGATGGACGCCAGGGCGTGATTGGTCTTGGGGCTTCCTTTGGCAGACAACAGGTAACAGCTGAAATTCTCGTCAAATCCGTAGTACATTACTCTCTGTCTCATGGTGCCTAACTTTTTTTCCAGAGTAGCCAGCACGCCCACATTTACCCGTCCGAGACAGGATAGTATCCTGCTGTTCTCATGCATTGCGTCCATAACAAATCCTCCATTTGACCGATTCCTGAATTTTGAGAGAATGAACAGTTATTTTAGAACATTCATCGCGTTATATCAAGCATATGCGGCCGGTGACGGCTTGCCCCTCTGTTCATTGACAATAAAAATCCTATTTAATACAATTTTTTTGTGAACATATCGACTACCTTTGCGCAAAAGAACACCTTTAAACACAAACTGGTTTATCGTTATAAACTGGCAGGTATTTTATCTATAAACGAACATGATCTGCATGCCCTGATTCGTACTGTGGAAAATGATCCCCTCTTTGACATATTGCTTACCTCCGGCGCCGTCAGGCACGAAAGAAAACACCGGTTCGCAACCGCTTCGGATATCCTTGAATTTGATGACAATATTGTTCATCATTCACCGGACAATGCCGATATTTCCGGCATTATCGACGCCAACAAAGAGTTACTGCCGGTTATAAGAAGCATCGGTATAGCAGCATTCAAAACTTATTTTTACGAAAACGAACATTTTGACGCCCAGTCCGTTTCATCGTTCCTGCATATCCCGGTGGCGACAGTGCAAAGAATCGTCGCCTTATTGAACGATGTCTCTATGCTATCTGAATTTTTCCATCCATCGAAAATACATCTGCAGGGCGTCTCTTTTAGAAAGGTTGCAAAAATCGACAACGAACACGGCCGGCTGACCTACGGATGCTATTCAATGAGCGTGGAGAAAGGCGCGTATCTGATTGATGATAAAAAAGTGACATCACTAAAAAGGGGTTTGTCGGCTGAAGAAAAAGTACGGGTAAACGAAATTCTGTCGTCACTCGACATGTTTAACGCTAAAAAGGCAATTCTTCTTTCCATCATCGAAACATTGATGGACATTCAAAAAGATTTTTTTCTATCCAATGAATTATCTTCTTTAAAAGTATTTAGTGCGAAAGATTTAGCTGTCAGATTAAAGATATCTCAAAGCACCGTTTCCCGCACCATATACGCCCGCAGCCTCGTTACGCCGCATGCGACGGAAGTTTCACTACAATCATTGTTACCCCACAACAAGGATGTCATACAGCATATACTGCGAAATTCCTTCCAAAAATTCTCCCGCTTTTCCGATGAAAAAAATAAAAGATGAGTTATTTGAGTCACAGGGAATCAAGGTTTCCAGAAGAATGGTTTGCAAGTGCAGAAATGAGATTGATCAGCGGTAGTACCCGCACGCGCGCCGGTTAAAGAATCAGCATCGCGTCGCCGTAGGAAAAAAAACGATACTGACGGCGAATGGCTTCGCTATACGCAGCAAGGATTTTTTCGCGACCGGCAAAGGCGGATGTCAAAAGCAATGGGGTTGACTGGGGTTGATGAAAGTTGGTTATCAGAGCATTGACCGTTTTAAATTGATATCCCGGATGAATGAAAAGCGATGTTTCCCCGGTGGCGGCGACCATCGTTTTTCCTGCACCCTCAGCGACCGATTCCAGCGTCCGGACCGAGGTGGTACCTACCGCCACAACCCTGCGGCCGATGCTGTGTGCGCGATTAATCTTGCGGGCTGCCTCAGAGGTCAGTTCATAGCATTCGGGGAGCATTCGGTGATCGGTTACGGTTGCCGCGACCAGCGGACGAAACGTTCCCCAGCCGACATGCAGTGTTATCTCGGCAACCTCGATTCCCCGCTCCCTGAGACGCGCAAAGAGCTGATCAGTGAAATGTAATCCGGCTGTCGGGGCGGCTATAGATCCGCTGTCCCGCGCATACACTGTCTGATAGCGTTGTTTGTCCTGTAGTTCCCGCCCATCGCCACTTTTATCGCGCTTTATGTACGGGGGCAACGGCATATGCCCGGCTGCGGTCAAAAGAGTATCTATCGCTGTTCCGTTGCATAATAATATGGTCTCCCCTGTAGCCGCCCGCCCCTGAACGGTCGCTATCAATCCGCCAGAAAAAATTATTTTTTTCCCCGGGTCCATCCACGGTTTTAGCAGCGCACGAACCGTCCCTGAAGAGAATTCCCGCGGATCAAGAAAAAGAGCCTCAACGATTCCCCCTGTTTCCTTTTTACCAAACAATCTGACCGGAACCACCTTGGTTTTATTGATAACCAAACAATCGCCCGCATCAAGATATTCCACGATATCACGAAATTGCCGGTGTTCGATGCTTTCATTCTGCCGGCGCACAACCAGCAATTTCGACGCATCGCGCTCCGCCAGCGGCGCCTGCGCAATCAACTCTTTAGGAACCTCAAATTCATACGAGGAAAGCTGCAAATCATCAATTACATTTTCCATCGATTATTTCTCTTTCTTATTAACATTATTATTGCACGATTAAGGGGTGATAATTTATGGCAAAAAAATTTCTTTGGCCATTTTTTTGCCGGTTTCGGTGAGGAATATTTTATCAATGGCTATTTTCAGAGCGGGGATATCTGTGGTATCCATTTCATCCGCCAGGTTGACTAGCCAGTCGGCGTCGCAGAGCACTTTGAAATTGATCGTTTCCTGCGGGCCGGGCGTATGGTGGTGCGCGATGATGGCGCATATCTCATAAATGTTCTCGTCGTCATAATCTTTGTCGAGCAGTATCCTGCCGGCAATCGCCGGGCCCTCTTGTTCCTGATACGTGCCCGCAGAAGAATGGTATTTCTCTTCCGCCGCCTTTATCCCCACATCATGAAGTATAGCCGCGGGAATGACCACATACGGGTCCGCCTGTTCTTTGCTGAGCAATTCCCGGGCGTAATGCAATACTTTTTTGGCATGCCGTATCCGTTTCTCGTCAGAACCGAAATACAGCTCGAGTTCCTTAATAAATATCCTTTGTATCTGGTCTATATCATCGTGCATACGGATTCCTCGCAGGCGCTATGGTTCTCTTTTTTCGATAGTTGTCCCGGGGTAATAATATTTTAATATTTCCTTATAATCTTTGCCACGCTCCGCCATTACTTTTGCACCCCACTGGCACATACCCACGCCGTGCCCCCATCCATATCCCGAAAACAAAAATCCTGCATCTTTTTTGACGATCTTTTTAAACATCGTACTGCGAATGATCCAGGGGTCAACAGCCAAGCGGAACGAGGCCGCTTTCATTTCAAGTACGCCGTTCTTGTGTTTTATCTTCAGTTTTTTCGCGCGGCCAGAGCTGTCGGTTCCCTCAATTTTGATACTCTGTATGGTGCCGATAACATATCCTGCTTTTGTAAGATTTTTTCGCATTATGTCTTCTTTTACCAGATTCTTCCAGTCTTGATGTGGGCTGTTCCGGCAATATTTATCCCGGCGCCCGCGCAGATAGGGCGGCGCTTCGGCATCCCACGACCAGACATTGTTAGGATTCTCGGTGCAGCCGCCGCACGACGCATGAAACAGCGTCTGCGCCAATTGTCCCTGATACATCAGTACTTCATTGCGGGTACCCGCTACCGCGTTATTGCTGCGGACATCTTCACAGTCAACCCCGCCGTACACCTGGCAATGCATCGTATCACAAACATCAAAACCATCTTTCTCGTGGCGCCTCATGTTCCTCAATACATATGTCCGGCTGGCAACCGCCTGTACCTTTAATGACTCCGGCGCCCAGTTAGGATCGGCTTCAACCGGCAGGATACCGCACAGATAATCTTCCAACCGCAGTTCATTGACCGCCGTCAAATGACCATTCTGGGCCATAATATTGATGGTATCGTGAAAACGTTTTCCGTTAATGCGTATCAAGTCGTCGTTCCCGGCAGCGGCGATACGAACGGGTGAACGATACGATATATCTCCGAACGCTATTCTCCCATCATCAAGCAACTTCACGAGTATATCGTCCCCGGCGGGAAGCCCCGCCTGGGTTCCCTCAGCCAGTTCATACACATACCCCCCGCCCGCACAGCTAACATGCATAGAGAGCACATTCTGAACGATCCCAACCTGCACGGTATCATACGGCAGTTCTTCAGCCACAACTGTCATCGTTTGAAAAAGGAAGACTACGAAAAATATTCTTCTCATTTTATCCCGCGCTCTTCCTTTGAAAACAAACATCCGCAATACTTTTGCATATAACACCCCTGCGTGCGCGCAATATCTTTCCCCTGATAAAACTGCGCACGGAAATCTTCATAGACAAACGCCACTCCCAGCGCAGCGCCTATATCATTGCCTATATCCCGAATCAAATCATGCTTTTGATAGGGACTGG
Source organism: uncultured Elusimicrobia bacterium (assembly GCA_903880015.1). Classification (GTDB taxonomy): domain Bacteria; phylum Elusimicrobiota; class Endomicrobiia; order Endomicrobiales; family CAIRNS01; genus CAIRNS01. The sequence continues at coordinate 31,830 of CAIRNS010000017.1, read as the reverse complement.
CGAGCAATGTTGTTGAAAAAAATGACATATCATTCGCCTGTGCCGCCTTCGCCGCCTCCGTTAACCGCAACCGGTAACAAAATGTGCACCGGTCAGGCGATGCCGTGGCCGCCGCAATCCACTGGTCCTGCGAATATGCCGGACCTTCAGAGAGAGCCAATCCTTGCGACCCTACAAACTTTTTTAGCGATTCATAGCGGGATGTATATTCTTGCGCCGGCTGAATATTGGGGTTAAACCAAAAACTGCTGACGGCGAATCGCTTAACGAACGAGGCGACTACGGAAGGCGAACACGGGGCACAGCAGTGGTGCAGGAGAAGTTGTTTCATTGAGAAGAAAAAAGGTCTTCGGCAGGGGGCAATGGCGCGGGAGCTTTTAATCCGAGGTGAGCGTACGCAAGCGGCGTGGCGACGCGACCGCGCGAGGTGCGGGACAAAAATCCCGACTGGATGAGGAACGGCTCGCACATGTCGGTAATAGTGTCCACTTCTTCGGAAATAGCGACCGCAATCGTTTCAATGCCGACCGGTCCGCCGGAAAATTTATTGATGATGACCGACAAGATCATCCGGTCCATTTTATCGAGACCCGCCGTATCGACTTCCAGCGCATTGAGTGCCATCCGTGCGACATCGCGGGTTATGGTGCCGGTACCTTTGACCTCGGCGAAATCACGCACGCGGCGCAGGAGGCGGTTGACAATACGCGGCGTCCCACGGGAGCGTTTGGCAATCTCTTCGGTGCCAGCGGGATCAATGGGGATATTCAATATGGCGCTTGAGCGCGCCACGATAGCCCTGAGCTCATCCTCACCATAGAAGTTCAGATAATTGATGATGCCGAACCGGTCCCGCAAGGGGCTCGATAACAAGCCGGCTCGCGTAGTGGCGCCCACCAGGGTAAAGCGCGGGATCGGCAGTTTAATGGTTTTCGCCGACGGTCCCTGTCCGATAATGATATCGAGTTCAAAATCCTCCATCACGGGATACAGGGATTCTTCGACTAGGTGATTCATCCGGTGTATTTCATCGATAAAAAAAATGTCGCCTTCGCTGAGGTTAGTAAGGATGGCCGCAAGATCACCAACGCGTTCAAGCACCGGGCCTGAAGTCGAACGCAGATTGCCGCCCATTTCTTTGGCGATAATATGCGCGAGCGTTGTTTTACCCAGACCCGGCGGTGCGTAAAAAAGACAATGATCAAGCGGTTCCGTGCGGCGTTTCGCCGCCTCTATAAACACTTTTAGATTGTCCTTCATCTGCTGCTGACCGATGAACTCATCGAGAGATTGGGGGCGCAGCGTATTCTCAACCCTGCCTTCGTCAGGCGTCTGCGCGGCGTCAATAATGCGGTTAAGCTCGGGGTTCGTCGTATCCATAGTTATAATTCCTGAAGAGCGCGGCGGATAAGATCGGCGGCAATCGTTCCCTCCGGCATTGATTCCGCAGCCCGTTCAACGGTCTGACGGGAGAGAGCTTCTTTATATCCCAGCGCGACCAGTCCGGCAACCGCCTCTTCGCGGGGACCAGCGAGAGTTTTCGGCGACCATTTCACCGGCCCGGATATCGTTACCGTGCCTATTTTATCTTTTAGACCCATCACGAGTTTATCTGCTGTCTTTTTACTGAACCCGAATATGCCGGTCAGCAGTGCACTGTCCTTGTTTGAGACTGCGCGGGTGAAATCAGGCAGTGATTTTGTGATTTTATCGAGATAATCAAGCGCCTTTTTCGCGCCGGTTCCCGGAACCTCGTCCTTGATAAGCTGGAACATATCCCGTTCCTCGGCGGTCAAAAATCCGTAATATGAAGTACTGCCGCCGTACATAGCCACCGATTCCACGATGAAGAGTTTAACATCCCTGCCGGCAGCCGGAAGTTTCTCCGCAGTCGATCCGGGTATGTTAACCCGATACCCGATACCGGAAACATCGATGACGGCGGTATCAAGTGTGGAAGAATCAAGTATGCCTCTAAAAAAAGTAATCATAGTTTCCTAATGGAAAAGCAAAATATTACACTAATACTTCGCCGTGTGGAGATGACAGATGGCCATCGCCAATGCGTCTGCGGCATGATCAGGGCACGGAATCACAGACAATTTCAAGACAGCTTTTACCATATGCTGAATCTGCTGTTTATCCGCTGAACCAAAACCTGTCAGCGCTATCTTTACGGTCCGGGGATTGTATTCGGATACGGAAATATTTTTCAGGGCTGCCGCCAAAAGGATTGCGCCGCGGGCCTGTCCGACCGCGGCAACTGCGGTCGCGCGCTTCATAAAGAAAAGTTCCTCGACAGCCATGACCGACGGAGAGAATTCATCAATCACCGCGCTGAGCGCGACAAATATCTGTTTGAGACGATCAACAAGCGGCGTGGCTGCCTTCGTTTCGATGCATCCATATCGTTCTAAGCGCAGTATGCCGCGCTCTCCGACGGTGATAACACCCCAGCCGGTTCCCGCGAGGCCCGGATCAACCCCCAAAATCACCGTGCCGCGGGGGACGGTCATTTGCCTTCTTGCGCCTGAATCTTTTCCATCTCTTCAGCGGAAATATCGAAGTTGGCGAAGACATTTTTCACATCGTCATGGTCTTCAAGGATGTCCAAAAGTTTCAGCATCGACTCGGCGGGTTTCCCGGTAAGTTTGACATAGGTTTGCGGCAGAAAGGTGATCTCGGCGCTCGCCAGCGGAATATTTTTTTCCGTAAGCCCCTTTTTTACTTTTTCGAAATCCGCGGGCTTAGTAAATATTTCATACATATCTTCGTCTTCAGCGCGAAAATCTTCAGCGCCGAGATCCAGTGCCGCTTCCATCAATTCTTCTTCGTTGTGTTTTGATTTTTCAACAGCTATATATCCTTTTTGCGAAAACATCCATGAAACGCATCCGTTTTCCCCCATATTGCCGCCATGGCTGGAGAATATCTTGCGGATCTCCGATGCCGTGCGATTGCGGTTGTCCGTCGTTCCTTCAAGCATAATGGCCACACCTGAGGGGCCGTATCCTTCATAAGCAACTTCTTCGTACATAACACCCGGAATCTCGCCGGTACCCCGCAGGACCGCTTTTTTAATGTTGTCCTGCGGCATGTTCGCTTCGCGGCCCAATTCTATCGCCTTGCGCAAGCGGGCATTATGTTCCAAAACGCCGCCCCCTTCTTTCGCCGCGACAACGATTTCCCGGGTAATCCTCGTGAAAACCTTGCCGCGTTTGGCGTCAATAATCGCTTTTTTGTGCTTAATACCTGCCCATTTAGAATGCCCTGACATATAATTCCTCCACAGAATCAATCTATTTGTGAAATTGTATCAAAAACAATAGGGGGTATCAAGCGCCATTTTATTCCCGTTACGGACGCTCCGGCACCCCTTCAGCACGGTCATGCAGGGCAAAGCCCCTGCCGGGAATAAGCTGATATTTCCTCAGGCGAAAGTTATTGCGCATGATGGTTAATGATATTTTTTCGCCGACAGAGTTGAAGTAAGTTGTGTACGGCCCGACGCCGTCATCCTCCAAGTACACATACACGCCCTGTTCGCCCCGTAACGCATCGGGGAACTTCCAATAATTGAACTGGCTGACGCGGGTGCGATCCCGGTCTACCCAGCCAAACACTTTTTCGTGCGTATAATAGGTTATTTCCGGACTGTACTGGTGCGACAAGGTAATGGCAAATTTCAGTTCAGGATGTTTCTCAATGAAACTGCCCAGTTCTCGCCAGCCATAAAAGAAATTCGTGGCGTCCGCCTGCGCCCAATCCTTGTTCCACCGCGAAAGAGGAAGGATGCTGTATCCCGCATGCAAAAGCACCACACCGGTCAAAAGCAGGTTCACCGCGACAGCCATGCCCCAGGCGAACCGCGCCGCTCGTTTTCCCTCAATCAAATATTTGCTGACCAGAATGCTGAAAGTAAAGTAGGCAAACGCCGGCCAGTTTGGCCCCGCTACTTTTTTAAGAGATGTCGCCGCAAAAAAAAGTATCAACGGCAACGACATGCAGCTTAAATACAATGCTGCTTTGTCCTTGCGGAAGAAAAAAACTACCGCCGCAATCATGCCGAACAACCAAACGAACGGCCCTGCCACCAACGCCTGCCCGCCGCAATATTCAAGGACATTACCCAGCGACATCGCCTTGCCGGCAAGACCATGACCTATCTGAAACGAAAATGATATCCACTGATGCTGGCTGTTCCAGTAGACCACCGGCAGAAAAAACAGGCACCCGAGCAGAAAGGACGCGTAAGGATGGATGGTCTTAAGCCATCTGCGCTCGTCGCTCATCGCCACGAACAACAGCAGACAGGGCGCAAAAAGCACCGCGGTGTATTTTGAAAGCAGCGCCAGTCCAAAAGCTATCCCGGTAAAGTACCAGTAGCGCGGCTGTTGGGTGCGAACTAGTTCCCAGTAAAAAAATATGGCCAGCGCCCAGAAAAAAAACGCCGGGATGTCCGGCGTCATAATCAGCGTTCCGGACATGGTCAGCGGCAGAGCATTAAATACCATAACGCTCGCAGCGCTTATTTTTTCATTGTTAAACATCCGCTGTACCAGCGTCCACAGCAGAACGCTCATGATAACGGCTCCCGCAAGACCTGAAAAGCGCACCCAAAATTCCGCTTGCGAGAAAAGCGTGGTCAGCCGGATAAAATAGGCCACCATAGGCGGGTGGTCGTAATACCCCGTGTCCAAGTAGCGTGACCACAACCAGTAATACGCTTCATCAGGATGAAGCTGCAGCTTCGCGGCAAGCAGACCCCGAAAGACGCTCAGAACGCTGACAAAAATAATGGTTATTCTTCTGGTAAGAAATCTATCCATAATTAATTTTTTTTATTCTGCACTTTCCCATACACCAGCCAGAGAACGCCGATGACAGCAATGATGGGGGCAAGCAGGCGGTTTAATATCGTATTCTCCGGCCGTAGAGGAAGCCATATAAACAGACAATAAAACACCAGTGCAAGCAGTCCCAACCCAAATATCTGGGGTATAAGCCGGCGAAACTGCGCGCACCAAGAAAAACGCCCGGCAATCACGATGACAATAATCCACCCCATCAAGCCGCACGCCTGAGGGACGGTTATCGCTGAAAAATAGTAATACGCTCCGCAGAAGGGTTCAAAAAAATATCGTAGCGTCCCCTGCGCTTCCGGCTGCAGATTGACCAGCACGCGGGAAGATCGATGTTCCCGCAGAAACTGCATGAGCGGTGCTCCGACGCCGGGGGTTACTCCGGGGACAACCGTCCAGACATCCGTCATGGATCCCCATCCGTGCCAATCCGTGTTGCCCAGCATCACCAAATGATTATCCCGGCAGAACTGAACCAACCGAGCTCGTTCCTCAGCGGAAAAATTTCTATATCCGGCATTGTATATTTCAAAACCATCTATTCCCTTTTTATACAACTCATCCCATGAGAAATACCGCCATTTCCACCAGTGAGGACAAACAACGACAAATCCGTAGCGGTGTGCCAAGTCAATGACTTGCGAAACTGTTTTGTCCCGAAACTCGGCACCGTCGAACTGCCTATCAGCAAAAATTAGAAGCGAAACCCTTTCCTTGGTTGAAACCTGCATGCCCGGAAAAACCGTTGCATACTGAGCAGCGGCGGAAAACTGCGGGAATCCGTTCGTGTGCCCATGCTCGGTAACAAAGAATTCGGTATACCCCAGTCGCCGGTGAAAAGCAATGCTCTGCGTGGGGCTTTTAATGCCGTCATGGGAATAAAAAGTATGGCTGTGAAAATCCACCACCGCTGTGCCCGACGGTGTAACCAAACGCGGCCATGACAGAGGGAACACCAAAACAACGACGACAACGGTAAGGAAGAAGAGTACAACTCCCATACCGTTAACACCTGCATCCCGCAAGGTTTTCTTGCGAACAATCGCCCACCCCGCCGTTACAATCATCAGCCACGCAATCCACGATACCAACTGAACGATATAGCGCGTAAACGAAAGAATATATTCGGCAAAACCGGTCAGGGGTTCTAAAATATAGCGCAGAGCCGGCCACACGATTGTGCAATCGGTGACGGGCTGACCGGAAACGAGATCAAAGAGTTCTTTGTGCATAGAAAATTACGCTACTATCCGTATTATCGCGCCGCATCCTTCTGTATCTCAACCGCCAACGCAAACTTCTTAGCTCCCGCCTGTTTGGCAATATCGATAATTTTTATGACGGTATCATATTTCACTTCTTTATCCCCTTTGACCACCACCGGCATATCCTGCCGGTTGTAGAGTTTCGCCACCAGGCGTTCTTTGAGAAGGGTTATGTCGATATGTTTATTTTCCAAAAACACTTCACCGAGGGAATTGATGGTAATGGTAATGTTCTTGTCGCTGTCGGTTTCCGCGGCGTTGGCTTTGGGCAGTTTTATCTTGATGCCGGGCTGAACCAGCATGGGGGTCGTGATCATAAAAATAATCAGCAACACCAGCACCACATCGGTAAACGGCGTGATATTGATTTCCGCCATCACCCTGCCGCGCTTAATCGGGCGTCTCATGAAACAAACCGCCACGGGATATTCTTCTTTTTCTGCATTGTTATTTCCTTTGCGAAATCAGTAGGTCCAGGGTCTGGGACGCACAGTATTCCATTTCAGTGACAAAGGTATCCACCCGCCGAATGAAATAATTGTAAGCGACTACGGCGGGTATGGCAACGAACAACCCGCTCGCCGTCGTTATGAGAGCTTCGGCAACCCCGCCGATAACCACCGTTATACCGCCGGATCCGAGCACGGAAATATTGTGAAACGATTTGATGATGCCGATAACGGTCCCGAACAATCCGATATATACCGCGATATTGCCGATCGTCCCGATAATGGTGGTATAGTGCTCCAGTTTCACCGTCTCGATCATGATCTCCCGCTCCATCGCGCTGGTGATCTCTTTCTCGTCATGGCCGTTTTTTTTGAGCCCGGCGCGGACAACAGCCGTTATCGGCGTGTAGCTCGTCTCGCAGTACGCTATCGCTTTTTTACTATCGCCCCGCTCAACATTCTCAGTAATCATATCCATGAATGTACGAACCGCAATACGCGACTTCGCACGATACGATAATAACCGTTCCAAAGCAACGCCCACGGAAACTACCGAGCATAGCAAGAGTATGTACATGGAAAATCCGCCCATCGCAAAAATCTGCCACACTGTTTTCCCTTCAAACATTACTGCCCCCCTGGCTTAATGGCGTATTATTGGACATGCTTGTTTCTAATTCTTGTAATTGCAAACTTCAAACCCCCCTTGGCCCCCCTCTGACACAGGGGGATTGAGGGGGTTTTGCCTTAAAATTGTACCGTTAAGCTGCCGATGACACTGGGCTGTTCACGGACAAAACCGGGTTGAAGCGTCAAGCGCTGGCCGGTGATGTTGTCTACCGTAATTGCGGCTTCTGCACTGCCCAGTCGTTTCTTTATTCCTGCGGTTACCGATCCCTGGGCATCCAATCGTTCCAAAGATCCTTGTCGAACCAATCGAGAATCGATATAGTCATATCCCACGCTTATGGTCCATGATGCCACGGTGCATCCCAGTTCCGCAGTACTCCGGTATTCGGGCACCAACGGAGCATTGCTGTCCGAACGGGCGGTCACGGATGCGCGGCCGAAAAAGATATCGCCCTGATGAGAAAAATCACAACACACTTCATGCAAAGCTGTTTCAGGACCGTTACCCGGTGTCAGCACCAGCGCTCCGACGGGTTGTTCCCAAAAAAGATAATTCTTCTGCTTTTTCTGAGTAAATCTTGCCGTCATAACGGTTCGCTCACCCTGATGATACGCCATTTCTTCCGTCAAACAAAAAGTGTTTTCCGGATACGCCAGCAGGGGGTTTGCCGCTGCGTACCAGCGGTTCTTCAGATATGTTTCTGTCCATGACAATTTTTCGAATCCGGGCCGGTAAACAACACTCACACGGACACGGTGAAAAGCAAACCAGGTGATATTCCCGTAAGGGAACACGGCATCCTTGAGATAGCGGCAGCCACTGCCTACGGTTAACGCCGTCAACGGTTCAATGGTATAGATAAACTCCGCGCTCGTGAAATCCCGCGTATCGCTAAAAGCTGTATCGCTTTCACCGGTCACAGACACATCAACGGAATGCCGTTCTTTCGGCTGCCACAACAGACTCATCCCGCCGCGGATATTCTCGTTCTTGTCGTGCAAGCCCAGTTGCCCCGTTTCATAGGATGCATCGGCACCCAGACGGATATTTTTCTGCGGATATCCGATAACGCCCGCGGTGAGTGCATATTGTTTTTGATTTTGATCAAACACCACGCTCTCGTCGCTATGCGCATCCCACTTGATGCGAACCGGGGATTGCAAAAACTGTTCGCCCGCTGTGGAAAACAATCGTTGTTCCTGATACAACCCCGGCGATTCCCCGTCACTGCGAAACATCCGGTACTGCACCGTAACATTGCCGGGCGAAGCATAAGAAAACTGCCCCATCCGCGAAGAAAAACTGCCGGCAGCCATACCAATCGTTCGCGCATATTCCGGCAAAAAGAACGGAAAGAAATTATACCCCAAAAGAACCGGCGGCAGTATGATGTCGGTTTGCGGCAGAAAGTTCTGCCGTTTAAGGGTTGGTTTATCGAGCGGCGGTTTTTTAAGCCGGTCTATCGTCGGCGGCGTTTCTGGCAAAATAAAATGATCCACATCGTCATCGGCGAATAAAAAACCGCAGATACTGATGCTCGCTGCCGCAAAGAAAAGACATCTCAGCAGGCAGCGGGTCATTTTTTCAATTCATCCAAACGCTTTTCGGCTTCAGCCGCCCACAAAGTCGTTGCGAAAAAAGTCATGGTGCGTTTATACGCATTACGGGCTTCCGCCAGTTGGTTGTAGGCCTCGCATGATTTACCGGCGAGGAACTGCGCCTCAGCGGAAAATGCAGGATAGTCGCGGAATAAATAGGCTGTTTTCAAATACTCGACCGTGGCTTCCTTATACAATTTTCGAATAAAGAATATATCACCCAATCGCTTTTGGGCTTCCGCGGATACCGCACCCTGAAATGATTCAGCGGCCAGACGGAAATTATCTATCGCCGCATCATACCTGCCGCCGGTCTCATTATCAACACCGCGCGCAAGCAATGTCTGCGCGGCAGGTTCACTCTTGGGGAATTTAGTCAGCACCATTTCGTATGCCTTCTGTGCAAGCGAATGTTCCTGAAGCTTGTCCCAAATTTTTGCAATCATTAACTGCGCTTGAGGCGCCTGAGCAGTTGACGGATAATCATCAACGACTTTGCGGTATAATCCGATTGCCCCGCGCAGTTTATCAAGCGCCACGCTTATTTCCGCCAGTTTCATCTGGCCCTGAGCGCCAAACTCGGTGGCGGGATTATCGCGGATGATCGCCTGAAAGATATCAGTGGCAGCAACAAAATTTCCGAGAGTCATTTGGATCTCTCCGAGTTTGAACTGTGAGCGCCGCGCTAATTCTGAGTTCGGATAGTTGCTCTGCAGCACCTGATAGGCCTTTTGCGCCAACGGATAATTTTTTTGAGTACACAAATATTCGGCCACCTGAAAATTGATTTCGGCAGTCAGATTTGAGAGCGGGTATTTATCCACCAGTGTTGTCCATACAGACAATGCCTTATCCTGGGCGCCTGACTTGTTGTAGCACTCCCCGAGCGCGTATAATGCATAGGGCGCCACGGAACTCCGGGGATAGCGGTCAATGACCGCCTGGTAGGTCTCTTGGGCGAGGGCAAGCTGTTTTCGAGCCCAGTATATGTCCGCAAGCCGCAGATGTGATTCCGGGGCCAGCGGCGAATCAGGCACGAGTGAAAGAACTGCCTGAAACTGCGTAGTGGCTTCGTCATACTTTTTTTGCTTATAATAACTCCAGCCGAGATAATACAACGCTTCATCACGGTTGGAAAAGTTCTTATCCTTGACGGTGGCAAACTTTTCGGCAGCTTTGAGATAATCGCTTTTCTTATAGTAGGCAAACCCGATGCGGAAATCAACCTCAGGACTGTTCTTCATTGCCCGGTACAGTTCTATCGCCTTGTCATATTCCCCTTGGAACAAGTAGCTGTTAGCCACATCCATCCGCGCCGCAAATATCAATTCGCTTTGCGGAAACTTTAGGATGAGCTTTTGATACACATCCCGCGCCATGCCAAAGTCGCCCCGACCGGCAAAAGAGCGGCCAATACCATAGAGCGCATCATCGAACAAATCTGTTGAGGGGTAGCGGTCGAGAAACTGCTGGTAGTACTTGCGGGCAGTATCGAATTCCCCCATCTGGAAATAACATTCTGCCTGCATAAAATCAGCCTTTTCACGACAATCGGACTGAGGGAATTTCCGCGTAATTTGCTGGAATACTTTTAAGGCCTCAGGCATTTCTTTGCGCTTGAATTTGCTCCAGCCAGACCAATACAGCGCGTCGCCGGCTAAAAGATTCTTGGGGTATTTTTTTACAAACCGGTCGAAAACGGCAATCGTGTCGCCATAACTGCCGCTGAGATAACAACTCAGTCCCGCGCAATACGCTGCTGAAGGGATAATTTCCGCAGTGGGATACCGACGGGGAAGATCGCCAAAAAACTGACGAGCGCGGGCAAAATCATTCATCATAAGATTGCACCAGCCGACATTAAAATAGGACTGAGCAACGATATCGGGATCATCGGCTGTAGCAACTATTTCCTGATACTGAACCACCGCTGCTTTATAATTACCTTCAAAGAGATATGTTTCCGCCAATTCGTAAATGGTGAGTGCTTTCATGTCCGCCGGCACCGACCCGGCAATGATCATTTCAAACTCTTCCCGGGCGTCCTTCATTTTTCCCCGGCAACGCAGCGATTGCGCCAAGCGATAGCGGACCAAAGGAACATAGCTCGAGCGGGGATACTCAACGAGAAACTTCCGGAATTCCCGGCCGGCGTCCACATAACTGCCGCGCTGGAACCATGCTTCTCCCGCGTAATACTGCGCCCCTTCTTTCAAATCAGTCCGATTTTTATAGGAATTGATCAACACGCCCAGTCGGGACAAGGCAGCAGTATATTTCTCCTGGTAGAACAAACAACACGCTTGGCCATAGCAGGCGTCAGGATAATAAGAACTGTTTTTATAGGTGGTCAGGAAATTTTCATATACGGCGATGGATTCGTCGTATTTCTGCTGACGGAATAATGAGCGGGCAAGAAAAAATTCAACATCATCGCGGAATTCGCTTTGCGGATATTGAACAATAAATTGCTGATAATTTGCTTGCGCCTGTTCATAATCCCCTATAGCGAAATAGCAGTCAGCCAATCTGATTTGTGCTTTTTCGCCTGTTACCGTGCCCATCTCATGAACAGCAGTAGAACGGAATTCCGTTATCGCCGCAGGGAATTTTTCCCCCGCGAACAACTTTTCGCCGACAATAAAATCAGCATGCGACAACGACGGCAACATTGAAAGAAGAAGTAATCCAATAATACAGTTTTTCATGAGGTGTAATTATACCATATTTACCCGTTTTCGTCTCCCGCATTTACTCCCCAACAGGACCTTTGCCGAAGCCGGTTATCACTCTAGCGGCAGAGCTTGCTCTGCCGGGGTTAAAGGGCCGTACACATAACGGCGTCGAAGCAAGCTTCGCGGCTGCACAACAAAAAGCGGAATCGTGGGCATATTAGTTAACGGGGTTGTATCAGGGGCCCCAGCTGGGGGTGGCGGATGATCCCGCCATTTCGCAGAGGCGGCGCAGGCCCGATCCGTCGGCAGCGATTAAATACAGTTCTTTTCTGCCGGACCGGGTTGTAGAAAAAACAATGAATCGGCCGTCGGGTGACCATGTGGGGTTTTCATTATGCCGTTCGTCCTGCGTAAGACGGGTTATTTGCCCCGTACCCAGGTCATAGACATAAATATCGAATGTTGATCCATTCCCCCGGCGCATGGTAAATGCAATTCTATCCCCGCGGGGAGACCATGCCGGCGAATCACAAAATCCGTCTGCCGTAAGCCGCCGGACATTGCCGCCGTCAAGGCTCATGATATACAGCTGCGGATTACCTGAGCGGTCGGAAATAAACACCATTTCCCTGCCGTTAGGCGCAAAACACGGACTGGTGTTATTGGATATGCCGGAAGTTAATTTTTTTACCACCGATCCGTCACGGTTTATAATATAAAGGTGCGGATTGCCACCCCGCGACATGGTCAGCGCGATGTGCGCTCCATCAGGAGAAAATATCCCCGCACAGTTGAGTCCCTGGCTTTGAGACACGGGCTTGCGCCGCGCGCCGGTGACTGAATACATGAATAGATCAGGATTGCCGTATAGATAGGTGGTATACAATATCTCTGTGCCGTCCGGCGACCATTTCGGCAAGATGTTGATGGTAGAATCACCGGTCAGCTTGCGCACATTGTGGCCGTCATAATCAGTCACATACAATTCTTTATACTGCGTCTGGTCATTGGTAAAAACGATTTTCGTATGCGCGATACCGCGCTCACCGGTGAAGCGTTGAATAATATCGTCGTTCATGTCGTGCGCCAGCTGCCGGAACGACAGTGTATTGCCGTCGTATTTTTTTTCCCACACAACCCGTTTTGACCCGATATCTACCAGACGACCGATCAGGCGAACATCTTCGCCGGAAACTTTCAAAGAACCGCTGACAACCATGGCCGCTCCGCGCGCTTCCCAATCCTTGAGCTCCTCTTCTTTGCCGGTGTACATCGGCCCTTCTTCTATAATGTTAAAATACCGCGAAAACAAAAGATCATCCCGAAGCACTTCCTGTATCTCTCGGGAAAGCTTCGATTCATCCACCGTGGGCGTCGCCGGAGCAAAACCTGCCACCCCCAGCTCGCTCCGTTGCGCATGGCTCGACAAACTCAAATACACATCCGTCGCCGGCGCCATCGCAGGCATCAATCCGACAAGTGCGCACATCAAAACTATTTTTTTCATTGTTTCAGATCCCTTCAAAAACTGCGGTGCTTAACTTCGGATGTCCGTTTACATCAATGATACGAAAACTCAAAATAGACGCCCAAATCGGGCTCGGGGAATTCCTGGGGCAGGGGCGGGAACGGGCTCGATAATTTTATAGCCCGCACGGCCTGCTGGTCAAACAATCTGTCACCAGAAGTGTCGCTGACCATTGCTTCAGTCACCACGCCGTCTTTGTCGATTTTAAAATACACAACTGTTTTTAAGGAACCGAAATCCGTTGACCATTGCCAGTAACGGCTGATTTTCTTAACGACCATGTTCGTGTAATAAGCGTACGGAAAATTCTTGGTATCCAAACTGATCCTGCTGGCAGGCGCCGGCGGAGTATCCGACGGAGGCGTTACCGCCGCCGGTTGAGCGGGAGCCGGAGAAGGAGCAACAACCTTTTTTTCTGTCCGGGCATGCTTTTTCTTTGAAACGGCAATTTCGTCTTTTTTTGGCGGCTCGATGATCTTCTCAACAACGGCCGCATGAGCAGGTGCCGGCTGAGGAGGCGAATAGAATGTTACTTCGATAGGCAAGGTAATATGATGCTGAGAAGTCCAGCGGATCGCTGAAAATATAAAAACAGCGCAATGGAGACCCAGAGAAACGATAAAGGTCTGACGAAGCGTTATCATGAACAGGGTGCGTTACTTTGCCGGAGATTTTGCAGGATGCAGTTTTTCCTGAGCGATGATTGCTTCCTGGGAACCGGGGAAATCTTTGATGATTGATTTAAACATATCGCCGCTTTCCCCTTTTTTCCCAAGCAATTCGAGGCACTGTGCTTTTTTTAGCCGCGTGGGCGAAACGACTTCAGATCGCGGAAATAGTTTTTCTACACATTCGTACTGATCCAACGCATTTTGCCATTCACTGCGTGAATAATATGATTCGCCAAGATAATATTGCGCCTGAGGAGCAAGCTCACCCTTGGAATATTTTTCCAAATATGATTTAAATCCCGTAATGGCCACATCGTATTTACCACGGGAAAAATCACTGTACGCCATTCGATAAAGATCTGAAGGAGTCGGCTCAAGACCCATCCGGGAAGCTACGCTGGGCGGTGCTGACTGATCTGAGAGTTTTCCGACCCGCTGACTGATATTGGCCTCAACATCATCGAGCCGCTGGCTGAGCAGGGACATGTGGTTCTGAGTTTCCTGCAACGCCGAAGTCAGCACACCCATGGAACCGTTCATCGTATCCATTTTAAGCGACAAGTCCGCCTGATTTCTCTGGACTTCGGTAAGCTTCACCTGAAGTTGTGCGATATCGTCGCGCAAATCAATCATTTCCTTGGATGTGGCAATACAGCCGCTCAGACACAGCGTGCCTAAAGAAACAATCACAATGGCAACAGGCAAAAAACTGTTTTTTCTATCCACGATTATGTAGTCCCCTAAACGCAGCACCATACTCGACGACTAAATGAATTTATTTCCGGACCCTTGTTCTCGTTTCAGCACGGCGGTTGAGCGCCCATCCCTCTTCAGAATTGCGGAGATCTTCAGGTTTTTCTTTCCCATATGATATGGTGCCCACCTGTGTAAGCGGCAATCCCAGCTTACCGTAATACTCGCGAACGATGGTCGCCCGTCGCTGCCCGAGAGCCAAATTATATTCCGTCGTACCCCGCTCGTCGCAATGCCCGGCAATCAGGATCATCAAATCTTCGTTATTCTTTAGATATACGGCATTTTTCTGAAGGATCTGACGCGCATCGAGGGTCAACTCGCTTTTATCATAATCAAAATAAATGGTTTTTAAATCAGGGGCTTTATTCCAATCGGCATAACGGATGGATGGTTCATCTTTTTGCGATTCGTCGGCAGAAGTAACCGGCTGTTGCGGCGAAACAGCAGGTTTAATCGATTTTTTGGCACACCCCACTGTAAAAAATAGGCTGACAAGCAAACACACGGCTAATTTTTTCATAACGATTTTAAGTTCTCCTTTTCCGTTCAGTAATTTGATTCATTATATCGACATTGTACTTCAATTTGATCAAATACTCAACAGTGGCGAAAGATACCGGCCGGTGTACGACTCCGCGGTGCGGGCAACCTGCTCCGGTGTGCCCTGGGCGACGATACTGCCGCCGGCGGCGCCACCTTCAGGGCCAAGGTCGATAATCCAGTCAGAAGTTTTTATGACATCAAGATTGTGCTCAATAATCATCACCGTGTTGCCGGAATCCGTCAAGCGATGCAATATACCCAGCAGTTTCTGTACATCGGCGAAATGAAGTCCGGTCGTCGGTTCATCGAGTATATAGAGCGTCCTGCCGGTAGCCCGTTTTGACAATTCGGTCGCCAGCTTCACCCGCTGCGCTTCACCGCCGGAGAGCGTTGTCGCCGGTTGTCCCAGTTTTATATATCCAAGCCCCACATCGTTGAGCGTGCCCAAAATGCGGGCAAGCGGTGGAATATTTTTAAAAAATTCACCGCCTTCTTCAACCGTCATACTCAGCACTTCATCGATATTTTTTCCTTTGTACCTGACGCGCAGGGTTTCCTCGTTAAACCGTTTTCCCCCGCAGACCTCGCAATGCACATATACATCCGGCAGAAACTGCATTTCTATTTTCAGCGTTCCGTCGCCCTGACAGTTCTCGCACCGGCCACCTTTGACATTAAAATAAAAACGACCCGGCTGATACCCGCGGCTTTTCGCCTCAGGCATCTGCGAAAAAAGTTCCCGGATGGGTCCGAACGCGCCGGTATAGGTCGCGGGGTTGGAACGCGGCGTGCGCCCGATTGGCGATTGATCGACAATGATTACTTTGTCCAGATTTTCTCCGCCGATGAGAGCGCGGTGCTTACCCGGAATATCCTTAAGACCGTAGAGTTTCTGGGCAAGCGCTTTAAACAGCACTTCATGCACCAGGGTTGATTTGCCGGAACCCGAAACCCCGGTAATGCAAACGCACAACCCCAAGGGGATGGCGACATCGATATTTTTTAAATTAAACTGTGCCGCGCCCTTGACGGTTAACCAGCGGGACTCATGGGGCTTGCGCCGCTGTGCAGGGACCGGAATGGTCAGCTTCCCGTTAAGATAGCGCGCTGTCATTGACTGCTTTTCTTTGAGAACCCGGGACAACGGCCCCTGAGCTACGATAGCGCCACCGTGCACGCCGGCTCCCGGCCCGAGATCGATTATCCAGTCAGCGGCGCGCATGGTCTCTTCATCGTGTTCAACGACAATCAGCGTATTGCCGAGATCGCGCAGTTTCAGCAACGTGTCTAACAATTTTTTATTGTCGCGCTGGTGCAATCCTATGGACGGTTCGTCAAGAACATACAGAACACCGGTCAACCCTGAACCGATCTGGGTCGCCAAATGAATGCGCTGGGCTTCGCCGCCCGCCAGAGTCACGCTGGACCGGTTGATGGTAAGATAGCCAAGCCCGACATTGGCAAGAAAAGACAGGCGCGCATTTATTTCCTTGAGAACCGCCTTGCTGATGACCTTGTTTTTATCGGACAGCGGCATACGGGAAAAAAAATCACGGGAATCGGTCACCGACATTCCGGTAAGATCGACAATGGATCTCCCGTCAATTTTCACCGCCAGCGCCTCCTTCTTTAGGCGCGCACCCTTACATGTCGGACATATCCGCCGGCGCATATAGGTCGCGTCGATTTCTTCTTTAACGAATTCTGATTCTGTCTCATTATAGCGGCGCTGGAGATTTGTCATCACGCCTTCAAAATCACCTTCGCCTGTCAACAGCATTTCCTGGTGTTTGCGTGAAAGCTGCGACCATGGCTTGGTGCGCGAAATACCGTTGCGTTTGCAGACCTCGGCCAGCATCCCGCCGTAATAACCGCTCCATGAATTCTTCCACCGGTGCGTCCGCGTCGTTATGGGCTGCGACCAAGCAACGATCGCGCCTTCATCGATAGAACGCCCGGCGTCGGGAACGACCAGGTCCTCGTCAATTTCAATTTTATTGCCCAGCCCGGTACAATCCGGACAGGCGCCGTAGGGCGAATTAAATGAAAATAATCGCGGCTCGATATCCGGAAGGCTGATGCCGCATGCCGCGCAGGCGTGATGTTCGCTGAACAGTTTTTCCTTAAACGGCGCCGCGCCGTCGGCGGTGATTAACGCAAGCCCTTTTGATTGTTTCAGCGCAGTCTCGACTGAATCAGCCAAACGGGTACGCACTCCCGGCTGGATGACCAAACGGTCAACTACCAGCTCAATCGTATGTTTTTTATACCGGTCAAGTTTGATGCTGTCTTCCAGATCAACTATTTTCCCGTCTACACGAACGCGCACATACCCATTTTTTTTCAAGTGCGAAAACAATTCCTCATAGGTCCCGATCCTCCCGCGCACCAGAGGAGCCAGCACTTGAATTTTCGTTCCGGCAGGCAGGGCAACGACATCATCAATAATCTGCTGGGCGGATTGCGGTTTTATCTCCTGCCCGCAATCCGGACAATGGGGAACGCCGATGCGGGCAAAGAGCAGCCGCAGATAATCGTATATTTCCGTAACTGTTCCAACGGTAGAACGAGGGTTATGCGAGGGAGCCCGTTGCTCGATCGCAATAGCCGGAGACAAACCCTCAATAATATCCACATCGGGCTTGTCCATCAATTCCAGAAATTGCCGGGCGTAGGCGGATAGCGACTCGACATAGCGCCGCTGCCCCTCGGCGTAAATGGTATCGAACGCCAAAGAAGATTTGCCGGAACCGGACAAGCCGGTTATCACAACCAGTTTATTACGGGGAATTTCACAACTGATATTCTTAAGGTTATGCTGGCGGGCGCCACGAATGACTATGTGATCCATTATGTATATCCATTATTGGGTTTGTGGTCACCCGAATGTCCCTATCGGGGGTCCGTCACGCCATGTACTCGTTTATCAACGCTACCAGCGGGACTAAGAGCGTATCGGTTGACCGGACGGTAATAATTTTTTTTGTCTTGTTTTCCCGGTTGCTCTTGAGCTCACGGGTAATGCGCATCACCGGGAGAATGATGTTGTGCAGCGCTATATAACTGACGATGATAGCCAGTACCGCCATGAGAACGATATTGATGCAGGAAATAGACAGATACGTATGAAAAAAATCAGAAGCGTTCTTCATTGAGATTCCGGGTGCAATACCGTAATTGTAAAAACTGGTTTTATTTAACAAAAAAAACAGCCCTCTGGTCAGAACCAGCGAGCTGATGATAATCATAACGCCTACCGGCACCATTGCCTTGAAAAACAAAGACCTTAAAATGATGATTTCTTCTCTCGTTAAAACAATCTTACGCCGTTTTTCGATCATTTTTTCCATAACCGCTTCCCCCGCGAGCATTGCGCAAACTGATGTATAATGGTGAGGTGCCGGAACAGCATAAGTATGATAGCAAACTTTGGGCGTCTCTTCAATTATACTGTCGGAAAACGACGGATGATTGTGTCAGCGGGATGGGCGGAGGATGCCGGAAAATCAAGGGTGTAATGCAGTCCCCGGCTTTCGCGGCGTTGTTGCGCGCCATGGATAACTAATTCAGCCACCGTCGCGATATTGCGCAGTTCTATCAAATCACTGGTTATAATAAAATTCCAATAGTATTCGCTGATTTCCTGTTGGAGAAGCTCTATGCGGCGCGCGGCGCGCTCAAGGCGTTTGGTACTGCGAACTATGCCGACATAGTTCCCCATGAAATGGCGGATTTCTTCCCAGTTCTGGCTGACAACCACGGACTCGTCGCTATCCCGGGCGTTGCCAGAATCCCAGACGGGAATGTCCGGGAACGAACAGGGCGCGGCGACAAGTTCCCGCGCACGCGTTACCGCGGTGTCGGCGCATACCAGCGCTTCAAGCAGTGAATTGGACGCCAGCCGGTTGGCGCCGTGCATGCCGGTACAAGCGGTTTCTCCAATGGCGAACAAATGGCGGATTGATGTTTCCCCCGAAAGGGTTGTTTTAACGCCACCGCAAAAATAATGAGCTGCCGGCACGACAGGGATAAAATCCTTTGCCATATCAATGCCGTATTTTAAACAGGTAGAATAAATATTAGGGAACCGCGCGGTAAGGAACTTCTCGCCTTTTGCCGTTATATCGAGATAGACAAAATCTTCACCGGATGATTTTAATTCCTGGTCGATGGCACGCGCCACGATATCGCGGGGGGCAAGCTCTTTCATCGGATGGTATTTGTGCATGAACGGCTGGCCGTTCTTAAGCCGCAGGATGGCCCCTTCTCCCCGGACCGCTTCGGAAATAAGAAATGATTTTGCCTGAGGATGGAACAAACAGGTCGGATGAAACTGGACAAATTCCATATTTGCCATTGTGGCGCCGCACCGGTACGCCATAGCCATTCCGTCACCGGTGGAAACATCGGGGCTGGATGTGTAAAGATATACTTTCCCCGCGCCACCCGTCGCCAGGACAACCGTTTTTGCCAGAAAAGTCTGTATGGTATTGCCGTTGATATCCAACACATAGGCGCCCCAACAGCGCTCATCGGCGCCGGCAAAGCGGCGGTTTATTTTTCCGGTGGTGATCAAGTCAACGGCGATGTGATTTTCAAAAACGGCAATATTTTTTTGTTGACTTATTTTCTTAATCAAAACATCTTCGATCTCTCTGCCGGTAAAATCACCGGCATGGAAAACCCGGCGGAATGTGTGGCCGGCCTCCAACCCTCTCTCAGCATCAAAGCGCATCCCCCAATCAACGAGGTCCTGCATACGCGCCGGCGCATGTTCGATGACATACGATACAACATCCTGTGAACACAATCCTGCCCCGGCGGAAAGCGTATCGGAAATGTGCCGCTCCGTCGAATCCTCGGGGTCGGATACTGCGGCTATCCCGCCCTGGGCGTAGCTCGTCGCCGCGTCGGCGAGCCGACGCTTGGTAATAAGCGTCACCGAGCCCGTCTGGCTTGCCTTGATGGCAAAAGACAGGCCGGCTATACCGCTGCCGATGACAAGATAATCGCTGATGTGATGTGCCATTGAGGAAGAACTATATTTTGTACCAGTTGGTCAACTGGGCGAGATTCTCTTTTGCCGCCGCCGCATCATTTTTGTCAAGCGCTTCTCCAATCAAACGGATACGCTCCCTGTCTGAAACAACAGCGCGGCGGATATTGTCTATCATATCCTGCAGGTGAACCGAAATATCCTTCAATTCATCTTTTTTGCGAGAATGCACGGTTACGGTAAGATCCCCGGTCCCTATTGTTTTGACAGTTTTCCCTATCATATAGATAGGTCCAATCAGACGGTGAAAATAAAAAATACTGATGAATCCGATGGCAACAACGATAATCAGCACCACCCAGATGAAATTGGTTTGATAGGCATACTGCAGGGCTCTGACTTCACCGGAGTTGAGCTCTTCCATGCCCGGCGAGGTGACCAGAGAGCTCCAAAAAACATAATAAACGGCCAATGCCGTCAAGCACACGACCATCAGCGACAAGGCAAGATACTTAAACTGCAAACGCGGCCTGACTATAAATGTTTTGCGAGTCATGGATGCTCCTCCTTGCGCTACCGGGACACGGCACTGCGTACAACTATATTATCAATAAGTCGAGTCGTCCCCACACGGACGGCACACACAATTGCGGCTACCGAACCAACTACCGTTATCGGATCAAGCGTCTGGCAGTCAACAACCGCCACATAATCAATCTTCGCGCCGGGAATTGATGTAATCATTCTTTTCATGCACTGTATTATTTCACGGCTCTTGCGCTGTTTTTTCGATAGTATCAAATCACGGCAATGATGTAAAGCGCGGGCGATGACCGCACTGCCCGCTTTTTGTTCAGCGGAAAGAAATTGATTACGGCTGGAAAGCGCAAGACCCGAAGGTTCGCGGACAGTGGGGCACGCAACAATTTTTACCGGCATATTGAGGTCCCGGACCATGCGCGAGATTATGTGCACCTGTTGGTAATCCTTTATGCCGAGATATGCCCGGTCGGGTGCGGTTATGTTCAATAATTTGGCGACCACGGTGGCAACCCCGCGGAAATGTCCCGGCCGCGACGCCCCGCACAAAACATTCGACAGGTGCGTTACTTCCGTATAAGTCGCATAGCCATCCGGATACATGTCTGCCGCGGCGGGCGCGAAAAAATAGTCAACTCCGGCGGCCCGGCATAAGCGCGCATCCTGAGCGAACGGCCGCGGATAACGCTGATAGTCTTCCCGGGGACCGAACTGAGCGGGATTAACAAAAATTGAAACCGCCACCAGATCATTTTCAGTCCGCGCGCGCCGGATCAGAGACAAGTGGCCGGCATGCAACGCCCCCATGGTCGGCACGAACCCCAGCGACTTGCCAGCACGCCGCATCATCATCTTCTGCATCTGAGCAACAGATCGAATAATTTTCATGTCGTATTAACGATTCCCCAAATGACCAAACAACACCATATCCCAGATTACTACCCACAGTCTGTCATCCCCGAATTGTGTTATCGGGGATATGGTTTTATGTCACTCAAAAGACAAAACCATACTCCCGATTACTACCTCGGGAATGACAAAGAGAACTGAAAAAGGCCATGACCAAGAGCTATGCATCACATCACTTGTAGGTGTTTTCATCGCCGGGGAATGCTTTGCTCTTAACTTCTGCAGTGTATTGCTTCAGAGCGCCCAAGATTAGCGGACGAAGTTCGGCGTAGCGTTTGACAAACTTCGGTTTGAATTCCGCGAAGAGCCCAAGCATATCGTCAGTTACCAGCACTTGTCCGTCGCAACCGACACCGGCGCCGATGCCGATTACCGGGATAGCCAAGCGCTGCGAAATCTCCGCGGCGAGTGCCTCAGGGACACATTCAAGAACGAGAGCGAATATACCGGCAGTTTCCAGGGCAACAGCCGCATCAACCAGTTTCTGCGCCGCCATTGCGTTTTTTCCCTGAACCCGGTAGCCGCCCAAAGTATTTATGGCCTGTGGTGTAAGCCCGATGTGTCCCATAACCGGTATTTTTGCGTTGACCAGCGCTGTGACAGTCCCGACTATCTCAGTCCCGCCTTCGATTTTCACCGCTTCGGCGCCGCCCAATTTTATTAGTTTTCCGGCATTGGCGATGGCCTCGTCAACACTGACCTCGTACGACATAAACGGCATATCGGCCACGTGCATCGCCCGGGTATTCCCCCTGCGCACCGACTTACAATGGTACAAAATATCGTCTAAAGTCACCGGCAGGGTACTGTCAAAACCCAGTTTTACCATACCCAGTGAATCACCTACCAGAATAATGTCGATGCCGGCGTCGTTGAGCATTTTTGCCATGGGGCAATCATACCCGGTCAGCATGACTATTTTCTCGCCATTTTTTTTCATTTCCCTGACGGTAGATGTCGTAACTTTATTCATACTTTTTCACCTTTTGATTGTGCCGACGCTCGCGCAGTTCATCCCGCAAGCACGTCATGGATTTCTTTGCAACCGGATGCACGCGGTGCGGCGCGATTTCTGCCAACGGTTCAAGAACAAAACGACGGCGCAGCATTTCGGGATGCGGAATGACCAGCGCGGGAGTGCGCAGAATTCTTTTTCCCCACAACAAAATATCGATATCAATGGTACGCGGGCCCCATCGCTGAACGCCGGCGGACCGGCGCCCCAGTTTCCGCTCTATCGCCTTCAGTGCGCACAACATATCGCCGGGCAAACCGCTTGCCGTGACGGAAACAACCGCATTGAGAAAATCTCTCTGTCGAGGGCCGATGGGCGATGTCAGATACAATGACGAAGCGCGCAGTAACGGCCACCGCGCTGTTATCTCCCTGATAGCCGCGGAAATCTTTTGTGCACGATTGCCGGCATTGGAACCGATGCCCAGAAAAACTATTGCCCTACCACTTAATTTTTTCAATGCGTTTCAGCGCTTCCTTGATACGGGGAACATCGACTGTCAACGCAAACCGCACGAACCCTTCCCCTGAAGTCCCGAGCCCGTTGCCCGGCGTACAGACAATACCGGCTTCATCCAACAGTTTTCCCACCACCGCCGAGGAAGTATATCCCGCCGGAACTTTTGCCCACACATAAAAAGTAGCAGAGGGCTTGCGCACCGTCCAGCCGATGCCGTTTAAACCGTCAACCAAGGTATCGCGACGCTGTTTATATAGCCCGCGCATCTGTTCCACGCAATCCTGAGGGCCGGTAAGCGCGGCGATCCCTGCTTCCTGTATCGCCTGGAACACACCGGAATCAAAATTTTCCTTCACCGTCGCCAAACCCTTGATAATGTCTGCGTTGCCGCACGCCCAGCCGATGCGCCACCCCGTCATATTATAGGTTTTAGACAGCGAATGAAATTCCACACCAACCTCTTTGGCTCCCGCCACCGAAAGAAAACTGATCGGCTTCTTGTCATAATATATTTCAGAATACGCCGCATCGTGAGCGACGATAATATTGTATTTCTTCGCCACGGCTATCACTGTCTCGAAGAAACCGGCGTCGGCCGTTGCCGCGGTTGGATTATTGGGATAATTAATAAACATCACTTTTGCTTTTTTGAGAATATCTTCGGGAATGGCGGAAAAATCCGGCAGAAAATTATTTTTTTCAAGCAGGGGCATAAAATACGGCACGCCATCGGTAAAAATAGTGCCGGTAGCGTAGACGGGATACCCCGGCTCCGGGATGAGAACGACATCGCCGGGATTAATGAATGCCAGGTGAAAATGACCGATACCTTCTTTGGAACCGATCAGCGCGCACACTTCGGTATCGGCGTCAAGAGAAACGCCAAACCGCGAATCATACCACTGCGCAACCGCCGCGCGGTATTTTTTCAAACCCGTACCAAAAGGATACTGGTGATTGGTCCCCTTCATTAAAGCTTCCTGGCCGGCACGGACTATATGGTCCGGCGTCGGCTGGTCCGGGTCTCCCACACCCAAAGATATAATATCAACGCCGCGTTCAATGGCCGCTTTTTTCTTCCGGTCAATCTCGACGAACAGATACGGCGGCAGTTTCTTGAGTTTCGCACTATACTCAACTTTCATGACGAGGACTCCTTGTTGCGGCAATTTTGAAAACATATGCAACTGCGAAAACAACGGACAGGGCGAGCACCAACGCGACCGCATTGGTTTGCCAACCCTCGAAAATACCCATGGCATAGGGAGAACCGACATAGCCGAAATCCCCGGCTGTTTTCGCCGTAAATAGGATTTGAAATAACGGCACAATCTTCGCCTGTATCCCCCCGCCAAACACCATCAACGCCCACAACAACCAGAACAGAACCGTCATAACGAACAACACTATCACAATCATCGCACCGACATGAGCAGGATCATAGACGGGCTCATCAGGACCCTCTTCGTCTGACAGAACCGCTTTAAAATATTCTTTTAATTTTTTAAAATTCATGTATCCTCACCGCACACTTCACATCCACCCCCGCCACCCCTACCAAAGATTGGGTAATTATTCCCCCTTTGCAAAGAGGGACACAGGGGGATTTGCCGTTCGCACTTTTCCAGCACGGCAAATCCTACCCGCCCTCCTTTGTCAAAGGAGGGAGCACAAACAACATTCAGACATATGGCAAACCCTAACATAATAAATTATTTTCATTGCCTATCCGTCTCCCCCTTTGACAAAGGGGGACACAGGGGGGTTTGCCGTGCATTCATCTCTTCTCTCATGATGCACCTACGGCGTCCCTCACACAACAGTATTTATCAACGAACCGATATGCTCTATCCGCACTTCCACGCGGTCGTCCGCTTTCATCGGACCGACACCCGGAGGCGTGCCCGTTGCTATCACATCGCCCGGCATCAGCGTCATCACCTGCGACACAAAGGCAACGATTTCATTACAATTAAATATCAGCTCTTTGGTGCTTGAATTTTGCATAATCTTTCCATTGAGGCGTGTCTCAATCTTCAGATCCTGTGAATCGATTTCGTCGACAATCCACGGACCTATCGGCGCGAAGGTATCAAACGACTTTGCCCGCGCCCACTGCCCGTCGATTTTCTGCAGGTCGCGCGCCGTCACATCATTGAAACAGGTGTAGCCGAGAATATATTCCTGCGCGCGGCTAACCGCAACATTCTTCACCTTTTTTTTGATGACGATAGCCAGTTCCGCTTCATAATCAACTCTGCGGGACATTGCCGGACAGACAATGCGTTCACCCGGTCCAATTATCGCTGATGTCGCCTTCAGAAACAGGAGCGGCTGCAACGGAATCGGCATTTTCATTTCACGGGCGTGGTCCAGATAATTGAGCCCCAACGCAACAATCTTACCCGGCTGACACGGCGGCACAAGGGTTACTTTCGCCAGCGGATATTTTTTCCCCGTCTTTCTAAACGGCCCATAAAAATGCGGCGCTATCTCGCACACCGTCTTGCGATCAAGAATCCCGTGTTTCGTTTTTCCGCCTGCAATAAATCTCACATATATCATCGCTGTCCCTTGACCATACTGTCTCAATATAAAATTTTTTCCTACTCGTTTATTAAGGAATTAAATATTTTCTTGTCCCCTGATAATGGTTTTGACTATCCCCCTTTGACAAAGGGGGACACAGGGGGATTTGTTGTACCAGGATACTTTTTATATTATACGGTATTTACAATCTGTTTACAACTAAAAAATCCGGGGATTAAGCGGCACTGAGGATGGATTGAATAACGCTGGGAGCGATTATAGCGGCGGACTTTCTGAGGCGCTCGTTTATCAACGGGTTCCTTGTGTCAGCGGTGATATCCAGTATCATTAATAACTCAACAATTGCTGCAGGGCGTGACTCCGCGGGTGCCGTCTCGACAATACCCCACAATTTTGCAATCCATTCAGGCGCGCTCAGCCCCGCATTATCAGCCAGTGCTCTGCGTGTTTGTTCGTCTGCTGTAATCTGCAAAGCCGTGTACGCGGTGTAGGCCTGTTCCCGCTCGACTGTCGTGGCGTCGCCTGGCATCGATATCCGTTTGTTTGACTGCATTTCTACGGTGACAATGCTCCAGCCGTACATTTTCTGTTGTGCCGCAGGCATCAGCGTGTATCGTTCGCCGAGAACTGCCAATGACCGTTGACGCTCTAAAAGGCCCCGCGCCATACCTGCCGCCATATGCCGCTGTGCCAGGCGCTCCGGCTCGTTTGCCAGCACCGCTGCTACACGCGACCGTTTTCCAAAATAGTTCCCTGCCAGGCCAGAAAGATTAATAAACCCTTCCGCAAACACATTCCCGATATCACCGGTGGCATCATAATTCTTTACCGTTGCTGTCAGCAACGCAATGGCACTATCGTTAAGAACAGGAAGCTCGCGCACATCAATCCCATACGCCGCTATCCGACCGCTTTGGTAGGCAACCGCCGGGTCAATCATTTTCTGCTGAGCACGCTTCGTCAATAGATTCTCTATATAGCCCACTACATCCCATCCTGCTGTACCCGTCAATTCATCTGCAAGCCCCTGCAGAAGCGCGCCATTGAATCCTACCATCGCAACACCTGTGTTCCCAATAATCTGTTCAAATGCCTGCACGGTAGCCCCATCGTCAACCGCGCGCGGAATACTGTTTTCGATAAGCTCAATCCATGATGTGTTCATCCCTGTAGGCATTGCTGTGCCGGGCGCGTAGCGTAAACCTTTAGTCACACCGTCCAACGCCGGCAATGCATCACCGAAAACAACTAAAGCGCTCGCTGGGTTTATCAACGACATCCGCGCGCGCACTGATTGTACCCCTTCGGCACGCCCTTCCCATTGACCAACGACATCCAGAACAATGCCCGCCGCGCCGGCACGAACTAGGTCCCCCGCTCCGGTACCAATGGTTGCGCTTTCCCCGGCAGTGCTCACCGCAAAGCGTATGAAAATCTTTACCTCAGACAATGATTTGTCCTTTTTGATGGCCGTTACAACAGCCGCACTGTCTGTATTATTCATCCCGTCTATAACGAAGGTCCCTATGCCCGCACCGGCGTGCACACTAATCCTGCTGAGCACTTCCGTACGGCTCAGTCCGGACGCAGCAACGGTTTCAAATACGCCGGGGTCGATTTTGGCAAAACGCTCAATGCGTTTTTGTTGGTAGTATCCATCCATGCCCGTCAACTGCGTTTCTATAGACGCTTCGGGGTCAATCGTTCCGTCAAAGGTTTTTTCAAATCGTTCATCTGACACCTGCGGGCGGCCGGCGTATACCACCATGCTCCGCGAAAATTGATTGTTCCTGCCCAGCCCGGCAACATCCCTGGTCTCGATAACATCTACTGCAAAACCTTTGCCATCAGATTTCATCCCCAGCAGGCCCGCTGCGCGGTTGTTCCCCTGTAACCATCCGATAACCGCTGCACCGGTACCGGATTCATCAGCGTTGTTCCCGTCAATAAAATGATACATAAGCACCCAGCCCGTGCCCACCCGTTCAACCACCACATCGCAGAACCGGCCGTTGACATCAATGCGGCCTAACCCCATCCCACCCTCATTGATATTTCCGCTCATGGTCATTGCTGTACCCGTATATCCCGCCGGCAACGCCGCAATTCCAATCGTTGCTACGCCCGCTGCCGTCAACGATTGTACCCGCCCGCGCGTGTACCCGTAATCCGCGTCATATACCACATAGTGTTTCCCTTCCAGTTCGGGAGCGAGGCGATGCACCATGCTCGCTGGTTTGCCCAATCCCGAAAATCTTGCCAGATGCGCGCCGGCGCCGACAAACGACGCCCATCGTACCGAGGATCCCGCTGAGCGAATCACCGCATGCATGTTCACCTGACCGGCCATAACAGCAATCAGCGCACTGCCATATACTACGGCAAAAGGCACCCACCCGAACCCGCCCATTGCCAGCGTTACTGTCATTCCCAACCCCGCGGCCTCAAGACCATACGCCAGCGATTCAGAATGCCACCATCCGCGCCGCGGACCGCCAAGCCAGTACAAGAGTTGATGAACGCTTTCGTGCACGATAGCGATAAGACCGACGAACCCTACTGCTGCATTCAGTGCCGGCCCCGCAAGTCCGTCGCCTTCGTGAGCTGCCGGCAGAAAATGTACTTTACCATTTCTAAACGATATCACTGGCGACCCCGTGGCGCTCTCTACAAGAAGCGCCGCCACCGCCCTGCCAAACAAAAATACCGTTACCGCACCCATACCCCGTATCGCCAGAGCCAAAGGAATCGCTATGCCGGTCCCCGCCATCATCACGGACAAAAACCCGAGCACAACCAACGGCACCATGCCAAACAAAACCGCGTTGCGCAGCCCTTCCGCCGCTGCATAATTCGCCTGACCGGTAGGTTTGCCATGCACCGTCATTTCCATATCAAGCATATCCTCCCGGCCTTTTCGCTCCGTTGTTGCCATACCGTTGCGGCCGAGCCGGCCTATAAACTTCATCAGTATCGCACCCACTTTGTCCGGCACATCGCGCGTGCGTTCCGCCCATGCACCCTGCCCTTTCGGGTACAGGTCCATCACCAAATCAGCTTCTGGACCAATCCCCAAACCGACCGTCATAACATCCGGGCGCTTTGCCAGCATATTCCTAAATAGGTCCCTGCTGAATTGGAAGTTGGGATCACCGTCGGAAAAATGGATTACCAGGTTTAAGGTGTTGCTCTCTTGTTTCGGGATACGACGCAGCGCCCAGAATATACCTTTGATATCGTTATTGCCGCCGTAAGTCTGTTTGGTTTCCGACAACACTTCTATAATGCGCTGTTTGGTTATCTTTTCGCCATACTCGAAATAATGCGCTTGCGGGTCATCCTGTTTTACGCCCGGGGTCAAATCATAGCATCCTGCAACCTCGACCAGCACCCCTTTTTTTTGGTCATCTTTGATTGATTCAAGCATCATCAATACCGTGTCCGCAACAGCACTGATTTTGTAGCCGCCCATGCTCCCGCTTTGGTCAACCAACAAAGAAATACGCACCTTGTACTTTTTGGGTTCCTTGCGCTTTTTAAATACACGGTCTTCCCCAGCAACTATCAGCGGTATTGACGCGTCGTCAAGCATTCCCCGTTCCCGCCACCGCTCCCAATAGCCCTTCTGCTGCTGGTAAAACCGACGGAACACCATCTTCATCCGCGAAATGTCACGAACTACCCGTTCATAGCGTACATCATACTGACCCTGTTCATCCGCAGTGATCCCTTCCTTTTCTCGTTCAGCTTTTTTGCGTTCCGCTCCACGCGCCGCTTCTTCCATCCGCGCTAATTCTTCCTCTTCCGCTGCGCGTTTGGCTTCCGCTTCCGCTTTCTTTATCGATTCATTCATTACTTTTGAAGCTGCTTTACGTTGTTCCGGGGTTAATGCGTTGCCGTTCTCGTCAACATGTTGTGCTCCGGAATCAAGGGATGGCATCGTTTTATCGCCGGGTTGACCTTCACCTGGTTGCCCTTCGCCTTGTTGTCCTTCGCCTTGTTGCCCATCGCCTTGTTGCCCATCGCCTTGTTGCCCATCGCCTTGTTGCCCTTCGCCTTGTTGCCCTTTGTTTTTTTGTTCTTCGCGTTGTTGCTGCTCATCTTGTTGCTGCTCCCCTTGTTGCTGCTCATTCTCCTTGTCCCGCGCAAGCAACGCTTGGAATTCAGGGCTCTCATATAATTCTTCCATCAGCTTTTTATGTTCCCCAACATCCATCGTCATATACACCGCGTGCACTATTTCTCGCAGCGAGTCAATCGCCTGCAAAACCCCTTCATCCGTGATCAGTGGATCGGCAGTGTTGTTATAGATGTTGTTATAGACCCACCCATATATGCACCCAAAGACGAATTGCGATGCAAAAGGCTGCTTTTCCATCACCCCCCTGCCTTCTTCGATGGTCCCAAAACGATCCGGCGCATAGTTCTCGTAGTAACATTCTAACAACCATCCCCGGGCCCCGGGAAACTCCTTTGACCCTATCTCGTTGATCCACAAATCCCCAATACCGTTATTAAGCAACGCAGCGCCCGGCTTTTTTAAGAATTCAGCGCTCGTCGCTTCGGGATGACGATACATGAGCTCGAACAATTCGTGGTACAGCACGCCCAGAACCCCTTCTTCCGTCTTGGGTTCCAGAAGATCTTCCGCTACAAAGTTCATCTCTCGCGGGACCATGTCCTTAGTGTTCCACACACACCGCCAGGTTTTCATCCCACCCATCGGTCCCGGAAGCTTGTACCACGCTTTCAACGGCATACTGATGCCGGAAACTATGCGTACCACCTGTTCTAATACCGTCCGACGCTGACGAGCGCGTGATTGGATGGAAAGGGGTCGCGCGCCGAACTTCCACCACTCTTTTGGATCATACGGCCCTTCCCACTGACTGCTTATACCCGAGGCCATATTCATCGCCATATTCATCACCAACGCGCCGGCTCCCGCGGTAACCTGTTTTACCTGCCGCCAAACCGTTTGTATATCCTGGCCAAATCGTTTTGACGCAAGCGCCGTTTTAAATCCTTCCCGAACAGCATTCCCTGACAGCGCCAGCCCCATTTTAAGGTTCAACAACACGACGGGGTCCATTCCGGGATACTGTTTCATGGCTCGTACTACCCGCTCCAATGAACGCAATGAAGGCTTCTTGTCTTGTGTCGTACGCATATGCGCAACATAGGTTACCAGATTTTTTATTTCCTGCCTGACGGCTGGATTGGTTTCCCCCACGGTGCGCATCAGCCAATCAACTTCCTCCTCTTGAGGCATGTACCCGACTTGTATCGTGTACATCCGGTCCATAAAGTCGTACATCATATCGTTGACTTCAACACGCCCCCCGGGCGGGTTCATCGTCATAAATAAGCTAAATCCTTCCTTCGCTTTTATCCGGTCGCCCTCAAACCAGCTCCCGTCGCTCAACTGCACCTTCACTACCTTCGGCAGTACCAGCTCCCGGTACTGCAGGGCGTGGTTGAGCACCGCAAGAACACCCGTGCCCCCCCGGCTGACTTCATCCACCAAACAGCTCCGCCCTTCCAACATCGCCACCGCCAACGCTGACAACTCATAGTCCGTCGAGAGTTCCCCGCCTTCCCGTTTCGTCTTCGGCCAGCAGGTCAGGTCCCGTTCCGTCGTCCCCTCGTGCACCGATATCATTTCTACCCGTTTCTTCAACAAACGCATCACCGCTCTTACCACCCAGGTCTTCCCCGTCCCCACTGGGCCTACCAGCAAGATGTTCCGCTTGAGCCCCATCCCGCGCAGTATCTCGTGTATCACCCCATTCATCGTCGGGCTTGATTTTGGCGCGTATTCGTAATCCTCACCGGGGTACTCGGTGTCGTTTGATTGAGCAAGACGCACGTTCCCGCTGACGACTGAACCTCCGATGATCTCGGGAACCCCAAAAACAGAAACATGCGATGTATGCACCTGCGCTTTGATCTTTTCGGCTATTGCTGTTTTCGAGCCGTGGGGCGCATTCACCACATACAACCCGCCGTCTTGTCCCCACACCCACAGCCGCGTCCCGTCGGGGCTAGGGGTCAAATTCTTGTCCTTCACGCCGGAGGGAAGAGCGATGGGCGCGGGCGGGGTTGTTGGATGTGCACTGTCGACACAGTATAGATTGCCGTCGTCTCCCTTCACCCACAGCCGCATCCCGTCGTGGCTAGGCCACAAATACCAGACCGTCACACCGAAGGGAAGAGCGAAGGGCGCGGGCGGAGTTGTTGGATGTGCACTGTCGAAAAGGTATAGCTTGCCGTCATTTCCCGTCACCCACATCCGCGTCCCGTCGGAGCTTGGGGTCCAATTCCTGACCGTCACCCCGAAGGGAAGAGCGATGGGCGCGGGCGGGGTTGTTGGATGTGCACTG
>CAIRNS010000016.1 GCA_903880015.1 uncultured Elusimicrobia bacterium | reverse complement strand
GCGGCTCCATGGAGAGACTATTGCCCGCCCATTAATTTATTAAATTGTTAAGAACAGTAACCAGCGGCTCAGGACGTTTCCGCGCGGAGCCGCCTAACAATTACTATCCGAAGTTATTCTTTCTGTGGTATTATTACTGCATTGATGAACGGCATTTTGTCTCTTATTGACTTTACTTCTTTATTGGTCTATAATAACGAGAAATACGAACTTCTGTTTATGAAGGGAAAAAGCTATGACATCAAATAAGTTGCCCGGATTCTATGAATTTCTTGAAGCGCGGGACTTGGTTGAGCAAAAATATATTCCTTATTATGTGCAATGGGCGGCGCAATATCTTGCGTACGCGCAATCGCATCTGGATGTGGCCGAAGGGATGCGTGTTGCGGGGTTCTTGTCTCAGGTCAAACAGCGTACTGTGCAGGACTGGCAGGTTCAGCAGGCCCAAACAGCGGTAAAAATATATGTTGAACAGTTTCAAAAAACAGAGTCAGCCGGTACTGTCCCTGAAAAGCACGATGCGCCGTCAGGGGGGCACTTTGATTATTCCATTATAATTAAGAAAATGCAAGACGCGGTGCGGTTAAAACATTATTCCTACAGTACCGAGCGCAGTTACCTCGACTGGGCGGGCAGGTTTTTTGAGTATGTGATACAGGTGCGCAAAAAAGAGTTGCCCGGGCAACCGTTGAACGAAGCTGATATCCGTGATTTTTTGACCTATCTGGCGGTGAAAAGGCGGGTTGCGTCTTCAACGCAGAACCAGGCGTTTAATGCGTTATTGTTTCTCTACAAGGAAACGCTGGGGCTGAGCCCGCAGGGGCTGCAAACAACGGTGCGCGCCAAGCGGGGGCCAAAACTGCCGGTAGTGCTGACGACCGAAGAAGTGCAGGGGCTGCTGCAAAATATGCACGGCGAACCGTTGTTGATGTGCAAGCTGTTGTACGGCGCGGGGTTGCGGTTGATGGAACTTGCGCGTCTGCGCGTGCAGGATATTGATTTCGGCGCCCGTGCCATTTTTGTCCGCAGTGGCAAAGGCGACAAGGATCGTTCGACCATTCTGCCGGAGACGGTTATTGCGGAGTTGCAGAGCCATCTTAAAAACATACAGGCACTGCATGAAAAAGATATTTCCCTCGGTTACGGAGAAGTGTATCTGCCCGAAGGCCTGGGGCGCAAATTCACCGCGGCCGCCAAAGAATGGAAATGGCAGTATGTTTTTCCGTCAAAACGGTTTTCGGTAGATCCCCGGTCCCATACAGTGCGGCGTCATCATATAAGTGATAAAGCTATTCAGGACGCGGTTGCTGCCGCCGTGCGCAAGGCGGGTATAGTAAAACACGCAACTGTCCATACCCTGCGGCACAGCTTTGCGACACATCTTATTATGAATGGCGTCAATATCCGAGAAGTGCAGGAACTGCTGGGCCACAAGCATGTGGAAACAACGATGATTTATACCCATATCATGCGCACGCTGTCCAACGCGCCCAAAAGCCCGCTGGACAGTTTGATGAAGGAGAAAGTATAATCTCGAGAATAAGGAATGTATAATGAGGCAAATATCTGTTGAAAATAAGAAGTTGATTTCGGGAGAGATCGTGTTGTACAATAACAAAGTTGAAGTACGCCTTGAGAAGGAAACGGTATGGTTGCGCCAGGAACAGATTGCCGCATTGTTTGGAACACAGCGGCCCGCTATCACAAAACATCTGAACAATATTTTCAAAGCAAAGGAATTATCGGAGCGTTCAGTATGTTCCATTTTGGCACATACTGCTGCTGACGGGAAAAAATATAAAACAAAACACTTCAATCTTGATGCTGTCATCTCAGTAGGGTACCGGATCAATTCGGTTAAAGCTACCCAATTTCGCGTGTGGGCGACCAATGTCCTGCGTGCGCATTTGGTTGACGGGTATACGCTTAACGAAAAGCGGTTGAAGGAGCATGCGGCTCAAAAATATCTCGAACTGCGGTGGTCGGTGGACTTGTTGGGCAATCTTGCCGAGCTTGAGTCGGTGGCGGGGGAAACACGCGGGGTGGTGCAGGTTATCAATGAGAATGCCCGCGCGCTGGATTTGCTGGATGATTACGATTATCAGCGGATGGCGGTTCCCAAAGGCACGCGGCGAGAAATGTTTGCTATTACCTATGACGGCACCCTGATGCGGTAAGCCCGCGTGGGGCATGGGGGTTGTTTGTTGTGGATGATGAAAAAAGGGATATGACTAACATAATGAATCAGTCGTCGCTTATTGCTGTTGAGGCCTCTGCGGGGACGGGGAAGACCTTTGAACTGGCGCAGCGGTTTGTTGGGCTGCTGCTCAACCCTGCTTATGCGGCGGCGGATGCGGCGCCTTTGCGCGGGATACTTGCCCTGACATTTACCAAAAAGGCCACTGTCGAAATGAAAGAGCGCATTGTTGACAGTGTGCGGCGCATGGCGTTTGACGCGTTTAATACCGTTGAGGAGTCCACGGCGATGTTTGCTGCCACCGGACTGCCGCGGGGGGAAGCGCAGAAACGCGCGCGCGCCACCATGGACTTTCTGCTTGCCAATTACAGCTGGCTGCAGGTGCAGACCATCGACAGTTTTATCAATGCCCTTTTGCAAAGCAGTGCCCTCCAGCTGGGGCTTTCCGCGCGGTTTGAGACGGAAGAAACGCACAAAGTATTTCTCGCGCGGAGCGTCGATGTTTTAATTGAGCTTGCCGCGAGCGATCCGGCGCTCAGGGGGTTGTTCACGGATTTTCTCGACCGTATGCTGGTCAACGACACCGGGCTGGGCTGGAACCCGCGCGAAGCGATTATCAAACAAATCAACGCATTGCACGATAAAACAAACTCCGCCGGGTTGGACTATACGGCGGGCGCGGAAGTGAGCGCGGCTGACTATCGACGGTACCGCGCGGATGTATTTGTCGCCTTACAGCGTGTTGCCGCGCACCTGCCCCCCGAGGCAAAATATCTTCCTGCGGGTATCGCTAAACTGCTTGATGCCGGCGAAACGCATGTGTTGTTTGCGTCCTTCGGTACAGCCGCCTACTGGCGCAATGAAACCATCGAGGTCAAAGCGAAAACGCCGCCGCCGTCGCCGGAAGCTGACGCCGCGTGGGACGCCTTTCGCGTAGCCATTCAGGCGTGGGCACACGCTGACGCCTATGGTCATTTTAACCGTTATATTGAACTCTACCGGCGCACCTCCCGCGAGCTGGGGCGTCTGGCGCGCCGCGAAGATGTGTTGTTTATGACGGAATTCAATCGGCGGGCGCAGGCGATATTAGGGACGGGGCGGGCGGCGGTGCCTGAAGTGTACTATCGTCTTGCCACCCGTATACGGCACTTATTGATAGACGAGTTTCAAGATACCAACGCCCTGCAATGGCAAAACTTCAAACCCTTCGCCGAAGAGATGTTGTCGACCGGCGGGACCGTTTTCTATGTGGGCGACCGCAAACAGGCGATATACGGATTTCGGGGCGGCGATTCCACGCTGTTCGACACTGTTCTGGGGGATCTGAGCCATCTGGTAGCCGTTCCGCGCCACTACACGCTGGAAACCAACCACCGCAGCCGCGCGGCCGTGGTGGACTTTAATAACACCGTGTTCGCCCCCGGCAATATCGAGCAATTCGTGCGCGCGCTGATGGACAAGAAGAACAGCTCGTTGCAACTGGCTTCGCACGCGCCGACAGCGGCCGCCGCGGTGTTCGCAAACTCATTGCAGAAAACAAAATCCTCGCTCTCGGGCGGGCGGGTTGTTTGCCGCGTCATAAAGGGCGATGATTTTGATGTTCAGATGGCCGCCGTTAAAACCAGCGTTCTTGCCGCTGTTGCCGATGCGCTCAGCCGCGGATATACGCAGGGCGATATTACCGTTCTGGGCAGAAAAAAAGAACACTTGGCGGAGTTTACACAATGGCTCATCGAAGCGGGATACCGCGTGCAGTCGGAACGCACCGCCAATCTGCGGGAACATCCGCTGATCCGGCAGATTATTGCGTTTTTGCAGTTCCTGCGCTCGCCGGTAGATAATACGGCGTTCGCGGCGTTTATCAGCGGGGAATTGTTTTGTTCCGCCGCGTACATTGCGCACGCCGATATCATTGATTTCCTGTTTCACGCAAATGCGCGGCTGCCCGGCGCGAAAAGCGGCTATCTGTACTTGTTGTTCCGGAAACGCTGGGAAAGCCAATGGTCGTCGCTGATAGAACCATTTTTTACGACCGCGGGGTTTGCCCCGTTTTATGAACTGCTCACGCAGTTTCTCGGCGCCTATACGGTATATACGCGTTACCCCGGCCAGCAGTTGTTCGTTGAACGGTTTCTCGCGCTGGTGCACGAACACCGCGATAATTATGGCGAGCTGGACTCTTTTCTTGAATTTTTCATGGCTGCCGAGGACAAAGAACTTTTTGTCGCCGCCGAGGACGCGGACGCTGTTCAGCTGATAACCATTCACGCCGCCAAAGGACTGCAGTTCCCGGTGGTGATACTGCCTCAGTTGACGGTGTCCGTCAAACGCGGGCGGGATGCCGTATTCTTTGTCCCTGACGCGGGCGGGCTGCGTATTGTCAAACCGCAGACGGAACGCGATTCATTCTCGCTGGAACTCGACGCGCTTGCCCGCGAAGAAGCGCTTGAAATGCTGATGGCGGAACTAAACGCCCTGTATGTGGCGCTGACGCGCGCCCGGGACGAGCTCTATATTTTTATTCCCGAGAAAGCCGATGGTCGCAGTAAGAACAACGCCCCCCTGTTGTTTCCCGGGACGGACATTGCGTTCGGCGCACCCGCGCACTTTGCGGCGGGCGGCACTGACGACGAAGAGGGTGTCAGCATCAATATTCCCGCCCGCGAATACCGGGCCGCCGGATTATTTGTGTCAAATGATCTTGCGCCCGCGCCGTCGCTTGACCGCCGTGACGCCCGCCGCCGCGGCGTGCTGGTACACGCGGCGCTGGCGCATCTGGGAAATCTGTACGGAAAAAAAATCACCGACGAAGTTGACCGTGCAATTGAAACGCTTCTACGCGAAGAGGGGGAAACCCCTGAGCGCGGTGAACTTATACGCATTGTCACGCATCCCGCCCTGGCGCCGTTTTTCGCGCCTCAAGACGCCGTAAAAGTTCTGTGCGAACACCCGGTGGTGACCGCCGCGGGGGACACGCGCGTGTTTGACCGTCTGATAGAACTGCCGCGCGCGGTGTGGATAATTGATTACAAAAGCACGGCCGATAATCCTGAAGGCCACCGTGCGCAAGTCCGTGCGTATATGGCCGCTGCCCGCGAGCTCTATGGCGGAAAAACGGTAAAAGGGTGGATTATGTATCTGGACACCTGCACCCCCGTTTCCGTTGCCGAGGATATATCATGACTGGCGTAATAGCGCTCGCCCTTGCCGACGACCTTATCGCGCGCGTCGCTGACCACGCGCTTACCAGCGGGATAGCGCTTGAGCGCACGTGCTTTGTGTTCGGCGGCCGCCGCCCGGGGTTGTTCCTTAAGCGGGAATTGGCGTGCCGGTTGGGCACCGCTTTTCATGCGCCGGGTATACTGACCATCGAGGAATGTATGACGGATATTGCGCGGCGCGTTCATCCCGCGCGCAGCGTGTCCGTGACGGACGCGGCATACACGCTCTACACACTGGTACAACGGATTGCGCCGGGGATGCTCAAAGACCGTGAAAGTTTCGCGCGGTTCTATCCCTGGGCGGTGGAGCTTAACGCGCTCATCGGGCATCTGGACCGCGAACACATATCTGACGACCGCTTGCGCGCTGTGCAGAACAGTGCCGATATTGGTTACGAGGTTCCCGCATCGGTCAATGCGCTGTTGCAGTCAGTGGCAACCCTGCGCAGTGCGTTCCACGACCGGCTTGAAAAGGCGGGGCTGGCAACCGCCGGCATGGATGCGCTTCGTGCCGGGGATGCAACCGTTATTGATTTTCCGTCCTATGACCGTGTCTATTTTTGCGGATTGTTTTATCTGCATCAGACAGAATGTATGGTCGTGCGTTCACTGCTGGACCAAAAAAAAGCAGTTGCCATTTTCCAAGGGAGTGCGGCTGCCTGGCCCGTGCTCAAGAATTTGGAAGATGCGTTGGGCGCACGCATCCGGCCCGCCGAACGGGCGTTGCCGCAGTTCTCGCTGTACGCGGGAGCCGATACCCGCGAGCAGGCCGCCATCGCCCGCACGATTTTGGAAAAAGTTTCTCAGCCCGGCCGCACGGTGTTTGTTGTTCCCGACGGAACGGCGCTGGTTCCGGTGCTGGCGGAACTGTCCCCAACGCTGAAAGATTTCAATGTGTCGCTCGGTTATCCCGCGCAGCAAAGCTCGTTGTTCGCGTTGATTGAATCGCTGTTTGCGGCCCAGCTCTCCCGTATCGACGGCAAGTACGCCGTCAAAGAATATGTACGGGTGATACTGCATCCGCTGGTAAAAAATATGCGTTTTGCCGGCAATCCGGCGCTTACCCGCATCGTCGCACATAAAATAGAGGAAGGTTTTTCCGGTTCTCTTAAAAACTGCACTTTGTGCACCCGTTCGCGCGTCACGCTTGAGGATATAGAGAACGATGCCGTGGTGCGCGCTTCAGCAGCGCAGTTTTTCCCGGGTAACAGCGAAACAGCGGTCACCGCCGTACTGCGGGAACTCCACGACATATTTTTCCGTGCGTGGGAACAGGCGCTGAGTTATGCCGATGCGGCGCACGCGCTTGAACGGATGATTGACGAACTTGCCCGTCGGGGATTTTTGGGCGCGCATCCGCTCAACGCCGCCGCGGGCGAACGGATGCTTGAAGCGTCCCGCGAAATAGCGACTTCATTGGCGCGCAACGAACGGCCGCCTGCCGCCGATGTATTCGAGTTTATGAAAAACTGTCTGGCGGGTGAAATGGTGTCGCTGCCCGGCTCGCCCTTGCGCGGACTGCAGGTGTTGGGGCTTCTTGAATCGCGGAACCTTTCTTTTGAAACAGTGGTGATGATGGACTTAAACGAATCCGTCGTCCCGCGGGCGCCGCGCATTGAAGCGTTGATTCCGCCCACCATTCTCAGAGAATTAGGGCTTCGTTCGCTGGCAACGGAAGAGGAGATACACTTTTATCATTTTCAGGCCCTGCTTGCCCCTGCGAAATCCGTTCATTTAATATACGCCCGCAACGACGAACATGAACGCAGTAGATTTCTTGAGCGGATGATTTGGGAAAATCAGAAAGCGGCGGGTGCGCTGACTGGGGTGCCGGTCCACCGTCCGCGGTCGGTCATCGCCCCGGCCGATGTGCCGCCGCTGATAGAGAAAACGGCAGACATGGTGCAATTTTTGCGTGAACATTTTTTGTATTCCGCTACCAGCATAAACGCCTATCTTGGCTGTCCGCAGAAATTCTTTTTCCAGTATGTGTGCCACCTCAAAGCGCAGGACACGCCCGGTGCTGAGCCCGATGTTTCCGATATCGGCATTTTCGTGCACCGGCTGATGGCCGAATCGTGCCAGCCGCTGCTGGGGAAAAAAATGGTTTTTGACGCCGCGTTTCGCAGTCGTTTTGATGCACTCCTGCATGCGCGGTTTGCGCGCGAACTTGCGCCGCGCATGCCGACCGGCGGGTTCTTGTTGGAAGAAGTGTTGTCGCAACGCCTTCAGCGTTTTCTGGAGCGTGAGGAAAGCCGTGTGGCGGATGCAGCCGTTCTGTCGGCGATTGAACAGAAGTGTACCGGTGCTATTACTGCCAACAACCACACCTATTCGTTTACCGCCACCATCGACCGGATAGAGGATCTTATTGATGGCACGGTACGCATCATCGATTTCAAGACGGGCACTATTCCCGCCTCAGGCGTGCGCCCGGAAAAACTGCGGGATAGTGACGGCGTTATGACGCGCGAGAGCGTGCGGGACGCCGTGAGTTCGTTTCAGTTGTATATCTATCGTGAATTATTCGCCCGCAACCTGGGCGGTGCCGTGGTGGACGCGCGCCTCTTGCCCATCCGTCCCGTCAACCGCGAAGATGAACCGGGCGTTGGATTGTTCAAGAAAAAAGCAACCGATGAAGACCGTGCTCGTGCGCTTGACGCCTGCCGCGAAGGCCTCGCGTTCATCCTCGCAGAGATAACCAACCCCGCCATGCCTTTTACCGCTGACCGCTCTGACCGCCGCGCCTGCACCGCCTGCCCCTTCTACTACGCCTGCCGGTAAATATATATTCTTCTCTTACAAGAAAATTCAAAAGCAAATCCCCCTCGCTCCCCCTTTGTCAAAGGGGGAAAATAGAGGAGGCAACAACCTCAATGATCTTCCCTCCCCCTTTGACAAAGGGGGATACAGGGGGATTTGCCGTGGGTTTGTTTGTGGGTACGCAAAAAAAGAGACAGACGATTTTTCGCCTGTCTCTTTTTTTTGTTAGTGGTTTATGCGAATTTCTGTGTTGGGTCGAGGTGTATGCCGGGCCCCATGGTTGAGGATAGAGAGATGCTTTTCACATATTGGCCCTTTGATGTTGAGGGTTTTGCTTTGTTGATTGCTTCGATGAGGGTTTTAATGTTTTCCGTCAGCTTCGCGGCGGGGAACGACGCTTTGCCCGCGGGACAGTGGACGATTCCGAAAGAATCGTTCTTGAACTCTACGCGGCCGAGCTTTAATTCCTTGACGGCGTTGGCGACTTCAAAGGTCACGGTTCCGGCTTTAGGATTGGGCATCAAACCTTTTGGTCCGAGCATTTTGCCGAGCTTGGTCAAGTCCTTCATCGCGTCGGGCGTGGCAACGAGTACATCAAAATCAAGCCATCCCTTGGATATTTTTTCAATGAGCTCATCCGAACCGGCTTCGTCTGCACCGGCGGCCTGGGCTTCTTTTATCTTGTCGCCTTTGGCGATAACAATGACGCGGCGTGTTTTACCGATACCGTTGGGCAGGGTAATGGTGCCGCGGACATTCTGATCGCCCTTCTTTGCGTCAATACCAAGCCGCAGGTGGACTTCGACGGTCTCGTCGAACTTTGCCTTGGCGGTATCCTTCACCAGCTGTACGGCTTCATCAATCGTATACAACTTCGTCTTGTCAACCAACTTCGCTGTTGCGGTCAAACGCTTGCTCATTGTATTCCTCCGGGTGGTTTTTCGTCCTTGTTGCAAAAAGGACTCCCACAATTAAATTAATTTTCGTTTGTCTGAAACTATGCCACTATGTCAATGCCCATGCTGCGGGCGGTGCCTTCAACCATCAGCTTTGCGGCTGCCAGGTCGTGGGCGTTTAAGTCGGGCATTTTTTGTTTGGCAATTTCTTCAACTTGTTGTTTGGTTATCTTGCCGACCTTCGTTTTGTTGGGCGCACCTGACGCTTTGGCTATGCCGGCTGCTTTTTTGAGCAATGCTGACACGGGAGGCATTTTGGTGATGAAGGTGAAAGAACGGTCTTCGAATACCGTGATAACCACGGGAATCGTCATGCCGGCTTCCATGCTGGCGGTCTTGGCGTTAAATTGTTTGCAGAAATCCATAATGTTGACGCCCTGCTGACCGAGCGCCGGACCGACAGGGGGCGCGGGATTTGCGTTGCCTGCGGGGATTTGAAGTTTGATCTGCGTTTTTACTTTCTTTTTTACGGCCATGGTGTAACTCCTTTTATAACGGCAATTTCATTGATACATTATTTATAGCTTTTCGACTTGCAGGAAATCCAGCTCGACCGGCGTCGGGCGGCCGAATATGGTGACCATCACCTTTAGTTTTCCTTTTTCTTCGTTGATATCTTCGACCACGCCGATGAAGTGCTTGAACGGCCCTTCGATGATGCGGACATTCTCTTCTTTTTCAAAGGTGATTGACGGCCGCGGTTTGGTGGCTGTTCCGCTCATTGCTTCCAACAGATTCTTGACTTCGTCTTCCGGCATCGGGACCGGCTTTGACCCGCCGAGAAAGCCCGTGACGCCCGCGGTGTTGCGGATAAGCCAGTAGGTTTCGTTGTCAATGGTCATGTCGATAAAGACATAGCCGGGGAAGAACTTGCGTTTTTTGAAGCTTTTTTTATTTTTCTTTATCTCCACCACTTCCTCGGTGGGAATAATTATCTGCGCGATGCGTTCCTGAAACCCGAGATTGCTCACTGCTTTGTCGAGGCTTGATTTAACCCTGTCTTCATATCCGGAATAGGTGTGCACTACGAACCATTGGTTTGCCATTGCGTACCTTCCTTAAAATAGTATTGCCATAAGACGCGAGAGGATAAAGTCCGTGAATCCCACAAAAATCGCCACAATGATAACCAGTAAAACTACCACGATGGTCATGCCCACCGCTTCTTTACGCGAGAGCCATGAAACTTTGGTCAGTTCCGCGTACGCTTCCTTGAAAAACCGCATTGCCTGTTGAAACCAGTTCATCATTTGTTCCGCCCCTCTAAAACTTTTTCTCTGACCGGTACCTTGTTGGGAACACCTTGTATCCAGCGGGCATACACGGCGCTGGCGGGGGCAGAAGGATTCGAACCCTCAAGTCCGGTTTTGGAGACCGGAAGTTTACCATTAGCTTATGCCCCCACAATACGATTGCTTCCGCTGTAGCCAAGCGCGGAACGCAGTTGAGGCATCCCGCAAAACAGTGCGTTTACTTTGTTTCTTTATGGGCTGTGCGTTTTCCACAGTTCGCGCAAAACTTTTTTATTTCAAGTTTCTTTTCCGACTTTTTACCACGCTGGAAATGGTAATTTCTGTTCTTGCAATCACTGCATGCCAGGGTAACAATTACTCGGTTTGCCATGATAAATTCCTTTTATCGTTTTAATTTCACACCTAATCCTACAACCCATCTTCACTATTTATTTCCCCAATCACCTCTCCTTTTAACAAAAGGAGATTGAGAGGGATTTGCCGTTGATTTATTCGACTATTTCAGTAACCACGCCTGCGCCGACGGTGTGACCGCC
Organism: uncultured Elusimicrobia bacterium; assembly: GCA_903880015.1. GTDB lineage: Bacteria > Elusimicrobiota > Endomicrobiia > Endomicrobiales > CAIRNS01 > CAIRNS01. The sequence goes on along the minus strand of CAIRNS010000016.1, from coordinate 93 downwards.
TTCGCGGATGGCGAATCTCAACTGTTTTTCCATGGCTATCGGCATAATCAGCTCAATATCCATCATCACATTGTCGCCCGGCATAACCATCTC
>CAIRNS010000015.1 GCA_903880015.1 uncultured Elusimicrobia bacterium | reverse complement strand
TCGAGGCCAGTGGTAGCTTCATCGAGAATTAAAACACCCGGATTATGAATAAGCGCCTGGGCCAGTCCAACTCTTTGTCTGTAGCCTTTAGAGAGAGAGCCTATTTTTTTTCTTTGTTCAGGAGCAAGCCCGGTTAATTCAATTATATTTTCGATCTGCTGCTTCTTTGGAATTGGACTCTTATAAATTGAGGCAACAAAGCCAAGATATTCTCTTACATACATTTCGGGATAAAGTGGATTGTTTTCAGGAAGGTACCCTATCAGCTTCCTGATTTCGAGATTATTTGTTCCGACTTCCAGTCCATTCACTTCTACTTCTCCTGATGAGGCAGGAATAAATCCGGTAATGATCTTCATCATTGTTGATTTTCCGGCACCGTTAGGCCCCACAACACAAAATGTGCCTCGTCACTGGTCATCGGTATGACCGCTGCCAAAAATAGTTTTACAATGACGGTAACCGCCAAAACCATCCAAAATGTTTTTTTCAGCGATGTTTCCATGTATTGATTATAACTATTTTAACCCCCGCTACGCAACTGGAGGGGAAATACAAAATAATTACACATCGTAATATTTTGCAAATGAATGGTATTTTTGTTACCATGAACCCACATGAGCATACGGTCAATACTTCTCTTGCTGTTTTTTTCAGTCATGTTCATCCCGATGACCGTTACTGCTCAGTCCCCCGGCGAAGAACAGCCAAACGACGCCTCACTGCAATCCTTCAACGACGAACCCGGACAGCGCGCCGCCGACAAAGATGTTCTCCATATTGATGCGGTGGAAATCTCAACGACAGCCGTCGCGCAACGATCCGCACTGATCCTTGCTGTTAAGGAAGCTGAATTTCTTTTTAATCAAGCAAACAAAAGCTTCACTAAAGGCAATACCGCCAAAGCGCAGGACCTCTATGATCAATCGTTGCGCAAATTGTCGCAGGCAAATCTTGATGCCGCTGTTCTTAATGCCCTGCGCGATGATTTCAAATCCCTGTTTGCAAAACTTAACAACTCTTTAAATGTTGGCAATCGCACCACATTCTTCAAACGGACATACAATATCCCGATGGATGCCGACAATGAAACAGTAAAGAAATATCTTAAACGGTATACTGAGAACGGTGAATCAAAACGCCTCATCAAGGCAGCTCTTGAACGATCCGGCCGCTACCGGCCGATGATACTTACTACGCTCAAGGAGTATGACCTTCCCAAAGAATTGATCTATCTGCCCGTGGTCGAAAGCTTGTACCGCGTCGAAGATCTTTCCCGGGCTGGCGCACTCGGATTGTGGCAGATTATGCCTCAGCGAGCACGCGCACTGGACTTAAAGCTGAACTACTGGATTGACGAACGAAAAGACCCCGAGAAATCCACCCGCGCTGCGGCACGCTATTTAAAAGAGCTCTTCTTGATGCTTGACGACTGGCATCTGGTGCTGGCGGGATACAACCGCGGCGAATTCGGCCTTGTCAGGGACCTTAAATTTTCTAATGCCACTACCATCTGCGAGATGGCTGAACGCAGTGCTGTTCCCAAAGAAACCCAGCTCTATGTTCCTCAGTTCATCGCCGTCAGCATGATCGGTGAAGACCCCCAAAAATACGGCTACGACCTGGTTTATGATCCGCCTTTGGTATACGATACGGTTAAAATTCCCACGGTCATTGATCTTAAAATTGTCGCTCAATGCGCCGGCACATCGTTAAGCACAATACGGGAACTCAATCCGTCGCTTATTGCCTGGTGCACGCCACATAACGCACCTGATTTCGAACTGCATATTCCTTCGGGCACCGCCGGCGCGTTTACTGCGAATATTGCGCTGGTGAAGGACCTCAACCCGTCGCCGGGATATATCAAGTACAAAGTATTGGGCAATGATTGGCTGGAAAAGATTGCCAAGAAATTCTCCACAACGGTAACGGCAATCAAGGAAGATAATGCCCGCGTCAAAAAACAGAAATATCTGCGCGTTGGACAAGTCCTTATCATACGCCCGGGAAGAAAATATAAGGGTTAAGCAGTTTACTTCGAATAACTGAGGAGCACTATATGGTTCTGACACTCTCAAGCACGGCATTTAAGGAAGGTGATATGATTCCCGTACGACATACCTGCGACGGCGAAGGCATGTCTCCGCCACTCACCTGGGTCAATGTCCCCGAGAAAGCGGCTTCACTGGCGCTCATTGTTGATGATCCTGATTCGCTTGCGGGCACATGGGTTCATTGGGTGATGTATAATATTCCCATAAGAGCAGGCGGCGTTGCCGAGAATCTTCCGCGTTTGCCGCACCTGACCAACGGAACAAAACAAGGACTCAATGACGCACATCATACCGGTTATGTCGGACCGTGCCCCCGCAGCGGTGCACACCGATACCATTTTAAGCTTTACGCGCTTGACATAAAACTTGAACTGGCGCACAACGCCGTTAAATCCGAAGTGGTAAAAGCTATGCAAGACCATATTCTTGAAGAAAGCTGCCTCACGGGGTCATATCAAAAGAAAAGCATGTGATGTATACTCGCAATAATTCGATAGTAATTGAATTTTTAATCATTTTTAACCCTTGACAAAAGCAATTCCTTGGATTATACTTTTTACAGAGTGCATCATTGCTAAAAAGGGTTGAGAATGCTAAGCAATAAATTATCTATTAAAATTGCTGCGCCATTTGCTGTTATTACACTTTTGTTTACTTTTCTTTATACCTTTATCTCCATACATCACGAAGCCAAAGAAGTGCAAGCTCAGAACATCCATTACGCAGATTTTCTTGCCCGGAATATTGCCTACAATGCAGAACCTGGCGTTTTGACAGATAATCATCCCGCTCTAAATTCCCTTATCCAAGTCGCTATCCATGAGAAAAATATCATTTTTGTCGCGATTTTAGACAAAATGGGCAAGAAAATTGTTTCCTCAGGGATAGAAGAACTACCTTCATTTATCCTAGAGAAACCCATCATTGTTCATTCCTCGATCTTCAATAAACACACAGCCGCCGGAGGCATTTCACCTGAAACACAACAAAATATTCCCCAAGAAGATATTATCGGAACAGTACGCGTCGCCATATCATCCGCCGGAATGTATGAAGGATTAGCCAAACAAAGGAATGAAGCCATTTTTGCGGTAATCCTCTGCATGATCATTACTGTTGTTGTTATTCTTTTCCTAATAACCAAGATTACTACTCCTCTCAAAGAACTAATTTCGGCAACGGGGAAAATTGCTCAGGGCGATTTGGATCACCGAGTTAACATTTCTGCACGCGACGAGATAGGGCATTTGGCTGATTCTTTCAACTTAATGGCTGAACAACTTTCCGTGACAATGGTTTCAAAGGATTACTTTAACAATATTATCGAATCGATGATTGATATGCTGTTTGTGTTAGATATGACTTGCACTATCAAGAAGATGAATCGTTCTGCTGCAAATGCGCTGGGATATGAACCAATGGAGATGGATGGGGTTCCCGTCAGCAAACTTTTCCCTGTCCCGGAATCTACGCAACTGCGCGCATGGCTGTCAAAAGCATGCTCGAATTCAGAAGTTGTGGCACTGACTCCCTTTGAAGAAACTTTTTTGACAAAGGGGGGGAACCGCGTTCAGTTATTGGTTACCGGGTCAACGCTGTACAATAGGCGGGGGGAAAAAGATGGCATAATTCTCTTAGGCCATGACATTACGCAACGAAAAATTACCGAACAATTGATGAGAGAAAGCGATGAACGCTATGACAATATTGTCAGAGAGTCTCCCGTTATTATTTACAGTATCACGGTTGGCGACAGTATATTGCGTTCCATCAATCCCGCATTTGAAACAGTGACCGGTTGGAAAGCCGAAGAATGGATAGGAAAATCAATACAAGAACTCATACATCCCGATGACATTGACCGGGCGGCTGAGATACGCAAGGAAATCTGTGCCGGACGAAAAATACTCCAAAGCGAGCTTCGGATTCGCAAAAAATCAGGCGACTACGCAGTAGGTGAATTTGCCATATCGCCGCGCATAGTACAAGGGGCGGTCGTGGAGGAATTCGGCTTTGCCAAAGACATCACTTTGAGAAAACAAATGGAAATGGAAAAAGACACGCTGGCAATGCAGCTCCTGCATACGGAAAAACTTGCAGCCATCGGACACATGGCAAGCGGTATTATGCATGAAATGAACAACCCACTCGGAGTGATTATCGGGTCCTCGCAACTCATATTGAAACACAGCAAAGAGGATGACCCCTTTTACCTTATCCTGAAAACAATCGAACGAGAGGCAACCCGCGCTAAGGATTTTGTCCGCAACTTGCTGGGCTTTTCACGGGCAGGAAAAATTGAAAAAGAATTATGCTGTCTCAACGAAACTATTAGCAGCGCCTTGTCCTTAGTCGAGGCGCAGACCAATGTCTCAGCAATGACTTTGGTCAAGGAATTTACGGAGGAATTGCCACATATGTTCATAAATAGAAATCAGATTCAGCAAGTGATTATCAATCTTGCAAATAATGCCATAGATGCAATGCCTTCGGGCGGCACACTTACGGTACGAACAACTCCATTTACCCGCAAAAAAACTTCAGGGGCAACTATACAGATTGAAGATACCGGCTGCGGTATTCCAAAAGAAATACAAGCAAAAGTATTTGAACCCTTTTTCACCACAAAACCTGTCGGGAAAGGAACGGGGTTAGGACTGGCGCTTGTATATGAAATAGTTCAAAAACACCACGGCACTATTGAACTTCGAAGCTCACCGGGCACAGGAACACAATTTACCATAACCCTGCCGTTTTCCGCGCAATAAATTCTTTATACAATTTTTATTTGACAGGAATCAAATTATGTTTTATAATCCCTTTGTAGTATTGATCTTTTGCAGACACATTCGTGAGAGCTGAGGAAGTCCTGTTAAATTCAGGCACTGCCCCGCAACGGTAGATTAACGGAAACACAGAGTGCTCAGTACCGAAACACTGTGAACATTCGTTATTAGTCCGGTCGACGGCCTTCATGTTTACCTCCGTATTTGTTTCGGCGGACTTTCGCGGGAAAGCTTTTCATTGTGCAATTATATAATGGAACCTTGCTTCCCAAGTGAAGCAGGGTTTTTTTATTTCTCAAGGGGCCACAGCATGATTCTCATAACCGGCGGCATCAAATCAGGTAAAAGCACACTGGCGGTCAAACTGGCACGAGAATGCGCTGCACCGCGGATATTTATCGCAACGGGCGTGCCTATGGACCACGAATTTGAGAAACGCATCGCCATTCACCAGAAAGAACGGGGTGATGATTTTATTCTCTTTGAGGAACCGACTGAAATTTTCAAACCCCTCACTACAGTTACGGCGGGAGTTTTCCTTATTGACTGCATCACGCTGTGGGTTAATAATCTGCTATATCACAAACTTGATGTAGATCGCTATATCGAAAAATTGGCGTCATCGCTGACCGGCAAAGAAATATTTGTAACCAATGAAGTCGGCTGGGGTGTCATTCCGGACAATGAGCTTGCAAGAAAGTATATCGATGCAATCGGCAAAACCAATGCTCTGTTGGCTCAAAGAGCGGACGCGGTCTACCTTATGGTAAGCGGCATACCAACCCGCATTAAGTGAAACTCATGAAAATTGGCGCAGTATCCTGGATACGAAAAGGGACATACTTTGAAAATGCGCGATTACTGTCGCGCCATGTCGATTATGTTGAACTGCTAGTACACACTTGGGATGCAGCAACAAAAGAACTCCTTGAAAAAGAGCTTCCGCTCCTGCGTACCCTGCCTCTCTCCTACACAGTCCATCTGCCGGTCGGCAGCATATTTCAATGCCGCGCGGCATACCAATTTTTTCATGCGCACAAGTTTCCTGTTCAAAACTTCGTCCTCCACCCGCTGGCTGGCTGGCAGAATTTTATTGCCGGAAAAAATGACATTACACTCGAGAACCTTATTGGGAACTATCCCTTATATACACGGATGACGATAGATATCGGCCACCTTGTTTTGGCTCGGGCATTCCCGTTGCTTGCCCTTAACAATACCGCCCGCATATCCATCAAGTCCCTGCATATACACGGCGTCTGGCACGGCAAGGATCACTGCATGCTTAATGAACGCACAATTAATTACATCAAAGATCTTCGACAACTTGCCCCGGCATTCGCCGCGGCGATGAATACTGCATGGATAACATTTGAAGTATTCGATTATAAGAAATTACTGATCTCAATAAGGAGATTTAAACATGCGTTTTGACGCCATTCCCGCCGTTGACCCCACCATTGGTAGCGCTGTACAGCATACGATTGATGTATTGACAAAACCGCTCGGCAGTTTGGGCATGCTTGAATCCATCGCAAAGAAAATGGCACTCATCCGAGGGACGATATCCCCGCAAATAACAAAAAAACGTGTATATGTGTTTGCCGCAGATCACGGGATTGCCCGCGAAGGAGTATCTGCGTATCCGCCCGAGGTTACCGGAGAAATGGTGCACAATTTTATCAGGGGTGGGGCGGCGGTCAATGTGTTTGGCAGGCATGCCGGGGTGGAAGTATTTGTTGTCGATGCCGGTGTCATGACCGACATTGTCAGCGATTCCCCGCAGTTCATCAGCAGAAAAGTAAACAAAGGTACCAAAAACTTTTCCCAGGAACCGGCAATGACGGCAGCTGAGGTTGAACAAGCGATTACCCATGGAATGGAGATTGCCCGTACCGCCATTGATGAAGGAACAGACTTACTGGTTATCGGCGATATGGGCATTGGCAATACTACCACTGCCACTGCCCTGTGCGTAGCAGCCGGATTCCCGCTTGATGACCTTGCAGATATTGGGACAGTCATTGACGCGCAAACCTTAGAGCATAAAAAGAATACCATTCGCAAAGCCCTCGCACTGAACAAACCGAATAAAAATGATCCCCTTGACATACTGCGCACGGTGGGAGGGGCCTGTATTGCCGAGATGGTCGGCATGATACTTACTGCCGCAAGCAAACGAATCCCCGTAGTGCTTGACGGCTACCCCGTCACCACCGCCGCAATACTCGCCGCAATGATAAACCCGGGGGTAAAACAATATCTTTTTGCCGGACATCAATCGGCAGTCAAAGGACATCAACATTTACTTTCGTCGCTTGGGCTTGAACCTATACTGCGACTGAACATGCGGCTGGGTGAAGGAACGGGAGGAGTATTGGCTGTTTCTATCATTGAAGCGGCGCTCAAGATGCTCAACGAAATGGCAACCTTCGAAAGCGCCGGCGTTTCGCAAGGAAAAGAATAATGTTAGGATAACTAACGGCAAATCCCCCTTTGTCAAAGGGGGAATTATATTTTTGTTGCCAGATATATGATAACGCTTTGTGCTCATTATTTCGATAGTTGAAATTTAGACATCCTACTTTACAACAGTTAGATTATTGGTTTTTAGACATCCCACTTTGAAAAAGGGGGATTGAGGGGGATTTGTAAATCGCCTTGACTATCATGAATACCATTCTTTCGTCCTTATCATTGACTACAAGGATTCCGCTGGGAAAATTATTGCCCGGCAGAACTGATTTCAAGAAGTGCGCTATTCATTTCCCGTTGGCGGGATATCTGGGGTTCGGGACAATGGTCGGTGTGTACCTGCCGTTGATGGCGATTTTTCATGACGCTGTAATAGCAAAAATAATTTCTTTAATCGTTGTTTATTTCTTTTTCAATCTGTTCCATTTTGACGGGTTTATGGATTCAATTGACGGGTTACTCTCGCAAAAACCACAAGAGCGCACACTCGAGATTATGCGCAGTGGCGCAAGCGGTCCGATGGGTACAGCAGCAGGAATCTTTTATCTGGCATTGAAGATATATCTGATGGTCAAGATTAGCGTCGTTTACCTCGTCATCGCTTTCGTTGCGGCGCGGTGGGGAATGGTCTTCTCGGCAGTCATCGGGAAACCGGCTCGCCCAGATGGTCTCGGCGCACTGATACTGCCACTCCCGGGCCGCTATTTCGCTTTGGCATCGCTGTATCTTATTCCTTTGCTCATCGCGTTCAAAATTCCTGTACTCTTGCCGGTATGCGCAATTCTATTATGCGATGCGTTGGTTGTGCGAAAAATTACACAAAAAATAAACGGCTTAACCGGTGATTCGCTGGGATTCATCGTTGAAATTAACGAACTGCTCGTTTTGCTTATATGTGCAACCGGATGGGTGTAACACCCCGTCATTCCCGAGGTAGTAATCGGGAATATGGTGTATTGTTTTTTGATATAAACCATATCCCCGATAGGACCATTCGGGGATGACAGAATAAAGTAATATTATCGAGGAGAATTGCATGATCTGCGTATTGACCGGCAACGGCAAGGGAAAAACCACTTCAGCGATGGGACAAATACTCCGCGCACTCGGAAGGAAGCAAAATGTGTGTCTCATACAATTATTTAAAGATGCGGATTTTTACGGCGAGCAAAAGATTCTTGTCACACTTAAACACATCGATTTTTATGCGTTTGCTCCCCGTCATCCGTACTGTTTTAAAGAAGTGCCTATGAAGCGGGTAAAGAAACAATGCGGACAGGCGCTTGCCTGCTTTGAAAAGATTGTCAATGGAAAAAAGAAATACGGTCTTATCGTTCTTGAAGAGTTTAACATTGCTCTGCGGGAAAAGTTGATTGATTTTAAAGATTTACACCTGCTTCTGGAACAATGTGATCCCACTGCCAATGTAGTCATTACTGGCCGCGGAGCGCCGCAGGAGCTAATTTCGTACGCAGATCTGGTGACTGAAATGAAAGAGATAAAACACCCGTACGCTCTCGGCGTTCCCGCCCGTGAAGGATGGGAGTTTTGAAATTTATCATATTAATCATTGCGCTGCTTAGTTCGGCGGCATGGGCCGGCAATACAAGGATAATATCCCTGGCGCCCTCTATTACCCAATCGCTTTATGAACTTGGCATTGATTCCGCTGTCGTAGGAATAACCGTCCATTGTCCTACAGGCATTGCCCCCAAAACGATTATCGGGACCTTGTGGGAACCAAACATCGAAAAAATAGTCCTCTTAAAACCTGACCTTGTTATTGCCAGCAAAGAAGGGAACAAAAAAGCTGTTTTCGATAAAATGAAGAAACTGGGATTAACGGTAATGGTTGTAGAGGCGGCGCGGAATTTTGACGAAATCTGTGCTAATGCCCTGGAGCTCGGAAAAATTCTGGGCAGACAAAATGAAGCGGCAACTGTAGTAGCGTCAGCTCGCCGGCGCATAGAAGCTGTCCGTCTGCGCCGCAAGGCATCTTTGGGGCGGGAAACGGTGTTCTGGGAAGTTGGCGACCGTCCGCTGTTTACCATAGGCTCACGCAGTTTTATGAACGATTACAATGTGTTCCTTAATACCGTCAACCTGTTTGGCAATATCGTCATCGGATACCCGCAAATAAGCCGTGAGGAAGTTTTGCGCCGCAATCCTGCAGTCATGTTCATTATTGCGATGGCTGGAGTAACCGCCCGCGAAAAACTTGAATGGAACGCCTATCCCACAATCGCGGCGGTAAAGAACAATCGTGTATTTTTTATTGAAAGTCAGGACTATTTTGTGCCAACGCCGCTGAACTTCGCTGCCGGCACCGAATATTTTGAACAATTGTTGAACACACCGCCCCGGTGATATTTTTATGAAGAAATATAATGTATTTTTCACGCTTCTTGCAATACTCGGATTTTCCATTTTCCTGGCGCTATCGCTGGGAACCATGACTTTTTCTTGGTCTGAAATATTACACCTTATTCTACACCGCACGGAAGGAAGCATCCCGGGAACCATTCTGTGGCAATTGAGGATACCTCGCATTGTACTCGCCGTTGTCACCGGAGCGGGGCTTGCCGCCAGCGGGTGCGTGTTTCAAGCTCTCTTGCGCAACCCTCTGGCTGATTCCTACACGCTGGGCATATCTGGCGGAGCGGCGCTGGGCGCGACAATCGGGATAGTGTCGGGTTTGGCAAATATACACGCTCTTTTCTTGCCGTTGTGCGCTTTCTGCGGAACCATCGTGTGCATTTACGCGGTGTACCAACTGGCCGCAAACAATCGTTTTTCCAACCACAGCTTGATACTCAGCGGCGTGATACTGGGATTTATTTGCGCGTCGATGGTCCTTCTTCTGATAGCGCTCACTAACGCCGAAAAATTATACAGCACCCTGGTTTGGCTGACGGGGGACCTATCCTCAACCGATCCGGCAACCATCATTATTCCTTTCATCATGACAACGCTGGGGCTGGGCGTTCTGGTGTTATTTTCACGGGAATTGGATGTTTTGACCCTTGGCGAGGAAAAAGCAGCCCATCTGGGAATCGACCCGGAAATGATGCGTAAGATATTGTTCATCATAGCTTCGCTTATCACCGCCGCATGTGTATCAGTCGCAGGAGTGGTCGGGTTTGTCGGATTAATGGTTCCGCACCTGATGCGCCGGTTCTCGGGCAACGGACACCGCTCACTGCTGATTGCTTCCGCTATCGGAGGCGCGGCATTTTTGACGCTCTGCGACACTTTCGCGCGGACCGTCATCGCCCCGATAGAACTACCCGTAGGGGTCATCACCGGCCTCGTCGGGGGAATAACATTCTTTGTTCTCTTACTACGAAAATCATCATCATGAAAAACAATAGTATAAATCCCCCTTGCTCCCCCTTTGTCAAAGGGGGAAACACAGAGACAATGATAGATGTTATCCCCCTTTGCAGAGGGGAAAACACAGAGACAATGATAGATGTTATCCCCCTTTGACAAAGGGGGAAAGAGGGGGATTTGCCGGTAAGAAATTCCCACTGTATAATATGATTAAACTTCACTCACTTGCTGCGGGGTATAAAAATAAACCTGTTCTTTCCGATATCAGTTTTTCGGTCAAGGCAGGCGATTGTCTCGGCATCATTGGACCAAACGGTTCGGGCAAGACCACTTTGTTCCGCACAATTACCAGAACCCTTAAGCCATGGTCAGGAAGTGTTCTTTATAACAATGCCGATTTATACCAAACACCCCGGCACACGATTGCCACAACAATGGCTGCCATGCCTCAGTTTATTGAATATCCTTTTGGCATAACCGTCTATGATTTTGTAGCCCTTGGACGCTATCCGCACCTCAAACGCTTCGCACCTCTCGATGCGCATGATATCGCAATCATTGATCGTTGCCTTGAATCAACCGACAGCACCTCAGTGCGCAGCCGCAATCTGCAGGAACTTTCGGGAGGTGAACGCCAGCGTGTTCTTTTGGCCCAGGCGCTGGCGCAAGAACCGACGCTGTTGATTTTGGATGAACCAACAGCTCATCTCGACATCGGACATCAGGCAGCAATGATGGACTTGGTCCAGACGCTCAATGCGCAGACAGGACTAACAGTCATCATGATACTGCACGACCTGAACCTTGCCGCGGAATACTGTCGCTCCCTTGTTTTACTGCACCAGGGAAGTATTTTCGCACAAGGTGCGCCGGCAAAAGTATTAACCTATCAAAATATTGAACAAGTATATAATACGGTGGTTGTGGTTAACAGCAACCCGGTGACACAACAACCCAATGTAATTTTAGTACCGCAGAGATATCTAACTGCAAAAACTGCCAGTGAACGGGAAATCCGGTGAATTCCGCCTTAAAACGGAATGAATCCGGTGCAGCCCCGCTACTGTAACGGGAACACAAACACTGCCACTGCCGACAGGCGGGAAGGCATGTGTTACATAAAGCCCGTAGCCAGGAGACCGGCTGGCAGTATACGACAGTACAGGGTAGTACTATGTACTGTTTTATTCGAGGGAGGCCGCAATGATAGTTATCGATGACCGGTAAGCGTTAATTTTAGTCACTCTTGTCGGATAAGTACTGCCCTGCGGCGTATGTAATTATGAAAGGACACTTACCATGATAAAAAATATATTATTTATATCGTTAGTATTGTTGATGACGCCGGCGTTGTATGCGAGCGACGAACTGTTTCTGAGCTTAACGAAGAAATCGGAATCATTAAAAAATATCCCGACCAGCGTTTCAATCGTTACTGCCGTGCAGATAAAAGAATCCGGCGCCCGCAATCTCGCCGAAGCAGTGACCGGCGTACCCGGCTTAACCAACGGTTCATACGGATCACTCGGCGCCGCCGGCAACATCATGCTGCGTGGATCTTCAGCTGAACAGGTGCTGGTTCTCGTTGACGGCGTCCGCATCAATGATCCCGCCACGGGACTGGTTGATCTCAGTACCATCCCGGTTGACAGTATTGACCGCATTGAGATAATCCGGGGAGGGGTCTCGGCGCTCTACGGCACTTCCGCTTTTGGCGGTATCGTCAACATCATAACGAAAAAAGCCGAAGAAGGCGCTCCTTCAATGGGCGTTGACCTTTCTGCAGGCAGTTTCAATACGCAGCATTACGGATTGAATTTCAACATCAAAAATGGCAACACCTCCGGTTTTTTTAGCGCGGGGAAACTTTCGTCTGACGGCTGGCGCGTCAATTCCGCCTACGACAACAACGACCTGTTTGCCAACTTGGGGTTCGAAGATCCGCTGTGGGGCGCGTTCAACCTTTCAGCAAAACAGTTTTCAAGCTCTGTTGGCGTTCCCGGCATGGGAATCGCTGTCAGTGCATATGACGGCTCGCTTGAAAAACAGGCCTCGACGCCCAACGCCACGCAAAAAGAAGACAAATCATCTATTGAGCTGGGAAACACAAAAAATTTCGATGCAGGAACATTGAAATCCGTACTGCACGCTTCTGACAGCAAGACAGATTACCTGGTTCCTGAATGGCTCAAAAATGACCGCTATCAATCAACGGTATTCGGCAGTGAAATTCAGTTTGCAGCACGCTGCGGGTTAACAGCCGGCACTGAATGGTGGGGAGAACTCTATCGGCAAATTGATAAAAACTCGAACACTGCGATGCTTGACGCCAGCCGCACCACGACGGCCGTTTTCCTTCAGCAAGAAGCCGCATACAAAGATTTGCGTTTCATTCCCAGCGCGCGATTAGATAACAATTCTATTTTCGGCACGGTCACCAGCCCCCGGATGACCGTTCTGTTCCATGCCGCCGATTGCCTTAAAATTTCCGCAAACTCGGGCAAAGCGTGGCGAGCACCGACTATCAACGAATTGTACTGGCCGAAAGATACTAATATTTTTTCCGGTACCACCTATGTCACCTTAGGCAACGCTACCCTTAAACCGGAGGAAGGAATTACCTCCGACATCGGGATAGAATATCTTGCGCAAAACGCTAAAGCAAGCGTAACGTATTATCTGACGGACAGCGACAATCTGATATCGTGGGACTCATCAGTCGACACGACGGGCACGATAGTAACTACCCAACCGATGAATATCGGCAAAGCCCGCCAGCAAGGCGTTGAATGTGAATTATCGCAAAAAATTATCAGCGGACTTCTCCACAAATGTAATTACACATATTTACGCGCTGAGGATATTCAGCGGCATACGCCGCTGGTCTACCGACCGGAGCACACGGCTCAATATGAACTTTCGTATCTGACCGTTTCGCAAACAAAAGCAACGGTTACCGCCCGCTTCGTCAGTGCACAGAAAACCGGCGACCCCGCGGTTCCGGAATTAAAAGAGTATACAACGGTAAATTGCCGTATTTCCCAGAACATTAAAACCCTTGAGCTATGGGCCGCCATGAACAATGTTTTTGACGTAAAATATCAGACACGCCTGTATTACCCGCTGCCCGGCCAAACGGTGAGTGCCGGCATCAACTGGAAATTCCAGGAGTAGGATGCTCAATTAAAGTCATGGTAATACGCACACTCCAGATTAACGGACTCACGACAAATGTCCCCGTTGTGATTGCGAACAGCATAATCAAACGAACTCTGGGGCTGATGGGGGAAAAGAACGGGGATTACGCCCTGCTGATCCCCCATTGCCCCAGCGTTCATACATGGTTCATGCGCTATGCAATCGATGTGATTTGTCTTAACGAGGACTATAGAGTAATGCGCACTATCGCCGGATGCAAGCCGTGGCGCATTATCCTGCCGAGCAAAGGTACCCGCCACATTTTAGAAATTCCTTCCGGCTATTTTCACGGACACTTGATACAAAAAGGCGATATACTTAATTTCAATTAAAAGTTTACAATTCTGCCGAGATTAAGTAGAATCACACAATATGAATTATGATTTAGTAGTTATCGGCGCGGGACCCGCGGGATATAGTGCGGCGATTCGCGCATCTCAGCTCGGCGCGAAAGTCGCGCTGATTGAACAAAATCAGCCCGGAGGCACTTGCCTCAACACCGGATGCGTTCCCACAAAAACACTCTGGCAGTCCATGAGCGGACCGTTTGCTGACGCCAGCGTTAAAAAAATAAAAACGGTCGAGACGCTGCGCAAAGGTCTTACGGCACTCATCAGCAGTTATCCCCTGGAACTATTGAGAGGGGAAGCTTCTTTCGCATCGTCAGAATCGATATGCATAACATCCCCGCTTACTGATCCCCGTGTCATACATTTCAAATCTTGCATTATCGCCAGCGGTGCCCAGCCCACCGCGTTGCCCGGAATTCCGTTTGATCATCATCATATTATTGATTCAACTGACGCTTTAAATCTTACGGAACTACCGGCAACCATGCTCATTATCGGCGGTGGTGTTATCGGCGTTGAACTGGCAACAATTTTTGCGCATTTCGGGACGCAGGTGAACCTATGCGAGCGGGAAGCGGCGATTCTCCCCGGCGAAGACCCGCTTATGGTCTCTGAAGTAACCAAATTTCTTGCACGACTGGGTGTAAAAGTGCAGGTGCGTTATCTCGCCGATCCGCTGTCGTATGGCGCCTATGAAAAAGTCCTTGTAGCCGTGGGGAGAACACCTAACATTGAAGGATTACATCTTGAAGTGGCCGGCGTTGCAACGGCACAACGAAGCATCACGGTCAATGAATATTTACAGACATCTGCCCCGAATATTTTTGCAGCCGGCGATGTCACCGGCAGATGGCAACTGGCGTACACCGCGCAAGCAGACGGTTCTATCGCAGCAGAGAACGCTGTGCGGGGTACGCGCCACGCTGTAAACGACACCGCGGTTCCTCGGGTACTATTTTCAAATCCTGTCTGCGCAGCAGTCGGCATAAAACAATCCCAGGCAACCCCCGATACCATTAAGGTAGGAACCTACCCATTCACCGCCAACGCTATGGCTTTTATTGAAGGGGCACGCGCTGGCTGGATACAGATTATCAGCGATGCCTCCTCAGGGACGGTTCTGGGTGGGACAATTATAGGTAAAAGTGCCGAAGAGCTCATCTCTGTTCTTTCAATTGCCGTCCGTCACAAACTAACGGTCACCGACCTTAAGCGGGAATTATTTTTCCATCCGTCTTTATCGGAATCCATACAGCACGCCGCTGAGAATATTTTAGGATCTTGCGTTGATCTGCCACCGCAAAAAAGCAAAACAATCAATCAGGAGAAGATATGAACAAGCAAACAGTGCTCTATAATGAACATCAAAAACTTGGCGCAAAGTTCACTGCGTTCGGCGGTTGGGATATGCCGGTTCAATACACTTCTATCACCGAAGAGCATGCAGCAGTAAGAACTCATGCCGGCATATTCGACACTTCACATATGGGCGTCATCCTCGTCAAAGGCCCCCAATCTGTAGCTTTTCTAAAATTAATTACCCCGGCTGATATAGATCGTTTGGTTCCCGGACAGGCAAAATATTCTTTTTTCCTCAATGAGAACGGCGGCATTGTCGATGACCTTATCATTTATGCGAGATCCAACGATTACCTGCTGGTTATCAATGCCGGCAATCGCGAAAAAGATATGGCATGGGTTATGGACCACTTGATACACGATATGGCGGTTGAAGACCTCAGCGATCAGATATGCCTTCTCTCCATTCAGGGACCTGCTGCTCAAAAACTTCTACAACCACTGGTTTACGAGAATCTATCCGCCATTAAATATTTTCATTACCTTCCCGCGATGTTCGAACCTTTACATCTTGCGATGACCATTGCCAGAACGGGGTACACCGGCGAGGATGGGTTTGAACTGTTTGTCCCTGTCGCCCACGCTGCCGCAGTCTGGCAATTGATTGCCATGACCGGCGCCCGCCCCTGCGGTCTCGGTTGCCGGGACACGCTGCGCCTTGAGGCATGCATGCCGTTGCACGGGCATGAAATCAGTGACACCATCACGCCTCTTGAAGCAAAACTGGAACGATCCATTTGCTGGCAGAACGATTTTATTGGTAAACAAGCTTTGCTTAAACAGAAAGAAACAGGACTCAGCAGTTTTTTGACTGCATGCACCGTTTCAGACGGCATCCCACGGGCCGGATATGAAATACGCATAAACGAAGTACCTGCCGGACTGGTTACCAGCGGAACCTTCTCACCAACAAAAAAAACAGGCATCGCCCTGGGCTATATCAACCGCCCTGTTGCCGCCGCGGACAAAGTTACCATCGTTATCCATAATCAACCCCGCTTGGCAACAATAGTCCCGATGCCCTTTTATAAACGTAATAAATAAATCCTCCGCATCTTGACTAGGCAAACGCAGAGGTGGCATAGCAGACATTTTATACCGGGCGCTCGTTTTACAATGTTTAATTTATTTGGTATATAATGGTTTCAAAATCAACGAAATAAGCGAGGTTCTTTAATGAATATTCCTACGGAACTCAGATATGCCGCATCACACGAATGGGCAAAAAACGAGAATGGGACGGTACGGGTGGGTGTTTCCGACCATGCCCAGCATGAAATAACGGATGTTGTCCATGTTGAACTACCCGCTGTCGGCAAAACCGTTGAACAGGGACAACCCTGTGCCGTCGTTGAATCGGTGAAAGCCGCGTTCGATATATATGCGCCGGTATCAGGAACCATTATCGCCGTCAACGAAAAACTCTCCGGCAGCCCTGAACTGGTCAACCAGTCGCCGTATAAAGATGGGTTTTTCTTTGTGATAAAAGCGTCCGACATTACCCAGCTGAACGCCCTGATGTCCGCAGACGATTACCAAAAAAATCTCGCGCATTGACCATGCCCGCAGAATCAGGGGGGATTGTGCCCTTAAGAGCAAATCCTCTTATCTTATTCCTATTCCAAAAGGGAAAGTTATAGGCAGTTTATTTTATGGAATATATTCCTTCAAATCCGGCTGAAGTTAAAGAAATGTTGGCATCGATCGGAGCTTCCGGCATCGACGAACTTTTTGCGCCCATTCCCGCTTCAGCCCGCATCGAAAAATTACATCTTCCCGACGGTATATCCGAACACGCGCTGGTGAAACGCTTCCAAACGCTTGCCGCCAAGAATCGCTCACTCGATAACCTTGTCTGTTTCCGCGGCGCCGGCGTGTACGATCATTTTATTCCGACTCTGGTTGAAGACATCATCAGCCGCCCTGAGTTTTATACCGCATATACGCCCTATCAGGCGGAAGCAAGTCAGGGAACGCTGCAAACCATTTTTGAATACCAGAGCATGATCTGCGCTCTTACCGGACTTGATGTCGCCAACGCCTCGCTTTACGACGGCGCTACCGCTGTGGCTGAGGCCGTGCTTCTAGCAATGCGCACATCGGGACGATCTTCGGTAATCTTATCGGCAGGTATTCATCCGGAATACCGCGAAGTTGTCGCCACCTACTTGCAGGGAATAGCGTCTGAAATAGTAACCATTCCGCTGGTCAACGGAGCCACGCCTGCAGCAGCGCTGAAACAGGCAATCAATGAAAAAACCGCCGCTATCGTTATTCAATCCCCGAATTTTGTTGGCACGGTAGAAGAAATGGCTGTAGTAGGCACGCTCGCCGCCGCAAACAATGCACTGTTTATCGCGGTGGTCAATCCGATTTCTCTCGGATTGCTGGCAAGCCCGCAGGAAGTTGGCGCGCACATTGCTGTCGGGGAAGGGCAAGCGCTCGGCAATCCTTCCGGGATGGGCGGGTTTTCTTTTGGATTTATGGCGTGCCGCAAAGAACTTTCATGGAAAATGCCCGGCAGGATAGTCGGGCAAACTACCGATACCCAGGGTCGCCGGGGATTTGTATTAACATTGCAATCGCGCGAACAGCACATCCGTCGCGAAAAAGCCACTTCCAATATTTGCACCAACGCCGCCCTCAACGCCTTGGCGGGATGCGTATACATGTCCGGGTGGGGACCGGACGGATTGCGCACTATTGCTTACACCAACGCTCAGAA
The DNA here is from genome assembly GCA_903880015.1 of uncultured Elusimicrobia bacterium. Lineage (GTDB taxonomy): Bacteria > Elusimicrobiota > Endomicrobiia > Endomicrobiales > CAIRNS01 > CAIRNS01. Next base: position 101,673 of record CAIRNS010000015.1, on the reverse strand, counting down.
ATGCCGCTATGCTTTTGAAAAAATAATCGCCGTCCCCGGTTTTTCACCGGCATTCGCAAACCAAATATTTTTTAACGAGTGCGCCGTCAAAACAACCAAAAACATACAGCACCTTCAAAAACTATTGCTAAAGAACGGCATCCTTGGCCCCATGGGACTGGCGCGGTGGTATCCTGAGTTTGCTGATGTAGTACTGTTTTGCGTGACCGAAATCCGGACAAAGGAAGAAATAGACCGCCTTGTTGAGGTGTTGAAACAAGCATAGCGGGAACAACACCGGCTAAAATAATTTTATGGAAAAATTGCTTAATGAATTATCCTGTGACGGTCATAGTGCATTTTCTTTGCCGGAAAATGATATGCCTGATGCTATGACATCATCCATTCCGTCACACTTGACCCGGCAACATCCTCCGGCGCTTCCTCAGGTCAGCGAGATGGAATTGCTACGGCATTTTACTCGATTGTCGTATAAAAACCACTCTTTGGCAAAAAATCTTTATCCACTGGGTTCCTGCACCATGAAATACAACCCGGTCGTTAACGAAAAAATATGCCGTATGGCTGGACTGTCTCGACTGCATCCCTACCAGCCCGAAAACACCATCCAGGGTGCTTTGGAGATACTCTACGAGCTTGAGCACTCCTTGTGCGAGATTGCCGGAATGGACGCGTTCACGCTGCAACCTGCAGCGGGCGCTCATGGTGAGTTCGCGGGGATGCTTATCGCACGCAATTATTTCAAGTCAAAAAACCAACAACGAACAAAGATTATTGTGCCCGATTCCGCGCACGGAACGAATCCGTCATCAGCAACGCTTGCTGGATTTTCCGTCGTTCCGCTTCCCTCTGAAAAAGATGGTTCGATAGATATAGAGAAATTGAAGATTGCGCTGACCCCGGATGTCGCCTGCATCATGCTGACCGTTCCCAACACACTGGGAGTTTTCGAAAAACAAATACTAACCATTGCGCAGATCGCGCACGATAACGGAACCCTGTTGTACTACGACGGGGCAAACCTCAACGCGCTTATCGGCACAGCTCGGCCAGGCGATTTTGGATTCGATATCATTCACATAAACCTCCATAAAACATTTTCAACGCCCCACGGCGGTGGCGGACCCGGCTCTGGTCCGGTAGGCGTAAAAGCATTTCTTGCACCATTCCTGCCCGTTCCGTCAATAACAAAAAAAGGGAAATCCTTCGCTCTTGCTTTTAAGGGACGCCGCACCATAGGACGCCTGCGCTCTTTTTATGGCAATTTTCCGGTGCTTGTCAGAGCATACGCGTATATTGTAGCTTTAGGCGGCAAAGGACTGACCCGCGTCAGTCACCATGCCGTACTCAACGCCAATTACCTGCTATCCGTACTAAAAGATGTCTTACCCGCGCCGGCAGGAACCCGCTGTATGCACGAATTTGTCTTATCTGGAAAACCGCTGGCCCAATACGGCGTCCGCACTTTAGATGTAGCCAAACGCCTTTTAGACAAGGGTTACTACGCCCCGACCATATATTTCCCGTTGATAGTGGAAGAAGCCATCATGATCGAGCCGACGGAAACTGAAACAAAGAAAACAATGGATGAGTTCGTTGCCGTGTTTCGGGCCATTCTCGCTGAAGCGGCAACAGACCCATCAACGCTAACGACATCACCCCACACAACGCCTGTCAGCAGATTGAACGAAGTGGAAGCAGCCCGTAAACCCATTTTGCATTTTTGACAACCGGTTGTTTTTATTGTAAACTCTTTTAATCTTAAATATAGTAGAGAAAGGTACATTATGTTGCGAATTGTACGATTACTGATTGCCTGCGCCCTGCTTGTTCCGTTTACTTCCTGTTCACAAAATATTTCACGAAAAGCTGATGTCGTTATCTGGCACTGGATGACTGACCGCCAAGCGGCGTTTGAAAAAATTGCAGCGCAATACGAAAAAGAAACGAAAGTTTCCGTGCTTTTTGAAACATATGCGCCGTCTGAAGTGTACCGCGACAAAGTACGCGCGGCAGCCACCGGAAAACTGCTTCCTGAAATATTCAGTACGCTCGGCGACAAGCGAGAAGTTTCTTCGTTCATCAATGCCGGCTATATAGCCGATTTGAGCGCAGACATGCAGACAGGATGGAAAAGCCACCTTTTCGATAAACCCCTTTCTCAAAACACATTCCCTGAAGGCAATGAATGGAAAGTAAAGCCGGGAATATACGGCGTACCTATCGATGTCAGCGCCATAATGATCTATTACAACAAAGATCTTTTCAAACAGGCCGGGCTTGATCCGAAAAACCCACCGCAGACATGGGAAGCGTTTCTTGAAGCCGGGAGAAAACTCCGCGCCGCAGGGATTCAGCCGTTTGCCAGCGGCTTTAGCGAAGGATGGCTCATCGGCGTTTTCGCGAATTCCTATGCATGGAACATGCTGGGCGAACAGGGAATACTCGACACCATTAAAGGAACTATAAAATACACGGACCTGCGCTGGTTGAAAGTATATCAGGTCTTTGCCGATATGGCCAAACACGACATGTTTGCCTCTGGCATAGCGACCATGGTAAACAAAGACGCCGAACGCACTTTCGCAACCGGCAAGGCCGCTATGGCACTTAACGGTTCGTGGGGCGTCAATGTGTATTTTTCCATGAACCCGAACCTCAATTACGGCGTCATGATGCCGCCAAAAATGTCTTTGGGAGAATACCCAATGAGAATATTTGGCGGCGAAGGGTCGTCGCTCAATGTCAACGCGACATCCCCGAACAAGGATAAGGCCATTGCCTTCCTGAAATGGATGACAGCCAAAGAACAGCAAATTCAGCTGGCGCAGGAAACAAAAAATATCCCTTCAAACCAGGAAGCCGCTGGCGGCTTATCGGATATCCTCAAGATATTCGCCCAGAACATCAAGAACACCTTTGAGTCCTTGCCGGTCAGCGAATCATGGCAGGTAAACAATGTCATCAATACCGATATGCAGGCAATAATCATCGGTGAAAAAACAATCGATCAGGCCGCTGCAGAGATTCAAGCGGAAAAGATGCGTCAATCTGGCGCAAAATAATCGTTCAATTGATTTATGAATAAAGCTGCCAAAGAAAAAACAATCAATCTTCTGTTTATCCTTCCCGCAGTGGCTTTATTTTCCATATTCAGTTTATATCCGATTATCCGCACCGTCCAATTGAGTTTTTATAAATGGGACGGCATTGCCACTACGATGCAGTTTGTCGGACTGCTCCAGTATAAAGATATTATTTTTCATAACCCCGCATTTTGGAAATCCATGGCTAATGCCGCATATGTCACGACACTGGCGTTGACATTTCAGAATGGACTTGCCCTTTTGCTAGCGCTTTTGGTGAGCAGAGAAATCCGCGGGGAAAACATTTACCGTACCATCTTTTTTTTACCACCGGTCCTCTCGGGAATCGTTGTAGGACTTATCTGGAAGTGGATTTACGACGGCAACTACGGCATACTCAATCATTTTCTCACGGGCGTCGGTCTCAGTCATTTTACCAATTTTGCATGGCTGGCAGAAATCAAAACATCGCTCACCGCGGTTGCCGTTGTACATATGTGGAAAGGGTTCGGATACGGCTTCATCATTTTACTGGCCGGATTGCAAACGATTCCTAAAGAGCTCTATGAGGCGGCAAAGGTAGACGGCGCCGATTCATGGCAGCAATTCAAGCATATTACTGTCCCATCCATGATACCGGTGTTTACCGTAGTCGCTATTTTGACCATACTGGGCTCAATGCAGATATTTGATCTCCTTTACTCCATGACGCAGGGCGGGCCGGCGGGACATACGCATGTGCCCATCACGCGGATTTACCAATTCATGGGTAACGGAGAATTCGGCTATTCGACTGCTATGTCCGTTATTTTCGGCTGTCTGTTGCTGGCAGTTTCATTTATTCAGATAGAGGTTTCACGGAGAATGAACAAATGAACGACGCACGATTAAAGAACAATCTGGTCAACATTCTGACCCATGTCATACTTATCGTTATAGCGCTCAGCTGCGTGTTCCCCGTGTTTTGGATGTTTTCTTCATCCCTTAAAACGCAGGAAGAAATTTTCACCAAGATGAATCTGTTGCCTGAACACTGGAATTGGGCAAACTACGCTATTGCCTGGATGAAGGCGGATTTCGGTAAATACTTTCTCAATAGTTTGATATACACATTTGCCGGTGTTTTCGGCGTTGTATTCATAAGCTCCCTTGCCGCCTATGGGTTTGCACGCCTCGAGATGTGGGGAAAAAATATTTTCTTTTACCTACTGATATCAACCCTGCTCATTCCCATCCCCGGAGTATTTGTGCCACTGTATCTGCTGCTCAAAAAGATGGGGCTTCTTGATACGCGGACGGGACTGATTCTTTGTTATATAAGCGGCGGCCTTGCGTTCGGCATATTTCTGCTCAGGTCATTTTTCGAAGATTTGCCCAAAGAAATTGAAGAAGCGGCGCGCATTGACGGCGCATCTAAATTCGGCGTCTACTGGCGTATCGCACTGCCCCTGGCGCGTCCGGCGCTGGCGACGCTGGTTATATTTAACTGTCTCAGCATCTGGAATGAGTTCCTGTTGGCATTGGTCATTTTGCAGGATACGGCAAAGATGCCCATCCAGCGCGGATTAATGGTCTTTCAGGGAACGCATATCACTGATTATCCTTTGCTCATGGCTGGACTTACTATCGCCACAATCCCCGTACTTATCGTATATCTTCTTATGCAGAAACACATCATCAAGGGAATTGCGTCTGGCGCCCTTAAGGGATAACACCCTTCGCATGGAGCACGGTGCGCCGGGTACGACGGTGATGTCCTACTTCTCATGAAAACAAAATTAAAATTCTGGTCGATGCCTAATGCAGGATTTGAAAGCCGGCATGTCATCGAGCAGGAAATTAGTCATTTCCGACGAACTCATCCCGACATAGAAGTTAATCTCGAAATCCTTCCCTGGTCTCAGGCATGGTTTAAGCTTATCCAAGCCATCAAAGAAAAGAATGGGCCCGACATTATTCAAGTCGGAACCACATGGATTGCTACGCTGGGATATCTTGGCGCAATCAAACGCCTTGAAAACCGAAATATTAAACCCGGGCTTTTCCATCACACCCTTTTTGAACAGTGCCAGTGTTTCGGACATCTCTGGTCATTGCCCTGGTTCGGCGAAGGACGCGTGCTCTATTACCGCAAGGATTTCCTTGAAGCCGCTCACTGCACAACCGCGCATATAGAATCATGGGCTGCAATGAAAGAGTGTTGCGCAAAACTCAAACGGTTGCATGCTCATGGTCCTGATATTGCGCCTTTTGCTTTTTCTAACCAGAAAGAACAGGGCTTGATTCAGGACTTATCAAGTTGGATATGGTCCCAAGGGGGGGATTTTCTCGCCACGCACAACAAGCGCCCGTGGCTGGAAAGCGCCGAGACAAAAGAAGGGATATCCTCATTTGCTGACCTAATCGCAACAAAATCCATTTCCCGACTGTCGCTGGAACAGAATGCAGGCGAAGTGACCGAAAAATTCTTTCAAAACGACTCCTATGCTTTTCTGATGGCAAGTTCTTGGCCGCATCATGTCTATTTAAATCCTGCTTCCAAACGATATATCGGTGCAAAAAATGCTCAGCGGTTCGGGATTACTCTGATACCGGGGGGGCCGGCTGGCCGTTATAATTTTGCGGGCGGCAGTGCGCTGGCCATCAGCAATTTTTCTCACCATGCAACAGAGGCCTATCAGCTCCTTGAATATTTGACCGACAAAGAATCTCAGCAACGCTACTGTTCTAATATCAACATGTTGCCCGCGCGCAATGATGTTTCGATAAAGCTGAGTCCATCCCCCGACATACAGGCAGTTTTTGAACAATCAATCATCAATCATGGCAGAAGCTTCCCTGCTCACCCCCTGTGGGGAAGCATCGAACAAATCATCGTCAGTGGATTTGCGCAAAGCATTCATGATTTCATGAAATCGAACTGTGATAAAGAGCTTTTCTTTAAGAATATAGCTGAAATCAACAGCGAGATAGATTATATTTTGACTATTTTCGGTGAATAAATCGATGAAAGATCTCCTGCATTCCATCAGCGGCAATTTTCTTTACTCTAACGGCGACATCGACAAGGTGTTATCCGTCAATTTGTCTTTACTCATACAGCACTTCAAATTTGACCGTGCCGCTGTTTTCTTGCTTGATGATAAACAAATTAATCTGACACCGCAGAAAATCGTCACGGTTTACGGAGAGATGGAGGGTGAAGGGGAAAATCTGTTCCATGTAAGCCGCGGCAGTACTTTTTCCGTCGCCTTAAATCAGGGGAAACCCGTTATTTGTGCAGGAAAGCCGGAATACAGCATTTGCCTTCCCATGACAGCCAATAAAACAAAAATCGGCATTCTTCGTCTGGACAATATTTTCTCGCAACGGCGCATTAAATCATCCGACACAAAAGATCTCATTGCCGTAGCAGAATTATTCGGGTTCGGAATCAATGGCATCCAAACCCATCAGCATCTCCATCATCAGGTTACCAAATTGACCACGCTGAGCCATATCGGGCAGGCATTCGCGTCAACCTTAAAACTCTCTGAAATACTTGAATCCGCCATCGGGTCGCTGGTCAAGGACCTTGGGTATGACCGTGCCCAACTGTTTTTACTCGATGAGACTACAAAAGTAGTCTCCGAGAACATCAGCATCGACTTTAGAGGAACTTTTCGCACCGTTGACATGACCGGCGGCGTTTCACCGCTGATTGAATCTTTGATGTATGAAACAAAACCATCGTTTCTCACCCGTAAGTTTTCCACCAATTTGATTGGCTATGTCCCCATAAAATACAAAAGCAAACGCACGGGACTGTTGATTGTCGATAATTTGTTTACTCGGCAGCCGATGACCGATTATGACCTTGCATTTATCAGCATATTATCTGATCAGCTGGCAACCGTTATCGAGAATGCCCGTCTTTTTGAGCGGGTAGAAAAATTATCAATCACCGACAGTTTGACCGGATTATTCAATCATCAGTACTTTTACGAACGATTGGACGAAGAAATAACCCGCGCCAACCGATTCACCAACCCGTTGTCGCTTATCATGCTTGACATCGATTTGTTTAAGAATTTTAACGACACTTTCGGACATCAGTCGGGAGATATTGTTTTGACAACAGTCTCAAAGATCATACAAAAGAATATCCGCTCCATCGACATTGCAGCCCGGTACGGCGGGGAAGAGATCGTTATCATTCTTCCGGAGACCGATCTCAACGGCGCTCTGCGCATCGCAGAGCGTATTTTGTATAACATTACCACACAGGAATTCAAAATGACCAATGATCAATTAGCTCACATTACGGTCAGTATGGGTGTGGTATCCTATCCGCATGACGCCATTGAAAAATCTGACCTAGTGCATAAAGCCGATGTCGCTCTGTATTGGGTCAAACACCACGGCCGCAACGCCGCTAAGGCATTCCGCGAATGCAAAGAACTATAATTATTTTGAGCGCTCTTTTATTATCCGTCATGATGCCGCTTGTTGCTGCGGAACCGGTTAGTTTTACGACTGCAGACGGCATTATCATTAAAGGGCTGTATCACGCTTCCCGGCAACCACGCAAACCCGTAGTGATTATGCTTCACGGCATGGGAAGCACGAAAGAAGAGTGGACACCTTTTGAACGAACTCTCGTTGATGCCGGATTCAGTTATTTTGCCTACGACGCCCGGGGACACGGTGAAAGCACGACGACAACGACCGGGGCGAAGATCAACTATAAGAATTTCGGCGCGCCGGGCCCCGGATCACCGTGGCAAGCAATGATCGATGATCTTGATTATGCGGCGGTGTACCTTTCTCACACCAAACACATCCCAGAGAGCTCCCTGATTATCGTCGGCGCCAGCATCGGCGCCAATATCGCGCTTGTGTGGGCTGCGCAACACCCGTCAGTAAATACGGTCCTGCTCCTTTCACCGGGCCTTGATTATGCCGGTATCGAAACATCCACTCCGGTAGCGCAATTTCAAAGCCGCCGTATCGCCTTTGTGGCCTCACCCAATGACCCCTACGCCTACCAGAGCAGTCGCCAGCTGTTTAATCGCCTATCCTCAAATCCATCGGCCGTTTTTTTTACCGGCGCCGGAGGACATGGGGTACAGATGTTTAACGGCACTTTCGAGAAAGATCTGGTGCGATGGCTGAGCAAATAGACATCATTCTCTTTGATATCGGAAAAGTCGTTGTCGATTTTGACACCGCACACATTGTCAGAGAGTTCGCCCGCCGGTCTCTCACCCCGCCTGAAGATATCGCACGGATCATCAGCACTTCACCGGTGTACCACGATTTTGAGCGCGGTACCATTTCGCCTGCCGCTTTTCATGTCGCCATAGAGAATCACCTTTCAGTTGTCATACCGTATCCAGAATTTTTACTTATTTGGAACGATCTTTTCACGCAAAAGACTGACATGGAGGCATTTGTTCGAGAAATGAAACGGAAATGCCGCATCGCGGCCCTTTCTAACACTAACACATTGCATTGGTCCTATCTCCAGGAAAAGTTTGATATAATAAGCGAGTTCGACGATTATTTTTTATCTTTTCAACTACGGTGCCGCAAACCGGAAAAGGCAATCTACCAACATGCACTTGATTATTATAAGCTTCCTCCCGAAAAAATTGCCTATATTGACGATGTCCCTTCATTCGTTGCCGTTGCGCAGAGCATGGGGATTCAGGGATATGTTTTTACAACCCTCAGTGACATACGCAGGCGCATATCTATCCCATGAATAATTTCGGTGTCACTGATCAAAAGCAGAAGGAACTTGAAGACCGGATGCTTTCGTTCGGCATCAGGGAACAGGACATTGTTGAGAAGTTTATCCGTTCCGGCGGCAAGGGCGGGCAGAATGTCAACAAGGTGTCAACCTGCGTATACCTCAAACATGTGCCGACGGGGATTGAAGTAAAATGCCAGCAGGAACGCGTTCAGTCCGTTAACCGTTTTTTTGCACGGCGTATTCTTGTTGAACGCATCGCAACGCTGGTTGAGGGGAAAAAAAGCGATGCGCAACAGGAGCGGGAGCGGATTCGCCGGCAAAAGCGCAAACGATCTAAACGCGCAAAAAATAAAGTATTAGCCGCAAAACATCAGCAAACAGAAAAAAAAGTATTGCGTCAAAAAGTAGATGTACGGGTACATATATGAAAATAGCTCTGGCTCAAATCAATCCTACAGTCGGCGACATTGCGGGTAATGCAAAAAAAATCCTCGCATGGATTGCCCGTGCCAAAGACCAGGGAGCTGATGTGGTTGTATTTCCTGAGATGGCGCTTACCGGATACCCGCCCGAGGACCTCCTGCATAAACCGGCGTTTATCGCCGCCAACCGCACGGCTCTTACGCAACTCTCACGCACTATTACCGGAATTACCGCTGTCGTTGGCTTTGTTGACAGTAAGGATGGCCATCTTTTTAACGCCGCGGCGGTCATAAAAAACAAACGCATCTCATCAGTGTATCACAAAATGTTGCTACCCAATTACGGCGTATTTGATGAGAAACGCTATTTTTCGCCCGGCAAAAAATTACTCGTTATTACGGTCAAAGGTGTGAAGATTGGCATCATGATTTGCGAGGATATGTGGGATAATGACGGACCAATTTTTGCTTATCGGCGCAACAACATTCATGCCTTACTGGTATTAAACGCCTCACCCTACCATCAAGGAAAGATTCGGGAACGCGAAAAACTTGTCGCTGCGCAGGCAAAACGCGCTGGCGGACACATTGTGTATGTAAATGCCGTAGGCGGACAGGATGAACTGGTCTTTGACGGCTACAGCATGGTAGCCGATTCTGCGGGTACTATTGTAGCGCGCGCACCGGCTTTTACTGAGTCACTGCTTTTCACCGACCTTGTATCTCAGTCGACCATAGCGCCTTTGCTTAAACCACAGCAGGAAGTTTACGAAGCCCTGGTGTGCGGACTGCGCGATTATGTCCATAAAAACGGGTTCAAGGATGTGGTTATTGGACTCAGCGGGGGAATCGATTCCGCCCTTGTCGCTACGCTGGCGGTGGATGCCCTGGGAAAAGAGTGCGTACACGGCGTTTTCTTACCCACCCGCTACTCAGCGAACGCTTCACGAGAAGACGCCGAGCAACTGGCTCACCGGCTCGGCATAGATTTTATGGTCATTCCTATTGATAATTTATTTACCGCTTATACCAGTTTGCTTGAACCTATTTTTTCGGGAATGAAGCCGAACATCACCGAGGAAAATCTGCAAGCGCGTATTCGCGGGACCATTCTCATGGCGCTTTCAAATAAATTCAACTGGCTCCTGCTCACCACCGGAAACAAATCAGAGATGAGCACCGGCTATGCCACGCTGTACGGAGACATGGCGGGGGGATTTGCCGTATTAAAAGATGTCCCCAAAATGCTGGTGTACGCTTTGAGCGCCTACCGCAACACGCTGGCGGCGGATATCCCGCGACGAACTATATCAAAAGCGCCCACTGCCGAACTGCGCCTCAACCAGAAAGACAGTGATTCTCTGCCGCCCTATCCGGTGTTGGACAAAATTCTTGAAGAATATATCGAAAAAGACCGCAGCCCATCTGATATTATCCGCAAAGGAATTGCGGCAAAGATAGTAAAGAAAACTGCCCGCCTTGTTGATGGCAGCGAATATAAACGCCGTCAATCGCCGCCCGGAGTTAAGATTACTCCCAAGGCGTTCGGGAAAGACCGCCGTATGCCTATCACTAACCGCTATGTCAGTTCATAGAAAGATTCTGTGGTGAAGAAAAAGAGTTCTCCGACTGCGCCTCTGCATTTTCATGGACACCGCCAACGGATTCGCGCGCGGTTTACGCAGCAGGGCATAGACGCCTGGCAGGATTACGAAATACTTGAACTCCTGCTTACCTACTGCATCCCGCAAAAAGACACCAAGATTATCGCAAAAACGCTCATTGAACGATTCAAATCACTGCCCGGGGTATTAGACGCTTCCGGAGAAGATCTCACCTCAATCACCGGCATATCTCAAAATGGCGCAGTCCTTTTAAAACTTACCAAAAGCATCACCGGCAGATATCTTAAATCACCGCTCTATCAAAGAGAGACCATAGCCACCCCGCAGGCCGTCGCCGATTATCTCTCCGCAACCCTGCGGGGCAATACCCATGAAGAGCTTCATGTTCTCTTTCTCGACAACGGGAACCGGCTTATCGCCGCCGAATGCATCCATCGGGGAACGGTTAACCATTCAACGGTATATCCCCGCACCATCCTGGAACGAGCACTGCATCACCATGCAGCAGCTGTCATTATCGCACACAATCACCCCGGCGGAACCTGCCAACCATCATCAGCCGACATCCAAACGACCATGGCAGTCAGGCGCGCGCTTGAAACAATCGACATCTCCCTGCTTGACCATCTCATCATCACCGACACCATAACCTTTAGCTTCAAACAAAAAGATTTGCTGTAACCTGCGCTCGGACAGCCGATTATTATTTCACCGCAAAAAATGGTATAATTATCTTATGGAAAAACTAAATTTCAAAGATTTATCGCTTTCTCACGAAATCAACCGGGCAATCACCGATATGGGCTTTGAAGAGGCAACGCCGATTCAAGCAATGGCCATTCCCAAGCTTATGCAGGGGCTGGATGTTATCGGCCAAGCGCAGACCGGCACGGGAAAAACCGCCGCTTTCGGGATACCAATTCTTGAAATGATAGATGCAAAAAAGCGCTCTCCTCAAGCAATGGTATTATGTCCGACGCGAGAGCTTGCCGTACAGGTGGCCGAAGAAATTAAACGGTTTGCGAAATACAAGCGGGATATAACCATTCTCCCGATTTACGGCGGGCAACCAATCGACCGCCAGATACACGGATTACGGCGCGGCGTACAAATTATCATCGGCACCCCCGGCCGCGTCATGGACCATTTGGAAAGAAAGACCCTCCGGCTTGACGGTATAAAGATGGTGGTGCTTGATGAAGCCGACGAGATGCTCGACATGGGCTTTAAAGAAGATATTGAACTGATACTAAAAAGCGTTCCCACCACCCGCCAAACTGTATTCTTTTCTGCGACTATGCCTCGGGCATTCATGGAACTGACCAAACATTTCCAGAAAAGTCCGGTACTCGTTAAAGTAGTGCATGATAAAATTACTGCACCCAATGTCGAACAGATATATTTTGAAGCCCGGCAGCATTCAAAACTTGAAATACTCTGCCGGGTTATGGATCTTTATGACCCTCAACGGTCGCTGGTGTTTTGCAACACTAAGCGCATGGTTGACGAAGTAACGGCGCATCTACAGGCGCGCGGATATTCCGCCGACGGCATCCACGGCGACATGAACCAAACTCAGCGGGACCGAGTGATGTCAAAGTTCCGTCAAGGAACGGTTGAGGTTATGGTTGCTACCGATGTTGCGGCGCGCGGCATTGATGTTGAAAACATCCAGGCCGTGTTTAATTATGATGTCCCTCAAGACGAAGAATATTATGTCCACCGCATCGGCAGAACAGCCCGGGCGGGTAAATCTGGCCGCGCCTTCACCTTTGTCGCCGGCAGAGAACTTTTTAAACTGATGGACATTCAGCGCTATACAAAGATAAAAATGAAGCGCATGAGTGTTCCATCAATCGCCGATATTGAGAATCTGCGCGTTACCCAGTTTCTGGATAAAGTAAAAGCCACGCTTGACGCTCCCGATATCGCAAAATTTGCGACCATGATAGAACGCATGATAGACCCGGAATGCACATCCCTCGATATCGCCGCCGTCCTCCTAAAAATGCACCTGCAGAAGTAATACACATTGAACCCGTTGCACCAACTGCGCGGGTCTCATCAAAATATCTATGAAATTTTATATCCACACCTTCGGTTGTCAAATGAATGTTGCTGATTCGGCAGCGATAGGGGAACATCTGCGCAGCCGCGGGGGTGTGGCGACGGACTTGGCGCAGCAGGCGGACCTTGTTATTGTCAACACCTGTTCGGTGCGCGGGCAGGCCGAGCATAAAGCTTTGTCGTATCTGGGGCGGCTTGCCCTCATTAAAGTGAAACAACCGGCTATGAAAGTTGTTTTTGCCGGGTGCATGGCTGAACGGGTTAAGGAATCGATAAAAAAACGGTTTCCTTTTATCAACCTCGTTGTCGGCGCACGGGACATCGAGTACTTTCCTCAACTACTGGATAAATTCCTGGGCGATATGCTTGACGATCGCTCAGTACTTTCCGCGGCTACTCCTCAATTAACATCTTTTATTAACATCATGCGCGGCTGCGAAAATCATTGTTCCTACTGTATAGTTCCCACTGTCCGCGGACCGGAAAAAAGCAGGGCGGTTGATGATATACTTGCGGATATTAGGCGTATGGCGGCGGCTGGCACCAAAGAAGTAACGCTCCTGGGACAGAATGTCAATTCTTACACATCAGCCGGACGGGGGAAAACAATAATCGATTTCTCCGATCTTTTGCAGATGGTCAACGGCATCGACGGTATTGACCGCATACGATTTATGACGAATCATCCCAAAGATTTCAACGATAAGCTTATCGAAACCATGTCTTCATGCGCGAAGGTGTGCGACCATATTCATTTGCCGCTCCAATCCGGTTCTGACACAATCCTTGCAGCGATGAACCGCAAGTATACCGCCGGCGATTATCTGACGCTGGCGAACAAACTAAAACACGCTATCCCGCGCCTGGCGATAACGACGGATATAATGGTAGGGTTTCCCGGCGAAACCGACGCTGATTTTGCCGCCACGCTGCGCATCATAGAGCACACTGATTTTGATTTTCTGTACGCCTTTAAATACTCCCCGCGCCCCGGAACGCCGGCGGCAGCCGGTGAAGATTCCGTCATCCGTTCGAAGAAAGAAGAACGATTGGCAATCCTGCTTGAACAAGCCGATAGTATCGCCGCGCGGAAAAATGCTAAACTAATCGGCACACATCAGGAAGTACTGGTCGAAGAAGTCACCGCAAACGGTATAGCCGGCGGCAGGACTCGCGCAAACAAAAAGATTTTTTTCGCTGGCGAATCAAACCTGCGGGGAACCTTAGTGAGCATTACCGTCACTGGCAGCAAGGCTTACAGTTTGGAGGGTTCGTTTACTTCATGCGTGTAAATTTATACCGTCTGATTATTGCCTGCATTATAGCGGTCATAGTATTTGTTCTGTTAATCGGGCTTGAATTTCCCGTAACGGTCATTTGGCCGGCCTTACACGGGCCGACTATCGAATCACATGCCGCGATGTTCAACATTGACCCTCTGCTGATAACCGCTTTGATAAAAGCTGAATCGAATTTTTTTCGCCATGCTCATTCACACCGCGGCGCCATCGGATTGATGCAGCTTATGCCTTCTACAGCCCGTGAATTGGCCGCGGAATTAAATATAAATCGCTTTACAGACGCCGATCTTGAACTACCGGATATTAACATTCGGCTGGGGACATACTATTTTGCAAAACTCATCAAGCAATGCAACGGCAACACCGTACTGGCGCTGGCTTCATATAATGCGGGGTTCGCGACAGTGCACGGCTGGTACCAGCAAAACCCTCTCATTATTTGGGAAATATCCGACATTCCCTACCGCGAAACCCGCAATTATGTAAAAAATATTATAAGGACCTATACATGGCTCAAACAGATCCAGAAACTCAAACGACTCATCCATCACGAGATTCACTGACGCCTTTGATGAGGCAGTACCGGGACATCAAGGACCAGTATCCGGGAATTATTTTATTTTTCCGGCTCGGGGACTTTTACGAGATGTTCGGCGAAGACGCCCGTCGCGCGTCAGAAATACTTCAGCTTGTGTTAACCCGCCGTCAGGAAACACCGATGTGCGGCATACCTCACCATGCGGCAAATGGATATATAAAGAAACTCATCGCTGCCGGCGAGAAAGTCGCCATTTGCGAACAACTTGAAGAGCCCAGTCCCGGAAAAAAGATCGTGCGCCGGGGCGTCACGCGCGTTATCACCCCGGGAACGCTGCTCGATGAATCTCTTCTAGAGACAAAAAAGAATAATTATCTCGCCTGCGTTTGTCCCGCACAACAACTTAGTTTTTTCGGGTTGGCTTACACCGACATTTCTACCGGCGAATTTTTTTCATCTGAATTGACTCTGACACAGTTGAAACAGGAGCTCGCGCGGATCAATCCCGGCGAACTCCTTATTCCGCATTCGTGGGAAAAACATGAGACACTGCTCGCCGTCACAACTGCTCTGAATATCAGCGTGAGCACGGTTGACGACAGACATCTGTTCCCGGAAGAAGCACTCTCCCGCATTACTTCTTTTTATTCTGTTCGCTCGCTAAAACCTCTGGGGCTGGAGGATCGGTCGCTGGCCTGCGGGGCTGTTGCGGGAATTCTTTCGTACTTGCAAAAAACCCGCTGTGAACGGATGCCTGCTTTACTGCCGGTGCGGTATTATTCACTTGATCAATTCCTTCTGCTTGACCAAACCGCCGTAAAGAACCTTGAATTGGTGGAAGGGCTCTCCAGCCACTCGCGAGAAAATTCACTCTTAGAGGTCATGGACCTGACCGTGACTCCCATGGGATCGCGGCGCATGCGGAACTGGCTTACCCAGCCACTGTTGTCCCGCACCGCTATCGTCAACCGACAGGAATGCGTATCGCATTTTGTTACTGACGGCGCCGCCCGCATGGGCATCCGCACCATCCTCAAAGACGCCGCCGATATGGAGCGGATTATGAGCAGGGTCGTCGCCCGCGCAGCATCGCCACGCGACCTGATCGCCTTAAAAACAACACTGGCGATGGTCAACCGACTTAAAACTGCCATTGTAACTTCTGAACTCAACATTGGCTTTCCGACCCCGATAGAAAAGCTGACCAAAGGACTGATCCCGGTCCATTCAGTCGAGACAGCACTTGAGCGCACCATCATCGATGAGCCGCCCGCAACCCTCAAAGACGGCGGTGTTATCAAAAATGGCTTCAATGGCGCACTGGACGAACTGCGCGCCATCAGCACCAATACCAAACAGCACATTGCAGAGATGGAGGCGGGGGAACGCAAAAACACCGGCATCGGCAATCTTAAAATCGGATATACATCGGTGTTCGGGTATTATATCGAGGTCAGCAAATCAAACCTGGGACTGGTACCCCCGGCATATATCCGCAAGCAGACAGTCACCGGCGGCGAACGGTTCATCACGCCGGAATTGAAAGTTTTTGAAGAAAAAGTTTTTTCAGCTGACGAAAAGATTCTGCGTCTCGAACAAGAACTTTTCAGCGAACTGCTTACCACCATCGCCGCGCAGGGGGCCACTATACTGGCGCTGGCCGCAGTGATTTCAGAACTTGATGTTTACGGCGCGTTGGCAGAAATCGCCGTCCTGTATCACTACACAAAGCCCCAGATTGACGAATCCCCTACACTCGCCATCAAAGAAGGTCGTCATCCGGTCATAGAGAGAAAACTTTCAGCGGGAACTTTTGTCGCCAATGACACCCTATTAAACGCCGATACCGACCAAATCATCCTCTTGACGGGTCCGAACATGGCGGGGAAATCGACCTATCTTCGCCAAGTAGCGCTCATTGTCGTTATGGCGCAGATGGGCTCGTTCGTGCCGGCTCAAGAGGCAACTATCGGCATTGTAGACCGTATTTTTACGCGCATCGGCGCCGGCGACAATTTGGCACAGGGGGAATCGACTTTCATGGTCGAGATGCACGAAACAGCGCACATATTGAATCAATTCACCCCGCGCAGTTTGATTATCCTTGACGAGGTAGGCAGGGGAACATCGACCTATGACGGCATTTCCATTGCGTGGGCGTGCGTTGAATATCTTGCCGCCAAACATGCCCTCCCTGCAGGCCCAAAAGTTCTTTTTGCCACACACTATTTCGAATTAACGGACCTTGAAACCCGATATGAAGGCGTAAAGAACTATAATGTTGCGGTCAAGGAATGGAATAACGGCGTCATCTTCATGCACAAGATCGTGTCGGGCGCGGCGGATCGTTCCTATGGCATTCATGTGGCAAAATTAGCGGGATTGCCTGCAGAAGTGATTGTTAACGCCGGCGCTATCATGCGTTTGCTCGAAGAAAAGGCGCTTGCCGTATCCCCGGGGACAGACGTGAAAAACAGTCAATTAAATCTTTTTGCTTCTTTTTCTGAAGATTTTTTGATAGAATTAAACACAATAGACATCGATAATCTGACGCCTATTCAAGGGTTGGAGAAACTGGCACAGCTTCAGAATAAATACAAAAGATAGATCCCATTAAGGAGATTTTCATGCAGCAGCAAGACAAGCGCAGGCACAGCAGACTGCCGGTTCTTCATGAGATGGATGAACCGATTCATATCGCGTTTAACAACGAGCATGTTCCGGGTATTCTGGTTGACTTATCCGGCGGTGGTATGGCCCTGCTGACTTTTGCTTCTGCACCCGTCGGGACAGCAATCAGTTTGATTATAGATGTGCCGGGACTTAAAACAAAACCGTTATTAGGAAAGGTTGTGTGGACGCTCTCTAAGGGCGACATGTGGCGGATCGGCATTGTTTTTACCGCCATCGACCCGATTGATTTCCGTCATATAAACCGTCTTGCGTTCGATTGCACTGACTGTGACACTAAACTTGCTCTCGGCGTTACCGATATATGTTTTGAGAAATGCTCTTACTTCACACTGTGTTCTAAATCGGTCAAATTAAAAGTACACTAAATAATGACTGTCTCAATCCTCTCAGAAGAAACAATCAATAAAATTGCCGCGGGGGAAGTGGTCGAGCGACCAGCTAACGCCGTAAAAGAACTTGTTGAAAATGCCCTCGATGCCGACGCGCATTCTATTGTCATCGACATCCGTCAGGCGGGAAAAACACGTATCCGCATAGCCGATGACGGCGATGGCATGTCCCGCGATGATCTTCTGCTTGCCGTTGAGCGCCACGCCACCAGCAAAATAAAAACTTTCGCCGATGTCTCGTCGATTATCTCGCTCGGCTTTCGCGGAGAAGCCCTGCCGTCTATAGCGGCGGTCTCGCACCTTGCCATCCAGACACAGCGCCGATCAGACCCCCTGCACGGATGGGAACTCAAGCTTTCCGCCGGAAAACAGACACTCAATCAGGCATGGTCCGGTTCGCCGGGGACTATCGTTGAAGTGTCACAATTGTTTTTCAACACGCCCGCACGAGAAAAATTCCTAAAAAGTGCAACCACGGAACGCAACCGCATCGCGGCAATAGTCGAAGAAATGGCTCTTGCGCGGCCGGACTGCGGGTTCACCCTGACCAGCGACGGAAAGACGCTCCTGAATGTTTCCCGAGGTCAAACAACAATTGAGCGCATTACCGCTGTATCGGGCGCAAAATCGGCGCAAGGAATGCTCAAAGTTGATGCATCTCACCCGCAGATTTCACTGACCGCGTTCATTACGCCGCGCACTAATCCATTGTCCACAAAAAGTTTTCAATATCTGTTTGTGAATCAGCGGCCGGTCAATTTTCCAAAATTTCTTTATCGCAGCCTATATGACGCGTACCGGGAAAATCTTCCTGTCGGCACCCATCCGGGCGCGGTTGTCTACCTGACCATTGATCCGGGTGAAATAGATGTAAATATACACCCGACAAAACGGGAAGTCCGCTTTTCTCACGAACAAGAATTGTATCAGTTTTTTTTCAGCGCCGTCAGAAATACTCTCACGCAATCGGGATTTACCGCTCCGGGAGCAACACTGCCGAAACCCGATGAATTGGCGAGACCGTACAGTGGTTACCAACCGTCTCAGACACAGCGGGCATCATATTCGCCTGAAATTCGCGAACGGACTGATATGCTGTATACCCCGGGGCATCAGGAACTTTCGCAGCTTGACGAAAAAAACCTGAGAGCACTGGGCCAAGTGTTCGGCACATATGGGATCGTTTTCTGGAACAAACAACTGATGATCGTAGACCAGCATGCCGCCGCCGAACGAGTCCGTTACGAACGCTATCGCACCCAATGGATGAACCATACTATTGCTGTACAGCCGCTTCTTTTACCGCTGACCATCGAGCTCCCGCCAAGCCGGATGGGACTGGTTCGGGATAATCTGATTGTTCTAAAGGAAGTCGGCTGGGATATTGAAGAGTTTGGAAAAACTACAATTCTGATAAACGCAGTTCCCGCCGTTCTTGGAACTGACAGCGCAGCGAGCAACCTTTTCGCCGTCATCCTCGATGCGCTCGGGGAAAACATGCGGCTTCCTCAACCTGAACGCATCGAAACGGTTATCCGGGCCGCCTGCCGCGCCAGCATCAAAGCGCACGAATCGCTGTCGCAAAAAGAACTCACTCAATTGATGACGGATCTTTTTGCCTGTGAAATGCCTCATACCTGTCCGCACGGACGACCGACCTATCAAGCGTTTACCGAAACCAGTCTCGAAAAAATGTTCCATCGCGGATAGCAGGGCATCAGACATTACAAGCGATAAACACTTAGGAATATACCGCACCCCCATGAAAACAAGCATATGACTTACACCGTAATAATCATATCAGGAGCGACCGGAACCGGCAAAACAGCAGTTGGTACCGCTTTGTCGAAGATAGTAAACGGGGAAATAATTTCCGCTGATTCCCGTCAGGTATACCGTTATTTGGATATCGGCACCAACAAATGCGGCACCATCGATATGCACAGCAAACTACGGATTTGTGACGGTATCCCCCAACACATCACTGATCTTATTGACCCGTCAGAAAACTTCAGCGCGGGAACCTTCGTCGAACACGCGGTGCGTCATTGCACTGCGATTTTTTCTGCCGGTAAGATTCCGGTTATCGTGGGGGGAACCGGACTCTATATCAAAGCCCTGGTTGACGGATTGGCCGAACTACCACTCGCTGACGCTCAGATGCGCAAAACCTTAACCGAGGAGATGCACGCTCACGGCCCCCGATATTTGTACGAACAACTCCTTCTCGTTGACCCGCTATCTGCTCAAAAAAACTGCCTTAATCCTCAGCGCCTTATGCGGGCATTGGAAGTTTTCCGGCTGACCGGCACCGCCTTGTCACGGCTTCACGAAACCACAAAAAAACCAACCAACTACACTTTTTTGCACTATGCCCTTGATTGGCCGCGCCAGGAACTCAACAGCATCTTGGATACACGCACCGCCGCCATGTTCACTGCGGGATTAATCGAGGAAACGCACGCCGTCCTTAATCGCGGGTACACTTTCCATGATCCCGGACTTGAAGGAATCGGCTATCGTCACACCATACAGCATATCAACGGCACCCTCACCCGTGCGCAAACCATCGAACAAACCCAGCGTGACACCCGACACTACGCAAAACGCCAAACGACCTGGTTTAACAAAGACCACCGCATCCACCATATTGACTGTACCCGAGATACCTTTGATCCACTCAGCATCGCCACAACAATCGCCACGTTGATAGTGTGACAGTGCCTATCACCCCTATGTTTACCCAATGAGCAACTTGAGAAATTCAGCATAAACACTCCTTCTGAATTATTTGTCTTCTCACTCACATTTTGATATCATATTTAACCATGGAAAAAGCGATTCTTGTCGGGATACGACTTCCCGGAAGTAAGGGCCGGGGGATTGACAGATCTCTTGAAGAACTGGCACAGCTTGCTGCAACTGCCGGCGCATCGTGCGAAGAGATTATTATTCAGAGCCGTTCGCGCATCGACTCCGCATACGCTATCGGGCGGGGAAAAGCTGAAGAACTCCACGAAGTATGCGTTGCAAAAGATATTCAGATGGTCATTTTTGATGACGATCTAAAACCCGTTCAGCAACAGAATCTTGAAGAGTTAATCGGGGTAAAGATAATTGACCGAAGCCGGCTGATCCTTGATATTTTTGCGAGCCGCGCCCGCACTAAAGAAGGTATTCTCCAGGTAGAGCACGCCCAACTGGCGTATTATCTGCCGCGCTTATCCAAGCAGGGCGCCATGCTCGACAGTCAGGCAGGCGGAATCGGGACCCGCGGACCCGGCGAAAGAAAGCTTGAAGTTGATTCCCGCCATTTTCGCGACCGGATGGTCATGCTTAACCGCCAGATAGAGATTATCCGCAAACAACGGAGTGTCCTTCGGGCTAAACGACTCGAGTCGGGAATGCCTACCGTGGCGATTATCGGGTATACGAATGCCGGAAAATCAACTCTTTTAAACCACCTCTGCGGGCACGATGAAGTGTATGCAGACGACAAGCTTTTTGCAACGCTTGACCCAACGACCAGAAAAGTTCTTCTTCCTGACGGCAGAACGATTTTATGTACCGACACTGTCGGATTTATCAATAAACTGCCCCATGCGCTGGTTGCGGCATTCCGCGCAACCCTTGAAGAAGCAACCGCCGCACATTGTTTACTGCATGTGATAGATATTTCTCATCCTGACAGCGAAGGCCAAGCGGCAACGGTTCACACGGTTCTCAAAGAATTATCTGCAGAGCATATTCCGATGATTGAGGTGTACAATAAATCGGATTTAATGACACCCCAACAACGCCGGTCGCTGGCGCAAGAGGGGAAAATACTGATTTCGGCGCGCACGGGTGACAACCTTGCGGAACTACTGGCAAAAATCGGCGCCGCCGTTGCCCCAAAGCTTATAGCACACCGGGTCATTGTGCCCTACACGCACAACAAGCAATTAGCAGCTGTCCGGCAATTGGCAATCATAAAAAAAGAAACCTATCAGCAACGCGGCATTGCCCTCGAGTTGGAAAGCTCGCGCGAACAGTGGGATAAGATAAAAGATTTACTATCATGAAAAATATGACGCTGGCAAATAAAATAACCCTGATACGGATCGTTTTGATTCCGGTTTTTATTATTACCCTTCTTCAAGGGCTTTTCCCCTGGCCGGCAATCATTTTTACCGTCACGATTATTTCAGACGCGTTGGACGGCTTTGTCGCCCGCCGAAGGAAACAGATCACACCCCTGGGCTCGTTTCTTGACCCGCTGGCTGACAAACTGCTTATGTTTTCGTCCTACCTGGTTACCGCATATCTGCACAGTATCCCTCTGTGGGTATTTGTCGTCATACTCAGCCGGGATAGCATCATCGTTATCGGCTGGGCGGTCATTTATTTCATCACCGGTTCGACAGAAATCAAACCCCGTTTACTCGGGAAAATGTCGACCGTTTTCCAGATGGTCACGATCTGGCTGATACTGCTGGGGCTGCATGGAGCAATCATCGATAAACTATTGATTGCGACTGTTTGCGTTACCGCTCTTTCCGGCATTGATTACCTAGTGACAGGAAGCAGAAA
This sequence comes from uncultured Elusimicrobia bacterium, assembly GCA_903880015.1. Classification (GTDB taxonomy): domain Bacteria; phylum Elusimicrobiota; class Endomicrobiia; order Endomicrobiales; family CAIRNS01; genus CAIRNS01. The sequence goes on along the minus strand of CAIRNS010000015.1, from coordinate 79,242 downwards.
AGCATGACACGCGTACTCATTATCGGCCGGCCGAATGTCGGAAAATCAGCACTGTTCAACCGTTTGTGCGGAAGTCGTAAGGCGTTGGTACACCATACGCCGGGCACAACGAGAGATGTTAACTATCACACCCTTACCTATGGGAAAAAGCAATTCATTTTGACCGATACCGCTGGATGGTCTGATGATGACTCCATTTTTTCCAACGACCTCAGACGGCACTTAGTGCGGGCTCTTAACGGCGCAGACCTGGCGCTTTTGATAGTTGACGGCAAAGCAGGGCTTCAGCCGGTGGACGGTGAGGTCGCAGCGATTCTGCGCCAACAAGGGAAAAAGACCATTCTGGTTATCAATAAAATCGACAATGCAAAAGAAGAAATTAAGGCCGCTGAATTCTATGCGCTCGGCATCGAACCGATGATCACCATTTCGGCAATTCACGGTATCAATATTCCTGACTTACTTGAAGCGATGGACACTTTCAGTTCTGACAATACGGAGAACGCTCCCCCCAGCGACGCCATCAATTTAATACTGGTCGGCAAACCCAATGTAGGTAAATCTTCCCTTATGAACCGTCTTTCCGGACAAGAACGGTCACTCGTTAACGAGCGACCGGGAACAACACGGGAAGCGCTGGATACGCCTCTTTCTCACAACGGTCAATCCTTTGTGATAATCGACACACCGGGTATGCACCGCCGCCATAAGTTTACTGACGACATGACATATTTATCGTCGCTGAGCACGCATCACGCTCTTGAACGAGCTGATGTAGCCGTGCTGGTTATCGATGTCAGCCAGGGCATCGGCGAAACGGAAGCGAGCATTGCCCAGATGATCCTTGAAAATCATTGTGCGTGCCTGATGGCGGTCAACAAATGGGACCTTCCGGAAGACCGCGAAGAAACATTGCGCAACATAAAACGGCAAATGGAACAGAAGTTGCAATTTTTGTCGTGGTCAAAACTCATTCTGGTCTCGGCAAAAAGCGGCCAGCGTGTCGAGAAAATACTTGACGAAACAAAAACGGTGTACGCAGAGTATTCCAAACGGGTCGCCCAGGAAGACCTCAACGAGATAATGGTGCAGGCGGAACATCTGCGCCCCGTTTCGCGCAAAGGACATGTACTGCATTTACAACGCATCGAACAACTTGATGTCTGCCCGCCGACATTCCAAGTTACCTGCAACGATCCCCTGCTTGTTCATTTTTCATATCGCCGATTTTTAGAGAACCGTTTGCGTGAACGATTCGATTTCACGGGCACCCCGCTGGTCATTAAATTTTTAAAATCATGAAACTAGTTCTATTATTCATTTTTTCCTATCTTCTGGGCGCCATTCCCGTCGGATTTATCGCGGGAAAAATGCTTAAAGGTATAGACATTCGTCGGCATGGATCAGGCAATCCGGGAGCGACCAATGCATTCCGCGTACTTGGTCCCGTCCCCGGCGTTATCACCTTTATCCTTGATGCGCTTAAGGGATGTATTCCGGTACTGACGGCGATGCATATCACCGGCAACGAATTCATTGCAATCGGCGCGGGACTGTGCGCCATCACGGGCCACATGTACACTGTTTTTCTGGGATTTAAAGGCGGTAAAGGCGTCGCCACTTCAGCCGGCGTCTTCGGCGCACTTTTGCCGGCACCGGCCGGCCTGGCACTGGCCGCTTTTGCGGCTGTTTTCGCCGCAACCGGATATGTCTCCGCCGGCTCGATTGTCGCCGCCGTTGTTTTGCCCCTTGCAGGGTTTTTCCTGGGCGCTTCGCCGGTCAGAATCCTGTGCGCCGCTCTGGTCGCTATTGTCATCATATTTCAGCATACGCCCAATATACGCCGGCTGATAAACGGCACTGAGAACAAAATATCGTCTCGCGGGGGAAACACATGAAAACCACCGTCGCGGTACTGGGCGCGGGATCGTGGGGGGTAACCCTTGCCAAACTCCTATACGACAAAGGATGTGCGGTAACACTCTGGGAATTTAACGAGGCCCAGTCAGCAACTTTGGCAAAAACACGGAGCTTACGTTTTTTCCCTCATGTAAAGCTTCCCGATGACATGCCCATAACCAGCGATATGTTCACCGCGTGTTCATCGGCAAACTATATTTTATTTGCCGTCCCATCACATACGCTGCGTTCAGTCGCACGCCGGTTATCCAGCACCGGCATTGCACTTACCGATACGATAATCATTTCAGCCACCAAAGGCATAGAAAATAATTCTCTTAAGCGAATGTCGGAGATTATCAGCGATGAACTCCCCGCTGCGGGCAACCGCATCGTTGCTCTTTCCGGTCCCAGCCATGCCGAAGAAGTCGCGCAGAAACATCCTACCGCCATTGTGGTCGCATCGAATAATTCCCAGGCAGCGGAACGGTGTCAGGACCTCTTTATGACCCCTCACTTCCGCGTGTATACCAACACTGATATTATCGGCGTCGAAATCGGCGCTTCACTTAAAAATATTTTTGCCATCGCCGCAGGTATCATTGACGGCATCAATCTGGGCGACAACGCCAAAGCAGCCATGGTAACGCGCGGCCTCACCGAACTCATGAAACTGGGTATCGCCATGGGCGGACGACAACAAACATTTGCCGGACTGACGGGCCTGGGCGATCTGATTGTTACCTGTTTCTCCCGCCACTCACGCAACAGGGCGCTCGGTGAAAAAATCGGACAGGGAAAAACATTGACATGCGCCGAACAAGAGCTCATCATGGTCGCAGAAGGCGTTAAAACAACGCAGAGCGCCTTTGAGCTTGGCAAGCGCTATGGACTCGAACTGCCTATCATTCATCAAGTATACCGCATTTTATACGAGGGAACACCGCCCGCTGAATCGGTCAAGTCGCTTATGATGCGGGATTCAAAGCCGGAAATGGAGTTGTATCTATGAATAAAAACCATCTGGTCGAATCACTGCAAAAAGTTCTCAGCACGCGCAAAGAAGCCCTGGACGCGGTTGAAACTGTATTTTCGACAATGCAAGGGGCGCTGCGTGAGGGAGATAAAGTAGTTGTTTCCGGCTTCGGCAGTTTCCATCCTTTTACGACAAAAACGAAAAAAGGCCGCAACCCGAAAACCGGTGAAACATTAACCTTATCGCCACGCAAAAAGGTTCGTTTCAAGCTCGCCAAGGATTTTTTTTAGCGACAAGCCCCGTTTGACTTTTCAGTTGTTCTTTGATTAAATATGACGAGCAGTCGACAGTAACCAGGTGATCACCGCACTTACATGATTGAAATTCCGCCAATTCCTGAAAAGGAATTTTTTTCTATAGGGGAAGTCAGCAGGATTGTCCAGATTCCGGCGTATGTGTTGCGGTATTGGGAAAGCGAGTTTCATTTACTGCGTCCCACACGCCGATCTTCCGGACAGCGTAAGTATATCCGCAAAGACATTGAAAGTGTCTTTCTGATAAAAGATCTTTTGTACACAAAAAAATACACGATCGCCGGCGCCAAAAAATTTCTGGTCGGCGATAAGCGCAAAAAAGAAGATACGACGCAGATGCATCTTCCGTTGTCCGGTAATAGCGTTGATTCAAAGGTTTTTCGTGAGGTCCGCGAAGAACTTGAAGATATTTTAAAACAATTAAAACCCCTCGTACGCAGTACGGCTGTTGACAAATTCGGGGCGTAGCGTAGTTGGCTAGCGCACTCCCTTGGGGTGGGAGAGGTCGCCGGTTCAAGTCCGGCCGCCCCGATATGATATTTTTCCAAGGGATTGCGTTATGCGATGGATGTTGCGTTCTAAAATATTCAAAGCGTTGGTCACAGAATCAAATGTTAACTACAAAGGCAGTATAACTATCGATCGTGCTTTAATTGACAAGTGCGGTCTATGGGTCGGCGAAAAAGTTCTTGTTGTCAGCAACACCACCGGCGCACGCCTTGAAACTTATGTCATTGCCGGTCCGATGAATTCAGGCGTCATCTGCATGAACGGCGCCGCAGCACATCTCATTCGCGCCGGTGAAGAGATAATCATAATGGGCTTCGAACTCACCGACACTGCTCTGAGCGCGTCCATCATATTGGTTGACAAGCACAATGCGTTTGTCCGCTTTCTCAACAACAATCCTGATAATGCTGAATAGCAGTGTGCCGTTTGGCAGTAAAATATTTGACCAGAGTCGGGCAAATGAAGTATAATAATTTTTGTAGTCGGGGCGTGGCTCAGTTGGCAGAGCGCACGGTTCGGGACCGTGAGGTCGCTGGTTCGAATCCAGTCGCCCCGATTTGTTTATACCCAATGCCCCTATCCTGTTCAACACATTAATATATGGAACAATTCGATCCAATTCAACTGTATTTCAAAGAAATAAAAGCTATCCCTCCTATCCCCCCTGACCGGCTGCAACTGGTTTGGAAACGCGCCTTAAAAGGTGACAAAAAATCCCAGAAACTCATCGTAGAAGCTAACCTTCGCCTGGTTATTCCTATCGCAAAAAGATTCTGCAGAACCGGTATTGAATTTCTCGATCTCATCGAGGAAGGCAACATGGGACTTATGCGGGCGGTGGAGAAATTTAACCCCCAAAAAAAAGTACAATTTTCAACCTACGCCACCTACTGGATTGAACAGTCAGTACGCCATGCCGTTGAAGAGAAAAGCAAAACCATCCGCATTCCGCCGCATATATGGGACTCAATACATCACTGGCTCAAGAATTGGAAACCCCTGCAGAAGAAACTGGGCCGCGATCCGACCATGCAGGAAATGGGAAAACTACTGCACATGACAACGCCGCAAATAAAGAATATTATGGCGGCGACTCAGCTTACCCATGGCGTAAGTTCTTTGGATACGCCACTAGACGCAGAGGGCTCGCTATTTATCAAAGATATAATTTCTGACCATGAATCATCGCCCGAGTCAGTCACGGAACTCATCCGCCAAAACTCGGATATTTCACGGGCTCTTAATTTCCTTGAACAGCGTGAAAAAAATATCATAGAGTGGCGTTTCGGCCTTAATAACTTGCCTCCTAAATCACTCGAAGAGATCGGCGATAAACTTAATTTATCGCGCGAGCGTATCCGGCAGTTGGAAGAGCGCGCGCTCAAAAGATTAAAAATACTGGCGGTCAAAGTTAAACTTGTTGAACTTAAAGACAGCAAGGACTTTCTGCTCGACAGCCGTAGCACTAAACGAGACCGCCGCGTCATATTCGACCGGCGTGCCAACAGAGTTGACCGGCGCATCGGACTGCCCGATACGCGTGCAGTTAAAGTCAATCGCCGCAGCGGTATTGATCGCCGTGTTATTGCCGATCAGCGGCATTACGAACGCCGCCATTAGGCAAGGGGATTACTTATGGATTCAGTTGTCGAACAGTTACGATCAGCTATCCGGGATATTCCGGACTTTCCTAAAAAAGGAATACTTTTCAAAGACATAACACCGGTATTGAGTAATCCCGATTTGTTCCGCAAAGCCATTGACGAAATGGCCAGCCATTATCGGGGACAAAATATTCACAAAGTCGCCTGTGTTGAAGCCCGCGGATTTATTTTTGGCGCACCGATTGCCTACAGTTTGGGCGTAGGAATGATTCCTGTCAGAAAAAGAGGAAAATTGCCCTACCGAACAGTGAAACATACCTATCAACTGGAATACGGAACGGACACCCTGGAAATGCACGAAGATGCAATAAAACCGGGTGAGAATATTTTGCTGGTCGACGACCTGCTCGCCACCGGGGGAACCGCGTTGGCAACAGCGACTATGATAGAACAGAATGGCGGGAAAGTCGTCAGTATCGCCTGTCTGATAGAATTACTTTTTCTCAATGGTCGCACTACAGCACTTAAGAATTATGATGTTTTCTCGCTCATAACATTTTAAACTGCACGCACACGCCCTGGTAGCTCAACTGGATAGAGCAGATCCGTCCTAAGGATAAGGCTGGAGGTTCAAATCCTCTCTGGGGCGTTTAAAAACGCAAGGAAAATATGAAATACATCGATCTACATACACATAGTTTGTTCTCTGACGGCGCCCTGCTTCCTTCAGAACTGGTCTACCGCGCAAAAGTTAACGGATATGAAGCAATCGCACTGACCGATCACGGTGATTTTTCTACGATTGATTACATCATCCCCCGCATTAAAAAAATTACTGCACAGCTCAGCCGCGCGTATGATATACGCGTTTTGGCAGGTATAGAGATTACCTATGTGCCGCCCCCGCTAATAGCCAAAGCTGTCCAAATGTGCCGAAAGCTCGGCGCTGACATAGTGGTCGTTCACGGTGAGACCCCCGCTGAAACGGTACCACCGGGGACAAACCATGCCGCCATAATGGCATGCGCTGACATCATCGCTCATCCCGGTCACATAACTGCAGACGATGTTCTGCTGGCGCGAAAAAACAATGTTTGCCTGGAAATTACTACCCGACGGGGACACAAGGCGGGCAACCCTCATGTGGCGCGTCTGGCAAAAAAACTGGGCGCTTCACTGGTGTTTAATACCGACACGCATCAGCCGGACGATTTAATGTGCGCGGAAAGTATCCGGTCTACTTTAAAAGTGAGCGGGCTTGTAATGGCCGATTTTTTAACTATGCAAAATCACGCAAGGGGAATAATCAATGGACGCAAACACTCGACACAATCTAAAAAGAAATGAACTCGAAAACATTCTCATTGTCAGTATCGAATGGATACAAAAGAACCGCCAGGCGTTTTATAGCATTCTGGGCATAACCATCGGCGCACTTATATTTTCCGTTTTCTTTTTCATGCGCCTTCACTCGTCAAAAGCGCGCGCCAACGATAAGTTCTCCATGGCGCAGGCGCAGATTTACGGCGGCCAGATCGATGCCGGCCTTCAGTCGCTCGATGCAATCATTCTGCAATACAGGCATACTCCCGCATCAACACAGGCGCGCATGCTCAAGGCCGATTATTTCATATCAAAAAAGGAATTTGCTAACGCCGAAAGCGTCGTTCGCCCGGCTATTGACGAAGGGACGCCCAAAAGCATGATGCCCCTTGCATTGATGATTCTGGGCGATATACAAGAATCTGCAGGAAACTATACGGCAGCCATAGCTACTTACACTACCTTCATCAAAAGATATGCAGACCACTTTTTTGTCCCTAAAGCATATGAATCACTGGGCAGATTATATGAATTAAACGGTTCTTTTACCGAGGCAAAAGCACAGTATGACAAACTTTCTGCGCTCTACCCGGGCGGCGGATGGGCTCAGCGAGCGCAGGAACGCATTGCCATTATCTCTGCATCCCCGTTGAAATCTGCCGCAGTTCAGCACGGAAACAATAAACAGTAACCTGTTCCAGCTTTTAATTTTTCAATTTCTATTGTATAATTACAGTGTTGTTAAATTGTATATAAAAGGGGAAAGCAATGAAAAGATTAGTTTTGGCTGTTTGTGCAGTATCACTGTTTGGTGGAGTATCTTTTGCAAAAGAAATTAAACATTCAGTATCTGCAGCTCCTGTGCGCGTCCAATCAGATGCAAAGACCGGATTTGGATTTAATTCTCAACTCTCAGGAAATACCACTGTTGATGTCAATGGACAACCGCAACCTATTCCGGCGACAACCTCTTTGGCTCTCCGGTACTGGACTGCTGGCAGCATGGGCTTTGAAGGCATTCTTGGTTTTGGATTTGGCGATAACGCAAAAGGTTTTGATTTAGGCGGTAAAGTACTTGGCGTCATAAAGAAAGAATCCAATATGCGCGTGTACGGATACGGCATTATCGGCATCGAGAATGTATCAATTAAAGTTCAGGGCAAAGATTACAGCGATACCGCTTTCACCATCGGCACCGGTGTTGGAGCTGAATTTTTCCTCAGCAACCTTCCCAACCTTGGATTCGGCGTTGAAGCAGGCATCGGCTACAACAGCAGCAGCAAATTATTCGGCACTCAGGCAGGCTTGACGAATGTCGGCGTCAGATATTACTTCTCATAAGTATTGATTCTATTACCATCGCTGCGGCAAAGAAAGCGTCAAACCGTCTTTTTTTGCCGCAGCAATTTTATGACGCGCAAACTATTGGTTCGTTTTTTTATTGTATTGTTTAGTTTTCTGCCGGCGATAAGCTGTCTCTATGCTTCATCGCTGACGGTTGAGACCGATTACCGCGTGCGCGGTGTCAGTTTCAGCAATAATGACTTTGATGTGTCATCTTCCACTGACGCCCGGAGTTATTATTCACAGCGCATCGGGGTGACCATCGGTGGATCGTTTGCGCCGGGTGTTCGTATAGCCACAAAACTTACCGCTATCGGGGTTGCCGGTTCTACCAGCACCCTTTTTGCCACTCCGTATCCAAATACAACACTAACCCCCTACATTGAAAATGCATATGTCGTTCTGACCGATTTTAACGATTTGCCCGTAGATATCATAGCCGGCAAACAACCATTGTCGTATGGCGACGGTCTTATCATTGACGACAACGGTGTCGGATTCAACGCTTTCCGCATTATCGGGCATACCTCTTGGCCGATAAAATGGGACATGGAACTGGTGACTGCCAAGTTGACCGACAATTTCAGACCCGACGCAGATGCTGATCTGTACGGCGGGGTTGCATCCACTGACTGGAAACAACACCACTGGGAATTGGGTTATTTCAGATATATTAACGATGCCGGATATGTCTATACTCTCCCCGGTAACATCACTGACATCACTAAGGAAGTTTACAAGCAATTTTATGATATCCGTGTCGGACGCCGTAACGAATTGTCACTGTATCAGTTTGAATTAGCCAAACAAACCGGATATATTACCCGATCCAACAACACTGCAATTGCACTCGACGGAATGGGATACACCTTACGGGGGGAACTATACGGAAAGAATACCAAGCTCGGTTCTGTTACCGCCAGGGCATTCCTTGCCATGAACACCGGCAATGACCTTCAAAATACCGGCACTGACAATTCTTTTTCACCTGATTTAACTCGCCGCTTTGACGGACTGGAGCGCGCTGGCAACGGACAGCTGTTTGCCGCCACGCCGACAGGCGGTTATTACACATTGCCATCAGCGGAGTATTCAGGCATCAATACATTATCGTTGGGTGCCGAGTTCTCTCCGTTGTACGGATGGGCGTTCAGCGTTGATTACTTTCTGTACTCCACATCGGTTGGGCCCCGCGGCGCGCCGGTGGCGTCCGGATTTGAACGCCTTTTTGGGGGGGAATTCTCCATCGGCGTCGAGATGGATCTTGCCGTCAAATACACACACTCAAAATATGTAACATCATCCTTATCCTACAACCGCTACACCCCGCCAAAATTCGATCAATTGTGGCCTCACTCGGATCCCGCCACGCGGTACCAATACGAAATAACCGCCAAATTTTAACATGAAGAAACTGCATCTTGCTTTTCTGTGGCACCAGCATCAGCCCCTGTACAAAAACCCCTCCACCGGTGTCAATGAACTTCCCTGGGTACGCCTGCACGCGACCAAGGATTATTTCGACATGGCCGCAATCCTTGACGAGTTCCCGCTGATTAAATCGAATTTCAATGTCGTCCCGTCCCTCTTGGTACAGCTCGATGAATACGCACAGAAGATTGCACGGGATAAATTTCTTGACATGACGCTGACCGCAGCCGACCAGCTGATAGAAAGTGAAAAGATATTTATTCTGCATAATTTTTTCATGGCCAACTGGGAAACAATGGTTTTCCCGTATAACCGGTATCACCAGCTCCTGGAGAAACGTGGCCGGCAAACATCCACGGAAGACCTGCGCCGCATTCAAAATTATTTTACCATAGCCGACATACGCGACTTACAAGTATGGTTTAATTTATCGTGGATGGATCCGTACTGGCGGGAAAAAGATGAACTTATTGCATCCCTATTCGCCAAGGGGCGGAACTTCTCTGAAGAGGATAAACAATCGCTCATACAAAAACAGTTGTCTATCTGCGGGATGATAATTCCCAAATACAAAGAACTGCAGGACCGCGGACAAATCGAAGTATCAGCAACGCCGTTTTATCATCCCATACTGCCGCTGCTCTGCGATACCAACAACGCGCTCACCGCCATGCCTCATGCGCAGCTGCCAAAAAAACGCTTTCAGCACAAGGAAGACGCGCTAACTCAGATACAAAAAACTCTCGCTTATTATGAACGCTCTTTTTGCCGTCCCTTGCGGGGCATGTGGCCATCAGAGGGTTCCGTGTCTGAAGATATCATCCCTCTGCTGTCCGCTTCGGGCATTCAATGGATAGCGAGCGACGAGGAAATTCTGTTCCGCAGCCTGCACGCTGCCGCATCATCCCGCTCAAAGCTGTATAAACCGTATCGCGTAAAGATTGGCGACAATGCTGTCAATATGATATTTCGGGACCATGCACTGTCGGACGCCATCGGTTTTATATATGCAAAATGGGCCGCCAAGGATGCGGTAAACGATTTTATGAACCGCCTGCACGCCATCCGGGATACGCTCGGCGATACGGGCGAGGATAATCTGGTTTCGGTGATTCTTGACGGGGAAAACTGCTGGGAGTATTATGCCAACGACGGCAGAGATTTTTTGCGCCAGCTTTATGGCGCCTTAAGCGCTGATGAAACCATAGAAACGGTCACCATCAGCGACTACCTGCTGAAACATCCGCCCGTTGAAACATTGACCAACCTTTGGGCAGGATCATGGATCAACGGCAATTTCGCCATATGGATCGGACACAGCGAAGACAATGTTGCCTGGGACTATCTTCTGGCAACCCGGAACTTCCTATCCAACTATATACAGAAATACCCGAAAAAAAAGGAAACGCCTGCAATTCTTTCCGCTTGGGAAAAGATTTACATCGCTGAAGGATCTGACTGGAACTGGTGGTACGGAAACGACCATTCATCCAGCATTGACGCTATTTTTGACTATCTTTTCCGGCAAAACCTGATAGCGGTATACGAACTATGCAATGAGAAAGTTCCTGATTATCTGTACAAAACCATCAAGGGCATCGTAAAAACACAACCAACCCTTGAACCGTCAGAAATGATTACCCCAAAAATTGATGGGAAAGTCAGCAGTTATTTCGAATGGAAATCAGCGGGATACTACGAGGTCGGCCACGCCGGCGGATCCATGCATCAGGTAGAAACGGTCATAAAGTCATTTTACTACGGATTTGACCTGGAAAACATCTATTTTCGGCTGGATCTCAACACCGCTATCGCTTCAAAAAGCATCGAAGAGTTTACTTTTAACATCATTTTTCTGACTCCTGCCGGCAAAGAACTGCGCCTATCTCTTGAAAACGGCGGAAACATACGAGAATATGCACTCCTATCGGCAGATAATCAAGACCCTTTGACCTCTGCATGTGCTGGAAAAATCATTGAATGTGCGGTGAGTTTGGATATATTGCAAATACCCCCTGAAATTAGTACTATTGAATTCGTGGTGACGGTATCTAAAGGCGGTCCCGAAATAGAGCGGTGGCCCTACCAGAGTTCAGTCATAATGCCCAAACCAAGCGAATATTCGAACCCCAAGTCATGGCTGGTGTGATAAAACAGAGCACCTCGGAGAGATCTTATGAAAACACGCGATATAGTAGTCAACAAGAAAACAGCCCAGGGGATTGAAATACCCCTTATGGCAGCAAATTTGGTCATGGTTATAACGCCCAAGGGCTACCTTATGTGCGGTTATCTGGATATTAAAACTGCCGAAAAGATGGGAGATTGCGCCGCGGTTATCCGCGGAGTAAAAACCATCGATGCCCTGCTGGAAGGCAAAGTTGTTGAAATTACAACAGCTGCCGCCGCTGCCGGTATTAAGCTCGGAATGACCGGGATTAAGGCCCTTGCCAAGATAAGCTGAGATCCAACACTGAACTTGCCATTTAACTTGTAATGAAGAGGACATTCTTGTGTATACATGAATGTCCTTTTTTCGTTTATATAAGGCACCCATCAAAGTTATATATCTAATTATCATTGATAATTCATTGCATTTCATATTATCTTAATTGCATTGATTAAGACGATTCAATCTGTATTTTCCGTCTGAGAAATCATATCTCCACCCACACCCCCGCAAGTTCCGATAATATATATTATGTTAAGTTATATGGATTAGGTGACAACTTGTCAACATTAAACTAATTTATGATAAATATAATGATTAGTACTTATAAATATATATTTATTGCATTGCTTCTATAAATTACTTTAACAGTTATTAATTATCACTCACATTCCGGCGATTTTCCGCAGTTTTGTCAAAAAATATGAAAATAATTTTTCCCATTTTTTGGCAACATTTTTCGGGAATCTAATTTTTCGGTACAATTTGACGGAAAATGGATGGTCCGGAAAAAGCCATGAAAGACACCAAAAAAAGGGCTGAAATGATCGCAAGGTGACCAAGGGTCCAGGGGTGCCGGGGGTCAAAAATGAAGGGTTCGGAAAAAGGGATGAGAGAAATGGGGTTTTACATCAAAATCAGGAAAAACAGGGGAAAGCAGGAAAGGGGCAGAGGCAGGTAAGAAGATTGGCAAGGAAGACATCTAATACATAATCTTTTTAAGGAACAGACCCTCAGGAGGCGCTGTCTCCCCCGCCAACCGGCGGTTACGGCTACTAAGAATATCACGCAGAGAGGCCGGTGGACGCTTGCCTAAACCAACTTCAACGAGGGTTCCTACCAGAGTGCGCACCATTTTGTATAGAAATCGGTCAGCCTGGAACAGAATGGTTATTGCGCCGGCAGGCGTAGCAGTGGTAATACGAATTTTTGTGAGCGTCACCATCGTGTTTTCTTGGGTTCCGCCCGATGCGTAGAAGGCGTTAAAATCGTGTTTTCCGATGCAGTACCGCGCTGCCCTGCGCATGGCGGGCACATCAAGGGGGCGAGGCACCTGCCATGCATATTTCTGGCGCCATACGGAACGGCACGGGCTGTTCCAAATGGCGTATTCATACTGCTTGGCGCGGGCCTTAAAACGGGGATTAAACGCGGCAGGAATGCGTTTTACGGCAGTTATCGCTATGTCCGCAGGCAACACGGCATTGAACGCTAAAAGAATCTTTTTGAGCGGATAGGATCTCCCCCCGGTAACCGCTAACGCTACGCTCTGCGCCAGCGCATGAACGCCCTTATCCGTACGGCCGGCAGCGGTACTAACAATTGAGGGTGTTTTAAAGATACGGGAAGAAGCTTTTTCGATTTCAGATTGGACGGTGCGTGCAAGGGGTTGTTTTTGCCAGCCGCAAAACGCGGCACCATCGTATTCGATGGTCAGCAACAGGTTCATTTTTGAGGATAGATGTCTGAAAAACGCAGAAGATCGATTTTATTATCGATAAAATATTGTTTCAACGGCGGCTGACAGCAATGCGCCAGCTCCGCCTCACGCCACAGTTCCCCGTACCCCGGATGCGTCATCAATTCAGCAACAACAAACGGCTCGTCGACATTGCCCCAGTACCATCCTTCAATAAAATGGTCGGCAAATGAAAGAAGGTGCTTCTGGGCAATCGCGCGCATCCGGTCGCATTCAGCGTCGTTTACGAAATGATTACACAGAAAACGGATAGCGGGAATTTTATATTCCTGCGCCATGGCGCAGACCAGAGGGAATAATTGTGCGTTTAAATGCGCGTGATGATGACTGTTGACATGGTCGGCTGAAAATCCAAAAGCCAAATATTTCTCTATCTGGCGCCGAATCTCCCCTTTCACCGCTTCCAAGTCAGCATTGATTAGTTCCGTCACGACTCCCATGGCGTGGTCAACCGTAAAAAATCTATCGAGGTCTAAATGAATGCCCATCCCGAGAGAAGGATTTTCTTTGGCAAGACCAACCGCTTCATCCGTACCTTCCCGATCAACAAACAACGAGGCGCTCGAAACAACGCCATTTTTGTGAGCGAGTACTATGCCCTTATTGATCGATTCACGGTAACCGAAATCATCGGCATTAACAATAATCTTTTTCATTGGTTTTTTATAAGGTCCCGATGCAATAATTCTTCTGCGATTTGCACCGCGTTTAAGGCGGCGCCCTTTAAAAGGTTATCAGAAACTACCCAAAATGTCAATCCTTTTTCGATCGCAATGTCTTCCCTGATTCTGCCTACAAAGGTCATCTGGCGGTTAGCTGCCATGAGCGGGGTCGGATATTTTTTGTCCGCAGGAGAGTCGTATATCTCGACGCCGGGCGCAGCTGCCAGCAATCGGCGCGCGTCAACAGCGGTAAGTTTCTTTTCAGTTTCAATCCATACCGATTCTGAGTGCGACCGAAATACCGGGACCCGCACGCAGGTCGCGCTGACGGCCATACCGGCGTCACCCATGATCTTCCTGGTCTCATTAGTCATTTTCATTTCTTCTTTGGTATAGCCGTTATCAAGGAATACATCTATCTGAGGAATCACATTAAAAGCTATCTGTTGTTGAAACGTGCTGGCAGGCGGGATAGTTTCATTTTTTGCCCACGCCCGCGACTGCTGTTCCAACTCATCCATACCATGTCCGCCGGCTCCGGAAACGGATTGATAGGTAGCAACAATCACCCGCTTAATGCGCGCGGCGTCATGTAACGGCTTAAGCGCGACAACCATTTGAATGGTGGAGCAATTGGGATTAGCGATAATCTTTTTTTCCTGGGACAGCGCCTGAGAATTGACCTCAGGAACAACCAGCGGCACACTTTCATCCATCCGCCAAGCGCTGGAATTATCTATGACAAAACAATTTTCTTTCGCGAATATCGGAGCATACTCCTTGGAGATGGCTGCGCCGGCACTGAAAAGCGCTATATCCACGCCCTTTGCCTGTTCAGGAGTAAGCTTCAAAACATCTATGTCTTGTCCATTGAATTTCATTTTCTTTCCTACCGAGCGTTCCGACGCCAGCAGGCGCAATGATTTCACCGGAAACTTCCGGCTCTCCAGCATCTTTACCATTTCCTGACCAACCGCACCCGTCGCTCCGACAACAGCCACTGTATAGTTCTTTGACATAATAATCTCCGTATTAAAATTCTTTTCAGCCGGCAATGATTACCGTGTACTTCTGCAGTTTATAGATTGGTGGCGACAAAATCACCCATCTCGGTTGTCGTCAATCCCATTCTTCCCGCAGCCAAACTCTTTATTTTCCCGGTCGAGAGACATTTAATGACCGCGGCTTCAATCTTCTGCCCGGCCGCAGTTTCACCTATAGTCTCAAGCATCATGCCGCCAGCGCAAATCGCCGCCAAAGGATTGATGACATTCTGATTGGTATATTTCGGCGCCGACCCGCCGATGGGTTCGAACATCGATACCCCGTTAGGATTGATATTTCCGCCTGCGGCAATGCCCATACCACCCTGTATCATCGCACCAAGGTCGGTGATAATGTCGCCGAACAAGTTGTCCGTCACGATAACATCAAACCATTCGGGGTTTTTTACCATCCACATACAAGTTGCGTCAACATGGGCGTAATCGGGCTTCACACCGGGATATTCCTTGGCAACATGATAAAACGCGCGTTCCCACAAATCAAACGCATAGGTCAAGACATTCGTTTTGCCGCATAGAGTCAGTTTTTTTTGTTTGTTGCGTTTCTTGGTCAGCTCAAAAGCGTATCGAATACACCGCTCGACGCCAAAACGCGTATTGATTGATTCCTGGACTGCTGTTTCCTGCGGCGTGCCCTTGCGCAGAAATCCGCCGGCGCCGCAGTACATGCCCTCGGTGTTTTCACGAACAACGACAAAATCAATCTGCTCAGGCGTCTTATCTTTCAGGGGTGAGGCGACATTGGGGTACAACTTTACCGGCCGCAAATTGATGTACTGGTCCAGTTCAAACCTGAGGCGCAGCAAGAGTCCCTTTTCCAAAATACCCGGCTTCACATCGGGATGCCCGATGGCGCCGAGATAAATTGCATCGACTTTTCTCAACTCCGCCAGAACGCTGTCGGGTAAAATCTCCTGGCATTTTTTGTACTGTTCCCCGCCGAGATTATAATATATCCAATCAATCTTGAAATCGGATTTTCGGGACAATGTATCAATAACTTTTATGCCTTCTCTGATAACTTCCGGTCCTGTCCCGTCTCCGGCTACGACTGCAATACGATAGGTTTTTCCCATGATGTTCCCCTTTTCTTATCTTCGCTTTAAATAGTTTAACAACCCGCCCTGTTTGATGATGTCCTGCATGAACGGCGGGAACGGCTGAGCCTGATATACTTCCGAGCGGGTCACATTCTTTATGGTTCCCGCGGTCAAGTCGATGGAAAGAACATCGCCTGATTTAATATTTTTTACTGCCGCCGGGCATTCGAGAATCGGCAATCCTATATTGATGGCATTGCGAAAGAAAATGCGCGCGAAGGTGGAAGCGATAATCGCGCTGACGCCTGCTTTTTTAATAGCTATCGGCGCATGTTCCCGCGAGGAACCGCACCCGAAATTCTGCTCGGCAACGATAAAATCGCCGGGTTTTAGTTTTTTCATGAAGTCCTTATCGAGATCCTCCATGCAGTGCTTCGCCAGCTCATCCGGATCGGATGTATTCAAATAGCGTGCCGGAATAATTTCATCCGTATTTATGTTCGCGCCGTAGCGGTGCGCGCTGCCCTGGAGTGTCAGTGAAGCCATGTCGCTCTCCTTATTTTAATTGAGACGGATCGATTATTTTTCCCGTGATTGCCGAAGCGGTGGCAACCGCCGGATTGGCAAGATACACTTCGGATTTGGGATGACCCATCCGCCCGACGAAATTGCGGTTGGTTGTCGCAACGCACCGTTCGCCTGACGCGAGAATGCCCATATGTCCGCCCAGACAGGGACCGCAGGTGGGCGCGGAAATTATCGCGCCGGCTTTCATGAATATCTCAAGAAGCCCTTCTTTAAGCGCGGCGCTGTATATCTGCGGCGTCGCCGGTATGACCAGCATGCGCACGCGAGAATGTACTTTTTTTCCTTTGATTATCGACGCAGCCAGCCGTAAATCTTCTATACGGCCGTTGGTGCAGGAACCAACTACCACCTGATCGATTTCAATGGCGTTGAGCGACCGCGCCGTTTTAGCGTTCGACGGTAAAAAAGGAACCGCGACCTGAGGGACGATCTTTGAACAATCGATTTCTATGATGTCGGCATAGGTTGCGTCAGGGTCGCTCTGGAAAATCTTCCCTGCCCGTTTTCCCCGCCCCTTCATATATGCAAGAGTCTGCTTATCAGGAGCAATAATACCGTTCTTTCCCCCCGCTTCTATCGCCATGTTAGCCATGGTAAAGCGGTCTGACATGGATAGTTTTTCAATGACTGGGCCTGTAAATTCCATCGCCTGATAGAGCGCGCCGTCAACGCCGATTTTCCCTATCGTATACAAAATAAGGTCTTTGCCGCCGACCCATGTGTTAAGTTTGCCGGTATAAACAAATTTTATCGTCTTAGGGACCTTTAGCCAGATTTTCCCCGTTATCATCGCCGCGCACAAATCCGTCGAACCCGCGCCGCTTGAGAACGCGCCCATTGCGCCGTAGGTACAGGTATGAGAATCGGCGCCGATAACGAGGTCTCCGGGAACAACAATGCCCTGTTCCGGCAGCAATGCATGTTCTACGCCGCAATTACCGCCCTCATAATAATGCACCAGCTTCTGTTCCCGCGCGAATGTCCGCACAAACTTAACTTGTTCGGCGCTGTCAATATCCTTGTTCGGCGTAAAATGGTCCATCACCAAAACTACTTTTGAACGGTCAAAAACCTTTTTTGCGCCGACCTGGCGGAACTCTTTTATTGCCAGCGGCGAAGTAACATCGTTACCCAAGGCGATATCAATCTTCGGCTCGATGAACTCTCCGGCTTTGACCGATTTCACGCCGCAATGAGCGGCCAATATTTTTTCTGTTATCGTCTGTCCCATGCTGTACTCCTCTTTAATTAAATATTCACTATCGTGCGCCGGCAGCTATTTTGTTCAATGCCTGAATGTACGCCTTGGCGCTGGCGTCGATGATGTCGGTTGAGGTTGAGCGCCCCGTGAATGTCACGCCGTTGCGCTCCACCCTGACATTTACTTCGCCCTGCGCATCCTTACCGCCGGAAATCGCGCGCAGATTGTAATCCGCCAGCGTCACCTTGATGCCGGTAATTTTATCGATTGCCTTGTACGCCGCATCAACCGGTCCGTCGCCGCACGCCGCTTCCTGCACGATCACTTTTTTCACCATTAGACGCACGGTCGCAGTAGGAATGACGCCGGTACCCGACGAAGTGTTAAGATATTCAAGACAATAGGTAGCCGGCGGCTGTTTGATTCCCTGTTCCGCCAAAGCAACGATATCGTCGTCATATATAACTTTCTTTTTATCAGCCAGCACTTTGAAGCGGTCAAATAACGACACCACATCCGCCGGCTTTACGCGATAGCCCAAATCTTTGAGACGACTGACCAGGGCATGACGGCCCGAATGTTTCCCCAGCACCAATTTGCTTGCGGGAACGCCCACATCCTCAGGCCGCATAATCTCATAGGTGCGCCGTTCTTTAAGCACGCCGTCCTGATGTATGCCCGCCTCGTGCGCAAAAGCGTTTGCACCGACAATCGCCTTGTTCGGCTGAACGGGGATGCCGGTCAGTGACGAAAAAAGACGGCTTGTCTTATAGATTTCCCTGGTATTGATGCCGTAATCAAGTTTGAAAAAATTCCGGCGCGTCTTGAGAGCCATGACCACTTCTTCGAGGGAAGCGTTGCCGGCCCGTTCGCCGATGCCGTTGATGGTGCACTCCACCTGACGCGCCCCTGCCGCCACCGCCGCCAACGAATTGGCGACGCCCAGACCCAGGTCGTTATGGCAATGAACGCTAATCACCGCTTTTTCAATGCCTTTAACGCGGGTGCGGATAGTACCAATGAGGGCGCCGTATTCCTGCGGCACCGTGTATCCAACAGTATCGGGGATATTGACGGTCGTGGCACCGGCGGCGATTACCGCCTCGACAATCGAACACAGATAATCAACATCCGTACGGGTCGCGTCTTCCGCCGAAAACTCGACATCGTCGCACAATTTTTTGGCGAACTTTACCGCATGAACCGCCATAGCAAAAACCTCAGCGCGGGTTTTCTGCAGTTTCTTCTCAATATGAATATCCGAGGTCGCTAAAAAGATATGAATACGCGGCTTACGGGCATATTTTACCGCGTTCCAGCAGGCAGTAATATCCTTTTCGCTCGCACGGCATAACCCGGCTATAATCGGGCCTTTGATTGTTTTGGCAATAAGTTTTACCGCTTCAAAATCTCCCGGGCTTGAGATGGGAAATCCCGCCTCCATCACATCAACGCCCAGCGCAGCCAGCTGGCGCGCCATTTCCATCTTTTCAACAATGTTCAAACTGGCGCCCGGCGACTGTTCACCGTCACGCAGAGTAGTATCAAAAAATATAACTTTATTATTCATATACATTTCCTCCTAAACAATATCCCCGATACCGTCATTCGGGGATGAATCCTCGTGCAGTGACGACAAAAGCATGCGCGTATTATTTCTGCGGAGAAGTTTCATCGGGACTCTTTGATTTGAAAGAGTTAATCAGCAGTTTCCGGAGTCGCCAGTATCGGGCTATGTACCCGACAAAACCCGAAAGCAGGTAGGCCAGGAAAATAATGAATATGGAATTCTGCGGATAGGTCACGATAAACAAAATGGTAACCAGAAATAACGATATCAGATGCAGTGATTTCGGACGCCCCGCTTTGAACTTTTTAAAGGCCTGATACGGGACAGTGGAAATCATCAGCATCGAAATTATTATAACAATAAGGGGCAGCATATGAAAGAAAAAAGGCATCTTTTTCATAATCAGCGGAATTGTTTTAACGGTTACTTCCTGCCCGTCAAGAAACAGCTGATAGCTTAACACAAAGGATGCAAGCATACCCGCAGCCGCCGGTATGGGAAGCCCGCTGAATTCGGTGCTGGCCTCGCCATCCTGCGCCTTCACATTAAACCGTGCCAGACGCAAAGCGCCCGCCATGACATAAAACAACGCAATGGCAATACCGGGGCCTTTCATGCCGGACAAGAGCATCTGATACATCAATATCGCCGGCGCCACGCCGAAAGAAATAAGATCTGACAACGAATCAAATTCCAAACCAAACCGGCTGGTCGTATTGGTCAGACGGGCGATGCGCCCGTCAACCATGTCCATGATAATGGATGCCAGTATCGCCCATGCCGCTGCCGTAAACTGTTCGTTGATAGAATAGATAACTGACAGAAAGCCAATGCCGAGATTAGCTCCGGTGAAAATGCTGGGCAACACATAAATACCCCGTCGAATATTGACCATATTAGCGTATCTTTCCCATAATAGTTTCCCCACCCGTCACTTTGTCGCCGACTTTAACAGTAATATCCGTTGAAGGCGGGACATATAAATCAACCTGTGAACTGAATTTTATTAAACCAATCTTGTCGCCTTTTTGCAACACATCGCCCGTTTTGCTCCAGGCAACCACGCGGCGGGCCAAAATACCCGCAATCTGTTTGACCACATAGGTCCCTGACTGGGCGGCAACGGTAATGACATTTTGTTCGTTAACGATGCACGCCTCCGGCTTCATCGCCGGCAAAAACTTGCCCGGTATATAGCGCACTTCGACAACAGTCCCCGCCACCGGTGCCCGTTGTATATGCACATTAAAAACCGACAAGAATACCCGAATGACATCCTGTCCGTTTTCTTTTGTTATTTCCATGACGGTCCCGTCACACGGAGAAACGATAGCTGCGGGATCCTCGACAATCGTGCGCGACGGATCGCGAAAGAAAAATGCGCAAAACAACCCGAATATCAGACACAACGAACCCAGCAATGAGCCCACAAAGCCAAAACGCACGGAAAACAACACTATCCCTGCCACAATGGGAACTATAATAAATGGCCAACCTTCTTTTGCAATCCACATAGTAGTTATCCTCGCTATATAATTGAATTATTTTACTAAATATCAAAAATCTTGTCAAAATCCGAGTTGGCCGCAGGCGGCTTCTATATCAGCACCTTTGGGTTCGCGGATAATGGCGAGAATGTCCCGCTTGATGAGGAAGTTTTTTATGTGCTCCATTGTTTCACGGCGGGGCGGGGCAAGACGCAAACGGGTCTTTGAACCCTCCATGTGCATTGAGTCGTGAACAGTGTCATTATAGGCAATCAAATTCACCTGCAAAAGATCGGTCGGGTGCACATGACGGGCAATGAGGTCAACGAAGCTTTTCATGGTCTTCATGTCGTCATTGACGCCGTCAAATACAATGTACTCAAGCGTTAGACGGGTCTTGTTCTTCCGGGAATAAAACAATCCTGCTTCCAGTATATCAACTATTCTAAACGGCACCACCCGTTCTGAAATCAAGGTGCGCCGAACATCATCATCCGGCGCGTGGAGGGACAACGCCAGACGAACGCCTAATTGTTCTTCGGCCAACCGGCGAATAAGAGGAACAATGCCGACGGTCGAAAGTGTAATATGGCGGCGACCAATGCCGAACTGATGGAAATCCGTCAGTGAACGAACCGATGACACAACCGCGTTGTAGTTTAAAAGCGGTTCTCCCATACCCATAAACAGTACGCCCGTAATCCGTTGTCCGGTATCTTTCGACAAGGCAAGCACTTGCTCTACAATCTCGCCGCGGGTAAGGTTTCGTTTCATTTTCACTGCACCTGACGCGCAAAACCGGCATTGAATGGGGCATCCCACCTGCGAAGATATGCATACCGTCCGGCGGTCTCTGGTCGGCAGAAACACGGCGAACACGGAAAGGTTGTCGCGCGTTTTGAACTCGTAGCGGACAGTCCCGTCTATGGCGGACATTTTCTTTCCCGCAATCGTCATTGACCTCAGATAATAATGTTGGGACAAATAGGTGCGCAAATCGGCGGGAATATTGGTACAGGTGCTAAAATCATCGCACTGTTTCTGATACACCCAGGTGACTATCTGGGCTGCCCGATACGCATCATGGCCCGCTGCAACGATTAATTTCTCGATGCCGTCAGGTTCAATATCTAAAAAGAACTTCTTTGCACCGGTTTCCTTAGTCACTGCGTCCCCTTAATTAGTTTTGCCATAAAAAATCCGTCTATACCGTCGCGATGAGGCCATGTCCGCCGAGTTTCACCCAGCAAAAATGCGGGGTTCTCATCTATAAATTTTTCGACAATCCGTTCATTCTCTTCCGGTTCCGTTGAACAAGTCGCATAAACCATAGTTCCCCGGTCTGCAAGAAGCGGTGCGCAGGACTGTAAAATAGCTGCCTGCATGGCGGGATATCGTGCGGTTATATCCCCTGCCGTCCGGTTCCACTTGATATCGGGTTTGCGCCGGATTGCGCCCAGCCCCGAGCAGGGAGCGTCTATCAATATCTTATCGAACACGCGTTCTTTGAATTGGCGAATATCGATGGGAAAATATTCAACCGCCGTCGCGCCCATCCCCGCCGATAGGGCGCGGGCCCGTTTTATTTTATCCCCGTCACTGTCGAGGGCGCATATCCGGCTGTTATTGCGCGTTATCTGCGCCAGATGCGTTGTTTTTATGCCGGACCCGCAACACACATCGAGTACTGTCTCACCGGCGCGGGGGTCAAGAAAGTGGGCTACCGTCTGCGACGCTTCGTCCTGCACCACAAAATGCCCGTCGCTATAACCCTGAATCTTTTCCAGTTCACAACGCTCGGTTATGATAACCCCGTCGGAAGAACGACTGCAGAGTTCCGCTGATACATCTGCTGCGGCAAGCTCGCGCATCACCGCATCCCGGGAAACTTTGAGTGTATTAACACGAATCGTGAGCAGTGCGGGACTATTGTTGGCTGCACACAGAGCACTCGTTTCTTCTTCGCCCATTCTGTCCAGCCAGCGGTTGACCATCCACTCCGGATGCGCCTGAGAAATACTCAGCCAACGGGCGGCGGTGTCAAACTGATCGCGGGGAAAAACAGATCCTTCAGTATCCCGACAGCGAACCAATGAACGAAGGACCGCGTTAACCAATCCTGAAGCCCATGGCGCCGCTATCCGTGCAAGACCAACCGATTCATCAACCGCAGCGTATGCCGGAATGCGCTGGTGTTCGTAGAGTATCTGATACGCGCCCAGTCGCAGAATATCGAGTACCAGTGGTTTAAGTTTTTGCGGTTTTACCAGAAAGCGGTTAATCGCCCAATCAAGGGCATTCGCATACCGGACAGCGCCCCACACCAAGCCCCTGATAAAACCCTTGTCCGGAGCATCTTTCACCCGAGCCAGCCGGTCGTTTAAAAGAACTGAAACAGTACTGCACCCCGGGCTGTATGTGCCGAGAATTTCCAAAGCCAGCTGACGGGAATTTTTCATTAATAGATGATTTTTGGGGCGGCGTATGGATTGACTTCCTGCGCCAACGCTTCAAGCCGTTTGATGCGTTCTTCCATCGGCGGGTGGGTTGAGAAAAGCGTCATCATGGATTTCCCGGAAAAGGGGCTGACGATAAACATATGCGCTGTCGTCGGGTTGACTTCAACAGGATGCTGTTTTACACCCAGCGTCAGCTTGCGCAACGCATTGGCAAGGGAAAGAGAATCGCCCATCATACGGGCTCCGGTTGCATCCGCCTGATATTCGCGGGACCGGGAAATAGCCATCTGAATAATCATGGCTGCCAAGGGCGCGACAATCGCTATCATCAGCATCCCCAACGGGCTGCCACCGCCGTCGCGGTCGCGCGAACCGCCGCCGAAAATGGCGGCAAACTGAGCCATGCGCGCCAACATAAATATAACGCCGGCCGCGGTTGCAGCCAAAGTGGAAATCAATATGTCGCGATTTTTGACATGCGATAATTCGTGAGCGATAACCCCGGCAAGTTCTTTATCGTCAAGAATGTCCAGTATCCCCGTGGTCACGGCTATGGCAGCGTGCTGGGGGTTGCGCCCGGTCGCAAACGCATTGGGCATCGGCGAATCGATAACATACAACCGCGGCATGGGCAGTTTCGCCTGCAGAACCAGATACTGCACCGCGCGGTGAACCCGCGGCAGTTCGCCGGGCTTAATCTCCCGGGCTTTATACATCATCAGCACGATTTTGTCGGAAAACCAGTACGACACAAAGTTCATGACGCCCGCAATCATACATGCCATCATCATCCCGCTGGTGCCGCCCATCATCTGACCGATGAAAATAACCAATATAGTAAGTACCGCCATCAACAGAAAAGTTTTTATCGCGTTCATATCATGCTCCTTATACAACTACCGTTAAACATATTATACCAAAATGCGCCATCGTTTAGACATACATTCCCGGGTTAAGAGACGCCCCCTGCAGAAACGCCCAGGCAGACATCGCGGAACCATTTTCCCGCTGGACTTCGCTCACCAGCAAAATACCGGTGCCGCACTGAACGCTAAACCCTGCCGCAGGATGCAGTGCTACTACACAGCCGGGGGCAACCGGCGGAACGATGGCGGAAAAATCATCGGGGGATACTACTGCCGCGCGCAGTATTTTTAGGCGCTTTCCTGCCATTTTCCCGTCTTGAACAATAGTATACGCACCGGGCCACGGCTTTGTTCCCCGGATAAGGTTGACGATTTCCTGCGCGGATTTTGACCAATCAATCCTGCCGTGATCTTTTTTAAGCGACGGAGCGAATGTGACTACCCCATCCTGAGGGATCCCCGCGCAGGGACCGGCGGAAATTTTATCAAGGGTGCGCATCATCAATTCAACGCCCCGGGAAATTAATGTTTCTTTTAAGGACACTGCGTCATCAGCAACTGATATCGCCACTTTTTCCTGAAGTAACAACGGCCCGGAATCAAGCGTTTTTTCCAGCCAGAACGACGAAACACCCGTGACGGATTCCCCGTGAATCAACGCATGCTGAATAGGCGCCGCCCCGCGGTACTGTGGCAGCAGAGAGAAATGGATATTGAAACAACCGTGCACGGGAAGGGTGAAAATATTTTCAGGAATAAGATTGCCGTAAGAAACGACAACGCCCACATCGGCCGAATAGGCACGCAAAGAAGTTACAATGGCATCATCAAACCGCTCCGGCTGAAATACCGGTATATTGTTTTCAATCGCCAGCGTTTTTACCGGCGGAGCAGTGATTTTTTGACCGCGCGCCGAGGGACGGTCGGGGCGGGTAATCACCGCCTCAACAGTATGGACCCCGCAGAGACGGGACAGGAAGGGAAGCGCCACCGCAGGCGTTCCGAAAAATAGTATCTTCACCACTCACCCTTTTTTTTGCGGTCTTTTATTTCTTTTGCAATCGCTTTTTTTTGAGGCGCCGTCAAATAATCGATGAACATTTTTCCGTTCAGGTGGTCTATTTCATGCTGAAGGGCGCGGGCAAGCAAATCCTCGCCGACGATGGTCACCGGAATACCCATTTCATTTATGGCGTTCACCTGAACTTTTTTGAAACGTTTAACCGGCGCCCACATGCCGGGAAGCGACAAACAACCTTCCTCCGCCTCCATCTTTCCTTCCCCTTTGACCAAGACCGGATTGATGAGCGCCATCGGTTGTCGTTTGCCATCCAACCCGACATCAATGACACATACCCGCACGGGGACCCCAACCTGATTAGCAGCCAGACCAACGCCCGGAACCGCATAGAGCGTGCGCAGCATATCACTGATAAGCAACCGCACCTCAGGCGTTATCTCTTTGACCGCTTTGCACTTCTGGCGCAAGACCGGCTCACCTAATTTACAAATCTTCAGGGCACACATGATTGTTATTTTATCAAATCCAAACGATTTTTAGAAGTTCCGCGTCAATTTTGAGCCCCACAAATCAATATTTTTGTAGCAGCGAAGCTTGCTGCGCCGCCGGAGGGTTTTACCACCAACACCGGCAGAGCAAGCTCTGCAGCTACCTTTACAAAAACCAACTACTACGAGTTTAATTTTCGGAATTATTCGGGAAAGAAATATTGGGAGAGTACGATTTTCAGCAGTACTATTTGTTGCGTTGTATGCGGCGCTATCGCCACCTATGCGCGTTAGCGTGCTGTCCGTGTAATAGGTCCCTCGATGTAGGAGTTATCCACTGGTTTGCCGGTCATTTTTCTGCTGACCAAATACGAAGTGTTTAAAATGGTTGGTGATGGGCTTTGAATAAATCCCCCTGCAATAAGGACCTTTCCGTTAGGAAGCTGGGTGGTAGTCCACCCGGTTCTCGGCGAAGTCGTCACGGATGTCGCAGTAAATTTATTGGCGACAGGATCATACAATTGAGTCTTATTTGTAAAGCCCCCCCCCGTCTAACCCGTAAACAAAAACATTGCGACCGGGAAACAAGACGCCGGTGCATACCGGCACTTGGCAAGTCATAGCAGGTGTCGCAGTAAATGTGTTGGCAATATAATCATATAATTCAGCACTGTCCAGATAGGTTGATCCGTCATAATACCCTCCCGCAACAAGGACTTTCCCACTAAGCAGCATGGTGGCGGAATGGTGATATCTTCTTGAAGTCATGTCAGGTGTCGCGGTAAATGTGCTGACGCCTGGATCATACAACTCAGCACTGCTTAAAAAATTGCCGCCGTTCTGCCCCCCTGTAATAAGGACCTTGCCGTTAGGAAGCCGCGTGGCAGTTGGCCAAGAAGATCTCGGTGAAGTCATTCTTGCAGTTATCGCGGTAAATGTGCTGACGACTGGATCATACAATTCGGCAGTGTCCAAATAGGGATTGCCGCTGTACCCTCCCCCTGCAATAAGAACTTTTCCGTTGTTAAGCAGGGTCGCGTTGTGGAATGCCCTCCATGAAGTCATCTCAGGTCCCGCGGTAAATGAACCCACCCCCCCACCAGCAGGATCAAACAATTCAGTAGTCTTTAATTCGCTTCCTTCTAGCCCGCCTGCAAGAAGAACATAGCCGTTAAGAAGCAGTGTAGCGGTATGCCAAAACCTCGCTCCAATCATATTTGTAGCTGTCGCAGTAAATGTGTTGGCAACTGGATCATACAATTCAGCAGTGTTATTAACCAAGGAACCTCCACTACCCTTACCACCCGCAATAAGGACTTTCCCATTGGGAAGTGGAGTAGCTGTGTGCCCATATCTCCCGGTCGTCATCACCGGACCTGAGCTAATGGTGAGCGTATACCACAGACGGACTTGGCAGGTCTTGTTTTTCGTCGTGTCCATGGTTCCCGTTGCGCCCGTGCTGATAGTGGCAGTCGATGAAATAGTGTATGTCCCGATGACCGACATGCTTGAAAAAAGCAAATCCACATCGTTGAGCAGGTCAGGCGTAATGCTGACCGCGCACGAACCGCGCAAACCAAAAGGGATTGTCCCGAAAAAAATACTGTTGCGGTTCCCCTGCCCGGGCAAATTCTCGGGTAACAAGTCCGTGCTGATGCATCTGCTGGATATCCACATCTTGCCGTATTCCAGACCAGCGTCCGCCATTTCATTTACCCGCTGAATATCAACATCTGCGCGCGCAGCACTCTGCTGCAACCCCGAAAGGCTGATGGTCGCGATACCCACAATGCTCAGAATAATGCCAAAGATGATAACCACCATCAGTAGCGTACCCCGTTCATTAAAAATACTTATTTTTGTGAGCATATGCGTTACTCTCCCTTACTTATACATATAGTACCACATTTAGGCTGTGTCAACACTTATATTGCGGCCCGATGTTTGAAATTCCATAGCACACTGCTTGGTTCGCCGCGGTGTGATTGTACAACCAACACCAACACCGGCAGAGCAAGCTCTGCAGCTACCTTTACAAACATCACCACTAAGGATTTAATCTTCAGGAAGCAATAGAAAGAAAAAAACGGGGAGAGCACGATTGCAGCAGTACAATTTATTGCGCTGTGCAAGCATTATCGCAATCTGTCGCGCATTAGTGCACTGTCCGTGTGACGGGACCCTCGATGTAGGAATTATCAACCGGTTTACCGAGCATAGATCTGAACAGATCGGTCGCATTTGTCTTATATACTGAACTGTCCCCACCCGCGACCAGGACTTTGCCACTGAGAAGCAGTGTACTGGTATGTCTCAATCTTGATCCTGACAGAGAACCAACGGGAGAAAATGTTCCTGCCGCAGGATCGTACAAATCAGTTGAGGCATTCGTTCCCGACCCAACAACAAGGACTTTACCGTTTGGCAAAAGCGTGGCGGTGCAGTTCGCCCTCGCCGTTGACATCGAGCCAGTCGCGGAAAAAGATCCGATTCCCCCATTGCCAGCAGGATCAAATAATTCCGCAGAACTCAATATCCCTGTACCGTTCGCCCCCCCTGCGACGAGAACTTTCCCGGTGGGAAGAAGGGCTGTGGCGAAATCATATCTAGCTACATTCATTAGACCGGTCGGAGTAAAATTCGCAGCAGTGCCAACACTATATAAGCCCGCAGCATTCGAAGGAGTTGCACTAGTGGTGAGCCCTCCTGCAATCAGAACTTTTCCGTTGAGGAGCAGCGTCGCGACATGGCCGTATAACGGTATTGAGAGTACAGCAGTAAGTTGAGTGAACGATCCAGCTCCAGCATTTCCGGCGGGATCAAATAATTCCGCGGAAGTAAGCAGAGTCCCGCTGGTTCCTATCCCTCCCGTAACCAATATGTACCCGGTGGGAAGTATTGTACCAGTATGATAATATCTTGCTGCAAACATTGGACCAGTCCAGACAAATAACCCCAGTCCACCATTGCCGGCGGGATCAAATAATTCTGCGGTGGGTCGCACATTTACCAAATCATCCGATGATCCGCCTGCAATTAACACTTTCCCGGTGTTTAGTAATGTCAATGTCGCTGTATGATGGACCCTCGCGATGCCCATTGAGCCAGTCGTGGCAAATGAATTTACCGTAGGATTATACAATTCCGCAGAAGCAAGAGCTCCTGAACCACCCGCGACGAGGACTTTCCCGCTAGGAAGCAACGTGGCGGTGTGATAAGATCTCCCAACATTCATCACTGGCCCCGAACTAAATGTCGTCGTGTACCACAGACGGACTTGGCAGGTCTTGTTTTTCGTCGTGTCCATGGTCCCCGTTGCACCCGTGCTGATAGTGGCAGTCGATGAAATAGTGTATGTCCCGATGACCGACTTGCTTGAAATGAGCAAATCGACATCATTGAGCCGGTCAGGGGTAATGCTGACAGCGCAGGAACCGCGCGAGCCAAAAGAAATCGTCCCCAACGAAATACTGTTTTGGTTGCCCGGCGGCGGAACGGTTAAATTCTCGGGGAATAATTCCGTGCTGATGCATCTGCTGGATATCCACATCTTGCCGTATTCCAGACCAGCGTCCGCCATTGCATTTGCCCGCTGGACATCAACCTCCGCCCGCGCAGCAATCTGTTGCAGCCCGGAAAGACTGATCGACGCAATGCCTATAATGCTCAGAATAATGCTGGCGATGATAACCATCATCAGCACCGTTCCCCGCTCATTAAAAATATATGTATTTTTCTGCATACAAGTGTATTCCTTGTCCATATTTATAATAAATCCATCGGGTAAATGTCAATACTTTTCAGACAACGCAATGCGTTTCTATTCTGTAGCAGCGAAGCTTGCTTCGCCGCCGTGCGGTTTTACCACCAACACCGGCCGAGCAAGCTCTGCAGCTACCGAGTTCAAATCACATCCATTGGGTCTATGTCAATACTGGTTAAAATTCCCGACGGCATTTTAATTTTTTTTATTTCGCGGGCGATGTGCACGGCGTCGGGACGAGTGCCTTTGATGACGATTTGCCAGCGGAATTTGTTGTGCAGTTTGTAATGCGCTGCCTGGGCGGGGCCGAGGATATCGATGCCGAGCCCGCCGGCGTCCTTGGCAGTTTTGACCGCCTCTGCGACCATCTTTGCAGCAGCTTCCACTTTTTCCTCGTTGGCGCCCCGGATGAGGAAGTTCACCAGATGCGAGAAGGGTGGGTAATTCATTTCCCGGCGGAAGGGCAGTTCCAGGGCATAAAAGCCCTTGTAATCGTGCCGGGATGCGGCTGCCAGCGCGTAGTGCACTGCGTGGCGCGATTGAATGATAACTTCGCCGCCCAAATCGCTTCTGCCGCACCGGCCCGCAACCTGAGTAATCAACTGAAATGTTCTTTCCGCCGCGCGGAAATTCGGTACATAGAGCGCCGTGTCGGCGTCTACAACGGCCACCAGCGTCACGCGAGGAAAATCAAATCCTTTGGTGACAATCTGGGTGCCCAGCAAAATATCAACCTCTTCATTTTTGAAATCATGATACGCCTGTTGATAGACCCCTTTTTTCGACGCTGTATCGCGGTCCAGCCGCATCACTTTCCCCTGCGGGAACAAGTGTTTCAATTCGTGTTCCACCTTTTGGGTCCCGACGCCGAAAATAGAAATATTCGTGCTCTTGCACTGCGGGCAGATGCCCGGCCATCCTGCGTGGTATTCACAGTAATGGCACCGCAAATCCTCCGTCGCACGGTGATACACCAGGGAAACCGAACAACGCGGGCACTGCCACACCTCGCCGCAATCCTGACAGGCAATGCTGGGCGCAAACCCGCGGCGATTGATAAACACTATCGCCTGCTCGCGGCGCGCCAGGGTTTTTGTAAGCGCCTCAACAATTTCTGACGATAAAACCTTTGCCTTCTGCCGGAGACGATTAAGATCAACAATCCGCACCAGCGGTAGGGGCTTCTTATCTATCCGCTCCGCAAGCTCCAGTAGGCGGTACTGCCCGCTTTTTGCGGCATAATAAGTTTCCAGCGACGGGGTCGCCGAACCCAATATAATCACGGCCCCTGTGTGACGGGCCCGCTCAATGGCTACATCCCGTGTGTGATACGCCGGTTTTTGTTCCTGTTTATAGGTCGATTCATGTTCCTCGTCAATGACGATGACCCCGAGTTTTTTAAAAGGTGCGAATATTGCCGACCGGGCACCGACAATCATGCTGATAGCCCCCGTTCGCGCGGCTTCCCAGGTGCGGTATTTTTCCCCATCCGACAACTGGCTGTGCCAGACACCGACGATGCCGGGGAATCGTTTTTGAACAAGGGTTATAAACTGCGGGGTCAAAGATATTTCCGGCACCAGAAAAATTGTTTGACGGCCGGCGGCAAGTGCGGCGCGCATCACCGCCAAATATACCTCGGTTTTCCCGGATGCGGTAATACCGTTCAACAAAAATGTTTCACCACCGGGCCGAGACAGGGACGCGGTAATACTTTCGACAGCGCTGAGTTGCGCCGGCGTCAGAACGGGCGCGGCGGAGGGCTCGCAAACCGTCAGAGGAGCAGGCGGTGAAACTACACGGGGGCGTACCGGGGCGCGCAGGGACAATGGAACGATGGTCGCCAAGGCCTCGCCCGTTGAGCAAAGGTATTGTGCAGCCATCCAGTGAGCCAGCGCCAGAAGATCGGGGGTGACGACGGCCTCAGCGTCAACAATGCCAAGAATATTTCTTAAAATAAGCAGTCCGGTATTTTCGGCAAAGCCCGTGACAAACCCGATCATTGTCCGGGGGCCGAAAGGGACCCGAACCCGCATCCCGGGAACAACGACGCCGGTCAAGGCTGCAGGAACTGAATAGTGAAATGTTTTATCAAGAGGTAATGGCAGGACTACGGCAATGATCATAATTGTTTTGCGGAAAAAATGATTACGCTAAAATCTTTTTAATCTGTTTCATGTCTTCCCAGAGATCGCGTTTTAATGCAGGGTTGCGCAACAGGGCCGCAGGATGGTAGGTCGGCATCAGTTTATACTTTTTGTAGTCCACCATGTTCCCGCGCAGTTTGCCGATAACGGTATCAACGCCCAGTAGACCTTGGGATGCGGTCGTACCCAGCGTGCAGATGACAACCGGCTTGATACATTCGATTTGGCGTTCCAAATAGGGCATACAGAATGCCATTTCCTCAGGCGTGGGCGGACGGTCATTGCCGTGCAGTTCGGGATTAGACGCATCTTTCATCGGATGACATTTGACAATATTAGCGATATAGACATCTGACCTGAGCATGCCCATCGCCTCGATGATTTTCGTCAGCATCTTCCCGGCACGGCCGATGAACGGTTCACCCTGATGGTCTTCAGAAAAACCAGGACCTTCGCCGACAAACATCAACCGGGCGCGCGGATTGCCGGTGCCGAACACGAAATTAATTCTGGTTTTCCCCAGCGGACAACGCACGCAATCGCATATTTCTTTGCGCAGTTTTTCTAATGCAGAACTCGATTTTTTCATTAATACTCTTTCTGCGTCGGCGCGCGCCGTGTCAGCCGCGGAAACCGGCAGCACTGATGATTTCGCCGCGGCGTCGTAAGAGAGTTCGTCGCCGTACCAGTCCTTTTCCTCGGCGACATAGGTTTTAATCAGCGAAATTGTTTTTGTGTAATCGGAGCGATTCATGAACGATTTCCCCGGCCAACAAACTTTTGGTGATTTTTTCCCGACGCGCAACAAGTCCGTTTCGCCCGATTATACAGGCAGATGTTTTGGCAGAATCCAGCGACCGGGGCCCATTGGCTACAATAAGATCGAGATTTTTTTTGAACAGTTTCTTTTGCGCGCGTTTGGTGGCGTCAGCGGTCTCGAGGGCAAATCCGACCACAACGGCACGGGATTTGTGCGTGCCGACAAAACCGATTATATCCGGATTCTCAACTAAGGAGAGCGTGCAATCAACACCGGATTTCTTTATTTTACGGGCACTAACGCTCCGCGGACGGTAATCGCTCACCGCTGCCGCCCCGATGACAATATCCGCCTGCGGCAGCCATTTTTTTACCTGACGAAACATATCGCGCGCTGAAATTACCGTAACTATGCGCGCTCCCCGCGGTGAAGCATGCACCGCCGGTCCGGTCACAAAAATAACCCGATGACCCTGACGGTGCGCCGCCATTGCCAGAGCGCACCCCATTTTTCCCGATGATGCGTTAGACAGGTATCTCACCGGGTCCAGATACTCGCGGGTTGGCCCTGAAGTAATAAGGAAGGTAAGCTTTTTTGTACGCATTGCGCAGCGTTAAAACTCCACTTTTGGAGCAACTTTTGCCGCAGTTTCAGCTTTATAATAATCGTCGTTCTTTTGAAATCCGGATATCCGCGCGATAATCATTGCCGGGAACTGCTGTATCATCACATTGTACACCTGCACGGACTCATTGTATCGCTGACGGGCAACGGCAATGCGATTCTCAGTACCGGCAAGCTCGTCCTGCAGACGGATGAAATTTTCGTTGGCTTTGAGAATGGGGTATTGTTCAACGATGACCAGCAAGCGGGACAATGCACCGTCCATTGCCTGGTTGGCGGCTATTTTCTGCCCGACTGTCCGTGCGCCGGCAAGCTGTGCGCGCGCCGCGGCTATATACTCAAAAACTTCTTTTTCGTGTTTCGCATATCCCTTGACGGTATTCACTAAGTTGGGGATAAGGTCGTTGCGGCGCTGCATCTGATTTTCCACCTGCGCCCACTCGGCTTTGACCGATTCGCGTAAACCGACAAAACGGTTATATCCGCTCATCCACCATCCGCCCACCATAAGTACCACCAAAACAATAACGCCGAGCACAATCCATACAGTTTTCATGCGATCTCCTTTTATGCGATATTTTCAAAGATTACAATTTGTCGACGAAGTCAGCTAATTTCCCCACCGCATTGATATAGTTTTCAAATAGGACCGCCGGGTCGGCGCGCAGGGCGTCTGCATCGCCCTTTTTGAGGGCAACAACTGCCCCCAGCGCGGCGTACTCAAATCCAGCAAGGTGCGCGAGCCGTTCCATTGCCTGCACTTTGTCGCCCGGGATGGGTTCCCCTACCAGGCGCATAATGTGACGACTTACCGCAATGACCGGCGATATCGTGGCTATCATGATAGCCTGTAATTCGCGGGCTTTTTGATTTGATTCTATATAGAGCTGACGCAACCGCAGTAATTTCCCTTTTAATTCAAACTCGCACTGGTGCCGAAGATTGTCGTCGGCAATAGAGAGCGCCGTAAAAACATCTTCGCCCCACAATACTTTATGATTGTCTTTCATGTCCCCAAACTCTATCGGAAATACATCCGTTGAACTTGCCAGCATGGCTTTGCTGAAAATCAGCGGCGGACGGTTACCCTCTTTTTTCCACCACCCTAATTTACCCTGCAGTTTCTTGAGCTCTGCAAACCCTGCATCGGCAAGAACAAGGAGCACATTATGGTCGGAATGCTTTTTGACATCGTTGCCGCTCGCTTTTGAACCATACAGCACAACGGAAACCAATTGAGAACCGTAAGCGGCCACTACCTGTTCCACAAACTTTTTCAGAATATCAGCCATAAGAATATCTCCTAAAATCCGCGCGAGGATCCGCCCCCGCCGCTTGAGCCGCCGCCAAACCCGCCAAATCCTCCGCCAAAACCGCCGCCGCCGCGGGACCCGCCGCCGCCCATCCCCATAAACAGCAGGAAAAGGAACGGATGGCGAATAAAGAGAATAATCATGGCAATGAAAAATATGCCCTTAAGGATCAACTCCCCCGCACTGATTTTTTTTTGTGGCGCAACAGCAAGCCCTTCCCCGGTCAATTGAACACCGGCGTCGGCAGCAATCACGGTAGCGATGGCGCGCGTGCCTTGAAACATCCCAGTGCCGTATGCGCCATTTTTGAGTTGAGGAACGACAAACCGGTCCAATATCTCGCCACACAGTCCGTCGTTGAGTATGCCTTCAAGACCGTAACCAACCTCGATTTTAACTTTTCGTTCTTCGATAGACGCCAGTAAAAGAATGCCGTTGTTTTTACCTTTTTTTCCGATACCCCACTCTTTAAAAAGGGTTGCCGCATAATTTTCAATGGTATCGTTACCCAGATTTTTTACGGTGACCACCGCAATCTCAGCCGAGGTTTTCTGTTCCAGCTCGGCAATAAGGGATTTTGTATTATCCACCGCGGCAGCGTCCATCACCCCGGCATAATCGTTTACCCAGTCAGCCGGTTTGGGCAGTTTTTGGGCGAACGCCGGTGAGCACAGACTGCTCAATAATAATAGGAGGATATATTTTTTCATCAAACCAACAATTCTTTAATCCGGCGGACAATGGTGTCCAAGGATGCCAGCCGCCCGACGCCAGTAACGCCGCACGCCAGTTCACCCGACTCGGGGTCTACAAATGTATAGCCGTATTTCTTTAACAGTGCGACATTTTTTTGCGTAGCGGGGTGCAACCACATCTTTTCGTTCATGGCGGGGCACACCATGACGGGAGCACCTGTCGCCAGTATCACGCTTGACAACAAATCATCAGCCCGGCCCGCGGCAAGACGAGCTATGGTATCCGCCGTGGCAGGCGCCACAACGACCACATCGGCGTCATCCGCCAGCGAAATATGTTCGATGTCCCAATCAGCGGGGTCAAACATCCCTTCATAGACCCGGTTACGGGAGAGCGTTTGCACGGTCAGCGGCGTGACAAACCGCGCGCCATTAACGGTGAGCACACATCTGATGTCCATGTGCGCCGCCCGCAGAAGGCGTATGAGCTCCGGGATTTTATACGCCGCTATCCCGCCGCAAATACCGATAACGATGGTGGGTATTTTTTTTTCTCGGCTCATTTCTTTTTCTTGGTTTTTTTCACTTCTTTTTCTTCTTCCTCTTCGATGATAACTGTGGCAATTTTCTTTTCAACAGGAGCGGCAACTGCCGGCGCCGTTTTGCGGTATTTCGCTATGTCGGCTTCCGTTATCAATTTCCGAGAAACATCGTCCGCAGCTTTTTTGACCAGTTCGGAATGGCTCAGGTCTTTAAACTCTACGAGCCCCTGCATAATCCGCATCCATTCGATTGCCAGCACCACTGTCTCATACCGCTGCGTTGTTTCTGAACCCGTCGCTTTTTGACTCATTGTACACTCTCCTTAGTTGCTTTCTTTATTTTTGCGTGTTCTGCCGCCACAATGGATGCAACCAGCGCGCGGGCTACTGTTATGTCGGCGTTGATCACCCGGTAATCATACCGGGGCATACATTTAATTTCCGCCCGGGCATTGGCAAGACGGCGCTGGATAGTCGCTTCATCGTCCTGCCCGCGTCCTCTCAGACGCCGCTCCAACTCTTTCATGGTCGGCGGCATGACAAAAATCAACACTGCGCCGGGAAATTGTTTTTTTACCTGAAGCCCGCCCTGGACATCGATGTCAAGAATGACATCTTTGCCGGCGGCAATGGCTTTTTGCAGAGCTGCTTTCGGGGTGCCGTAACAATGGTCATGCACGCGCGCCCATTCGGCAAAACCGCCCCGCGCAACCATGGCCGTGAACTGTTTTTCTGTTATAAAGAAGTAGTCGCGACCGCTTCGTTCTCCCGGGCGCCGCGACCGTGTCGTACAGGAAACGGAGAAGGTAACGCCGCGTGCATCTTTTTGCAGCAGGTGCGCCAAGGTCGTCTTGCCAGCTCCCGACGGCGCCGACAGCACGATAATCAATCCCTGAGCATGTATTTTTTTCTGTTTCATACCATTTCACCTGCGGATAATTTTATTATTTTCCCCACCATTTTTTCATATCATCCGGCATCGGTGCGCCATACTCCACGCGCTTGCCGGTCCCCGGATGGTTAAACGAGATGCTGTATGCGTGCAGTAACTGCCGGATAACCGGAATGCCAGCAATTTCTTCCGGCCCGCCGTAAACAGTATCGCCCGCGACGGGATGACCGATATAAGCAAGGTGACAACGAATCTGATGGGTGCGTCCGGTAACCGGATACGCCTCAATACAGGAATAATCTTTATCCCGGCGAATCACCGACAACTCGGTTACCGCCATTTTTTTTGCCAGGGGTCCGACCATCATTATTTTCCGGTCCTTCTGCGATCTTCCGATGGGGGCTTCTATCCTGACCCGCTGTTCTATTATAACGCCCTTGACCAGCGCGCGATACACCTTTTTAACCGCGCGTTTTTGAAATTGAGCGACTAAACTTTTTTTTGCCTTTTCATTTTTAACGGTCACGATAACGCCGGAAGTGTTCTTATCAAGCCGGTGCACCAAAAACGGCACAAATGCCCCCCGCGCATGACCGTACAAAGCGTTGAGCAGGGTTCCGCCGGCATGACCGCAGGCAGGGTGCACGACAAGACCTACCGGTTTGTTTATAAGCAATATATCGTCGTCTTCATGTATGATATCCAGAGATATATCTTCCCCGACGCACGCGGGCTGGCGGTCTTCATGGCGGACCGTTATCATATCGTTCTCGCGCACAGCGTAATGGGGCGTCAGGACCACTCCGTTAACCAACACGCTGGCGTTTTTTATCAATTTTTGAAAATAACCGCGGGAATACCCGGGATTATGGCGCACTAAAAAAAGATCAAGCCGTTCGCCATCAGCACTTTCAACACACCATTCATTTTCTGCCATAATTACATTACCCGCTTTTTTCTGAACCATAGGATGACTATGCCTGCCGTTAACGCGAACAACGAGAACACCTGACTGGGCGACAACCCCATCACCGCGCCGCCGCGGTCGTCCCCGCGAAAGAACTCGATGATAAACCGCAGCAATGAATACGAAATCAGATACCAGCCGAATGTCGTTCCCTCAGCATGCAACCCCCGCCGCTGACGGTCCAGAACAAAAAACAATGCGAGCGTTCCGACGGCTTCATAGAGTTGCGTCGGATGGCGCAAAATATATATCGGCGCCAAAGAGCCGGGGTTTGTAAAAGAAATCGCCCACGGCAGCTGACATTCCCGTCCATAACAACACCCGGCAAAGAAACAACCCACCCGCCCGAAACTATGCGCCAGAGTCAGCGCGGGAGCGCACACATCCCCCACATTCCACAGACGCAGTTCGCGCGTCCTTCTGACAAAAACTATAACGGCCGCAATCCCGGCGGCAAAACCGCCGTAAAATACAAGACCGCCTTCCCACAATTTGAAAATTTCAACAGGGTGATACAAATAATAGTTGCCGTTGAGCGCCACATAGGTCAATCGCGCGCCAACGAGTCCCGCGATTATAGCATACAATGCCATATCAAGAACGCGGTTTTCCGGCACACCGGACGATAGCAGACCTTTACGCAGATACTGCAAGGCCGCAAACATACCGATAGCAATCATCAACCCGTAGGTATGAATGGTAAGCGGACCCAGTTTAACGAGAACGGGAAACATGGGCGTCATTCCTTAAGAGCATCACCATAAGAAGTATGCCGCCGATGGAAATACACGAATCGGCCACATTGAACGCCGGCCAATGGTATGTGCCGGCGCTGACATCGAGAAAATCAACGACGGCACCGCGAAATACCCGGTCAATGAGATTGCCGCTTGCCCCGGAAAACACCAGCATCAGCGCACATGACAGCCAGCTGCAGCGGGGTTCAGTGCTGCGCTGATGCCACACGGCCATGGCGATAAGCGCCAACGCCGTAACAATAATAAAAATCACATTGCCCTGTTGAAACAAGCTAAACGCTATCCCTGTGTTGGTCACATAGCTGAGATGAAAAAATGGTGCAATCTCGACGCTTTGTCCGACATACATCCGGGAACTGATCAAATATTTTGTCAGCTGGTCGAGAAACACCAGAAAAACAATACTGAAATAATACATTATTTCGGCGCTCCGTCTAAGACGGCAACGCACCGGCCGCACAACGCCCCGCCGAACGCGGAAGAAACAGCGACATCCTGCTTGTACTGCCAGCAGCGTTCGCACTTGGCATGCACAGACGGTGTGGCGGCTACTACCACTTCCTGCGCGCGATTGCCGGGGTCCGCAATGCACTTCACTTCAATGTCGGCAGTGCCCATCACCTGGGCAAGGAGTTCACGGTCGATGCCCGTAAGCAACCCATCGTCAAAAATATCGAGATGCGCGCCGGCGCTGGAACCGATTTTCTTGTCTTTGCGCAGGGTTTCACACGCCGTAAGCGACTGGGCCCGCATTGCAAGCATCGTTGACCAAAGCGATTGCATCTCACCTGAAATTGTGCGTTCCGCGTTAACGACCGGAAAATCCGCGAGAAAAACCGATGGCGGCAATGCAGCGTCTATGGCACGCAATTCAAGCCACACCTCTTCAGCGGTAAAAGACAGTATCGGCGACATCAGGCGCGTCAGAACGCTCGCGAGCTCCCACAAAACGGTCTGAGCACTGCGGCGGGACGGTGCATCCTGAGCGTCGCAATACAAGGTGTCTTTAAGCGCGTCAAGATAAAAATTGCTGAGAAACACGGTGCAGAAATTATTGATTGCCGTGGCCGCCTTGTGAAATTCGTAGGACTCATACGCCGCCGTCACCTGCACAAGAACGCTTTGCAAAGACACTAACGCATAGCGGTCAATCTCGCGCAGGCGGTCAAACGGCACCGTGTTCTGCGTCGGATTAAACCCGGCGATATTGCCGAGCAAAAAACGGATCGTATTACGGATTTTGCGGTACGCGTCAATCTGACCTTTTAGTATCTCGGGTGAAATCCGTATATCTTCACGATAATCGCTGGCCGCCACCCATAACCGCAGGATGTCCGCGCCGTTCTGAGAAATAATCTGTTCGGGAGCTATAACATTGCCTAACGACTTCGACATCTTTTTGCCTTCGCCGTCAACAACGAACCCGTGCGTCAGTACCGCGGTATAGGGCGCGGTGCCCCGCAGAGCGACTGACGGCAGCAGGGATGTCTGAAACCATCCCCGGTGCTGGTCACTGCCTTCAAGGTACATATCTGCAGGCCAGGACATGCCCGGGAAAACGCCGCTGGCAAGAACGGCGAACGATGAAACCCCCGAATCAAACCAGACATCAAGGATATCCTCTTCTTTGCGAAACACTGTCGATGAGCAAGCGCATACGGGAGTCAACGGCGCGAGAAGCTCAGCGGGGGTTTTTTCAAACCAGATATCTGACCCGTGCTCACCGAACTGCGTGGCAATATGTTCAATAACGCGGTGATCCAGAAGCGGGGTATTGCACGACTCGCAATAAAATATCGGTATCGGAACGCCCCAGAGACGCTGACGGCTAAGACACCAGTCAGGGCGCGTGGCGAGCATGCCTGCCATGCGGTTCTGTCCGTATGAAGGAATCCAGGTGACGCCATTGACAGCGGCAAGAAGTTTATTTTTGAGTTCCTGATGTTCCACGCTCATGAACCATTGCGGCGTCGCGCGGAAAATAACCGGCTTTTTGCAGCGCCAGCAATGAGGATAGGAATGCGACAGATCCTCCACCTTGAGAAGATGTTTGGACACCCTCAATTTTTCTATAATCAGTTTGTTGGCGGCAAAAATATTCTGCCCCTGAAACTCGGGAACTTCGTCAGTGAACCTCCCCCGGTTATCGACAGGCGAAATGATATCTTTCGCCAGATGAGGATAGGCGAAACGGACTGCCTGATAGTCCTCCTGACCATGGCCGGGCGCGATATGGACCACACCCGTACCGTCTTCAAGCGTGACATAGTCGGCGGTAATCCCTTCGGAGCGTTTACCGGTCACGGGGTTCTCACAGACGAGAGCAGTCAACTCTTTTCCGGAAAACGAGGCCACGATGGTATGCGACAGCGCGCCAAGCCGTTGGGCGACTGCGGGCAGAAGTTGTTGAGAAAGAATCAATTTTTCGGTGTTGCCCCCGTCAAAGGCAAGCTCCGCCAACGCGTACTGAGCATCGGGATGGAAAGCGACGGCCACATTGGCGGGCAGTGTCCAGGGCGTGGTAGTCCACAGAAGAACTGACGCGCCGGCAACGGGAAGATTGCCGTTTGAAACAACCGGGAACTTTACGAAAACAGAATGGCTTTCATGGTTTGCATACTCCACTTCGGCATCCGCCAGCGCGGTCTCACAAGTGGGACACCAGTATACGGGTTTTTTGCGGCGATAAATATATCCATTTTTGACAAGGTCAGCAAAAACGCGCACCGTAGTTTCTTCATACCGTGGCGCCAGCGTCACATACGGATTCTCCCAATCGGCAAGAACGCCCAGTCGTTTAAATTCTGCGCGCTGGATGTCTATAAATTTACGGGCGAACGCCGCCGCCTGCTTGCGAAACGCACCACGGTCCACCGAGTGCTTGTCCTTCTTCATATCCTTCAAACATTGCGTTTCTATGGGCAGTCCGTGACAGTCCCACCCCGGCGTGTACGGAGAAGAGAATCCCGCCATGGATTTATATTTAACAACAAAATCCTTAAGTATTTTATTGAGTGCCGTGCCGATATGAATGTGGCCGTTGGCGTACGGAGGGCCGTCATGG
Source organism: uncultured Elusimicrobia bacterium (assembly GCA_903880015.1). Taxonomy (GTDB): domain Bacteria; phylum Elusimicrobiota; class Endomicrobiia; order Endomicrobiales; family CAIRNS01; genus CAIRNS01. The sequence continues at coordinate 37,941 of CAIRNS010000015.1, read as the reverse complement.
AGGATGAACGATTTCTTCCCGCGATTCTTTTCCTGCATGCGCAGGTAAAGTTTATCTGCGTCCCACTTGGCGGCGGCATCAGGTTCGCGCTGGGGAAGATTCGCCTTCATAGGGAATTCGGTCTGCGGCAGATTGACTGTTTTTGAGAAATCCATTATGACTCCGTACCGGTGTGTTGAGATATAAGAAACAAATCGCCTATTTGAGCTGCAAAACTTTATTTATTAATTCAGCCAATTCCTGAAACGGATCGTTCTTTCTAAACCGGATTGCAGGAATATCCTCACCGTTAAGTTTGCGCTGGAGTTGGCTTTTAAGACGGAATATCGGCCCTGCAATTTTATGGGAATAATATATGTTCGCTATAACGAGAATAAGAATATTGATGAGCAGCACAAGCAAGAGCGGCTTCCATATCAAGTCGAAAAAGGTAAACACCTGCGCCCGGCGGATAAATTCGCGCAGGAATTGTGCGCTGTCAAGAGGAACATTGTTCTGCTGCGCCCACGCCACCACGGAACTGTTTTGCGGCGGGCGCAGAAGAAAACCCTGGTTTACCTGATATTTTTCCCATACCTTGATAGCCCCGAACAACATGACGAAAGCAATGACCAACAGCAGAAGGTTCTTAAAGATGAAATTGCCTTGAAACTTTCTGTCGACAATGAAAATCTTCCGAATGTTCATGCAGGCCTCGCTATTCTGATTTTAAGAGCTGAAGGTTTGACCACGCCCTTTTCCGTAATGATTGCCGTAATATGCCCTGCCGGAGTCACATCAAATCCGGGATGGCGGGCAACTGTTCCCGTGGGCGCGATAGATTTATTGTTGATAAACAGCACTTCTTTGCCGGGGCGTTCCTCGATAACGATGTCATCGCCCGTTGGTGCGGCGCCGTCTATAGTGGACAGAGGTGCTGCCACATAGAACGGGATGTGATGATGACGGGCAAGAATAGACAGCGCATAGGTGCCAATCTTGTTGGCGGTATCACCATTGGCGGCAATCCGGTCCGCGCCCACAATAACCGCCGTGATACCGGCAGTTTTCATACAGTGTCCGGCCATGGAATCGGTAATAAGACAATAGGGTATTTTTTCCTGCTTCATTTCCCATGCGGTCAGCCGGGAACCTTGCAGGTAGGGACGCGTTTCATCGACAAAAACCAGCTTTATTTTCCCCTGCCGGTGAGCTGAGCGTACCACGCCCAACGCCGTGCCATACCCCGCCGTCGCCAGTGCGCCGGCGTTGCAATGGGTGAGAACAACTGAATTTTTTTTGAGCAAGCTCGCGCCGAAATCGCCGATTTTCTTGTTGACTGCAATATCTTCGACCAGCATGTGCTGAGCTTCCTGTAAAAGAAGGTCTGCAAGGGTTTTCTGCGAACGCTGTGTTGGATACCCGGCAACAATCTTTTTCATTCGTTCCAGCGCCCAGAAAAGATTGACCGCAGTCGGGCGGGTTGCTCCCAGCGTAACCGCGGCGGACATAATCCTTCGCGAGTGTGCCAGCGGGGATTCATTCTTTTTTTCCCGGGCTGCCAAAGCCATACCGAACGCCGCCGCGACTCCGATTGCGGGGGCGCCGCGCACCACCATAGTTTGTATGGCGTTGGCCACATCCCGCGAACGACGACACGGAACATACACCACATGATGCGGCAGAAGAAGTTGATTTAAAATATAAAACGCGCCGTCGCGCCAGTAAAATGTTTTTATCATCACTCTATCCACTAATTCATAAACGCCGCTGAATAGGGCGTCTCGGCCGGGGTTAGCGCTGCATCTCAGGGGATGGTTTCAAGAACCTCTTCAAGGTCCTCTTCGGAACGACCGCATATTTCAATAGTTTTCTCGCGACCGCGCTCGCCTTTGCGCAAATAGACATGAGAACGGCGGACTTCAAAGAATTCCGACAGAAAATCACAGAGTTCCTCGTTGGCGCGGCCTTCAACGGCGGGCGCTGAAATCTTTACTCGCAGTATCGAACCGATTCTGCTGACCACCTCGTTGCGTTTGGAATTGGGGATCACGCGAACTTTGATCATCATATATAATCACCTCTCCGTAAAATATACTCGCACAGCCTATCGGGACAATTCCTGAGCCCTTTTTTGCGCACACTTCAGCGCCTCGGTAACGGTACGGCACCATTGTTTATCTTCAAAGTGGGAAATAGCGGCATGCGTCGTGCCCCCCGGCGAAGTGACTTTACGGCGCAGTTCAGCGGCATCGTCGGAACTGGTTTTGAGCATCACCCCTGAACCAAAAACTGTCTGCCGGGCAAGCAGTCCGGCAACCGCACGGGAAAGGCCCAGCGCGACACCGGCCTTTTGCATTGCTTCACACAAGTAAAACACATATGCCGGACCCGAACCGGACAACGCCGTCACTGCATTGATATTTTTTTCCTGCACATCGACGACAATGCCCACGGTTTCCAACAAGCGGCGAACCATCAGCGCATGCGCCGGCGTTGCATGCCTTCCCCGCGCCATCGCAATCGCACCGCACCGGACAAGGGCCGGCGTGTTGGGCATCAAACGGATAACGGGAACGCGCACTTTCAAAAATGATTGAATAAACTTTGTCGTTACCCCGGCCGCAATAGAAACAATCACCTGGCGCGCAGAAACCGTTGGACCAATCTCCCGGAGCACGGCCTCTATCTGCTGGGGTTTAACGGCAAGAAATAGTATATCCGCCTGCTGAACGGCAGTTGCATTGTCCGCGCCGGCAATAATACCATATTGTTTTTTGAGCTCTTGAACACGCTCCCGGCGAATATCGGTAGCAATGATGCGACGGGCAGGCACAAGCGTGCTGGCAATAAACCCCGCAAAAAGGGCCTCAGCCATATTGCCCGCGCCGATAAAAGCTACTGTTTTATTGAGTTGTTTTAGTTTGCTCATAAATTTCGAATCCCATTGAGGTATATTTCTTCATCTATTTCTCTGCAAACAACGCCGTTCCGATCCTGACCATCGTTGAGCCCTCTTCAACGGCAATGCGATAGTCGTTGGACATCCCCATGGAAAGTATCGTAAATTCCGGATGAGGGAACATCCGGCGAACTTCGTCAAATAACTGGCGGGCTTTTTTAAAAAAAACCCGTGAAAGTTCGGGGTCTTCAAAGAACGGCGCCATCGCCATCAGCCCGCATATTCTGATATTTTTGAGTTTCAGCACTTGCGTATACAGTTCGGCAAGTTCTGCGGGGGCAATGCCGTGTTTTGTTTCTTCGTCAGAAACCTTGACCTCAAGCAAACAATCCTGTATTTTCCCGCGAAGACCGGCGCACATATTGATGACTTCCGCCAATGCAATGCGATCCACGGATTGTATAAGATCAAAATACTCGACTGCCTTTTTAGCTTTGTTTGTCTGCAGGTGCCCGATAAGATGTTTACGCACCCCCACAAGACGGGGCCCCAGTGCTGCAAATTTGAGCGAAGCTTCCTGTATCCTGCTTTCACCCACATCGGTTACGCCAGCTTGCAACACTACCTCTATGCGCTCGGGGGCAACGGTTTTTGTGACCGCAACAAGTGTCACCGACCGCTCCGCAAGATACTTGAATATTTTTTCAATATTTGCTTCCAGCATGGATTGTATATGATAGCAAATTTCGAGACAAAAAAAAAGCCCTTCCCGAAGGTGATGAGAACCTTACGGAAAGGGCTTTTCTTTACGAACTTTTATGGCTTAATCTATTAATAATCCTGCGGCATCTGGGGCATTCCGCCGCCAGGCATCCCGCCGCCGCCCTTTTTCTCAGGAATATCCGTGATCAACACTTCGGTTGTCAACAGGAGTCCCGCGATAGAGGCCGCATTCTGCAGAGCGAACCGCACGACTTTCGCCGGATCAACGATTCCTGATTTAATCAGGTCGACATACTCGCCGTTGTCCGCATTGAAGCCAAAGTTGACTTCTTTTGAATTTCTTACTTTTTCTACAACGATCGAACCTTCGATACCCGCATTTTCGGCTATCTGGCGGATAGGTTCTTCAAGAGAGCGGCGGACAATGTTGATACCCGTCTGCTCATCCTGATCGTCGCCTTTGATTTTGTCAAGCACTACCTGGCACCGCAGAAGAGACACGCCGCCGCCCGGGACAATACCTTCTTCAACGCCGGCCCGAGTCGCGTGCATCGCATCTTCAACTTTGAACTTCTTGGCTTTCATTTCCGTCTCGGTCGCCGCACCGACATATATGACGGCAACGCCGCCGACAAGTTTCGCCAAGCGTTCCTGAAGCTTTTCTTTATCGTAATCAGATTTCGTTTCCTCAATCTGTTTACGGATTTGGCTGATACGGTTTTCAATTTCTTTCTTATCGCCTTCGCCGGCAATGATCGTGGTGTTTTCTTTGTCTACCACAACCCGTTTTGCCTGACCAAGCATGTCAAGGGTCGCCTTGTCGAGCTTCAATCCGGTCTCTTCAGAAATAACCGTTCCGCCGGTAAGCGTCGCGATGTCCTGAAGCATTTCCTTACGGCGGTCACCAAACCCCGGCGCTTTAACGGCAACAACTTTAAGCGTTCCGCGAATTTTGTTGACCACGATGGTCGCCAGTGCTTCGCCATCGATGTCTTCGGCGATGATCACAAACGGCCGTCCGGTCTGCACTACTTTTTCAAGCAGCGGCAAAATGTCCTGCATGGAGGATATTTTTTTGTCGGTAACGATAATATATGCGCTTTCGAGCACTGCTTCCATCCGTTCCGCATCAGTCACGAAATACGGAGAAACATACCCGCGGTCAAACTGCATGCCTTCGACAACTTCTTTTGTCGTATCGGCTGATTTGCCTTCTTCAACAGTTATCACGCCGTCTTTTCCCACAGCTTCCATGGCATCAGCAATCAAACTGCCGATTTCCTTGTCGCTGGCGGAGATTGACGCAATCTGCGCGATCTCTTCTTTGCCTTTGACCTGTTTTGCCATCTTTTTGATTTCAGCGACCACTGCATTGACTGCCTTGTCGATACCGCGTTTGATGTGGTTGGCGTTGGCGCCGGCCGTAATATTCTTCAAACCCTCGGTGATAATCGCCTGGGCGAGAACTGACGCAGTTGTGGTACCGTCTCCGGCAACATCATTGGTTTTTGAAGCAACTTCTTTGACCAACTGAGCTCCCATATTTTCAAACGGGTCTTCCAGCTCAATTTCCTTGGCAATGGTCACGCCGTCGTTGGTGACGGTCGGTGAACCATATTTTTTGTCGAGAACAACATACCGGCCTTTGGGCCCCAGCGTAACTTTGACGGCATTCGCCAATTTGTCAACGCCGTTTTTTACCGCTTTGCGCGCGTCATCTGTGTAGAGAATCTGTTTTGCCATTTCCGTGTACCTTCCTTTATATAGTTCTATTATTTTTCTACGATACCCATAATGTCGTCCTGATGCATTATGAGGTGTTCAATATCGTCGATCTTAACTTCGGTGCCGGAATACTTTCCAAAGAGTACCGTGTCGCCGACTTTGACATCCATGGCAATTAGTTTGCCGTCTTCGCCGATTTTACCTTTGCCCACAGCGATAACTACCGCTTCCTGAGGTTTTTCCTTGGCTGTATCGGGAATGATGATACCACCTTTTACTACTTCTTTCTGCTCTTCCGCTTTGACAAGAACACGATCTCCCAACGGTCTTAACTTCATGCTCCTTCACCTCCTGTAAGATTCAGAAAGCACATGTCTTTCTGATTTATTTTGGCACTCTTGTTTTAAGTGTGCTAATTATAACAAACCTTAATTATCTTTGTCAACCCCCCATTTTACCGTCGGTAAAAAGCTTTAAATTAGCACTCGATTCAATGAAGTGCTAATTGGTTTAGTGAAAAATTGGTTAAAACTTTATACCACACCCAAGATCATAGCCTACGACGCTATCACATAACACCGCCCCGACCTTTATATAGGTTAAGGGCAACAAAGAGATATTTACTCCCCCTTCAATACGGGTATTGTTGGCATTGCCCTTCATGCCTGAGATAATGGAGGCGTCCGGCTCTACGGAAGTCATGTCATAGCTGAACCCGACATACGGATCAATAACCAAGAGTCCGACGGAGGCAATCAGGGAAGTGCTGAAAGATGTTGCTTTGAATTTATTGGCAGCTGCAGCAACAGTGAGCGTGTTGTAGACAGATTGAACGGACACTGAAGGAACTCCCGGCAGAGACCCTTTATAGAGCCCATAGCGCAACCCGACACCTACTAAAGAAGAGTCGGCATAGCTCGAGAAACGGCCGATTACATCGGTCTTTCCCGGCAACCCTATTTCTACCTGAATAAGGGGCAAAGGGACCGTATCTATGCCGGCTGCTTTAACTATAGCGTTGTCTTTGTTAACGGTGACAATAGGCGCTTGAATGCCTATATCCAACCCCGGGAACCCCAACACTTTTGCCTGGTGAAACGACCCACCGCTAATGAGCGCACCCATATCTTTGGCAAGATTATCAAGGTTTTTCTGGGCAATGGCGGTTGCAACACCGCTGATTTGGTTCTTAAATTCATCAAAAGGATTAGCCCCAAAAGAATTACTTGAAGTAATTAAACATAATGACAGAATATACAATACTTTTTTCATTTTTTATCTCCTGCTTTTTTAGTGCGGTTATTCACCGCCTTATCCACAATATCCACTTTCGAATGACGAAAACTGTGTTCAAAAATCAACCGGATGCCCTCCAGCGTCAGTTCCGGCACAATCTTCTTCACCTCCTTGATTTCCGGAACAATGAGCCCGGCAAGACCGCCGGTAGCAATCACCGCCGGCGTTCCCCCCAGTTCCGCGGTAAGGCGCTTGAGTATTTCTTTGACCAATCCTACATAGCCAAAATAGAGTCCGGACTGAATGCTTTCAACGGTAGATGTCCCGATTGCCTTTGCTGGTTTAACCATGTCAACCCGCGGCAGTTTGGCGGTGCGTGCCGCCAATGATTCCGCCGAAATACCCGGCCCGGGAGCGATGGCGCCGCCACGATAGGCCCCCGTTGCATCTATACAATCAAAAGTCGTTGCTGTACCGAAATCAATAACAATTGACGGACATCCGAAAAATGCGTTCGCGGCAACCGCATCGCACAAACGGTCGGCACCGACTTCGCCCGGATTAGGGAACCGCATTTTCAGCATCGTCGCTGTCGCACCGGTCACAAAAAAAATCTTTTTGTGAAAATAAGTTGTAGCGATATCAGCAAATATCCCGTCAAGTGACGGGACAACGCTGCCCGCGGCAACGCCGGATATTTTTTCAGGATCGATCCCGGAGTAATGGAACAAATCCAGCAGTGAAATGCCGTATTCCTCCGCCGTTCTGTTTTTATCTGTCGACAAGCGCCATATCTTCACCGGGCCTTTGATATAACAACCGCGCCCCTGCTGAAAAATGCCTATCGTTATGTTGGTATTACCAATGTCTATCGCGAGAAGCATATACCGCCTTTTCTGGTATTATCGTTTCGTATCGTATATATTGTTGCCCTGAGAATCTATGGCGACAAGGAGCGGAAAGTTTTTCACTTCAAGCCGGTATATGGCCTCGGGCCCCAAATCTCCGAAAGCGATCAGCGTGCTTGTTATCACCTTGCCCGCCAAGAGAGCCGCTATGCCGCCGGTTGCGGCAAAATATACGGCACCATGCTGTTGTATGGCTGCCACGGTTGCCGGCGACCGCGGGCCTTTGCCGATCATCGCGATGATTCCCTGAGAAAGCATCACCGGCGTAAATGGGTCCATGCGGGATGCCGTCGTCGGTCCGCACGAACCGATTGGTTCGCCCGGTTTTGCGGGACAAGGACCGCAATAATAAATGACTGCACCGGCAAGATCCATCGGAAGAGGTTTATTGCCGGCAATAAGTTCAGCTAACCGAATATGGGCTGCATCCCGGGCGGTAAACAGAGTTCCCGAGAGAAGCACCTGGTCGCCTGCCCGCAATGTTGAGATGTTATTATTGATGTCGGGGATTTGTATTGAGATCATATTACTTCCGTTAAACGGCGCATGCAGTGGCATTGCATATTGACGGCTACCGGCAGTGAAGCAATGTGGCAGGGAGCCGGTTGAATGTGAACCGCAAGCGCGGTCGTCACACCACCCAAACCCATGGGCCCTATACCCAACGCATTGATCGCTGACAGCACCCGTTTCTCAATAGTTGCGTAATAATCGTCTATTGCAGGAGAACCAATCGGCCGCAGAAGCGCTTTTTTTGCCAGGCCCGCGACAGTCGAAAATGAACCGCCGACGCCGACCCCGATGATCAGCGGAGGACAGGCGTTCATCCCTTTTGTTTTGACGGTCTCAACGACACAATCCATTAACCCTTCCATCCCCGTGTTGGGCGCCATCATGGTAACCACGCTGGCATTTTCAGTGCCTCCACCCTTGGGCAGAATAGTTATTGAAAGTTCATCCCCGGCAACGATATCTATAGTGATGGTTGCCGGCGTATTGTCGCCGGTATTGACTCTGCGCAATGGGTCGCAAACCATGGATGTGCGCAAGAACCCGGTTGTATATCCCCGCGCAACCCCCTCTTGAATGGCCTCGGACAAAGTACTGCCCGTCACACTAACGCCGCTGCCCATCGTGACAAATATTTCCGCTATACCCGTGTCCTGACACAACGCCATTTCCTTGTGGGCGGCAATGCGGGCGTTCTCTCGTATTTGTTCGATGATCTCCCGCGCGCGTTCCGATTCCTCACGCGTGTAAGCATGCTCAAGCGCGCGAAGGACATCCTCAGGCAAGTAATAATTTGCCTGATGGCACAGCCGCGATACCACTTCCGTGATTGTTCCCGAACTAATCGTTTTCATTGAGATTACTTATTTAATGAGCCGTTTTTTCATCATCGTCGTCGTAATAGCGCGGCTCCGGGCAATGATAGTTTTTGCGTCGCGATATATTTTTTCGGCCGAAATCTTGTGTCCGGCAATCTTTTGTTGCTGCGCTTTCATGCCGACGGCAACCGCCAAACGGGGAGGCACATCGCAATCATCCATGGGCGGCAGTATCCGCGTCGGCTTGAGCGCCGAGGGTTTAATACACTGTGCCAACTCAATAGATGCCGCTATGCACATTTCGTTAGTAATGGTTTGCGCCCGCACATCAAGCGTGCCGCGAAATACGCCGGGGAACCCCAACGAATTGTTAACCTGGTTGGGAAAATCGCTTCTGCCGGTCGCAACCACATACGCGCCCGCGGCGGAGGCTTCCCAGGGCCAAATCTCCGGCACGGGGTTGGCGCAAGCAAATACGATAGCTTTGTCCGCCATCTTTTTTATCCATTCTGGTTTGATAATGCCCGGGCCGGGCGCCGACAAAGCGATTACTACATCTGCACCGTCAAGCGCCTCGGGAATACCACCCGAGCGTTGTTCGCCGTTGGTCACCTGACAAAGCGCCCATTTATCGGGATGGGTCACTTGTATGTTCGTGCGCTCTCTGGTCAAAATGCCTTTGTGGTCAACCATGACAATGTGTGCGGGATTGGCGCCATAGCTCATCACCAGGTTTGCAAAACATATATTTGCCGAACCTGCGCCGACCAATACAATGCGCACGGCATTAATTTTTTTGTTGACTATTTTTAAGGCATTGATAAGCCCCGCCAAAGTTACCAACGCAGTCCCCTGCTGGTCATCGTGCCAGACAGGAATAGAGCATTCTTTGCGCAAGGTTTTAAGTATCGGAAAGCATTTTGGTTGTTCGATATCTTCAAGATTAATCCCGCCGAACGACGGCTGAAGGATTTTTACCGTATCGATAATCTTTTGCTGGTCGCGTGTCCCCAAACAGATGGGCACCGCGTCAACGCCGCCCAAATATTTAAACAGCAGGGATTTGCCTTCCATGACCGGCAGTCCCGCCTCCGGTCCGATGTCGCCCAGCCCCAGCACACGGGTGCCGTCAGTTACAATGGCGATGGTGTTCCATTTGTTGGTGTATTGATAGGCAAGCTCAGGAACCGCCTGAATATCTTTGCACACAGATGCAACACCGGGCGTATACCAAATAGCAAAATCATTAAAATCTCTGATACGGCATTTGGGGATAATCTCGATCTTTCCCCGGTAAAACGGATGCAGTTTGCGGGCGTCATGCGACGGTTTATCGGCATTTTTTAACAGTCGTTTTATCGATACGGTCATGATCCTTGCTCCTTGATTATTCTGGCGCGTGCCTAAATATTATTGTGCTGCCGCCAATATTTCTTCAATGGTCGATATCCCCATGGTAACCTTGACCAGTCCGTCCTCAAGGAGAGTGCGCATACCCTGAGCGCGGGCCAGCTCGCGGATCGGGCCGGCGGCTATTTCTTTGAGCAGCAATGTCCGCATTGCGTCGTTCATGGTTAACAGCTCATGGATACCCGCACGGCCTTTGTAGCCCATCTTCCTGCACACATCGCACCCTTTGCCCTGAAACAGGGTTGCGCCGGCAGCATCAATAGAGTACTGTCCGAAAAACTTCTGATATTCGTCTGTCACCGTTATACGCTGTTTACAGTTGTTGCAAACGCGGCGAACCAGGCGCTGGGCAAGGATGCACTCTATCGACGAAGATATTAAAAATGTCGGGACGCCCATTTCATGGAGGCGCGCAATGGCGGATGGCGCATCGTTAGTATGAATGGTTGAAAACACCAGATGCCCGGTCATCGCGGCTTCCATGGCTATCTGGGCGGTTTCTTTGTCACGGATTTCGCCGACCATAATGACATCCGGGTCCTGGCGCAAAAACGCGCGCAAGGCGGAGGCAAAATCAAAACCGATCTCTTGGATTACATTTACCTGTACTACTCCCGGTAAGTTGTATTCGACCGGATTTTCCGCCGTTAATATTTTCGTGTCCGGCGTATTGATGGAATTGAGCGCTGCATACAGCGTCGTCGATTTACCGGAGCCGGTCGGCCCGCACACCAGGATCAGCCCATACGGTTTACGGAGCGATGCCTTAAATTTCTCAAGGGTATCGGGCAAGAACCCCAGCGTGTCCATTTCAACGCGAACCGCAGCCCGGTCAAGCACGCGCATGACGCACGCTTCGCCGAAAACGGTCGGAATGATGTTCACACGGAATTCAATGGGATTGCCTTTAGCTCTGACCTGAATGCGACCATCCTGCGGACGGCGGCGTTCGGTAATATCCATCTGTTCCGTCATAATCTTAATTTTCGCAATCAGAGCGTTGCGAAAAGAATAAGGCACTTGGAACGGCGTTTCACACAACATACCATCAACCCGGTAACGGACAACCAGACGATTTTCAAACGGCTCTATATGAATGTCCGAGGCCTTTTGCTGCAAAGCACCCAAAATGATACCGTTTACCAGTCGCTCAACTTCCGGCGCGGTGGCGTCAACCTCGGTAACTTCAACCTTTTCCTCGACAGTCTCCAGCCGCAGCTCGTCGCCGCCGCCTTCTGAGATGTCTCCCATCACTTTATCAACGGAAACAGATGAAGCCAAACCATACGCCTTGTCCAAAACCTTGACAATATCCTCGGGCAGGGTCAGGTAGGACTGGACTTTTAAATTAGACCGCAACTGAATATCCTCTATGACAAAAAAATCGCCCGGGTCAGACATGGCGACGCACAAAACAGATTCTTCCTTGAGAAACGGAACCGCGTGATATCGCCGCGCGGCCGCCTCGGGAATAAGCTTAACGACCTCGGTGTCGATTTCTATCTCATCAAGATTTACGGCACGCATATCCCATTCCTGGGACAGAACACGCAGGAGATCGACGCGGCTCACAAGCTCCATCTGCACGACTACCGACTGCAGAGGCGTACTCGTCCGTTTTGACTCATCCATGGCCGGAGCAAGCTGTTCTTCGGTCAGGATCTTGTTGCCCAGCAGAATTTCTTTGACCGTCTTGCGTCGAACCGTGTCTTTTTGAGCCATGGTTCACCCTTTTCTCGGCGGTTATTTAGCGCTCACGCCGGCGCGAGGTAAGATAAGAAAAATAAAATAATCCCGTGCAACCGAACTGTTTATCAGTCCTCGTATCAAAACGAAAGAAAGACATCTATAGCGCTTGCTTCCTGATTGCGAATACGCCGCGCGCGGGCGCCGATTATCGCCGGCCCATCGATAGTTTCAGTGGACCCGTCATCCCAAGTTACCGACATCCGCGCGACGCCGGCACCGGACGAAAATGTATCGATGCGTCGCGGATTGTGATACCGCAGCGCGGTCCTGCCCAGGAATGTGGCGGTAAAGATTCCCGCAGTGGTGAAATAATTTCCGGGCAGAGCCGGCTTAAAGGTCAATGCAAGTTCGCCTGACTGCGTCACGCTAAACGGTTTTCTTCCGCACGTCATGATAACCCACATTTCGATGAATTCAGCTGTCGAACCGCTCAGGCGGGCAACAAATCCGCGACCGTGGGTGTCCTGGTTAAAAAACGCACTGGAAGCAATGAAGGAAGAATTCTCCAAAATACTGCGCCCATAGGTCTCGGGCTTCTGAAAGCAAACGCCGGCAGTATGGAATGCGGCAAAGAATTCTCTATATAATCCGGCTTTGAGCAGTTCAATTAAATACTTGTATTCCATGTGCAGCCAGATAGATTCATTTTCAAGCCAGCCGGGAGTAAAGACGGTACACCGGCCTATATCGGCCGGCTCAGACGCCAAGGATGCGTTGACCTTGTACATGCCAAGCTTGGCGTCAAACAACGGACTTTTGAGAAGCGACTGATACAGCGCGCGCGCTTTGTCGATATCCGGCTCGGTTTTGAGATAGTGCACTTCCGCTTCCAAAAAGAGCGGCAGTGCCCGCCGTTGAAATGCCTCTATACGGACGCAATCGCTGCCCTGATGACTGATAGCGCCTGTCTTTTTAAACGTAATTGCTTCATAAGACAAATACGTAGCGTATAATCCTGTTTTCCGGTCAAGCGCCTTGGCAAGCCCTGTATCAATTTTCCTCAAAGCCGCGTCAATAAACGCCATCAGATCTTTGACGCTGATTGCCTTTTCTTTCCCCGAAACGCCCATTTTTGTCGATGCCCGAAAAAGTTCTTTGTGAGCGGTGGCTGCATCCCAGAACGCAAAAGGTTTGGTAGCTGCATGAGCGAGCAGTTTCCCCAAGGCGACATATAATTTATGTGCTTCTTCAGGCACCATTATTGCAACGGGCCGGCCCGTACCCGCTTCAAGACGACTTCTCAGGTAGCGGAGTAAGCGTTTAAGTTCAAATGTTTCCGGAACGGACGAACCGAATACACCCGGCAACCCGTTAAGCGCGTCATACCAGGCAGGTTTCTCCGCTTCCATTTCGATGCCGATTCCGTCAGGATCCAGCGTAGATATCTTCGTGAGCGCCAAACAGACCATCTTTGCCGCCAGCGTCGTGCGATACACCGGACCGGTGCCATTTTTTGAGCGCATAACATGACGATGTTCTGCCCGGGCGTGCATTAATTTTCCCTTGACGGGATCGATGACCACAGAACCGAACTGCCTGACGCGACGGCCTGAAAGAACATATTTTTCAGCACGCGGCAATACACGGTGTGCATTATCGTAGAAAGTAAAATCGCGTTTCTCAAAAAGTATGGATTTTTCTTCTTCCGGATAAATAGCTGCGTAACTTTCCATCAAATCAAGATTATAAGTCCAGTGATCAGTCCAAAACCCTTCGCCGTGTTCGGCCTCAACACTCCGTTCTGAACAGCCGAGAATCTCACCCAAAAACTTTTCCGGAACTACTTTCAGGCGCAGGGGGTGGGTGTCGACAAACAGCATCAAACTGCCCGGCTCGAAATGTTTTTTTAGAAACAATTCAAGCGCCGCAACATCGCCCGGGTGAACCATACGCGTCAGCAACTTTTTCAACTGCACGCCGGTTTTTTTTATAGTGAATGAAGAACCTTTGACTACCAGAGGATTATATCCGTCAATTTGCAAGAGATTATAAAAAGCAAGAACATTGTAATCGCGAATCTGCGGCGCAAAGAAAATATCACTGCGCTTGTTTTGATTCATATCGCGAAAGTTCCCGTTGCCCTGCGAATAATAGGTCGGGGACAATTGAAAATTATTATAGTCGCGTTCGAGATCACCGTGTTTGCGCGAATAGACATAAAAAACCATTTTTTTATCACCGCGGGGCAGCATGACCGGCAGCCCGCCGCGCATGAGATTGTCGAGGTAGGTCTGCTTGCAGTACTGATCAAACGCGGGAACATTTGATTGAGTCATAATGGGACGAGATACATCGTCGATGGTTTTATGATTCTCCAGGGATTTCATTTCAAAATAACGGGGTTTCTCCGCGCGGGCGACAAACGCGTTCACGGACGCCTCGGTATCGCCTCGCCCGACAACAGACGCAACGGTGTATTTTTTTCCTGACTGAAGGACCGCACGCGACCAGCTCATCGCGCAGGGGAAAATATTGTCCCCCTGCTGTTGCGGGGGCACCGAGAACGCTCCCGCTTCCTTAAAAACGCGGGGAATGCTGAAACTCTTATCCTGGCCGAAAATAAGTTCCGGGTCAACGATGACCGCGGTGCGGACAGACGTCATGCCGAAAGCATCGGCAACCGCAAAATAAAAATTTCTCTTCGTCACGGCCGTTACTTCCGGACGGTCGCTGATCTCCACCTTCAACCGGTAGAAGGGCACCTTGTTTTCAACATTGGTGACAGCCGCCCACGCCTGGGCAGTATAACTCATATGTTTCAGCGTTTCTTCGCTCACCCAGCAGGGGATTATTTTAGGCATGCCGTCAATTAACTCGATACTTTTTGCAATTTTTCCGCAATTTTCAATTTCAATCACCCGCACCAGCGCCGCCAATGGTTCCCGGGGAAGGGTAAAATAGCGAACACGGATCTTTAGTCCGAGAGAAGTATGCGTCTCTTCAATGGTCAAATCGTGCGCCGTAATGCGCATGGTCTGCTGTATGCCAGGCGCATCGGCGTCAGGGGTGGAAAATGGCTCATAAAATACCGTTTTATGCCCGGTGGTTATCTTGAGAAATGTCCGGAATCCCATGGTCGGCGTCAGAGCGTACGCAGTATTGGCGGGAAAGAACTCCATGATGGCATTGTCTTTGTTTTTAACACCGAAAGCCGCGATTGCCTGGCCGCGATTGACGTAAAACGCCCATAATGGTACGCCGGTCAATCCCGCAATGCCCGGGAAAAAGCTGGCAAAAGGTTTTGCACGGTTATAGTTCTCAATGACAAAAGTACCGTCAGGCAACAGAGTATACTTTGGTTTTCCGCTCATGGTCATCGATTCTCCCATTAGATACCGCAGCGTTTGAATATATAATCTATATTGGCAAAATGGGATCTAATATCGCAACAGCGCCGTATCTCGGCGGGCTTGAGATACCGGGCAATACCGGCACTGCGTCCTGAGCAAACCTCAAAACTGTCCTTAGTATCCCGCGCCTCAAACGCCGCTTTCTGCACCAGCGCGTACGCTTCTTCACGGGAAAGTCCTTTATCAACCAGCGCCAGCAGAAGCGTCCCTGAAAAAATCACATCTTGGGATTTTTCAAGGTTCAACTGCATATATTCGGGATACACCACCAAACCCGACAAAACACGATTCATCCGGGCAAGCATGAAATCAAGGGCAATAGAAGCGTCCGGCATGACAATGCGTTCCACCGAAGAATGACTGATGTCCCGCTCGTGCCACAACGCAATATTTTCCATCCCGGTCATCGCAAAGCCCCGCAACAGACGCGCTAATCCGCATATATTTTCCGACATGATGGGATTGCGCTTATGCGGCATGGCTGATGATCCCTTTTGACCTGTAGTAAACGGTTCCTCGGCCTCGTGCACTTCCGTGCGCTGCAAATGCCGGATCTCAACTGCGAATTTTTCAAGACTGGAACCAATCAACGCCAAACGGCACAAATATACCGCGTGACGATCGCGAGGAATAATTTGCGTTGAAACAGGTTCAGGGATAAGTTTTAATTTTTTGCATACATATTCTTCAACGCGAGGACTCAGATGCGCAAAAGTTCCGACTGCACCGGATATTTTTCCATGAGCGACAACTTCCAGTGTCGACGCAATCAAACTTTCCATGCGGAGCACTTCGCTGTACCACGATGCCATTTTAAATCCAAAAGTTATGGGCTCTGCGTGCACGCCGTGGGTTCTGCCCATCATTGGCGTGTTTTTATGCTTTTTTGCCAGTTTTTTAACGGTCTGCTTGAGCGTTTTTACCCCCGCCATCAAAAGCTCGCAGGATTCTTTCATCTGGACAGCCAATGCGGTATCAAGGACATCCGACGATGTCATGCCAAGGTGCAGAAACCGCGCCTGAGGACCTACCGTTTCCCCGACCTGTGTAAGAAAAGCTATCACATCATGTTTGACAGTTTCCTCAATCTCAGCGATGCGCACGGCGTCTATGCGCGCTTTTTTTCGGATAAGAGCAACCGCAGAGCGTGGAACCTGCCCCAAGCCCGCCATGGCTTCAGCAGCCAAAATCTCGACTTCCAGCATTGTCTTCAGGCGATTCTCGTCTGACCAGATGCCCGCCATTTCAGGGCGTGTATAGCGTGGTATCATGAAACCTCCGTAAATATAATGGCATAAATGTGTTAACCCTTCATGCTAATCTTCCCCCTGTACGGGAAGAATGAAGGTGAATAGTTACCTATGAGCGAGACCCTGTATGACCTGCAAAATAGCTGCCGGATATATCGCATGTTCAACCGCCAGCACGCGGCCGGCAAGGATTTCGAGTGTGTCGCCGGGCAGAACCGGCACTTTGCCCTGCATGATAATCGGGCCGTTATCGTACTCGCCGTCGACAAAATGCACGGTGGCGCCGGAAACGGTCTCACGGGCATCCAGTACCGCCTGATGCACATGACTGCCGTACATGCCGGGGCCGCCGAACCGCGGTAAAAGCCCCGGATGAATATTGACCATCCTGCCGGCGAATGCATCAATCATGTTTGATTCTATTTTCAGCAAATAACCGGCAAGACACACCATATCCACGCCATGCCCCGAAAGCTCGGACAGTATCGATGCGTAATATTCAGTCCGTGATGTAAACTTCTTGGTATCCGCATACAGAGCGGGGATACCGGCTCGGCGCGCGCGTTCAAGACCGAAAGCGTCCGGTCGATTCGAAACAACCGCCGCAACAACCGCAGAACTTTTGAGAACACCGTGCGCACAGGCATCCATGATGGCCTGCAGATTCGTGCCGCCGCCGGAAATAAGAACGCCGAGACGCACCGGTATATTCATCAGACAACATCCACGCCGACCGTGCCCTTGACGACCGTGCCGATCAACCGGGAAGACGGTAGATGTTTGAGCACTTTAGCCGCACAATGTTCCCTGACAATAAAAACCATCCCTATGCCCATATTGAATGTCCGGTACATTTCACGTTCCGGCACCGCTCCCGTTTTTTGAATAATCGAGAAAATAGGCGGGACGGTCCACGATGATTTTTTGACTATGACGCGACAGTTTTTCGGCAATAAGCGTTCGATATTGTCGTAAAAACCGCCACCGGTGATATGCGATATAGCGGCTACCGATGAACGGAGCTTCCCCAGCTTTTCAAAAAGATGCAAAACTTCTTTAACATATATTTTTGTCGGCGCAGACAGTTGAGCGGCATATTTCTTCAGCCCTTTGTCGCCGAATACTTTGCGGATGAGTGAGTAGCCGTTGGAATGGGGTCCTGAAGAAGGCAGCCCGATAAGCACATCGCCGGGACGGACATTCTTCCCGGTAATCTCTTGGCCCTTCTCAACAATACCGACGGCAAATCCTGCCAGATCGTATTCCCCATTTTTATAAAAGCCCGGCATCTCCGCCGTCTCGCCGCCCAGAAGCGCGCTGTTTGCCTGTTTGCAGCCGTTGACAATGCCTTTAACCACTTTCTCCGCCTGATCTACATCCAGTTTGCCGCACGCATAGTAATCAAGAAAAAATAGCGGCGTAGCGCCGCAGCAGACAAGATCATTTACATTCATCGCAACAAGGTCAATACCAACCGTATCATGCTTGTTGAGTAAAAACGCCAACTTTAATTTTGTACCGACGCCGTCAGTAGAACTGACCAAGTAATATTTTGTTCCCTTAAGCGGGAACAATCCGGAAAAACCGCCGATAGCGGGTGCCATTTTTTTTATACGGCGGACAAGTTCGTTACCTGCGTCAATATTGACACCCGCTTTGTGATAGGTCAAAACCATAGCAATCTCCCTTTACTATTTAATGCTGTTGAAAAATATAGAACTATGTAGTTACACTGTAGCAATCGCGCGTTACCCGTCAACGCCCCGAACACATATTTTGTTTTTACTGCAACCCGGCATTAGAGCCTTCGGTGGCTATTTTGTCGCTGGCCCCGGTAAAAAGACCTTTGACTTTTCCGCCGAATAACTTCACCCCGGCAATAACGATAATCGCGATTAACGCCACAATGAGGATATACTCAACCATCCCCTGCCCTTTGCGGCACTTCATGAATCTCAACCCCATAATATCCCCCTTGTTAATGTAAAAAAAAATCTCTGGCCAGTACCCTCAGCTGCGCGCGTGAATCCGCGCCGGGCATCCCGTGCCGGACAACACTTCGGAACGGGCGGAAACAAATATACGCTGGTGCGTCAACGCCCGAAAAACCGGCGGAATATCGTATTCATATTTTATGTCGACCGTTGAAGTCGCGCTCAGGGGATTGGCCATACGGGACAGCATTTTAAAAAGATCCTGCGGCCGCATAACAGCTGTTGCCAAATTAAAATGAATGTACGGGAAATCGTTTATCTTGACCACAATGTTTTCATCGGGAAGTTTTTTCTCGTCGAGCTGCCGGCTCTGCAGAAGACGGTGCGACAAGAAATTGCGGATTTCCTGACGGATTTGCCCTTCGTTCAAATTCGTACTGACTATCATATCCGTTCCGTAACGCGCAGCAATGACTAACTGCTGGCGGGTAATCAACACCCGCGAGAACCATGACAAAGAAATAATAATAAGCACGATTATCGGAATAAGAAAAATGCTTTCAACCAGCGCCTGCCCTGAATGACTTTTTGTTAATATCGTACAATTCATTGTAAAGGTTTTATTAAAATTCTGACTTCCCGATTACACCCTCGGCACTGTCCGTGGAAGGGCGGGATTCTTACAGTAAAATCGCGTCGGGAAGGCGGGATTTGAACCCGCGACCTCCTGCTCCCAAAGCAGGCGCGCTAGCCAGCTACGCTACTTCCCGAAATACTTTGTAATTATAACAAGTTTTGACGAATAGTGTCAACGGAATTAGATGAGAGTGTTCGCGCGCTGAGACAAGATGGAATACGTGATGATTTCAATCATCATCGCGCGCAGAGTAATGAGGAAATCAGTGGTTTCGCTTTCTGGAGAGCTTTTCCGCGGTGGCTTATCTCGTTTTTGATGGTTTCGGACAATTCCGCGAAACTCATACCGTATTCGGGAACCATAAAAATAGGGTCGTAACCAAACCCGTTAGTGCCGGCCGCCTGTTCACCTATGTACCCGCGAATACTACCCTCTACCGTCCATGTTTTCCCTTGAGGATTGGCAAGCGCTATTACGCACCTAAACTGGGCTGTGCGGCGTTCACGGGAAACGCCGGTTAGAGCATGCGTCAATTTATTATTGTTATCGTCATAGGTGCACCCGGGTCCCGCCCAGCGCGCTGAATACACGCCGGGGGCGCCGTCAAGAAAATCAACTTCAAGCCCTGTATCGTCGGCAAGCGACCATTGCCCTGTCGCAAGAGCGATGGTGCGGGCTTTCTTGACGGCATTTTCCTCGAGTGTTTCCCCATCCTCGACAACCTCGGGGATACCCGGAAATTGAGAAACCGGCACAACCGTCAGCGGCATGCCGGAGAGGATAGCCGTAATCTCGGCGACTTTATGTTTATTGTTGGTGGCAAGGATAAGCGTGGGTAATGTCACGAGCAGTATTTTTTCTGTATGTCTAAAATGGATTTAATGGCGACAGCGGCCCGGTCGAGCATGGCATTGAGATCATGACGCGAAAACGGTTCCCCTTCAGCCGTGCCCTGGACTTCAAGCAACCTGCCTGAACCGTTCATGACCACATTAAGGTCCACATCGGCGCCGTTGTCTTCGACAGCGCACAGATCGACGATCATTTTTCCGCGGTATATCCCAACGCTGACCGCCGCGCAGTAATCCTTTAACGGCATACTGTCGATAATCTTATTGCGGTAGAGTTTTTTCAAAGCAAGCGACAGAGCGATATATCCGCCGTTAATGGATGCCGTACGCGTTCCTCCGTCAGCACGAAGCACATCGCAATCGATCAAAATAGTCCGTTTCCCCAAAGCGTTAAGGTCCACAACCGCACGCAAGGACCTGCCGATAAGCCGCGAAATTTCCTGGCTTCTGCCGCTGCCGGCGCCCTTGCCGCGGGGCGTGCGCTGCTTGCCCGCGCGGGGCATCATGGAATATTCCGCCGTAACCCAGCCATGATCAAGCCCTTTTTCTTCGATAAACGGCGGAACCTTTTCCTCGACGGTAGCAACGCACAAAACCGTCGTACCGCCCATCGAGAACAAACAGGAACCTTCGGCATGCTGTAAATAGTTTTTAACAATTTTTATCGGACGCGTATGCATGTTATCTGCCTTCCATCGCCTTGAGAGTAGTATCGAGATTATTGCTTTTAACGACCGCTTCGGCAAGACGCGCTTTCATTTTAGCTACCTCCGACGCAGGAGCCCGCGCGGAAAAATCAGCGTTATTTAATTTGGCGGTGCACCGTTCAATTTCAGCCGCTGCGTTAGCCGACTCTTTTTTCAGGCGTGTCTTTTCTTTTTCCAGATCAATGATGCCCGCCAGAGGAACAAATAATTCTATGCCGCCCCCGACAAACATCGCCGATTGCGGCGGCCGCGGCAACGCTGAGCCCACTGTCAATGTCTCAAGTTTTGCCAGATACTGCACATACTGCCGGTGCTGTTCAATCATCTCGCGCGTTTCCGGCGCAGAAACATTAATCACCGCCGTGATGAGTTTTCCCGGAGGGACGTTCATCTCACTGCGAATGGTCCGTACCGCCGTAACGATTTCCTGGAGAGCCCTCATGCGGGCTATCGCCGTTGTATCTATCTTTTCAGGATTAACTTCAGGCCAGGACGATAGGGCAATGGTAGGCCCCTTTTTGGCGCGGAAATCAAGCTCCGCCATATGACTCCATATTTCTTCGGTTATAAACGGCATGATAGGATGGAGAAGCCGCAGGACGCCCGCAAGTATTTCCGTCAGAATCGACAGGGCAACCTTCCGCTTTTCCGCATCAGTGCCGGCAATACGGATTTTTGCCAGCTCAATATACCAGTCACAGTATTTTGACCAGAAAAACTCGTATATCAGGCGCGCAGCGGCGTCCATATTGTAGCTGTCTAGAGCGACGGTCACTTCACCCACCAGGATGCGGTATTCGGACAATATCCAATGGTCGCACAATTCCAGCGGCCAGACAGCCATGATAAAATCTTTTCCCCAATCGACAGAACGCACATTCATCATGATAAAACGGCTGGCGTTCCATATTTTGTTGGCAAAATTGCGCGCACTGAGAAACGAATCTTCGCTTAACTGCATGTCGCGGCCGGGCGCGGCGGATTGCGTCAGAGAGAAGCGCAACGCGTCGGTACCGTATTTTTCCATGACGCCCAACGGGTCAATGACATTGCCCAGCGATTTCGACATCTTTTTACCGAATTTATCGCGGACGATACCGTGAATATAAACATGCTTGAACGGTACTGCGTCCATGAATTCCAAACCCATCTGCACCATGCGCGCAACCCAGAGATAAAGAATTTCGTGACCGGTAACCAGCACCGATGTCGGATAATAATATTTAAGATCTGCGTTGTCGGCGATTTCAGGCCAGCCCATAACGCTAAACGGCCACAACGCCGATGAAAACCAGGTATCGAGAACATCGGCATCCTGCACCATTTCCGCGCCGCCGCAATGCGGGCATTTTGCAGGGGATTCTACAGACGCACAAGGTGCGCAGTCAGTCGTCGGGGTGCGGGTGCCGGCATAGGGATTGATACTGCTTGATGCGCAATAATATACGGGGATACGGTGGCCCCACCAAATCTGGCGGCTGATGCACCAGTCGCGTAGATTTTCCAGCCACGACAAACAGGGTTTCGCCCACGAATCCGGATAAAATTTCACCGCGCCGTCGGCAACGGACTGCATCGCCCGGCGGGACATGTCTTCAACTTTCAAAAACCACTGTTCCGACAAAAGCGGTTCAATAACCGTGGCGCAACGGTAACAGTGACCGACCGCATGCGGATGATTGGCTGTTTCAAGAAGCAGTTTCTGCGCCTCGAGGTCATTGAGGATTTTTTTGCGGGCGGCAAAACGGTCAAGACCGGCATAGGGTTCACCGGCTGCGGCAGTCATTTTCCCGTGAAAATCAATTACTTCGATGCGGTCAAGCTGGTGGCGAACCCCAATCTCAAAATCCACCGGATCGTGCGCGGGAGTCACTTTCACCGCTCCGGTACCAAACGAAGGGTCAATAGCCGTATCGGCAATAACCGGTATTTCACGACCGATTAACGGCAGAACGACCATGCTCCCGATTAAATCCTTATAGCGTTTATCATCGGGATGAACGGCAACCGCCGTATCGCCCAGCATGGTTTCGGGCCGTGTCGTGGCAACAACGATATACTTTTTTTTGAAAAGAGAAATCAGTCCGCGCGATTTAAGCACATATTTAATATGCCACAATTTCCCGACTTCTTCCTCATGCTCAACTTCAATGTCCGCCAAGGCGGTATGACAACGGGGGCACCAATTGACCAGGCGTTTTCCCCGGTAAATCAGCCCTTTTTCAAAGAGTTTGACAAATGCCGCCGTAACCGCACGAGAACAGGTCTCGTCCATGGTGAACCGTGTCCGTGACCAGTCCAGAGAACAGCCGAGCCGCCGCAACTGCATCAAAATGGTGTCGCCTGACTCGGTGCGCCACTGCCACATCCGTTCAAGGAACTTTTCCCGCCCCAAGTCGTGACGGCTTTTCCCTTCGGCTTTTAAAAGTTTTTCAACCACATTTTGCGTAGCTATGCCGCCGTGATCGGTTCCGGGAACCCATAACGGATTAAATCCCTGCATGCGTTTAAAACGAACGATGATATCCTGCATGGTCGCGTTAAGCGCGTGTCCCATGTGGAGAGACCCCGTCACATTTGGTGGAGGAATTACGACGGTAAACGGCCGGCGGGTACTATCGGGGTGTGATGAAAAAATATCATTTTTCAGCCAGGAGTCATACCATTTTTGTTCGACAACCGAAGGATCGTATGTTTTGTCCATTTCCTTATTCATGCTGTTCCATTGCTTTTGTTTCCCTTTGTTCGGAAATTAATTGCGGACTGTACACATGGGCATTGATGGAATACTATCAAAAGTGAAGGGCTTTATCAAGAGCTATTGATAATAAACCCACTTGACAGAGCATGCTTATTCTGTTATATAGTGATAGGTATTGAAGAGGGCACATGTTTATACGGCTTTTTAAGAAAAAACACAATCGAAAACTTACCATAATGCTAATCCCGCACAACAGCATCAAACCGCTGAGGATTAGCTTTTCCGCGTCGTTGCTTTTGTTGATTATTTTTCTCTGGACCGGCATAACCGTTTCCGCCGGCTATCTCTACAGCCGGCATTTCGACTATTGGAAAATGGAAGCCGACCAAACGGCCATGAAGTCAAAGGTCACTTTTTTTGCCAAGGAAATGGAAAAATCGCAGGAAATGCTTGAGCAAGTTAAAGAAAATGATCATCAGATCCGTTCCCTTCTCGAAATGAAATCAAAAAACGCCATCATCGAAAAGCAGGGACGGGGCGGACCATCACCGGCTGACGCACGCGAACTGCACCTGGTACTGACTGACACTTTGTATGAAATGAGCCGGGATGACATTGCCCGCCGGACGGTTGCCCTTCAGAACGAAACAAGAAAGCGCATAGAAAGCTACCAAGAGATATGCGCTACTATTGACAGGGAGCGCGCCCTTTTCCGCTCTACCCCGAACACGTGGCCCTGCAGCGGCCACATAACTTCCTGTTTCGGATACCGCATACATCCCATTTATGAAACCGGGGAATTTCATTCCGGACTCGATATCGCCGACTCCCCGGGAACACCTATTTACGCAACAGCTGACGGATTCGTTAAACTTGCCGAATGGACACCGGGATACGGCCGGTTGGTTGTCATTGACCATGGCTACTGCTACACTACAATGTACGGACATGCAAAAAAATTAGTCGTTACAAAAGGCGCACGGGTCCGCCGCGGGCAACTGATTGCCTATATGGGCAATACCGGCTCATCCACCGGCAATCACCTGCACTACGAAGTACAGTTCCGGGGAAACCCTGTCAATCCAGCACGTTATCTCAAAAACAACGGCAGCCAATCCCATAAAAAATACAGCTGACGGGAGCGATTCATGTTCGGATTCGGCGAAAAAAAGAAGAACAACAATGATTTCGGAATTCTTGAAACGATCATCGGAATCGACACCATATTTGAAGGAACTATCCGCACAAAAAATTCTATTCGAATCGACGGAAGATTTGAAGGGAATATTACGGAAGCCAACGGCATTATCATTGGCGACCGGGGTCAGGTAACCGGCGACATCACGGCGCGGCTCATTGTGGTGGGCGGTAAAGTGACCGGCAACATAACTGCTGCTCACTCTCTGGAGATTCTTCCCAAAGCCCAGGTGTTTGGCGACCTGCATACTGGTATTCTTTCTATCGGCGACAGCGCACTCTTTGAAGGCAATTGCATCATGGCATCAGACAACGGGGCAGTCATTGAACTTGACATGAACAAAGCGGAATCAAAAAAGCGATAAGGGGCATCGCCCCGGGCCGCGGCAATCATCGTTTTATAAACGATGATTTTTTATGCCCATAATCAAACCATACTATACAGGAGCTCTTTCATGATGGATTTTTTACGCAAGCACAGGCATATCATTTTCACCGTTACCATTATCGGATTTCTTGGCGGGGCGTTCATCGGGTTCGGTAGTTATTTTTTTGGCGGCAAAACAACCAGCGACAATGTCGTCGTCGTTAACGGCGTCGGGATTCCCTACCGGAATTATGTAAAGCTCCTTAACCGCGCCATTGAGTTTATGCACCAACAAAAACAGGAAGTCAACGCTGAAACAACCGAGAATAAAAAGAAGGAAGTATTGCAGGATCTGATTCAAGAAGAGGTTTTCTGGCAGCAGGCTGCAGCGTACGGCATTTCTGTTTCAGACGAAGAGCTATCCGCGAACATTCAGCAGCAGTACCCTGCGTTCCAGAAAGACGGACATTTTGACCGCATGACCTATTTTCAGGTATTGGCGCAATCGATAAAAATGACACCCAAGGAATTCGAGGATTCCCGCCGGAAACAGATCACCAATGCCAAAGTCCGCCAGCTGATAGCTTCATCGGTAAAAATCAGCGAACCGGAATTACAGATAGAGTATGCGCGCGTCCACCGGGGAAGCATGGCGGACTTTGACAAGAATCGCGAGATTTTTTTAAAGCAGACCCTGCAGGAAAAGACCATGATGGTGTTCAATGAATGGTATAAATATCTTAATCAAACAATGAAAATAAAAGCATATCTCAGCGAAATAGAAAAACAGCCCTAAATCTGAATTTTTGATTATATTTTCAATAATGCCGACATTTTATTGAGGCATTCAAATAGCTTTTTTTTCGGCAATCCCACCACAGTGTAATAATCGCCCTTGATACTGTCCACAAATCTGTCTTCCGTTTCCTGTACCGCATACGCCCCGGCTTTGTCGAGATGTTTCCCAGCAAGACCCGTGATTTCTGCAGGGTCAAAGCGCCGCATTTTGACGCGGGCAACATCATAATCAACCACCTGAGCACCACTGGCGGCGTCAATGAGTGCAATTCCCGTGTATACGGCATGAAAACTTCCCGACAACGCTTTTAATATCCGAATCGCATCAGCATGATTTTTCGGTTTACCGATGATTGCGCCATTTAAAACCACGATGGTATCCGCACCGAGCACGATCCCGCTGTCTATCGTCAGGGCGACCGCCGACGCTTTGCGCACGGCAAGGTCTTTGACAATTGCCGACGGACGGATGAAACGGGTATTCTCCCGGATGTGACTGGGTGTGACGATGCAGGAGAAACCCCACTCCTTCATCAATGAAATACGCCGCGGTGAGGCAGAGGCAAGTACGATTTTTTTTACCGGCGTCACTTGGATAGCCCCCTGAAAATGTATGCCGCACCGACTATACCGACAAATGACATCACATTGAACTTGAACATGCACCCGATTGTCAAAACGATAATACGCAAATCAAGCGTCGTGGGACTCAACCCCGCGGCAATTTCCGTTGAAAACAAATTGCGTATGGATCCCGCCGGCACCACTATGCCAATTAATTTCCCCAAAAATGACCCCAGCAACGCCCCCACGATAACAACCATAACAAACCAAACCGCACTTTTCCCCATGAACCCTCCTGACATAACTGAACTGGTGTAAAACAACATATAGTCGCTTTTGACCATTAGACCTGTAGCTGCAGAGCTTGCTCTGCTGACGGTCGGAACAATCCCCATCTCAACGGCGGCGAAGCAAGCTTCGCGGCTACAACATAGCTAACAAAATCGTTGCCTTCTCTTCGACAGCATCTCGAATGTTAAGGCAAGTCAGTGTTTTTTCGTTTTGCGGAGACTGACTCTTTGATCCAATCAAGATAATCTCGATTGCCCGCGACAATCGGTACGGCTATAATTTCCGGCACTTCGTATGAGTGCAGGCGTTTGACGCACTTGATAACCGCAGGCATCTTTGAGGCGACGGTTTTTGCCGTCAACAATAATTCCGAGGATGACTCAATTGCCCCCTTCCACCAATAGCGGGAACGCAGATTATGGATGGTCGAAACGCACGCGACAAGCTTTTCTTTGAGCAATGCATCTGTAATCGCCGTTGCCTGCCGTTTGTTGGGCACCGTGATAAAGAGAGTGACCAGTTTCATAGTCCTACCTTTATTGAGGAGAAAATGCGAAGAAAGAATGGTATGCGCGTCAGCGGGGATATCATGAATGGGAAAGACAGCGATTTACGATTTCAGCAAAAACAAAAGAACCGCTTTCTGGATATGTAAACGGTTTTCCGCCTGGTCAAATATAACTGATTGCGGCCCGTCAAGAACATCAGCGGTTACTTCTTCTCCGCGAATAGCAGGCAGACAGTGCATGATAAGACAGTCGCGCTTTGCCTTTGCAATGAGACGGGCATTGACTTGATAGGGTTTGAAATCTTTTTTCCGTTTACCCTCTTCGGCCTCGTCACCCATGGAAGTCCAAACATCCGTGTAAATGGCGTCAGCGTCGGCAACCGCCCCAACAACATCGCGGGTAATAGATATCTTCGCGCCGGAAGAAAGCGCTTTGCGCTGAGCCTGTTTCAAGAGTTCAGCGTCAGGGCCGTATCCTTCCGGACAGGCAAGTATGAATGTAAAACCTAAGAGCGATGCCGCAACTATCCACGATTGAGACATATTATTGCCATCGCCGGAAAACACGACTTTCAGTTTTTTGAGGGCAGCAACGGAACGGATATTGTTGTGTTCCATGATGGTGAGTATGTCACCCAAAACCTGGCATGGGTGTTCACTATCGGTCAACCCGTTGATGACCGGAATTGTCGCCCACCGGGCAAGCTCTACGACATCCCCATGACGAAATGCGCGAATCATAATGGCATCGAGATACCGCGACAGCGTCAGGGCAGTGTCACGAATAGTTTCCCCCCGTTTACGCTGAAGGTTTTGGGCGTTGAGTATCAAAGGGAATCCGCCAAGCTGATGCATCGCTACGGCAAATGAAACGGTGGTCCGGGTAGAGGGTTTCTCGAAAATAAGCCCCAGGGTTTTTCTATGAAGAATATCGGTAGTGCGGGCGCCGGATTTCAAGCGTATCGCCGTCTTTAATAACGACCAGATATCCCCGGCCGAGAGGTCAAAGAGTGAAACCAAATCCCGCTTTTTCTGTTTCATAATAGATCTCATTTTACCATATATATATTACTTCTGTAAAGCAGTCGCAAATAGCACTGATTTTTCCGATGTTTTTAAAATATGGATCTGGTCTGAATCCACCTGTTTAACCAGCGAGTCAAACAGCTCTTTCGGCACGACAAAAAATGCCGGGACACCTGAGCGCATTTTATCTGTCAACTGAGCTGCGGTGTTCTTTATCACTATTTTGTCGGCATAAAACATAAGGCAGTTATTATAATGCGAATAACCGACTTCACCCGCATTGATATCACCCGCAACAACGCGTGCCGCCGGTGCCAAAGTAATCGTATCGCGAAATTCCCGGCTATCAAGCGTGAGGGGAATGATAGGATAGGCAATATACGCAACTGCCAACGCCGATATCAACACGCACAGGACGATAATCGTCCATCGTTTAGCGACGGGCTTAAACGCATCGAAAGCTACGGCAGCGATAATCGCAAATGGCACATACAGCGGTACAATATAATGAAATTGTTTAACTTTTGCCATTTGAAATATGGCAAATGGCACAAACACCCAGCACAAAACATACATGACCAAGGGCGTACGCCATTGACGGAAAAACCGGCACACACCATAGACCATGAAGGGAAGCCATGGCCAGTAGTTGCTCAGAAGAATATCGAAATAGGCGTGCCAGGGATTAAGCGAAGCGCTGGAAGAATACCCGGCTGGATACCCGCTGATGCCGGTCATAAGGGTAACTCCGAAATATTGCTTTAAGAAGGCGTGTCCATAGCGCTGATACATAACGATGTGCCAGGGAAGAATAATTGCAGCGGCAACAAAAAGTGCGCCCCAGAAATGAGGAGTCCGTATCACAGCGGTATCTTTGGCAAGTATCACATAAACACCGATAGCCGTAAAAATAAATAACCCGGGCACTTGCCGCGTCATGACGGCAAGACCGGCACAAATCCCGAACAGATAATAGAACGACGCGCTGCGGTGCGCACGGGCAACCCAAAACGCGATCATCGCCAGTGAAAAGAATACCGCAAACGGCCCATCAGTAACGGCACTGCGGGCATGATACAAATATTGTTGGCTAAAGGTAAGAATGATGACAGAGAACAACCCTGCAGTGGGACTGAAATAACGACTGACAAACAGAGCGCAACAGACAACGCCGACAAATCCGAGCACCGCGGAAGGCAAGCGCATGGCTGCGTTGGTAAATCCGAATAGTTTCCCGGTAGCGATATTCATCCAATACAACACCGGCGGTTTGCTGGTATGAAAATCAGGTCTGCCGCCGTTGCGCGGCGTCAAATAATCACCTGATTGCGCCATTTCCTTGGAAACCTGTGCATAGTAACAATCGTCGCCCCCCAACGGAGCTTCACCCAGCCGGTGAAAAATAACCACCGCTGAAACCATGAGCGCAAAAGCAAACAACATCTTTATATTCATTATTAAAATGAAAAAGCGAGAAGCGAATATAGTTCACTTCTCACTTTTCCCTCAAGACTGACAGTATATTTATTTCGGTTTTTCAGCTTTTGACTGGCACGGCATGCAATACCTTACCCAGGGGATTGCGTTCAAGCGTTTGTCCGCAATTTTGTCCCGGCAGGATTCACACGAACCAAAGGTTCCTTTTTCTATGCGGCGCAAAGCCGATTCGATGGCGTCCAGCATCACTTTTTCATTGTCGGCAAGCTCAAAGAGCATTTCTTTTTCGACATTCTGCGACGCACTGTCGATCTCGTCACCGATCTCCACATCACGCAAATCGCATTCTTTTTTCGTGCGCACGATTTCAAGAAGGTCCGCTCGTTTTTCAAGAAGCACTTTTTTGAATGCTGCCATTTCTTTTTTGTTCATGTGATAAACCCCATTCCCATTAATTTGCGACCACTTTCACTGTTCGCAGAGTGTCCGTCTCCTGACCGCTGACTCGAATATCCTTTGCCGACATGTCCATAAGATAATCGCGAATTTCTTCAGTTATGCGTTCTCCGGGGATAAGCACCGGTATGCCGGGCGGGTACGGCGTCAATGTTTGCGCCGCAATTTGCCCCGCTGCCTTAGACAAGGGAACGCGTTTTATGCGCGCGGTCAAGAACACATCCCGCGGCATCATGACCATTTCAGTCGAAAGCGAAGGGATTTGCAATCCCCAGTTCTTCTGATGCCCCTGATACTTTTTATCGATATCCACCAGCGCGTCTACGAACGCCTGAACATCTTTTTTGTCTGAACCAATGCCTAAAATAGCTATTAAATTGAATATGTCCGCACAATCAACTTGGATATTGTACTCTTTTGCCAGAATATCTTCAATCTGATAACCGGAAAACCCGGTCCGCGTCACATTTACCGTCAGTTTTGTGCGGTCGAGTTCGTAGCCGATCCGATTAATGTCCTCTTTGGTAAAACATGAAATTTTCTTCAATTGATTAATTTGCCGGCGGGCGGATTCTGCAGCCTGAATGACTTTGTCGAACGCTGCCTGACCGGTCATCACTGCCTGGCGCCGGGCAAGATCCAAACTGGCCAATATAAGATAATTCGGGCTGGTTGTCTGCAGCATCGATACAACCTTTTTAACGCGATTGATATCGATAAGTTGAGAATTAAAGTGAAGGACTGACCCCTGCGACAACGCCGACAGTATTTTGTGCGTCGACTGCACGCACATATCAGCCCCGGCCTCAACTGCGGACATCGGCAGGTTGCTGTTAAACTTTAAATGCGGTCCGTGGGCTTCGTCTACCAGCAACACTTTCCCGCGCATATGGCAAAGCTCGGCTATCTTTGCAAGGTCGGTAGTCACTCCGTTATAGGTAGGACTGGTGACGAACACGGCCTGCGATTCAGGGTAACGGTCCAAAGCCTCTTCTATTTCGTCAACGGATGAATTGAAAATAATATCGAGGTTTTGGTCTATTTTCGGCTGGATCCAAATCGGCCACACCCCAGACATAATGATGCCGGACATAATCGATTTATGCGAACTACGGGACACGATGACCGAACCGCCCGGTTTACAGGCGGCCATGAACATCGCCATATTGCCGACGCTGGAACCGTTAACCAGAAAAAAAGAGTGTTCGACGCCGTAGGCCTTCGCCATCAGGTTCTGGGCTTTGCGGATAGGACCCGTCGGGTCATGCAGGGAATCGACTTCGGGGAAGACCGTCACATCAAATTTATAAACATTCTTCCCGGTATAATCACGCAGACGACGGTCTATGCCCTTGCCGTTTTTATGACCGGGGGTATGAAAAGAAATAACATCCCGTTTTGCATGGGCCAGAAGTGTCTCAAAAAGAGGTGCCTTTTGTTGTGGTTTCATAGAGAATGGGTAGTTATATAAATTTATACCACCCCTGTCAAGCGGGTACAACCTTTCGAGAACATCTGTTAGTTAAAACAACCCATAGTATAACCGGATGCATCGACGCAAACAAAGCGCCAGCCAAGCTTTTTTATCCTGGCAAGAAATGATGCATCAGACAGTATATTCATCAAAGAAATAATGTTACCCGGTTCTACCTCAATACGCGCAAGCTCGTTGTGATTGCGGACCCGGACCACGGCAAAACCCCGGCGTTTGAGCAGTTCTTCGGTTTGCTCCACTTTGGCCAGTTCTTTTAGGGTAATGGGCGTTCCATAGGGAAACCGCGACGCAAGGCATGCCTGTGCCGGCATATTCCATGTCGACAATTTCATCTGCTTACTCAACGCCCTAATGTCGTCTTTGGTCAGCCCCGCCGCTGCCAGCGGCGAAACAATCTTCCATTTCTTAGCCGCTGCGCGACCCGGGCGGTAATCGCCGGCGTCGGAGGCGTTGGTTCCATCGCAAACTACCATTCCTCGTTTTTGCGCTATTGCGTCTAATTTTGAAAACAACTCATTTTTACAAAAGAAGCACCGGTCGCGCGGATTTTTTTTAAAGGACGCATTGCGCAACTCGTTCGTTTTTATAACCCTTATAACCACATCCAACTGCCGTGCCAATTGACGCGCCCGAAGGAGTTCCGCAGCCGGATAGGTTTCACTGACGGCGGTAAGCGCGAGCACATTGTTTTTCCCCAGCACCCGGCGCGCTATAGCCAATAGATAGGTTGAATCAACACCACCGGAAAAAGCTACCAACACTTTTCCATAGCTGCGAATACAATCTTCAAGAAGTTTCTGTTTTTTATTCATAGTGCGGACATTCTACTAAATTTGATTTGAATTTAATAATTTGGTTCAATACTCTACACGCATGTTGAAAACCGACTGTATTTACTTTCCTCTTGACCGGCCGTGCCGGTTTCACAAAAAGAACAAACAGGTGTGCGTCAACTGCACGCACTATCGTTCTGTCAACACCCGGAACAGCCCCGTCACTAGAATACTTATTATTAAATTAGGCGCCATGGGCGATGTCTTACGCACCACCTTTCTGTTGCCCGGGCTGCGCGCGAAATGGCCGCGCGCTCATATTACCTGGCTGGTCGCCGCCGGCTCTGAACCTATCCTTAACGGCAACCCTCACATCGACCACATTTGGCCGATGGACAAAACTATTTACGAAAAACTTTCAGCCGAACGATTTGACATAGTCATTAACCTTGACCTTTCCCCGGAAAGTTTGATGCTCACCCGCGCCGCATTTGCCGCGGTCATCATCGGTTATTGCCTTGACGACAAACGGCGTATTCGCTCTTCTAACATCTTCGCTTCCCGCTGGCTGGCAATGAGCGGTAATGATATTCTCAAAAAAAAGAACACGGATACATACCAGCATTGGATGGCAAAAATCGTCGGACTGCCGCGAAACGATTACGAAATAGGCACCCCCTTGCTGCCGGCATCCGTCAAAAAAGCGACTGCCTTTGCGCACCGGCACGGCTTAACGGGCAAAAGGATAATCGGCATAAACCCAGGCGCGGGCAAGCGCTGGAAACTCAAACGATGGACTGACCGGGGATACCGAACGCTTATAGCCCGTCTGGGCAAAGCGGGATACGCCATTCTTCTGTTGGGCGGCGAAGACGAGCAGGAGATACTGGCGGGACTCTCAAAGAACACACGGACAACGGTGGTCAACAGCGGAACAGACAACAGTATCCCGGATTTTTTTGCGCTTATAAACCTGTGCGAGCTGGTGGTAACCGGCGATACGCTGGCACTGCACGCGGCACTGGGGCTTAAGAAAAAAGTGGTTGCCGTGTTCGGGCCGACCTCGGCGCCGGAGATTGCGATATATAACCGCGGCGTCAAAGTCGTTTCACCCCTCGACTGCGTTTGCTGTTATCGGCAGATGTGCGATAAGAAACCGACTTGCATGGATACGATTACCGCTGACATGGTGGAACAGGCGGTCACAGCATGTCTCTTGTAGCGATTCTGCCCACCTATAATGAGGCGGGCAATATCACCGCCATAGTCCAGGAGTTGCTTGCCTTGCCGCTGGATATTGCCGTTCTGGTGGTTGACGACCATTCACCCGACGGGACCTACACTATAGTTGAAGAAATGATGAAAACACATCCCCGTCTTCATCTGCTTCTGCGCACTGAAAACCGTGGGCGCGGATGGGCCGGCATTGATGGCTTTAAAAAAGCGCTGGACATGGGCGCAACACATATCGTTGAGCTTGACGCAGACCACTCTCACCCACCTCGCTTTATTCCCGCGATGTTTGAAAGAATTAAAACCTGCGATATCGTCATCGGCTCGCGCTATGTCGCCGGCGGAAAAGACGATGACCGCTCTGCCCTGCGCCTGATCATCAGCGCCCTGGCGCGTCGCTACCTTTCTCTGGTTCTTGGCGTCACGCTGGCTGACCCGACATCGGGTTTCCGAATGTTCACCAGAGCCGCGCTCGCAAAACTGCTTCCCCACCTGCACGCACGGGACCCCTTCATTGTAACTGAAGTTATTTATTTTGCCCGCAAAAACAATGTATCTATGGCTGAGATACCGATTGAATTTCTTGCCCGCAAGACCGGCACATCGAAACTGGGCTCTTCAACGCTCTTCAAATATCTTTTTCGCGTTCTTAAACTTCGTTTTTTATAATGAAACTTACCATAAAGAACCTTATGACCCGGGAATATTCCGCGCCGCACTTGTTACGTCAAGTGGTGAGCTATTTTCGATCGCTGTTCAACACTGACGCAAAAAAAGAATTTAACCGGCTTTTCTGGATACTCAACACAGGCACCGCTATTATCCGCCTGTTCATCATCGGGCGCATCGGACTCAGCGGTGACGAAGCCCATTATTGGACCTACACCCAGCATCCTGCCCTTTCATATTTCGACCATCCGCCGCTCATCGCATGGATTATCAAACTTTCAACCATGGTGTTCGGTTCTACTGAGTTTGCGGTACGCTTCCCCACTGTTCTTATATTCTTTTGTACCAGCATAGTTCTTTACAAACTCGCCAAAAACCTTTATTCCGAGCAAATAGCATTTTTCACCATAGTCCTGCTCAACATCATCCCGGTCTTTTCCTTTTTGGGTGCGGTATTAACGGTTCCCGACGCACCGCTGGCGCTGTGCTGGGCCTTGTTCGCCTTCATCTTTCACCGCATCATCATCGACAAGCGACCGAACCTTTCCCGCTGGTATGTGCTGGGTGCGGTGCTCGGGGCGGGGCTGTTAAGTAAATATAATGCCGTCCTCCTGCCGGTATCCGCTGGATTGTTTCTTCTGCTTTCACGCGAACACCGTCGTCTTCTGCGAACAAAAGGTCCATACATAGCTCTGGCGGTCGCGCTTATTATGTTCTCGGCGGTCATCGCATGGAACGGGGAGAACAACTGGGTTTCTTTTGGCTTTCAGCTGCGCCATGGTTTCGGCACGGGACTGCCGCATTTCTCGATAGCGCTCCTGGGCAGAACCATGGGAGCCCAGGCAGGGTATCTTTCACCGCTCTTTTTCTTTCTCTACTGGGCGCTGGCGGGATCACTGTCTTTAACCGCTGTCAAAGCGTTGCGTCGTCAAGCAACGAACCACGCGCAATCACCGGCTCTTCCCGCTTTATTTATATTTTCTTTTTCCCTGCCAACGCTGATTCTCTTTAACGCCATCGCCGGATTTAACGAAATTCTACCCCATTGGCCGGCCATGGGATATCTCCTGCTGACCATTTCTGCGGGGCATTTTATTGTCAGCCGCTGGGACAACCGGCCGGCGAGAATCTTTATTACCTCTGCCGCATCGCTGGCAATTTTTCTGACCGTCCTGGTCCCGGTACAAGCGCTCTTTAAACCGCTACGCCCTGAATGGTTTATGTCCAAGACCGACGCTTCAAAAATAGAAGACGGCGTCACTAAAGCGGAAAAAGTTGATGTCACCAATGAATTATACGGATGGAAAGAGGTCGGAGAGAAACTGACTGAAATGATGACGGAGACGCCTAACGCGTTTATTTTCAGTCACCGCCACTATGTCTCAAGCCAGGTGGCATTCGCGGTGCCGTCACACCCCTTTGTTTACACGCTTAGCGACCGTATTGACGCCTATGATCTCTGGCAACGAGATATCAGCGCGCTTGACGGCCGTGATGCGTTGTTCGTCACCAACGATTATTTTTATATAGACCCACAGACGGTGTTCCCGTTCGCCTCGTTTGACAAGCCGGTGACGCTGAAGATATGCCGCCGGGGCAAAGTGTGCCGGATCTTCTGGATAACCCGTTGCCGACAATTTGCTCTTGCAAAACTGCCAACCCAATACACCGCGACAGCGTTGGGCGAACATAAAAGCATCGCAGCCGCCTTGATTAGGATTGACCACCGCGTGTTCTGGTTCTTCAATAGAACGATGCACTTCCCGGCGCTCGACTTTGTGATGGGCTGGGTAAGCAAAATCGACATGGCGCTCGGGTTAAACACCGGACTTATTGTACTACTGACGATTGTCGGGATTGTGCTGTGGAATACTCGGCGAGAAAAGTTTTTGGCCGAGTTTTTGCTGGCCATCGCCATCGTGGCTATCGGTGGAATACTGGTAAACTTTATGAAGGACTGGATCGGACGGTTGCGCCCCCCGGCGGTATTCGGCGGGCAGGTAAAAACCTTTGCCGAGATATTTTTTAAGGGTTCATTTCCTTCGGGGCACACACAGATTGCCTTTGCCGTCGCGACCTTTCTTACCAGCCGCGTTAAAAAATACTGGTGGGCGTTCTATCTCTTCGCCGTATTCATCGGTTTTTCCCGCATGTATATCGGCGTACATTTCCCCTCGGATGTAGTGGCCGGCGCGATAATCGGCAGCGGTATCGCACTGATCATGACAAAACTCATCAAATTATGATTCCCTTCTCCCGAAGAACAACCGCCGGAATCTTTTTTCTGATAGCCGCCACCGTTGCCGGCATCTATGGGCTCGACTTCTTGCCTACTGTCCGGCTCCACATGAAAAATAATATATCGGACAAAATTGTCGCTGTCACCGCTATGGCGGTCGGCCCGATCAACCGGGCTGTCAAGGAGAAAGACGATGTCCTTCTGCTGATACAGATTCAAAACCTGGCGCACATGGATGATATTGCCGCAGCATATATCCTTGATGCGGACGGTAAAATACTCATTCACGACAGAACAAGCGAGTGGGGCCAAAAATATACCGACACTTTTCACCGTACAGCAATAACCAAACGAAAACCTCTGATACAGAAATCATCGTCAACTTCCTGGCTCTATTCTATTCCGCTTCAGTCCTCCGCAACACTATGTATGGTCGTCTCTTCACAAAAAATAGATACAGCCCTCACGGATCTTAAAAAACGGACAGGATACACCGCTGGGGCTCTCATTTTCATAGTTGCCATAGCCATAATGTTGCTGTTCAGGCGTCCCGGCTGTCGGGACACCACCCCTCCATTGAACACCGAGATCTTCAACGCTCCGATAGAAATCGCTTCCAATACGCGAGCTGATATTCTCATCCAATCTCTGGTAGCGCTTCATGCCATGCCTATGATGGTTCTCAATGCTGAAAATCGCATTAGTGCGATACATCCTCAATTTGCATCAGCGTTTGGTCTACTTGCTGTGCAGATGACGGGAAAACACATTATCGATGTATTGCCCCACCCCGTTATCGCAGAGCTAATGCACACCGCATCAGCCGCGCGTGGCACTGAGTTTTCGGAAAGATTCAATGAAAAAACACTGTATTGTATTGCGGTAGGAACTAAAACAACCCCAGCGGGAACACTTTTTTTTCTCAAATAAGGTTCTAAACCTTCTCACTTTGAGAAAGATTGATTTTCTGATTTTTGCAATTGCGCTTTCCAGATAATTCCTTTACAGCAATCTTCCGAGCAAAACCCAACCGCGTCATTGTTGCGTATTTTACTCCGGTAGTTCTGCATAACATCATTGTTCCACACATCCTCCAAGTTGGCAGAAGCCATGTTCCCGACAGGAATCCCGCATTCGCATCCTGGCTTCACCGTCCCGTCAAAAAACAAAGCAAGGCTCTTCCATGGCTTCACACAACGGGGAGAGCTCGGCACACCTGAAATAACACCAGATGCCCCACTATTTCCCTGTTCCCGGAGAATAGTGTTGAAATTGTTTTCAAGAACAATACCAAAATGTTCACATTTTTCTTCTGTGAGCGCGAGCTGGACTTTAAACTCCTGGACCATATCGGAAGAATTAGTGCCAAAAAAAATGCTTTCTTCTGGGAACCCATAGAGAAATCGTAATTGCAGTTTTTGTATCCCGTATTTTCTGCAGAAATCTGGAAACAACGACAACTCCCGGAAGTTTTTCCGCATAATCACCGCTCTGACAG
>CAIRNS010000014.1 GCA_903880015.1 uncultured Elusimicrobia bacterium | reverse complement strand
ACTGAAAAGAAAAGCGTAATGTTTTTACTTAAGCGCGGTAAATCTACTTTCTATGTAGCATTGCATATAGAATAAAAGTTTTTTCTCTTCAAAATAATAAAGGCAGGTTTCAATAACCTGCCTTTATTATTTTCTTGAGCAAAAGTGTCGGGTGTCCCGTTGACTGTTGCAACGGTACTCCGGTTTTTTGCTGATGAATTTTGTTGATCAACCTGCGCGAAATATGGCAAGTATTTCGCGCAGGTGAGCATTTTAAGGCGTGCTTTCAGGATTTTACTTTTGCTTAGTTTATCTTTCTTTTGCTGGCCGTGCGTAGACACTGTGCGTAAGGCTACGCAGCACGCATTCGCGCTTACGGTCTAAAGCCACGATATCCAGATTCAGGCGATGGACACCCGCGGTTTTCAACGGAATCGACCGGACCAAAGCACCGCGCTTATATTCCATACTCATGCGTCGTGAGACGGTTTTCAGGCATTGCGTCATCGCCCGTTTATCCTGACTAATGACAAACAGCTTTATCTCCGTCTCCGAAAATTTCCCGCGCTTTTTCAACTGCTTTTCGGCGGAGCGCATCTGCGCCGTGGTAACCTTATATTCCTTGAAAAAACGTTGGAAGTCGATTGACGGCGAAACCATCGTTATCGTGGCCTGCTGGATTTTTACTGCTGACAGAGGCTTGTCGTTTTGCATCAGGCGCGCCATAATGGGAACGGATTCTCCCACGCGATACATGACACGGCTGCGGTCGATATGCAAATGAACCTTCGGATCTTCCGCAATCCAATAGATTTGACAATTCGTCGCACTCTTCATTTTGCCCATGATATGCAGGCGCCAATGGCCGGCATGATTCATCAACCTGCCCCGGTGATATGGCGGCAGGGGTAAAGTGATTACACGCCGGAGAGGAGAGACTTTTGTCCGGCAATCAATGTCCAGCAGAGTTCCGTCCGGCGCTTCGAGCGAACAAACAAGCTGGTTTTGATCAGGATTGCCCTGCCAAACCAGGACAATCGTCAACCGCCGGGAAGCGCTGTGGACACAGCAATCATCAGTCAATGGTCCATGACTGGGTGTAAAAGTCGCGCAGTGCCTGCGTAATAATTGCGGAGTCGCGCCGCTGAAGGAATCCAGCAGGTCGCTGATATAAAAATTATGCAGATCTATATCGGGAGCCGGCGTTTCAAAATGCTTGCCGTTGGTTTGCTCGGCGACGGCGGCCAACAAATCTGTCCAGGGCGAGGCGGAAAGCCCGACGCCGATGGTGTGAATGTGTGTGCCGAAACTTACCAGATCCTGACCGGGTTTGCCGGGAAGACCGCTATCCCCAAACACCCACGGAGTAAATGCGTGGCTGCCTGCGTCAGCCGGATCAACATGCAGAATCTGAATGGCGCCGCCGGGTATATCGGCCAGCATCGGATTGATATTCTGCATGCCGTCGCTGAATAAGATGATATGGCGACGCGGATTGGGAGCCAGCGTGTCCAGCGCTCTCGCCGTAGCGCCGCCCATACAGGT
>CAIRNS010000013.1 GCA_903880015.1 uncultured Elusimicrobia bacterium | reverse complement strand
GTGTGCAAGCCGATCCATACAGAAAAACTGGCGTACGAATTCCCGGTCGTGGGAAAACAAACCGTGTATCTCACCGGACACGACGAATTGCATTCTCTTTCAAAAAACATCGACGCCAACAGCATCCGTTTCTGGATGGGGTTCGGCGATCATTACCTCAATTGTTTTAATGTGTTAAAGAACATCGGACTGCTTTCCGAGAAGCCCGTACGGACGGCGGAGGGGCTTGAAATAGTCCCGCTTAAAGTAGTGAAGGCCTGTCTGCCAGATCCGAAATCGCTGGCACCAAACTATACCGGAAAAACCTGCATCGGTTGTCTTATCAAAGGTAAAAAGGGCGATGCGGAGCGGGAAGTTTTTATTTACAATGTCAGTGACCATAAGGAATGTTATAACGAAGTGGAATCTCAGGCAATCAGCTATACCGCCGGCGTACCTGCCGTGGCGGCGGCGATTCTTGTAGCCAAGGGCAATTGGGATGTCAAATCCATGGTCAATGTTGAAGAACTCGACCCCGATCCGTTCATTGACCTGCTCAATGGTATGGGGTTGCCGACAGAAGTAATTAAGAAATCAAAGCGGCGCTTTAAGCGGCAAAACAAGATTCCACAATGAAATTGTATGCTCATAAAATAATTGAAAAAACAATACAATTGTTCTAATTACATCAAATGATGTTAAATAGGCATCTTTAGCTAATGATGACAACCTTATTTCGATCAAAAACGCTCAATAAGCTCCTCACCTTCGTATTATCTAATACAGAAACTGTCTTTTTTGTTAGGGAACTGGCCGGACTTATCAAAGAGGATCCGGGGAATATTTCTCGCGAGCTTTCACGCCTTGAAAAGGACGGACTTCTGATTTCTCAA
The DNA here is from genome assembly GCA_903880015.1 of uncultured Elusimicrobia bacterium. Classification (GTDB taxonomy): domain Bacteria; phylum Elusimicrobiota; class Endomicrobiia; order Endomicrobiales; family CAIRNS01; genus CAIRNS01. The sequence continues at coordinate 58,798 of CAIRNS010000013.1, read as the reverse complement.
AAGAAGGGTTCGCTTAAATTATTCAGCGTGAACAAAGAGTATCCGTTCTACCGCGAGCTTAAACAAATTATCGTAAAACAGGAAGCGCTCAATAAGATTAAAATTCGCGACCGGCAGCTTGAAATGCCATTTGATCGGAAATAAATCCGTATGTTGCACTATGCTAACGGAGGGCACCATGAATGTAGACGACCATACAAGCAAACCCCTTGAAGATTCCCCGTTTGACATTGCTCAATTGCACGCACTACAGCAGAATTCTCAGACGCATTTGGGAAATATCATCAATGCCATCGGCGATCCTCTATTCGTCAAGGATCGTAAGCATGTTTGGATTTATATCAATGATTCATTTTGTTCTTTCATCGGTCATCCTCGGTGTGAACTCATCGGCAAGAGCGACTATGATTATTTTCCCCGGGAACAGGCGGATGTTTTTTGGGGAAAAGATGAACAGGTATTCGCTACCGGACGAGAGAATGTCAACGAAGAGGCATTTACTGACGGATCTGGGATGCTTCACACGATCACTACAAAAAAAACATTGTATACGGACAATCATGACAACAAATTTATCGTTGGCACTATACGGGATATTACCGAAAAAAAGCGCATGGAAACGGCATTGATCGAAAGCGAAGAGAAATTTCGCCGGCTTACCGAAGATGCACCGGTTGGTATTTATCTTTTCCGTGCAGATTCAACCTACGAATACCTCAATCCGCGGTTTGTCGAGATGTTCGGATATACGCTTGAGGATATACCGCACCGGCAGGCATGGTTTGAGAAGGCGTATCCTGATCCCGCGTATCGGAGAAAAGTCGTCGACGCATGGGAAAACGACCGTATACTTTCTTTTGATGGGCAGGCGCGTGAAAGGATATTCTCAATCCGCTGCAAAGATGGTACGGATAAAATTATCAAGATCCGGACCGTAAAAATACTGCAGGAAAAGTTCTTGGCAACCTGCGAGGATATAACGGAATTGAAGTTGACGGAAGAATCACTGCGCGAAGCGCTTGCCAATATTAAAACCATCAAGGGCTATATACCAATTTGCGCCAGTTGTAAACGCATTCGCACCGATAAAGGGGCTTGGCAGCGGTTGGAACAATATTTCCACGAACACATCGATGCCGATTTTTCACACGGCATTTGCGATCAGTGCAGAATGAAGTTGTACTCTCCCGACAATAAACCCTAAAACTATCATCCACCTGTCTGACTGAGCACTGTCCGCAGTTTACAGCACCTGCTGGGATTACCCTAGTGTGCGCCTAAAAACGAAGCTACTTTTGACATCAGATAGCGCACATCATAGGGCTTGGTAACGAGCCAATCCGCTTGTTTATCCAATGCGGTCGTAACATCCTCGCCTTTGTCCCGGCCGGTCAGCATTATGACGGGGATGTACTGGGTGTCAGCGTCGGATTTTAGTTTTTCGCACACCTGATAGCCGTTCATGTCCGGCATCATCACATCCAGTATAATTATATCCGGTTTGTGCTCGTGCGCCATCTGGATGCCGGAGGCGCCGTTTAAGGCGATGAGCACAATATACCCGCTGTTTTCAAGAATCATCTGGAGCGTATCGATGGAATCAAAATCGTCATCGACAATAAGAATTTTCTTTCCGTTATGCATGTTCAAGGGGTCGTCCTCCGCGTAATTTTTTGAGGGTTGCGAGCAAGGTGCTGACGGCTGCGTGCAACGCGTCAAGCGAAGGTAAGTCATTTATAAACTGGTACTGCGCAAGGGCGCTGCAGGCGGTAAGCTGCTGGCCGGACCCGCTTGTCTGCGATTCCTTGCGTTCCGACGCCAAAAACATTTCAAAGGTCTCCGGGTCGCCCGGGCGGTTTCTCTGTTTCATGCGTGCGAAACGCAGGGGCGCGGGTGCGTCGACATTGACAAAAAAGAAATCGGGATGTTTTTGCAGTTCCATAACTTCGTCCGGATGGCGGATGGAGGTAATGATATAATTCTTACCGGGGGAAATGTTTTCCAGAACGCGTCGCGCAAGCACGGTATTGCCCATGGTTTGGCGCAACGCAGTGCCGTGCACGATCAGATTTTCGCGGGTGGGGACAATGCCGCGGCCAGCCAGTTCTTTGCGCAACTCATCCGACAGCGAATAGTGTATGAATCCTTGGTCGGCAACGAGATAGTCAGCGACACTGTCCTTGCCGGAACAATATGAGCCAGTCAGTCCGATAATCATAATAAATACCTTACATCAGCCCCGGTATTTTCAGCCCGCCGGTGATTGTTTTTGCTTCTTCGGCCATCAGGTCATGCGATTTCTTTACTGCCTGCTGAATGGCGCCGAGGACCGCTTTTTCAACTTCTGGCAGATTTTTTTTGAGCAGTTCCGGTGCAATAGTCACGCTCAGTGCTTCTGATTTCGCGTTCATCGTTATGGTGACGCCGCCTGATTGAGTTTCAAATATTATGGACTTCATTTTCTTTTCCATCTCGCCGAGCTTGCTGCGCATTGCTGCCGCTTCCTTGAGCATCTTAAGCATATCCATGGGGGGGAGCCTCTCATTTTTTGATATAGGTCGGAGCGTTCTTCTGAGTAAGGCCTCCTTTAATCCGGTGATAATAGTCGTAGGTCATGGGTGGCGCATCTTCGCGTACCTCGGCGGCAACGAGGGTGCCGATAAAGAGCGTGTGTGTAATTACATCGACGGCAGTTATTACTTTCGCTTCCAGGTAACCGACGGCATAATCCAAAACGATGGGCGTGCCGGTTACACCGGTTTCAAAGTGAATATCTTTAAACTTATCGGTTGTCCTGCCTGATTTAAAGCCGAACGCGCCGATAAAAGCAAGCGGCGTTTTTTCTGAGAGGATGGATACCGAGAACACCCCGCTTGCGGTGATTAATTCGTGCGTTAAATTCTGTTTGTTGATGCTGACGGCAATGGTCGGCGGCTCGGCAGATATCTGTAGTACCGTGTTGGCAATCTGTCCGTTCATTTTCCCGTTAAACGCAGTTGAAACGACGAACATGCCATAGGGGATTTTTTGCAGTGCAGTGAGGTTCATGGGTTATGATCCTTCCCGATATAGTGCGGAAATAGCATCGGCAGCGGCGAGGTGAAACAAGCCTTTTCCCGGGTGCCATTGAGTAAAAAACAAATGAATCCAGCTACTATTTCTTTTGAGAGATTTTATTAAAAAAACATATATTTGTCAAGCAATTTTGAGGGAGAAAAACGGTCTTGACATATTTCGAAGAGTTTGTTAAAATCCTACCTTCCTATTGCGGAGTTTCAGTGCCGCTGACAATTCATTCGTAACGGGCTTGTAGCTCAATTGGATAGAGTGGCAGACTTCGAATCTGTAGGTTGTGGGTTCAAGTCCCACCAAGCCCAGATTCATATAGCAATCATCGGGTATCAAGTGATGGGTCGTGGATACTTTTCCGGGTTACTGACCGGCATGGCCACTGAATATGCGCTGCTAGCTCAATTGGTAGAGCAGGCGACTCTTAATCGTCAGGTTATAGGTTCAATTCCTATGCAGCGCATTTTTATCGTACACAACTGTCCCCGTATGGGGCATAGTGCGGACGTGGCGGAATTGGCAGACGCGTATGACTTAGGATCATATGCCTAACGGCTTGTGGGTTCAAGTCCCTCCGTCCGCATATTTTTGCAGGGCTTTCGGAAACCATTCGAGTAGGGTAGTGCCGTCGTGCAGTACTGACGGGCCGTCTCACAGGGGTGGGGGCGGGGAAACTGATAACGGGAGAATTTATGGAAACGAAGTTGATGGAAGGTTGTAAAGTTGCTGTCGTGGAAAATACCCCCTGCGCCATTTTGTTAAGCGTAGAGGTGCCGCACTCTGCCGTCGCAAAAGAAATCGAGACGGTTTTTGGCGAGATACAAAAAGTTGCGCAGATTCCGGGTTTCCGTGCCGGCAAAGCGCCGCAGGATATGGTAAAAAAGAGCTTTGAGGGAAAAGCGCGCGAAAAAGTCATTGAAAATCTTATTCATAAAACGGCGTTTGACGCGCTGAAATCGCAGGGAGTTGATCCTATCGATATGCCGAGTATCGATAAAGTGACCTTTGATTTTGATAAACCGTTTCAGTATGTGTTAAAAGCTGAACGGCATCCCGAATTTAAAGTCAAGGATTATAAAAATATCAAAATAATCCGGACAATCGCACCGGTTACCGACGCAAAAATCAAAGAAAATATTAATGCATTGCGCGAGCGCAATGCCCGCCTGGAACCTTCCGCAAGCGACACGGTCGCACCGGCGCATGTCGTGACGATAGATTACGAATGCACCGCTGACGGGCAGCCGCTCAGTGATATGAAAACAAAGAATTTCGTCATGGACCTCTCCGCGGCGCAGATGATTCCCGGACTCAAAGAGGGCTTGATCGGTGCGAAAAAAGGCGCAGTTACGGAAGTTCCCGTGACATTCCCGGGCGACTATCCGGCAAAGAATCTTGCGGGGAAAAAAGTAATCTTTCTGGTCTCTGTCCTTGAAATAAAGGAAAAGGTTCTGCCGGCTCTTGATGACGAATTTGCCCGGGACCTGGGCCTCGAAAAGCTGGCTGATTTGGAAGGTAAGCTCAAGGAATCGCTTGAAGGGGAAGAAAAGAAACGCCAGGACCAGGATGTGGAAAAGCAGATTATCGCTCATCTGGTTGAAAAAAATAATTTTCCGGTCCCTGAATCGTTGGTCGAGGGGCAATTGACGCACATGTGGAACCGCACCCTGGATTATTTCAAACGCCGGGGAGTGCAGCAACAAAATCTTGATAAAGAAAAAGTTGAATGGCGCAAGAAATATCGTACTGAAGCGGAAAACAATGTCCGGCTTTCCTATGTATTGAGTGCTGTGGCGACTGCGGAAAAGCTTGATGTCACTGACGCCGATATTGATCAGGAACGCACCCGGATGCTGACGGAAAACATTGGCCGTGAACAGGAAGCGGAAAAATATTTCGAAGAAAACAAGGATGCAATCCGCGCGTCTCTTAAAGAAGAAAAAATATTCGCGTACCTTTTGAGTAATGCCGCAGTCAAAGAAGAAACCAAGAAATAGGCAAACGGAGGCGGTACTATGTCAGGTCTTGTCCCGACGATTATTGAACGGTGGAACCAGGGTGCGGCAGTTGGTTATGATATCTATTCGCGGCTTTTAAAAGACCGCATAATCTTCGTCGGCGGTTATGGCGGCGCCATGACCACGGATTCAGCCAACCTTATCATCGCCCAACTGTTGTATCTTGACGCGGAAGACACTGACAAAGACATAAATCTGTATGTCAACTCGCCCGGTGGCATGGTGACGGCCGGACTTGCCGTATACGATACCATGCAGTATATAAAATCGCCCATCACGACCATATGTATGGGGATGGCAATGTCGTTTGGGGCGTTGCTGCTGGCAGCGGGGACCAAAGGCCGGCGCTACGCACTGCCGCATTCGCGGGTTATGATTCACCAACCGCTTATTTACGGAGAAGGTATTTCTGGGCAGGTGACGGATATTCAGATAGAAACCAGCGAGCTGATCGCTACTAAAGATAAGTTGATTGCTATCCTTGCCAAACATACCGGACAGACGGTAGAGCGTATTCGCCAAGACACCGAGCGGAATTTTTATATGTCAGCAGAAGAAGCGAAACAATACGGCATTATCGATGAAGTCATCGCACCCAGGAAAAAATAAAAATGGTTGAAACTCCGCAAACGCCCGAGAATGAACAAAATTGCGTATTCTGTCACCGGACCAAACATCACGGTGTTCGGTTAGTAGGCAGTCAGGGAAACTATGTCTGCGACGAGTGCATTAAAAACTCCACTGATCTTCTTGCCCGTATCGAGCAGGAAGAATCCCGCCGTGCCCTCAAAACCCTGCCCAAACCGCACGAAATAAAACGCGCACTTGATGAATATGTCGTCGGCCAGGAACGGGCAAAAAAGACGCTCTCGGTCGCGGTTTATAACCATTACCGCCGGCTGGAAGTTCCCCGGGGCGCTAAAGACGATGTTGAATTGCAGAAATCGAATATTCTCCTTGTCGGACCGACGGGAACCGGAAAAACACTGCTTGCCCAGACGCTGGCGCGGCTGCTGCATGTTCCTTTCGCCATCGCTGACGCGACCACCTTGACTGAAGCGGGCTATGTTGGTGAGGATGTGGAAAATATCATTCTGCGTCTGCTGCAAAATTGTTCATTCGACATTAAGCGGGCGGAAAAAGGTATCATCTATATTGATGAGATAGACAAAATATCGCGCCGGTCGGACAGCCCTTCCATCACGCGGGATGTTTCCGGCGAAGGCGTTCAGCAGGCGCTGTTGAAAATACTCGAAGGGACTGATGCCAATGTCCCACCCCAAGGCGGCAGGAAGCATCCTCAGCAGGAATATATCAAAGTTAATACAACCAATATACTCTTTATTTGCGGCGGCGCTTTTGATTCGCTTGATAAGATAATTGAACATCGTCTTGCCGCTAAAAAAGTAGGATTTTTGTCTGAAACAAAAAGCAAAAAAGAACGCAATGTCGACGATATTCTGCCGCTGCTTCAGCCCGAGGATCTTATCAAATACGGTTTGATTCCCGAATTTGTCGGCAGGGTTCCCGTCATCAGCACGCTCAAGAGTTTGACTCCGGCGGATTTGATTCATATCTTGACCGACCCTAAAAATGCTCTGGTAAAACAGTACGCAAAGATATTCGCTTTGGAAGGCGTTGAGCTTTCATTTACCCCCGAAGCGCTGGAAACCATCGCGCACTCGGCGCTGCAGCGCGGTTCCGGCGCCCGCGGATTGCGGGCTATTCTCGAGGATTTGCTTCTGGATGTCATGTACGATTTGCCTGAAAAGACCACCTTGAAAAAATGCATTGTTGATAAAGACGCCGTCTTGAAGAAAACGCCGCCAAAATTAGTTTTTGAAACGTCGGCAAAGGAATCAGCATGAGCGAACTTGACCGCAGCAAAAATCCTATCCCCGCCCGCCTTCCGCTTTTGCCGGTGCGCGACATTGTTGTTTTCCCGGCGATGGTATTGCCCCTGGCGGTTGGTCGTGATAAATCCATAAAAGCACTTGAAATGGCGATGGCGGGCCAGCGGCTTGCATTTGTCGCCGCGCAGAAACATGTTCAGACGGAAGATCCCGGCCCTGACGATATATTCCCTATCGGAACCGTTGTTGAGGTTCTGCAAATGCTGAAGATGCCCGACGGTACGCTCAAAGTTCTCGTTGAAGGCATTCAGCGCGCGCAATGGACGGATTACCGCCAAAATGAGCAGGGGTTCGTCGAGGTTGAATTAATTGTACTGGAAGATTCTCTTGATAAGACGCCGGGCATCGAGGCGCTTATGCGTCGGTCAAATTCTTTGTTCGAGCAGTATGTTAAATTAAACCAGCGTTTACCGATGGAAATCGCGGTGGCTGTCTCAAATATAACCGACCCGGGCCGTTTGCCGGACACCATCGCGTCGCATTTGATGGTTAAGCTTCAGGATAAGCAGCTGATTTTAGAGACCGCCGATACCGAACAGCGCCTTGAGAAACTCATTCAGATACTCAGCTCAGAACTTGAAATCCTTAACATAGAACGGCGCATTCAGAATCGCGTTCGCAGTCAGATTGAGAAAACGCAAAAAGAATATTATCTGACGGAACAAATGAAGGCTATTCAGAAAGAACTCAAGCAAAAGGATGATTACGCCAAGGAATTAGACGAGCTGAAAGTTAAAATAAAAAACGCCAAGATGTCAAAAGAGGCTGAAGAAGCCGCAACAAAGGAAATGGTTCGTCTGGAAAAGATGATGCCCTTTTCGCCTGAGGCGACAGTTATCAGGACCTATCTCGACTGGCTTATCGATCTGCCTTGGTCAGTAAGCACGAAAGACAATCTTGACATAAAGCGCGCGCAGCAGATCCTCGATGAAGACCATTTCGGGCTGGAAAAAATAAAGGAACGGGTACTTGAATATCTCGCAGTTTTGGGACGCGTTCAGAAAATAAAAGGGCCGATTTTGTGTTTCGTCGGTCCCCCGGGCGTGGGAAAAACTTCCATTGCGAAATCGGTTGCCCGTGGACTAGGACGCAATTTTGCGCGTATTTCACTCGGCGGCGTCCGTGACGAGGCCGAGATTCGCGGGCATCGGCGCACCTATATTGGCGCATTGCCGGGCCGAATCATTCAATCGATACGCAAGGCGAAATCCAATAACCCCGTCTTCATACTTGACGAGATTGATAAGCTGGGCAATGACTGGCGGGGCGATCCCTCCTCGGCTCTTCTGGAAGTGCTTGATCCTGAACAGAACTATACCTTCAGCGATCACTTCCTTGATGTAGAATTCGATCTTTCAAAAGTGATGTTTATTACAACTGCAAACACCTTATATAATATCCCGAGCCCTCTGCTTGACCGGCTTGAGATTATCCGGTTTGCGGGTTATACTGACGATGAAAAAATCAGTATAGCGCAGAAATACCTTATTCCCAAGCAGATTAAAGAGCACGGGTTGACCGATGCGGACATCACCATATCACGGGATACGCTGGCACAGGTCATTGCGCGTTATACGCATGAAGCGGGCGTTCGCAACCTTGAGCGGGAAATTGCCAATCTGTGCCGGAAGGTGACCAAGGAACTGGCGCTTAATAAAAAGAAGCAGTGCGTAGTTATTACGCCGGATAATCTGGCGAAGTTTTTGGGCGTAGCTCATCACGAGCGGGAGAAAATAACGCAAAACGCGATCGGCGTCGCCACCGGGCTTGCCTGGACGGAAGCGGGCGGCGAAACATTGACTATTGAAGTCAATAAAATGAAGGGTAAAGGTATTTTGAGCTTGACCGGCAAGCTGGGTGAAGTGATGAAGGAATCCGCCCAGGCGGCGCTTACCTATGTCCGTTCGTCGGCAAAAAAACTGCATATTAACGATGCTATGTTCAAGGAAACGGACTTCCATATTCATGTGCCGGAAGGCGCAGTCCCGAAAGACGGGCCGAGCGCCGGCATAGCTATTGCCACGGCGCTGTCATCGGTTGCCATGAATAAGCCCATCAAAAAAAATCTCGCTATGACCGGTGAAATTACTTTGCGCGGCCGGGTGCTGGCGATTGGCGGGCTCAAAGAAAAAGTCCTCGCCGCTCATCGCGAAGGCATTACCACGGTCTTGTTTCCCGATGGCAACAAAAAGGATCTCGTTGATATTCCTGACGCCATTAAAAAGAAATTGCAGTTGATACCGGTTAAACATATGGACGAAGTGCTAAAACACAGCATCCAAAAGAAGTAATCAGCCGGCATATGCACAGAACAAATAAATTGACCGTATAGGAGGCAGTGTATTATGAAGAAACAGTATCTATTGACGCCCGGCCCGACGCCCATCCCCCCGCAGGTTGCCCTTAAAGAGGCGCTGCCGATTATTCATCACCGGACTGCTGAATTTAGTGCAATCTTCGCCGATGTCTGCGAAGGATTAAAATATATTTTTCAGACGAAGAACGATGTTTTCATGATGGCCTCTTCAGGGACCGGCGCCATGGAATCATCGGTGGTCAATCTTTTGAGCGCGGGTGAAAGCGCGTTGGTTGCCTCGTGCGGAAACTTTGGCGAGCGCTGGACGAAATTGCTTGAGGCCTACGGCGTGAAAACGACCGTGATTTCTGTTGAGTGGGGAAAAGTCGTCAGCCCTGAGGCCATTGCCGCCGCGTTGAAAGCCGACCCTTCAATAAAGGTTGTGTATACGACATTCACCGAGACCTCGACCGGCGTTACCAATGACATCGCGGCTATCGGAAAAGTTGTGGATGCGACTTCTGCCGTTTTGGTAGTTGACGCGATTTCCGGATTGGGTGGCGAAAAATTATTGACGGATGAATGGCATGTCGATGTGGTCGTATCCGGTTCTCAAAAAGGACTTATGCTGGCGCCGGGGTTGGCGTTTGTGTCCGTCAGTGCAAAGGCGTGGAAGTATGTTGAGGCAGCGAAACTTCCGCGGTTTTACTGGGACTGGCGCAAGATGAAGAAATCGCTGGCGACGCAGGAAACGCCGTTTACTCCGGCAATCACATTAATCATATCGCTTCAGGAAGCTATCCGCATGATACGGGAAAAAGGCATTGAAAATGTGTGGAAGGACTGCAGCGTTCTTGCTAAAGCTGCCCGTGCGGGTATGCAGGCGCTGGGGCTGGAATTGTTCGGCGATAATCCGTGCGAAGTGGTGACCAGCGCGCGGGTTCCTGCCGGCGTTGAGGGCGGGAAAATAGTCAAACTTTTGCGCGAAGAATACGGCATATCAATCGCCGGCGGTCAGGGCGCGCTCAAAGGGAAAATTATCCGGTTCGCTCATATGGGCTATATCGGCAAAGCGGATCTGCTGGTCGGGTTTGCCTGTCTTGAGATGGTGTTGGCGAAGCTGGGGCACAAAGTTACCAAGGGTGCCGGCGTAGCCGCCGCGGAAGAAATCCTGCTGCAAAACTAAGATTATTGATACCAGGAGGCATACATGTTTAAAATTCTAATGACTTACAATAACACCGAGGGACTGGATGCGCTGCTCAAACATCCGGATTTCAAAATAGATATTCACGAAAAGCCGACCCCCGAACAGTTCAAAGAACTGATAAAGGGCTACGACGGTTTGATGATCCGTTCCGAGGTAAAAGTGACGCCGGAAATCATTGCTGCCGCCGATGTTCTCAAATTCGTTGGCCGCGCGGGCACCGGGGTCGACAATGTCGATATTCCCTCGGCAACGCAAAAAGGCATCGTGGTCGCCAATGTTCCCGGCGGGAATACGATTTCTGCCGCTGAACACGCGATTGGTCTGATGCTTTCCATGGCGCGCAATATTCCGGAAGCGCACGGACTGCTCAAGAAAAGAGAATGGAAACGCGAGAAATTCATCGGCACCGAACTGCAGGGAAAAACGCTCGGATTGATCGGGCTTGGACGGATAGGCCGCGAAGTGGCATATCGCATGCTCGCATTCGGCATGAAAGTGATTGCGTTTGATCCGTTTGCTTCCAAAGAGTTTGCGGAAAGCCAGGGGATAGACCTGAGAACGCTTGATCAACTCTACGCTGAGTCAGATTATATTTCTATTCACTCGCCGCTCAATGATTCCACCCGGAACATGATCAACGCCGAGACGATTAAAAAAATGAAAAAAGGCATTCGTATCGTCAACTGCGCCCGCGGTAATATCGTCGACGAAAAGGCCCTTGCGGAAGCCATCAAGAGCGGTCATGTCAAAGGCGCCGCATTTGATGTGTTTGCCAAAGAACCACCGATTGACTGGACGCTTATTGAAACCGAGGGCGCCGTCGTGACCCCGCATTTGGCTGCCTCAACTGAGGAAGCCCAGGTCAAGATTGCCCAGGAATTAAGCGATGTTGTCATAGATTTTTTCTGCAAAGGTGTGATCCGCAATGCCGTCAATGTCCCGACGCTCGATTGGGAGACCTACAAAAAACTCGAGCCGTATATTCTGCTGGCCGAGAAAATCGGCGCGTTCCAAAGCCAGACCTTGAGCGGCGGCATCACTTCGGTTGAGCTTGAATATAAAGGTGATTTATCCTCCTTTAATACCAATCCGATGGTCGTTGCCTATCTTAAGGGATTTCTGACACCGATACTTGACCTGCCTGTTAATTCAGTCAATGCGCCTCTGCTGGCTAAAGAACGCGGTATAAAAATCAAAGAAACCAAGCTGCCGGATGTTGAGGATTACGCATCACTCGTCACTGCCCGGGTGTTCACGGACAAAGGCGAGTTTTCGCTTTCCGGAACGATTTTTGGCCACAAATCGCCACGCATAGTGTCCATGAACGGGTTGAGCGTCGATGTTGTTCCCGCCGGGAATCTATTAATTGTCAAAAACAACGACAAGCCGGGCATCATCGGACAGATAGGCGTGTTTCTGGGAAAGAACGCCATCAATATAGCCAATATGCAGGTCGGCAGGACAGTTGCCGGCGGCGAAGCGGTCACCATCATTACGGTAGACAGCATTGTCGCTCCGATTATGGTAAAACAAATCAGCGACCTGCCGGGTGTTACGGCAGTTACCTATGTGGCGCTCTGATCGTCGAAAATGTGAATTGCGACATGAATTTGAAGCAAGCATGCCCCCTGCGTAAACACTTATGAATGCCATAGAGCTTTGCAATATCACTAAGGTGTATACCAGAAAAAATCTTTTTTCTACGGTGCATTCGACCGGTGTCGAGCATCTGGATTTGGCCATTCGCCATGGGGAGATATATGGTTTGCTGGGGCTCAATGGATCCGGTAAAACAACTGCCATAAAACTCATCCTTGGATTGATCATGCCGACGGAAGGTACGGTGATTGTGCAGGGGGAGAAAGTTCCTTCGCCCGCGGTTTTGCGGCAGATAGGTTTTCTTCCCGAAGCTCCGTATTTTTACCGCTATCTGACGGCCCGCGAGATTCTGACGATGTACGGGAATCTTTCGCAGATTGATAATGTATCCGAATCTGTTGAACGGATGCTGGTCCAAGTGGGGCTTGAAGACGCGGCGGATAAAAAACTCGAAGAGTTTTCCAAAGGCATGCTGCAGCGCATCGGTATTGCGCAAAGTTTGTTGCATAACCCGGTGATTCTTGTGTATGACGAACCGCTCAGCGGACTGGATCCTTTGGCAATGCAGGTAATGGCAACGGTACTCCTTGATCTTAAGCGACAGGGAAAGACGATTTTGTTTTCCTCGCATCGTATTGCTATTGTGGAAAAGATATGTGACCGGGTGGCAATTTTATCCCGCGGATCCCTAGTCCGGGTCTTGGAACAGCCCGAATGGGCGCAGGCATCAGGCGAACTCGAGCGCATATTTATTGCCGACGTTGCAGCATCCTCAGAGCTAGGGAGAATTAAACTACCGTGACCACTTTTTTTTCCGTTGCCTACTACACTTTTATTGAAAATATCCGCAAGAAAATATTTTACGGATTGATTCTGTTCGGCGGCGTCATGATGGGCGCGTCAGTGCTGCTGTCGGTGCTGGGGGGGCAGCAAACTCTCCGGATATTGTTGGATCTCGGAAGTAGCGCCATAGAGTTCTTTGCCCTGTTGGGGGTTGGTTTTTCGGCGGTGACTTTGATCCTTGAAGAGATGGAATCGAAAACTATTTATCTGATTTTAACCCGCCCCGTTTCGCGATTTCATTACCTGACCGGCAGATATGCCGGATTACTGATGGCGCTCTATGCGGGCATGCTGGCGATGGCGCTGATGCATGTGTCACTGCTTTTGTTCAATGGATGGGTGTTTCATGCGCGCTATGTGTTGTCGTTGTTTCTTTCAGCCGAAAAGATACTGGTTGTCGGGTCGGTTGCATTATTCTTTTCACTTTTTTCAAGCTCGGCTGTTTCCTCGCTCAGTTTTACGGTTTTTTTCTGGATTCTCGGCCACTTCAGCGGGGAAATAAATTATCTCGGCACGCAAATACCGTCTTTAGCCGGTAAGCTTGCTATCGGTATCTTCTACTATGTCATCCCCAATATGCAGTATTTCAATCTGCGTGATTTTTGGGATGTTCCGCAAGTCATGGGGAACTGGGTGTGGTTGTCCTTCGCCTACGGGTGTGCCTACAGTGCAGTTTTCATCCTGCTTACCGTTATGCTTTTCAAAAGAAAAGAGTTTTGATTATGCTGCGACTTCTGGTGATCTCCGTAGTGCTTTTTTCGGTGGTAAACGCCGAATTGGCGCGGGGGTTTGCGTATCCATTGGCTTTTTCCGCCGCTGACGCCGCTGCTTCTTATACCGGGCTTGATATCGCCAGCGTGGTGATGGGTGTTAGAAAGCTGGGGGCCGATATTGCATGGATACAGCTTCTTCAATATTATGGCACTCCCGAAAAACCTCTTGACGAAGATCGGGCATTTCAATTATCGTGGGATATGACGAAATATCTTTTTGGTGCCAAGATAGATAAAGAGGTATGCTTCACCGCGGGATGTGACGATAAAAGTCATTATCATCCGCAAATTGACGGCGGGGTTTATCCGTTGTTTTTGCAGTACTGCTACCGGATTGTTGCACTGGATCCATCGTATTATTTTACCTACTTGTACGGTGGCGGGGCGCTGGCCTGGAATCTCAATCGTCCGCAAGAGGCGCTGCTGCTGCTTGAACACGGCATTGCGGTTTTAGCAAAGTACCAGCACGCCAGCGTTCGGGATATTCATGAACCCTATTGGCAGCTGAATTTGTATGTCAGCGCCATTGTGTACCGGAAATCCGGCGATTTTACCGGCATGCTCAGTCTCCTTGAGACGGCCGTCGGACAGCCGGATGCCCCGAATATGATAAAAGGCATTCTGGCTAATATCTATCAAAAGCAAAAAAAGTATACCGAGGCGTTGCGTTTGTGGATCAATATTTACGATACCAACGATCTCTCTTACCGGCGTCGTGCCGAAGAGAAGGTTAACGAACTTAAAAAAATAATCTGCATCAATCCGGATTTTTCAATAGCGTAAGCGCCGTGATATACAATTGTTCGTCAAGGAATTTAGCGACAGCTTAGTTTTGCTGCATTACTTGCCAATCGCGTCCTTTTTTCAGGTTGACAATGCCGCTTATTTTTTGCTACAGTAACATCCGCCAATGGTTGATGCATTTGGCCAGTGGTTTTTTTTATGCGGTATAATGCCGCACCATGTTGATGTGATTAGCGAAAAACAGTATTGATCTTTTGGGCCCGTAGCTCAGCTGGTAGAGCACCTCACTTTTAATGAGGGTGTCGCGTGTTCGAGCCACGCCGGGCTCATTTTCAATTTTTGATGGGTAGTTTTACACGCAATCTGCTGCGCCTAATCATTATCATCATTTTTATTGATTACCGGTCACTGATACAACTGCCCTCATCGTCTAGCGGTTAGGACACATCCCTTTCAAGGATGCGGCAGGGGTTCGATTCCCCTTGAGGGCGCCACTACTTTAATCCGCATAAGGAATATATCATGGCAACATTGGTCGTCGTTGGAACGCAGTGGGGTGATGAAGGCAAAGGCAAAGTAGTTGATTATCTTTCCAAAGCGTCCGATCTTATTGTCCGTTACCAAGGCGGCAATAATGCCGGCCATACCATAATCTTCGAGAATAAACCGTTCGTTCTTCACCTCATCCCGTCGGGCATCTTATTTCCCGGCAAACAATGCCTGATAACCAACGGCGTCGTTATCGACCCGCGCGGCTTGTATCAGGAAGCACAACTCCTTAAAAGCAAAAAAGTATCCATAGACGGGCGTTTTTTCGTCAGCGAATTGGCACATGTCATTTTGCCGTATCACTGCTATATCGACGAATTACAGGAACGCGGAGAAGTTCGCATTGGTACCACGCGCCGCGGGATTGGTCCTGCATACGCCGATAAGGTGACGCGGGTGGGTATTCGTGTCGTTGATTATCTTGAAAAAGATGTTTTTCTTGATCTTTTAGACCGCAATTTAAGGGAAAAAGCACCCCTCTTGAAGAAAATTGTTTCGGTTGAAAAGGTCCGCGCTGAAATCCTTGCTGAATATCCGAAACTATCCCGCTTTTTGAAACGCTATGTTGCCGATACAGGCATTCTTTTGGAAGATGCCTGCAAAAAACATAAAAATATTTTGTTTGAGAGTGCTCAGGGTACTATGCTGGACCTTGATTTCGGTACCTATCCGTTTGTGACATCTTCCAACCCGATTTCGGGTGCCGCATGTGTCGGTGCCGGCGTGGGACCGCGGTTTATCAGCGCGGTTCTGGGTGTAGTCAAGGCATATACAACGCGGGTCGGCGAAGGTCCTTTCCCCACCGAACTCAACGATTCAACCAGCGATTATCTGCGCAAACGCGGCCAGGAATACGGCGCTACAACCGGCCGTCCCCGGCGATGCGGCTGGTTTGACGCAGTTGTCGTTCGTCACAGCGTTCGCTTAAGCGGTATCAACCATCTCATACTGACAAAATTGGATTGCCTGGAAGGGTTGGCGACCATAAAGATATGCACGGCATATACCTACAAAGGAAAAACCATTACCGAGTTCCCGGCATCGCGCCAGATGCAGAAGGATTGCGTCCCGGTATACGAGGAAATGCCCGGTTTTTCTGAATCAATCCGCGGTATAACGCAATTTTCAAAACTGCCGCTCAACGCACGGCGGTATGTCAAACGCCTGCAGGAACTGGTCGGCGCGCCGATCGATCTTATTTCCCTGGGTCGCAAGCGCGAAGAAACAATTACCGTCACCACCAGCAATTTGTGGAAATAAATGTACGAAAATATGAACTTCTCCCTCAGTAAAGGGAGGTTCATTGGGAATATGAAGTTTATAAATCTCCCCTCACCCCTCTTTGTCAAAGAGGGGATAAAGCTATACACTTCTCCCTTTGAAAAAGGGAGATTGAGAGGGATTTGCCGTTCTCGAATTCAGAATAAATCTTACATAAGGGAATGAGTATATACCTTCTTACATCATGCAAAAAAGATGCATTTTAGCACTGGAATCAGGTAGAATCTTTATCGGGAACTCCTTCGGATACGAAGGAGAACGCGATGGGGAAATTGTTTTTAATACATCACTTTCCGGATATCAAGAAATTCTTACCGATCCATCCTATTGCGGACAGATCGTCTGCATGACCAACCCGCACATCGGCAATTACGGCATTAATCCTGAAGACATGGAATCATCCCGCATTCACGCTTCCGGGTTCGTGGTCAAGGAAGCAAGCGCCATAGTTTCTAATTGGCGATCAACAGAATCTTTGTCTGATTTTCTTTCCCGCAACAAAGTGATAGGATTGGAAGGCATAGACACCCGCGCGTTGACGCGCCATATTCGCCAGGCGGGCGCTATGCGGGCAGTTATTTCTACGACAGAAACAAACCCCAAAAAACTCATCGAAAAGGCAAAAAAATCACGCGGTCTTGTCGGTCGCGATTTAGTGCGGGAAGTGACCTGTGCGGAGAAATATCTCTTTACGCATGAAACCGCTGTCCCGCCGCAGTTTTCAGTAGCTCTTTTGGATTGCGGCTGTAAATCCAACATCGCGCGCGAACTTGCCGAACGCGGATGCGCGGTAACGGTTTTTCCCGCTACGGCGACAGCGGAAGATATACTGGCAATCAATCCGACCGGTATCATGCTTTCCAACGGCCCCGGCGACCCCGCTGCGGTAACCTATGTAATCGAGACCGTAAAAAAACTCATCGCGCATATAGCTACTAAAAATCAAAAACTGCCGCTGTTTGGTATTTGTCTCGGACACCAGATGCTGGGTTTAGCACTGGGTGCCAAGACCTATAAACTCAAATTCGGTCACCGCGGCGCCAACCATCCGGTCAAAGATCTTACTACCGGGGCCATAGAAATTACCTCTCAAAATCACGGTTTTTGCGTTGACGAAAAATCTTTGCGCAACAACGATGTCGCCGTGACCCATTGCAATTTATACGACGGAACGCTCGAAGGCATTGCGCACAAGCATCTGCCGATATTTTCAGTCCAGTATCATCCCGAAGCGAGCCCCGGCCCGCACGATGCCAGCTATCTCTTTGGCCGCTTTTTGAAATTGATGGAGAAGTAATCGAATAATTTCGAATGTCTTAGCCGCTGCACCCCGACAGTCATTGCCGTCTCACCCTGACTGTCATTGCCGAGGGTGTAATCGGGAATATGGTTTGTTGGAGTTTCTGATATAACACCAGATCCCCGATAGAAGCATTCGGGGATGACAGATGTAGAGACGAAAACATTGCAGGAACTGTGTAAAATTTCTAGAGCGAGTAATTAAATGCCGAAACGAACAGACATTAAAACGATTTTGATTATCGGCTCGGGGCCAATTGTTATCGGGCAGGCCTGTGAGTTCGATTATTCCGGGACTCAGGCAATCAAGGCGCTGAGAAAAGAAGGATACCGGATTGTTCTTATCAACTCAAATCCCGCCACTATTATGACCGACCCGGAGTTTGCCGACGCGACATATATAGAACCGCTTGTGCCCGAAATCATTGAAAAAATTATTGCAAAAGAACGGCCTCAGGCGATTCTGCCGACCCTGGGCGGACAGACTGCGCTCAACCTTGCCGTGGCGCTTTCCGAACAGGGAATCCTTGAAAAATACAATGTGGAGTTGATCGGGGCGAAACTTCCTGCAATCAAAAAAGCCGAAGACCGGCGGCTGTTCCGCAAAACGATGCAGGAGATCGGCCTTGACTTGCCTAAAAGCGGCTACGCATATACCATTGAAGAATCGCTTAAAGTCGCCGATGTCATCGGATTTCCGCTGATTATCCGGCCGTCGTTTACGCTGGGCGGTATCGGTTCCGGGACGGTATACAGCCGCGAAGACTTTATGGAAGCGGCGGCCACCGGCATAGACGCCAGCCCCATCAACGAAATATTGATCGAAGAGTCGGTCCTGGGTTGGAAAGAATTTGAACTTGAAGTGATGCGTGACTGTGCGGATAACTGCGTGGTCATTTGTTCCATAGAAAACATTGATCCCATGGGCGTGCACACCGGCGATTCTATTACCGTGGCTCCGGCGCAGACGCTGACTGACCGGGAATACCAGAAGATGCGTGATTGGGCGTTTAAAGTAATTCGCGCCATCGGGGTGGATACCGGTGGTTCAAATATTCAATTTGCCGTCAATCCCGCTGATGGAAAACTGGTGGTCATTGAAATGAATCCGCGCGTCAGCCGTTCTTCGGCGCTGGCTTCAAAAGCAACCGGGTTCCCGATTGCCAAAATAGCGAGTTTGCTGGCAGTCGGCTATCGGTTAGATGAAATTCCCAACGATATTACCCTTAAAACCCCGGCGTCTTTTGAGCCGACTATCGATTATTGCGTTGTCAAAATTCCGCGGTTTGCGTTCGAAAAATTTACCGGTGCCGATCAGACGCTCAACACTGCCATGAAATCGGTCGGCGAAGTTATGGCGCTGGGTAGGACATTTAAGGAAGCGTTTCAAAAAGCTGTGCGCGGTCTTGAAGTCGGACGCTTCGGGTTGGGCGCAGATGGATCTTTGCGTGACGCCCGCATTGAAAAGCGCTGGGCAGCGGGCGGCGTGACCCGCGAAGAATTGATGAAAGAGATTACCTATAATTTGCGTAATCCCAATTGCGAGCGGATATTTAACATTCGCTACGCCCTTATATTTGGCATGACGGCGGCCGAAATACACGAAATATCAAAGATCGACCCGTGGTTCCTGCAGCAGATACAGGAGATAGTCGACTGGGAACCGGCGATAAAAAAACTATTCAAGCTTCCCCGCACCGAACAGCGGGCCTTTCTTTTTGCGACAAAACAGCTTGGTTTTTCTGACCGACAGATTGCTCACTTAACCGGCAAAGAGCCGGCGAAAATTCGTGCACTGCGGAAAAAACTTGCCGTAATCCCCTCGTATAAATTGGTGGATACCTGCGCCGCTGAGTTTGATGCGTGCACGCCGTATTTCTATTCGACCTACGAGGAAGAGGACGAGGTTCCGGTTACCGCGCGCAAAAAGGTTATGATCCTTGGTGCGGGACCAAACCGTATCGGTCAAGGCATTGAGTTCGATTATTGTTGCGTCCACGCGGTCCTTGCCCTGCGCGAAGAGGGCTATGAGACCATCATGGTCAACTGCAATCCGGAAACTGTTTCAACCGATTATGATATTTCCGACCGTCTCTATTTTGAACCGTTGACGGCTGAGGATGTCTTAAATATCGCCGAAAAGGAAAAACCGCTGGGAGTCGTTGTTCAGTTCGGCGGACAGACGCCGCTTAATCTCACGGCGGCTATGCATGCGGCGGGCGTAAAAATTTTGGGAACATCGCCGGCTTCAATCGACAAAGCGGAAGACCGCAAACAGTTCAGCAAAATCCTGCAAAAAATCAAGATACC
Source organism: uncultured Elusimicrobia bacterium (assembly GCA_903880015.1). Taxonomy (GTDB): domain Bacteria; phylum Elusimicrobiota; class Endomicrobiia; order Endomicrobiales; family CAIRNS01; genus CAIRNS01. The sequence goes on along the minus strand of CAIRNS010000013.1, from coordinate 38,894 downwards.
CCAGCCGGCCTCAGGTATCGCGCTCAATTTTGAAGAGGCAAAAAAAATTGCGACCAAGCTGACCTATCCCGTCATGGTGCGCCCGTCGTATGTTTTGGGCGGCCGCGCGATGAAGATTGTCTATGACGATTCAATGCTTTGCGATTATATGGCCGAAGCGGCGGAAGTAAGTCCGGGAAAGCCGATTCTTGTCGATAAATTCCTCGACAATGCCATCGAAATCGATGTGGATGCTATTTCCGACGGCGACGATGTCTACATTGCGGGCATTATGGAGCATATTGAACATGCCGGCATCCACTCCGGGGATTCGGCCTGCGTAATGCCGCCGCATACGCTTTCAAAAACCAGTATTGAAACCATAGTCAAACATACTTCAAATCTTGCCCGTGAACTGCAGGTTAAAGGCCTTATCAATATACAATTTGCGATAAAAGACGAAGTGGTTTATATTTTGGAAGCAAATCCCCGGGCGTCCCGGACGGTTCCGTATGTTTCAAAAGCAACCGGCATTCCGCTTGCCAAGATAGCCGCTAAGATCATGCTGGGTAAAAAACTTAACAAGATATTTTCGAAAAAAATACTTTCCGGAAGCGTGCCGCACTTGAAATATACGGCGGTTAAGGAAGTGGTATTGCCCTGGACGCGATTTAACAATGTGGATGTTTTGCTGGGGCCTGAAATGAAAAGCACCGGCGAAGTGATGGGTATTGATACCGATTACGGCCGGGCGTTTGCGAAGGCGCAGTTGGCAGCCGGTTCGGTACTGCCGCGCAATGGCGCGGTGCTGGTCAGTTTAGGGCCGCAAGGCAAAGAAGAAGTGTTGCCGATTATTCGTGAGCTTTTGAACCTGGGTTTTGAAATGCTTGCCACTCAGCACACCGCGGAGTTTTTGGAGTCCCATAATCTGCCGGTCAAAAAAGTCAACAAAATTTCAGAGGGCCGTCCCAATGTGATAGATCTTATAAAAAACCGTTCAGTCAGTTTAGTGCTCAACACCCCTTCCGGGAAAGCCAGCCGCGCCGACGGCTATCATATTCGCCGGAGTGCCGTTATGAATAATATCCCGATGGTCACCACTCTGGCGGCAGCGCGGGTAACTGTCGAGGGGATTAAGGCGTTGCGAACCAATGATTGGACCGTCACCTCGCTGCAGGAATACTACAAAGCAAGCAAATCATAACAATTCAATGAAAGTACAACTTATTAAACATACGCCCGAACCTGAAAAGACATGCGCACTGGCAGGCCGTCTGTGCTACTCTGCCCTTTCCATAGAAGATCTCTCCAAAAAAGTAACGCCCCCGGTCATAAAAGATATTTTATCGCGGATTATCCGTTCCGGTCATGTGTCGGTTCTGGAACACGCTTCTTTTACCTTTGCCATTGAAGGAGTTTCCCGGGCGCTTCTTGCTCAACTGACGCGCCACCGGATTGCATCCTACTCGGTTCAAAGTCAGCGCTATGTGAAATTTAACGGTCCCTTAGAATGTGTGGTTCCTCCGCGGATAACTGCCGATAAACGCATGGCGGCGGTGTTTGCTACGGCGGTCAAACGGGTGAAGTCGGTGTACGACTCACTTGCCGAAGCCGGCATACCGGCGGAAGATGCGCGCTATATATTGCCTCAAGCGTCGGCTACCAAAATAATTCTTACCATGAACGCCCGCGAACTACGCCACTTTTTCTCTTTGCGGTGCTGTAACCGCGCCCAGTGGGAAATAAAGGATATGGCCTGCCGGATGCTCAAAGCGGCAGTCATCGCGGCGCCGATTCTGTTTGCCGACGCCGGACCTGATTGCCGCGGTGCCGGATGCCACGAAGATAAGCCCTGCGGAACGCCCTGGAAAAAGCTTGTACTGCGATAATCGACTCTTATGAACTGCCGCCCCCTCCTGCTTTCATGTCTGCTGATTTCAATACTGTGTGTTTATGTGTATTATCCCGCGCTGAACGCGGGATTTGTTGATCTGGACGATGGAGTTATGGTTTCCTCGAACACTGAGATCATGAATATGTCCTGGCCGACTATCAAAAAATGGTTCTGCTCCTACCATTACAATATGTATCATCCGCTTGTCAGTATGTCCTATGCCATTGAATACAAATTTTTCCAGGCCGATCCGTTCGTTTACCATGTAACCAATGTTTTTCTGCACATCCTCAACAGCATGCTGGTGCTGGTCATCTGTATGTTGTTGACGGAACTGTGGGGTGTTTCACTCCTTGTTGCCGTGTTGTTTGCCGTTCATCCGATGCATGTCGAATCCGTGGCATGGGTTACCGAACGCAAAGATGTGTTGTACGCTTTTTTCTTTTTGTGGGGCATGGCCGCTTACAGCTGGTATGTCCGTCGATCGGAGAAGTCAGGGTATGTTTTTGCCCTGATTTTTTTCATGTTGTCTCTTTTATCAAAGACAATGGCCGTTAGCTTCCCCGCAGTGCTGGTATTGATCGATTATCACGCAGGTAAGCGGTTTGACCGGAACCGGCTGATTGGCTATGTGCCTTTTTTCATTATAGCCGCGATATTTTCCGTCGCGACATTTACTGGGCAATATTCCTCGTCAATGCGCAGTGCTTTCACTCTGTACGATTTTCTCGTTCATTGTATGAGCGCTTCTTATAATGTTTTTTTCTATCTGCAGAAACTGGTTGCCCCAGTATATCTCGTATGTATTTATCCCCATACCGTTCCTCCCGGCACCGCTCCTTCGGAACTCGTGCAATATGCCCCGTTAGCACTCATGCTGCTTGCCGTCGTGGTTGGATGTTTCGCGTGGAGGAATAAAAAAATAGTATTCGGCGCGGGGTTATTTATCGTAACCATTTTGCCGGTGATTGGATTTGTTCCCGTTGGTATTTCATCAGTCGCAGATCGCTATTCTTACATACCTTTTATTGGTTTATTTTATGTCGTTGCCGTAATGCTTAACGCCGCATATCGGCGTTTATCCCATGCTGTCGTACGGACCAGCGCAATTATTGGCGGAGGATTGATTTGCTGCGTCCTTGCTGTCATGGCTCACGCGCAGTGCCGGATATGGCAAAGCAATATGCATCTTACCTCAGCAGTTATTGCCCGATATCCACAGGTCGCGTTTGCCTACAACGGACGAGGCCTGGCATATAAAGCCATGGGAGAGAAGGAAAAGGCATTTGATGATTTCTCGACATGTATCCGCCTTGATCCGCAGTATTCACCGGCAGGTATGAACATGGGGCTGTATTACTTCGAAGAGAAAAATTATGATGCAGCAGTGGCGGAGTATAAAAGAGTGAGCAGTTTTAGGCCGTGGTTAGCAGACCCGTACAGTAGTCTGGGAATGCTTTATATTGCGACAAAAGATTTGGCGGCTGCCGATATCTGTTTTGACAAAGCGCTTCGTCGCGATCCCCACTCTATTCGTTCATTAACGGGAAAGGCATCGATCTCTATTTTGCGGGGCAATAACAATGCAGCGTTGAAAACGGCACAACTGATGCGGTCTATTGCGCCGTACAACAACAATGTCCTCAGAATTGTCGCGGATGTGCATAGCAGGATGAACGATACTTCTTCGGCAATCGCCGTTTTTCTTGAAGCGATACGGATTGAGCCTGATGATAGCGTGTTGTATAATCTCCTTGGTTCGGAATACGGAAAAGCAAAACAGTTGATGCCCGCTTTGACTGCATTGTCAACAGCCATTCGCTTAGATCCCCATTCTTCATCTGCCTGGCACAATCGCGGCAATATTTGGGGGATGTTGGACCATTGTGACAAAGCCCTGGCTGATTATACAGTTGCCGTCACTCTCGATAAGACATACGGCGAAGCCTATTTCAAGCGCGCAGTGGTGTATTCGTTGCAGAAAAAATACCCTCAGGCGCGCCGCGATATTGCCCGAGCGCAGGATGCAGGATACACCGTTGAGCCAGAATTTTTGCGCAATCTTTCCGACGGGGAAAAAGGCCTCTTGACACACAATCGGTAGTATGTTATAATCGCCAAGCCCGTACATATTGTGGTTTTTTGAACACCGGTAACGGGCGTTTATTTTGTCTTGACAAGCCCACATGTATGTTGTACCATGGTTTTACCACTACCGGTTGTGTTTTTGTCTCCTACTATGAGGGTGTATGAAGTGTCCTTTCTGCGGCGGTCTTGATGATCAGGTTATCGATACCCGCCCCAACGATCTATCTTCTCTTATCCGCCGCCGCCGCGAGTGCGGCGAGTGCAAGAAGCGCTACACCACCTATGAGCGGGTAGAGGAAACTCCCTTGATGGTGGTAAAATCTGACAGCCGCCGGGAGCCCTTTAACGCCAAAAAACTTCAGTCCGGGATATCTCTTGCCTGCCAGAAACGGCCGATTTCCATGGATGCCGTTGAACGGATTGTTTCTGAGGTTGAGCACGAACTTCAGGACTATTTGATGGAAGTCCCCAGCAAAGTTATCGGCGAAAAAGTATTAAAAAAGTTGTGGGATGTTGATTTGGTTGCCTACATCCGCTTCGCATCCGTGTACCGGCAGTTTGCCGATATCGATACTTTTATGGAAGAACTCAAAAAACTAAAGAAGGAGCATGTGCGTCAGCAGCGAACAAAATTGGAGAGAAAACCTCTTTCCGCATAAAAATGAAACAGCGTACGCCTACGGGGGGCGCGGCTTTGGAGGAGCAATGGTTATGAGCGTAGACAAAGAAGAGTTGATGGAGAAAGTAAAGCCGGTTCTTACGAAGAATTCTCTGACGGTACTGCAAAAGCGCTATCTGCGCAAGGATGCATCGGGGAATGTTATCGAAAAACCGGAAGAACTTTTTTGGCGGGTAGCCGAGAACATTGCAAAAGCGGAAAAAACCTACGAGCCAGACGCCGATACTGACGCCGTTGCCCAGGAGTTTTATACCGCCATGGCAGCCATGGATTTCCTCCCCAACTCCCCGACATTAATGAACGCGGGCCGACCGCTTCAGCAATTGTCCGCTTGTTTCGTTTTGCCGATAGAAGATTCGATGGATTCAATTTTTGAAACGCTCAAAAACACGGCGCTTATCCATAAATCAGGCGGCGGCACAGGATTTTCTTTTTCCCGCCTGCGCCCACAGAAAGATGTGGTGAACACGACCAGCGGCGTTTCCTCGGGGCCGGTATCGTTCATGCAGGTCTTTAACGCGGCCACCGAAGCAATCAAGCAGGGGGGGACCCGCCGGGGCGCCAATATGGGCATGCTGCGCGTCGACCATCCCGATATCATGGAATTTATCACCTGTAAAGATAAGAACGACAGTTTAAACAACTTCAATATTTCAGTCGCCATTACCGAAGAGTTTATGGATGCGCTCGATGAGGACCGCGAATACGCCCTCTATAATCCGCGCAACGGCGAAACACTGGGGTCATTGAACGCCCGGGCTGTGTTTGAAAAAATAGTTGAACAGGCGTGGAAGAACGGCGAGCCCGGACTCGTGTTCATCGACCGTATCAATGAACTTAATCCGACGGCGGCGATAGGGAAAATAGAATCAACCAATCCCTGCGGCGAACAGCCCCTGCTTCCGTATGAATCCTGCAACTTGGGGTCAGTCAATCTTGCGCATATGGTCAAAGATGGGACTGTTGACTGGGATCATCTTGATAAAACCACCCGCACAGCCGCTCATTTCCTCGACAATGTCATCGACATGAACAATTATCCGATCGCAAAAATCGGCGAAGTTACCCGGTCAAACCGAAAGATTGGCCTCGGCGTCATGGGGTGGGCGGACATGCTGGTCCAGCTGAGCATTCCGTATAACTCCCACGAAGCGCTCAAACTGGGCGAAAAGGTTATGTCATTTGTCTATGAAAAGGCAAAACAGACGACCGAAGACCTTGCGCTTAAGCGCGGCTCGTTCCCGAACTTCAAGAAAAGCATTTATGCCGACCAGAAGCCCCGGCGCAACGCAACACTGACAACGATTGCGCCGACCGGCACCATCGGGATTATTGCCAATGCTTCCGGCGGTATCGAACCGCTGTTTGCGCTGGTATACAAGAGAACCAACTGTCTGGATAAAGAAGAAATGTACGAAGTGAACCCTTATTTTGAAAAGATTGCCCGCGACAACGGGTTCTATTCAAAGGAGTTGTTCGATAAGATAGCCGAGAAGGGAAGCATCAAGGAGTTTAAGGAAATACCGGAAAAGGTCCGGCGGTCATTCGTCGCGGCGCACGATATATCTCCCGACGATCATATCCGCATGCAGGCCGCTTTCCAGCAGTATACCGATAACGCAGTTTCAAAAACCGTGAACTTCCCGCACGATGCGTCTAAGGAAGATGTTTCCAATGTCTATAAGCTTGCCTATAAGCTCGGGTGCAAAGGCGTGACGGTGTATCGTGACGGCAGCCGTGACGAGCAGGTCTTGACGCTCTCTCACAAAAAAGAAGTTGCCGAGAAAGTTGATTTCAGGCAACGCCGCCCCCGCCAGCGGCCCAAGCTGACGCGCGGCGCGACGCTGTTGATGCACACCGGCTGCGGTAAAATGTATGTGACGGTCAACGAAGACGAGCAGGGCGCGTGCGAAGTGTTCACCCAGCTGGGCAAATCAGGCGGATGTACCTCGTCACAGGCTGAGGCCGTCAGTCGTTTGATATCGCTGGCGCTGCGTACCGGAATCAGCCATCAGGAAGTCGTCTATCAGCTCAAAGGCATCCGGTGTCCGTCACCCACGCTGGCTGAAGGCGGTGCAATTTTGTCCTGTGCCGACGCCATCGCCAAAGCGCTTGAGCATTACATGAAGGAAAAGACATCGCCTGACTTGTTCATAAAAAATGCGGAATCGACCATTGCCGTTGAAGAACGGCCGGCGCCGCCGCTGAGTATCAACAAACAGAACTATGTCGGGTCATGTCCTCAGTGTCCTGATTGCGGCGAAATGCTTGAATTCGGCGAGGGCTGCGTTGTGTGCCGCTCATGCGGTTATTCGAAGTGCTGGTAATCGATGATAAAATCTGACAGCTGGATAATTCAGATGGCTCGCGAACAAAATATGATAGAGCCGTTCGAGTCGTCGCAAGTTGGCAAGGGCGCTATTTCATTCGGCGTTTCTTCTTATGGTTACGATATGCGCGTGGCTGACGAATTTAAGATATTCGTCGGAAAGCCGGGGTCCGTTCTCGACCCTAAGGTCAATAACCCCGCGCTTTTTTCTGATGTTCACGCTGAAAATGGATATATAGAGTTGCCGGCGCATAGTTTTGCTCTGGCCCGGACCATTGAATATTTCCGCATACCGCGCAACATTCTTACCATTGCGTTTGGCAAATCAACCTACGCCCGCTGCGGCGTCATCGTCAATGTTACGCCGTTTGAACCGGAATGGGAAGGATTCGTGACCGTGAGTATCGCGAACACCGCCCCGGTCCCGGTGAAGATTTATGCCAACGAGGGTATAGCCCAGGTGTTGTTTCTTGAAAATCCCCAGGGGTGCGCCGTTTCCTATGCCGACAAAAAAGGCAAGTATCAGGCGCAGAAAGTAATCACGACGGCAAAAATATAATACTATAAAAACTCGAGGAGGTAGGTGGCATGGCATTTTTTATCGGTAAAGACAGGGAAGCCCGCAGAGCGTACGGTTTTGACGAGGTTGCGATAGTCCCCGGCAATGTGACCGTCAATCCCGAAGAGGTGCATATCGCCACGCAAATCGGCAGTATTAAGCTCGATATACCGTTCCTTGCCAGCGCCATGGACGGTGTGGTGGATGTGAATTTCGCCATCGCCATGGGAAAACTGGGCGGTCTTGCGGTGCTTAACCTTGACGGGATACAGACGCGGTATGAAAACCCGGCGGCTATCCTCGAAAAAATTGCCCACGCGAACCCGGATGAAGCAACGGCTCTGGTTCAGGACATGTACAAAGAACCGATAAAAGAAAAGCTGGTCGCCCAGCGCGTCGCCGAAATAAAAAAAGGCGGCGTGGCGGCGGCTGTATCATGCATTCCGGCGAATGCCGCAAAGTTCGGCCCCATCGCGCAGGCAGCCGGTGCGGATATATTTTTCGTCCAGTCAACGGTCAGCACCGCCCGCCATATTGCCACCCAGTATAAAGCGCTTGATTTCAAATCGTTTTGTTCATCAATGAAAATTCCGGTAGTTATCGGCAATGTCGTTACCTACGACGCCACGCTTGAACTTATGGAAACCGGTTGTGCCGGCATTCTCGTCGGCGTGGGGCCCGGAGCTGCCTGTACATCCCGCGGCGTGCTCGGTATCGGCGTACCGCAAGTGACGGCCACTATTGATTGTGCCGCCGCGCGCGATTTGTATTTCAAAAAATCAGGGAAATATATCACCATCATAACCGACGGCGGCATGAGTTCTGGCGGAGACATCTGTAAAGCATTCGCTTCCGGCGCCGACGCCGTTATGGTCGGTTCCGCTTTTGCCCGCACCAAAGAAGCGCCTGGCCGCGGTTTTCACTGGGGCATGGCAACTCCGCACCACAACCTGCCGCGCGGCACCCGCATCCGCGTCGGCGTAACGGGCAGCCTTGAAGAAATTCTCTACGGCCCCGCAACCCTCGACGACGGCACGCAAAACCTTGTCGGCGCTCTGCGCACCTGCATGGGCACCGTCGGCGCCCAAAACATTCGCGAAATGCAGGTAACAGAACTAATCATAGCCCCCGACATCAAACACGAAGGCAAGCTGTTCCAAAAAGCCCAAAAAATCGGGATGTGTAAGTAGCACTGACAAAGGCATATACAGAAACGACAATGTAGTAAATCCCCCTTCGTCCCCCTTTGCTAAAGGGGGAATACAAATCGGGAAACCAGGCGGAATAGGTAGTAAATCCCCCTTGACCCCTTGGCTAAAGGGGGGAGAAAAAGACGGGGAAAAGGGACAATAAATAATGATCTTGATTCTTGATTTTGGGTCGCAGTATACACAACTTATTGCGCGGCGGATTCGTGAGATGAAGGTGTATTGCGAGATATATCCGGGGAATCGAGCTATCGCGGAACTCGGGACATTGGAGAATATTAAGGGCGTTATTTTGTCGGGGGGGCCTTCGAGCGTGTACGAGAAGGACGCGCCGTGGCCGGATGACAAGATTTGGGAGCTTGGGGTGCCGATTTTGGGTGTGTGCTATGGGATGCAGCTTATCGCGGAGCAGTATGGAGGAAAAGTTAAGAAGTCCGCGCATCGCGAGTACGGGCTGGCGCATCTGACGCTGGGAAAAAAGGAAAAACTCTTTGCAAAAATAACTAATCCTACCGTCTGGATGAGCCATGGCGATTCGCTTTCAAAAATGCCGGCGGGGTTCCGCCGGATTGCATATACAAAAAATTCGCCCTACGCTGCCATTGCCGACACAGCGCGCGCCGTGTACGGGGTGCAATTCCATCCGGAAGTCAATCATACGCCTCAGGGGCGGGAACTGCTGAAGAATTTTGTTTTTGGCGTTTGCAAAGCGAAGGCCGACTGGACGATGCACAATTTTATTGCCGAGGAACTCAAGCGCATCAAACGCCAGGTGGGTACGGGCAAGGTGTTATGCGGGCTTTCCGGCGGGGTTGATTCTTCAGTCGCCGCATTGCTGGTTCATAAGGCCATCGGCAAACAGTTGACCTGCGTATTTGTTGACAATGGCGTGTTGCGTTTGGGTGAAAAAGAGCGCGTGAAAAAGATTTTTAGCGCATATTTCAAAAAAAATCTTATTATTGCTGACGCTTCCGAGCGTTTCCTTGATAAGCTGGCCGGCGTTGTTGACCCAGAACGCAAACGAAAGATTATCGGGCATGAATTCATCGCGGTATTTGATGATGAGGCGCAAAAAATAAAAGATGTTGATTTTCTGTTGCAGGGAACCTTGTATCCGGATGTCATTGAAAGCGTTTCTGTCAAAGGTCCTTCCGCGGTCATAAAATCCCATCATAATGTGGGCGGATTGCCCGATAAGATGAAGCTTAAACTGGTTGAACCGCTCAAGTTCCTGTTCAAAGATGAAGTCCGCGAGCTGGGCAGAGAATTAAACATACCCAAAGAAATCATCAACCGTCAGCCGTTCCCCGGGCCGGGTCTTGCCATCAGGGTTCTCGGCGAGGTGACTAAAGAACGGCTTGATATCCTGCGCAAAGCGGATATGGTCGTCGAAGAAGAAATCCGGGCGGCAGGGTTGTATGATAAGGTGTGGCAGGCATTTGCGGTTATACTGCCGGTCAAGACCGTCGGCGTGATGGGCGACGCGCGGACCTATGAAAATGTCGTTGCCTTGCGCATCGTAGAATCGACTGACGCCATGACCGCCGATTGGGCGAAATTGCCCTATGAAGTGCTCGGCAAAATGTCAAGCCGCATTATCAATGAAGTCCGCGGGGTCAACCGCGTGGTGTACGACATATCGCAGAAACCGCCCGCTACAATCGAGTGGGAGTAAGGGTTGTGATGAAATATATTTGCGTGCTGTTCGTGTCGCTGCTGATGATTGCGGGATGTTCAAAGCCGCATCATGGACGGGATCTCAGCGGCGAACAATCCCTGCAGATAAAAGGGTCGGACACTATTGTCAATCTTGTCCAGAAATGGGCTGAGGAATACGCGAAAGAATATCCCGGCGTCGTTATCGGCGTTACGGGCGGCGGGTCGGGGACCGGGTTTGCCGCACTGCTCAACAAAACCTGCGATATAGCCATGTCGTCGCGGGCAATCGAAGACAAAGAAAAGATTCAGGCCGCTCAAAACGGGGTTTCTCCGCAACAGTTTATTATCGGTCTTGACGGCTTGGCTGTCGTGGTCAATCCGGAAAATGTCGTTAAAAATTTGACTATGGACGATTTACGGGATATTTTTATGGCCGCCAAAACCAACTGGAAAGATTTTGGCGGGGCGGATTCTAAAATAGTTATTTTGTCGCGTGAAAGCAATTCCGGTACGCATATGTTTTTTAAGGAACATGTATTAAAGCGCGGCAATAAAAAGGGTCCGGAGGAATTTAGCCCATCATCGCTGCTGATGCCTTCCTCTCAGGCGATTGCCGACGAAACAAGCCAGAACCCGCATGCCATCGGTTATGTCGGGATGGGCTATCTCGGCGCGACTTTAAAATCAATAGCTGTCGCTCGCAACGGGACAGCGGCGTTCGTTGAACCGACGGTCGATACCGTTCTGTCAAACACGTATCCGATATCGCGGCCGTTGTATCTCTACACCAACGGCACCCCCGGCGGCGCGATAAAAGATTTTATTGATTACGGACTTTCGGCAAAAGGGCAGAAAATTGTGCGTGATACCGATTTCGTGCCGATAGTGCATTAAGGTATATCTATGAAATCAAAAAAAATACTTGATACGGTCATTGAAAAGATAATATTCTGCTGCGGGATACTGGCGATTGTTTTTGTCGTCCTCATTTTCGGATTTCTACTCAAAGAAAGTTTTTCTTTTTTCAAAGATTACGGAATCATTAATTTTGTCACTGGAAAGCTCTGGTATCCGACATCTGCTCCGCCGCGTTTTGGCATCTTATCGTTGATGGCAGGTTCGTTTTTTGTGACACTGGGTGCCGCCGCAGTCGCTATTCCGCTGGGTGTGATGGCAGCTTTGTATATCGCGGAAGTCGCTCCGGTCAGCATCAGAGATTTTTTGAAGTCAGGCGTTGAACTACTGGCCGCGATACCCAGCGTCGTAATCGGTTTTATCGGGATGGTTACGTTGGTGCCTTTGGTGCGTACCGTCTTTGACTTGCCGACCGGACTTACGGCGTTTGCCGGGTCCATCATGCTCGGGTTTATGGCGTTGCCGACCATTGTTTCGATTTCCGAAGACGCCATCCGGGCCGTTCCATGGAATTATAAAGAAGGCGCTCTCGCTCTCGGAGCTACCCGCTGGCAGACCATGTACCGTATCGTTCTGCCGGCTGCCTTGCCGGGTATTATCGCGGCTGTGATGCTGGGGCTCGGGCGGGTTATCGGCGAAACTATGGCGGTGATGATGATTACCGGCAACGCCGCTCAGATACCTGCCGGGATATTTGAGCCGGTCAGGACCATGACGGCGACCATAGCCGCCGAAATGGGTGAGACCGTTAAGGGCAGCATGCACTACCGGTCGCTTTTCTCCATCGGCGTCATTTTGTTTATGATAACTTTTTGTATTAATTTTATTGCTGACTTGTTTCTTCACCGGATGAAACGCTGATGAATCCAAAACTTGCGCAGAAAATTGCTTTTGTATTCCTCTTGATCGCCACGCTCTGCGTTATCGTGCCGGTTTTGATTATTCTGTTTATCATCGTCAAGCAGGGTTATTCAGCCATTACCTGGGAGTTTCTGACAACCATGCCCCGCGATGGAATGCGCGCAGGCGGCATATTTCCGGCAATCGTCGGTACGCTTTCAATCGTCCTTACCGCCATATCAATTACCCTGCCGATAGGCGTCGGCGCGGCAATATATTTAAATGAATACGCCGGCGACAATGCGTTGACCAGAATAATCAAGCTTTCAATCGTCAATCTTGCCGGCGTACCGTCAGTTGTCTACGGATTGTTCGGGTTGGGCTTGTTTGTTATTTTTCTTAATCTTGGCGTATCCATTCTTGCCGGCGCGCTGACGCTGTCCATCATGGAACTGCCCGTGATTATTACCACGGCGCGCGGGGCTTTGAGCAGTGTGCCGCAATCGTTTCGCGAAGCGAGTTTGTCGCTGGGCGTCAGCCGGTGGCAAACGACGCGCTATGTTGTTCTGCCTAACGCCTTGCCCGGTATTATGACTGGCGCTATTTTAAGCATTGCCCGTATTTCAGGCGAAACGGCGCCGATATTGTTTACCGCAGCGGCGTTTTATGTGCCGCACCTGCCCCGCTCTATGTTCGACCAGGTGATGGCGCTGCCGTATCATTTATATATTATGTCGACCCAAATCCCCAATGTGCCCAAAAACCTGACATTCGGTACGGCGCTGGTGCTTTTAATGCTTGTGCTGGCGATGAGTTTGGTGGCAATCGTTACCCGGGTATATTTTAGAAAGCGGAGAAAATGGTAGACAAGATTGTTGCCACTACGCTGAACTGTTCTTACGGAAAAGTACACAGCATTAAACAGCTGAACCTTACCGTATTTCAAAATGAGATTTTGGGTATTATCGGACCGGCTAACAGCGGTAAGACAACTTTTTTGCGGACCATCAACCGCTTAAACGATATGCTCCCCGGATTTTCTGCAACCGGCACGCTGACTATTGACGGTGCTGATATTTTCGCCATGGATCCGGAAGCGTTGCGCCGGAAAGTCGGCATGGTGTTTGCGCTGCCTTTGCCGCTGCCCATGACCGTGTACGATAATGTCGCGTACGGCCCGCGCCGGCATGGAATAACCGATAAAAAAGAAATCGCTGAAATCGTCGAACGCGCGCTGTGCGCCTCGTCGCTTTGGGAAGAAGTAAAAGATCGACTCAATGAATCCGCGATGAAACTTTCCGGAGGGCAGCAGCAGCGGTTGTGTATTGCGCGCACGCTGGCGGTGGAACCCGACATCATTCTTTACGATGAACCCTGTTCAGGTCTTGATCCGATATCGACCGCAAAAGTGGAAGAAGCGATGGTCGAGCTTAAGAAGAAATATACGATAGTCTTGGTGACCAACAATGTCAAGCAGGCCTCGCGTGTCAGCGACCGGACAGCATTCTTTTTGATGGGGGAACTCATCGAAATAGACCAGACCGCAAAACTGTTTGTGTCTCCGAAAGATAAGCGGACGGAAGATTATATTACCGGCAGATTTGGATAGTCAGTCAAAGGTGTCTTTTATGAAATATTCTGAAATATCTTTTTATTGTAGCGGCACAGGCAAATCCCCTCTGGCTCCCCTTTGTCAAAGGGGAGAAACAGTCGACGTGTCCCCCTTTGTCAAAGGGGGAGGAAGGGGGATTTGCCGTTGAAAAAAATTGATGTTGAAAATCTCAATTTATATTACAGCAGTTTTCACGCGCTGAAGTCGGTGTCTTTGAGCGTTGCCCCGAACCGTATCACTTCGATTATTGGTCCGTCCGGTTGTGGAAAATCGACGCTGTTGCGGACATTCAATCGTATCAATGACACGATTGAAGGAATCAAGATTACCGGCGAAGTACGCATTGACGGCTCAAATATATACGATGATGGATATGATGTGGACGCGTTGCGCCGCAAAGTCGGTATGGTGTTTCAGCGGCCCAATCCTTTTCCTCTTTCCATCTATGAAAATGTTGCGTTTGGGCTGAAGATACATGCGATGGCTTCCGGCGCCGTTCTTGATGCCATTGTCGAGGAAAGTTTAAAAGATGTTTTGCTCTGGGACGACTTGAAGGATAAGCTCCGCCGGTCGGCGCTGGAACTGTCCCTTGAAGAGCGTCAGCGGCTGTGTATCGCGCGCCTGATTGCCGTGAAACCCGACATTATTTTACTCGATGAACCGTGTTCGGCGCTTGACCCAATCGCCACGCTGCGCATCGAGGAACTGATGGTCGAGCTTAAGAAGAAGTATACCATCCTTATCGTCACGCATAATATGCAGCAGGCGGCGCGTATTTCTGATGATACCGGATTTATGCTGTTAGGAGAATTGATCGAGTTTGGCATCACCTCGAAGATTTTTACGAATCCGGCGATGAAACAAACCGAAGATTATGTGACAGGGAGGTTTGGCTGATATGTCCAGACATTTTGAAGAGGAATTAAACGAACTTAAAAGCCGTTTGCTGTACATGGGGGGGCTGGTGGAAAGCATGATTCAGCTTGCCATCAAGGCGTTGGTTGACAGAAATGAAGTACTTACCCATGAAGTATTCGTCAAGGAAGACGAAGTCAATAAGATTCAGATTGAGATAGACGAAAAATGTCTTCAGCTGATTGCTCTGCATCAGCCCACCGCGGTAGACCTCCGCTTTATCACTTCCGCAATAAAGATTAACAGTGATCTGGAACGGATGGGCGACCAGGCGATCAATATGGCGGAAACCGGGTTAGACTTACTCAAGCACCCGCCGCTTAAACCGCTCATCGATTTGCCGCGCATGGCCGACATTGTCAAAGGGATGGTTAACAACAGTCTTGACGCATTCGTTCGCAAGGATGTTGAACTGGCTCAGACGGTTCTGGAACGCGACGACGAGGTGGATGCTTTCAAGGATTCGATATTCAGAGAACTACTTACGCTGATGATTGCTGACCAGAAAAATGTTACCCGTTCCCTGGACCTCATCCTGATTGCGCGCAATCTTGAACGGATCGGCGATCACGCAACCAATGTCGCCGAAGATGTAATCTTTATGGTTCTCGGTAAAGATGTCCGGCATCATGTGGGCGATGTTCGCCACTAAGGGAGATTTGTATGAATATAGCCGTTGAAAATACCAGTATCGATTTTCCGTTATTCCATAGCGGAAAAGTCCGGGATGTATATGATCTCGATCAGCAGTTGCTTTTGGTTGCCAGCGACCGTATATCGGCGTTTGATCATATTTTACCGACGCTTATTCCCGACAAAGGAAAAGTCCTGCATAAACTGTCTATGTTTTGGTTCGATTATCTGCAAGGAGTTGTGCCTAACCATCTGATAACCGGCGATTTTGAACAATTTCCGGCAGCACTAAAAAAATTCCCCTATCTGGCAAATCGTTCAATGATCGTAAAAAAAGCCCGGCGCGTCGATGTTGAATGTATCGTGCGCGGTTATTTGGCTGGCTCCGGATGGAAAGAGTATGGAAAAACCGGGACTGTTTGTGGTATACTGTTACCCGCCGGTTTGATGGAATCGTCGGCATTGCCGTCCCCTATTTTTACGCCGACAACTAAAGAAGAGGGCGGGAAGCATGACGAAAATATTACTTTCGACGAAATGTGCCAGCGTGTCGGCGCCGACATCGCCAGCAAAATACGCGACATATCCCTGGCGTTGTATATCAAAGCCAGCGTCTATGCAGAATCCCGCGGGATTATTCTTGCAGACACGAAATTTGAGTTCGGGATGTATGACGGAAAACTGATTTTGATTGATGAAATATTCACGCCCGACTCGTCGCGATTCTGGGAACAGGAACTTTATAAGCCAGGTATCGCTCAGGATAGTTTAGATAAGCAGTTCGTTCGGGATTATCTTGAATCCATCGCGTGGAACAAACAACCGCCGGTGCCGTCTCTGCCGGAAAAAGTTGTCATGCGCACGAGAGAAAAATATATCGAAGCCTACACGAAACTGACCGGGAAAAAGTTCTAAATATTTTTGGTTCAACGAGATTTTAAATCATGACCACTTCAATCATTGAAGTCACTTTAAAACCGCAGTTTCGTGACCGCCATGGCGAACATGTGCTTCATGACATTGTCGATTCCGGCGTAAAAAATGTGCGCACGGTATCTGCCGCACAAGTCTACCGTTTCGATTGTGCGCTCGGTAAGAATGACATTCAGTCCATAGCAGAAAAGCTTTTGACTGATCCCATAACCGAAGAGTATCGGATTAATGACGGGTTGACCGCGCCAAAATCAGGGTCCCGCTCGATATATATATGGCTCAAGCCCGGCGTGACCGACACGGTCGCTGACAGCGTGTCCAAGGCGATACGGGACCTGGGTATACTCACACCCGTCACGATAAAAACCGGGCATCGCTTTACTTTTACCGGTACAATATCGGCAGTTGCTTTACGAACTCTGGTGGAACGCTTACTGGTCAACACCATGGTCCAGGAATACACTGTTAGTATTTCGCGTACATAATACTTTGTAGAAAGCAGACACTTTCATTCGTTGTGTTTGCATTGATACATAGCAGATTGTGAAACAACTATATGCGTAAAAAATCAAAATGTATCGTTAGACTATTCCTCTGTGTTGAACTCTGTTGTAGCTGCTGGGCGCCTGCAGTGTTTGCAAGTTACAGCACTTTTTACGATGTTCGTAACAGTAAAGAAATGCAATTGAATGTTGCTGATGCATTGCTCGGGTTTCGCCCACAGGCAAACATCGTTACCCGTGTGATAAAAAGGGCGGATAACGGAGAGATACTATTTAGTGCTGTATATTCCATTGACTCGTTCAATAGAAGAGCAATTCCGGCAGAAAACAATGCAATGCGTAACTCTTCGATGATATTTTTTGGTTGCTCCCTAATGTTTGGCGAGGGCGTCAATGACAATGAAACTTTCCCGTACTATCTTGCGCAACTCATGCCCGGTTATATGCCGTATAATTATGGATATCTTGGGTATGGGCCACAGGCGATGCTGGCAAAACTGCAAAACGGCGATGTTTTTCGCGAAGTAAAAGAGAAGCATGCAATGGGTTTTTACTTGTTTATCGACAATCATGTCAACAGAGCAATTGGTTCTTTGCAGATAGCGGGTAATTGGGGACATGATATGCCATATTATGCCATTGATGAAAATAATCGATTGGTCCGCAGGGGAAGTTTTTATTCGGGACGCCATTTTTCTACTATGTTCTATCAATGGCTTATGCAGAACGAACTACTCAAACGCTGGATTAACGGAAGGGATTTTCCTCCCATTACGGATTCGCATGTTCTGTTCACTTGTAGAATCATTGAAGAATCGAGAAACGAGTTCAAGAAGCAATTTAACAGCGACGATTTTTATGTTATTTTGTATAGTAGGTCTGCGTCTGCCTATGCCAGTTCGATGATGCGTTATTTCACGGAGAAAGGCATTAAATGCCTTGATTATCACAATGTGGATGAATTTTTGAAAGAGGGATTTTCATTCAAACATGAAGGACATCCGACGCCAATCGCTTTTAAATTCTTGGCGAACATGGTTGCTCGGGATATCAAGTTAGAAGAATACAGTCGGCATCAGTGACAGTGTTTTCGCGGAAAATTTGCGGGATGGAATGAAGACAAAGTTTTGACGTTAATGAACGATACTCCCCATATGGTACAGGAATTAATGGTTGACTAATATGACGATAAAAATAATACCCATCATTGCGGTGTCGGATACAAAATTGATTAAGCTCAGCAAAGACAATATTTTGTCGTTGTCTCTGCCTGAGATGAAAGAAATTCAAAAGTATTTTCGCGGCATCAAACGCGATCCGACCGATGTGGAGCTGGAAACCATCGCCCAGACATGGAGCGAGCACTGTAAACATAAAACGCTGACGGGAAACATAGAATTTACTTTTTCCGGAAAGAAGAAAATATATCGTAATCTTTTAAAAGAGACAGTTTTTAAGGCCACGCAAGAACTCAATAAACCGTGGTGCATTTCTGTTTTTAAGGATAATGCGGGCATCATCGATTTTGATGATGATAATGGGATTGCCTTTAAAGTAGAAACGCATAACCACCCTTCGGCGCTGGAACCATACGGCGGCGCGGCTACCGGCATCGGCGGCGTAATACGCGACATTCTCGGCGTTGGTCTCGGCGCCAAACCGCTTGCCAACACCGATATTTTTTGTTTTGGAAAACCGGACCTGCCGTGGTCAAAACTGCCCCAGGGAATACTCCATCCTAAACGGATAGCAAAAGGCGTCGTTGCCGGCGTGCGTGATTATGGCAATCGTATGGGCATCCCGACGGTCAACGGCGGTGTTTATTTTGACGAAGGATATATGGCTAACCCGCTTGTCTATTGCGGGACGATGGGGATAATACCGAAAGATAAATGTTTTAAATCAGTCAAATCAGGCGATCTGATACTGGTTGTCGGCGGACGGACGGGGCGGGATGGTATTCATGGGGCGACATTCTCTTCCGTTGAACTGGACCATGAGTCAGATGTCAGTGCTGTGCAGATTGGCAATCCTATAGTTGAAAAAAAAGTTATGGATACCCTTCTTATTGCCCGGGATAAAAATTTATTCCGCGGGCTTACCGATTGCGGCGCCGGTGGTCTTTCCAGTGCTGTCGGCGAGCTGGCTGAAGAAACCGGCGCGCGGGTTTACTTGGACCGCATCCCGCTGAAATACGCCGGACTCAAACCCTGGGAGATATGGGTATCGGAAGCCCAGGAACGCATGGTGATGGCGGTACCACCGAAGAATCGTGCGGAGATTTCCGCAGTCTTTGCCCGTGAAAATGTCGAAGCGACTTTTATAGGAGAATTTACCGCCGACCGGAAGTTGACGCTTCTTTTCAATAACGATGTGGTTGCCGCGCTGGATATGTCCTTTTTGCACGACGGGGTACCCAAAGTCACCAAGAAAGCTGTATGGAAACCTGTTGTAGCAAAGAAGTCCGCTCTCAAGCCGGTGGTTTCGCGCAACTGCGGGCAGGATCTTAAAGATCTGCTGTCGTCATATAATATTTGTTCCCGCGAATGGATTATCCGTCAATACGATCACGAGGTTCAAGGGCAGACCGTGATAAAACCGCTGCACGGCGCATCGCTGGTCAATGCCGGTCCGGGTGATGCGGCGGTCATATGGCCCTATACGGTAATCACCGGGAAACAGAAAAACTATAAGGGCATAGTTTTATCCAACGGGTTGAATCCCGAGTATGGAAAGATTGATCCGTACTGGATGGCAGCGTCTGCAATTGATGAAGCCCTGCGCAATGCGGTTGCCGTAGGCGGGGATATTGACCGCATAGCCATCCTTGACAACTTCTGCTGGGGTAATCCCAATAAACCCGAGATACTGGGCAGTCTCGTTCGGGCCGCCGAGGCCTGCTACGATATGGCGAAAATTTTCGGCACCCCGTTCATATCCGGCAAAGATAGTTTGTACAATGAATACGCAATAGGCGGAAAAACCTATTCCATCCCTGCGGCACTGCTGATATCGGCGATGGGTGTTGTCGAGGACATACGAAAAACCGTGACTATGGACCTTAAGTCTGCGGGTAATCTTCTCTACATTGTCGGGGTAACCCGCAACGAGTTGGGCGGTTCTCAATTTAATCTGATTCGCCGCCGGACTGGCGGTGCGGTTCCCATCGTAGATGCGACGATATCGCGTCTTGCGATGAGCCATATGGGTGGCGCGATACGCCGGGGATTGGTAGCCAGCTGTCACGATTGTTCTGAGGGCGGACTTGCCGTTGCTCTTGCTGAGATGTCCTTTGCGGGCAACAGGGGCGCGCTCGTTGATTTGGATGCAGTTCCGGTTGCGGGAACGATGACAGAAACGGAAAAGCTTTTTTCTGAAACAAACAGCAGATTTATAGTCGAGGTTTCTCCCGAGAATGTCCATGATTTTGAAAGCGTCATGGCCGGCAGCGTGACCGCGCTCATCGGAAGCGTCACGGCAGGAACAACGGTGCGCGTCAGCGCCCATAACGCGATTGTCGTATCGGAAAAAATCAGCATCCTGCGCGCGTGCTGGAAGAAGACACTATCATGGTAAAACAATTACCCCGCACCATCATAATTAGGACTGCCGGCACGAATTGCGATTACGAGACGCAGGCGGCATTCGCCTTGGCAGGTTCGGCGGCGGATCGCGTGCATATCAACCGCATTATAGAGGGTTCAGTTACGCTCGGCGATTATCAGATACTGGCAATACCGGGCGGATTTTCTTATGGCGATGATATCGCTTCGGGGAAAATACTTGCCAGCGAACTGAAGCACCGTCTTGGCGATGCGCTGCAGGCATTTGCTGTTGCCGGCAAGCCCATCATCGGTATTTGCAACGGGTTTCAGGTGCTGGTAAAAATGGGGTTGTTGCCTGATCCGGCGGCGTTTGAGCAAACCACTACGCTGACTTTTAATGATTCCGATAAATTTGAAAGCCGCTGGGTGTATCTAAAACGGGACACCACAGCGCCGGCGAAGACAGGCGGCCGCGCGCGGGCAGTCAAATGTCTGTGGGTGAGCGATATGCCGGATATTATATCCTTGCCGGTTGCGCACGGCGAAGGAAAGTTTGTCGCGGCTGACAAGAAAGTTTTAGACGCACTCGAAAAAAACAATCAGATAGTGTTCCGGTATTGCGACGAACGGGGCAATCATACCGGATATCCGCTTAATCCCAACGGCGCCGCTAATGCCATCGCGGGAATAACGAACACTGCCGGCAATGTGTTCGGGCTGATGCCGCATCCTGAACGGTACATCTATTGCTGGCAGCATCCCAGCCGCCGTGCTTCTGAGGGCGAATACGGGTGGGGTTTGAATATTTTCAAAAATGCTGTTAATTTTGTAAGATAGCACTATCATTACAAAGGAGCCATGGTATGGGTAATTGTGTCAACTGTTTTTTTCAGGGCGATACGAACACGGACGAAAACGGTGAAAATCATCTTTTTTGTCTGGTAAAAGGCAACTGGTTCCGCGAAACCGCTTCCTGCGAAAATTATCGGGAGCATGCGCAGGTCAGCAATGAAATACGCAGCATGTTCGCGGTGGAAATACGCCGGGAAATTGATGAAGACGCTCGCTTGAAAAAAGTGGTGCGCTCCATGTGGAAAATGGTGATATTTACTTTCATTATTTCCTTCGCTTCGTTTTTCTGTATCGTCAAATTTCTTGATAAGTACATATTTTAATGTGCGGCATATTTGGGATCTACAACCATCCTGAAGCGGCAAATCTCACCTATCTGGGGCTCTACGCCCTTCAGCATCGCGGTCAGGAAAGCGCCGGCATTGCATCTGCTGACGGAAAAACTATGTATTCGCATGTGGATATGGGACAAGTGGCCGATATCTTCACGCAGGAAAGACTTTCGGGGCTTCCCGGGTCTGTTGCCATCGGGCATGTCCGCTATTCAACCACTGGCATCAGTCAGATAAAAAACGCCCAACCACTGGTTATCAACTATGCGCGCGGACAGCTGGCTATCGCCCATAACGGTAATCTTATCAATGCCCCTTCCTGGCGCAAAAAGCTTGAAAAATCAGGGTCAATCTTTCAAACCAGTTCCGACACGGGAGTGATTCTCCATCTTATCGCTAAGGCAAATAAATGGTCCCTGCCGGAAGCACTTCGTTTCGCCCTCAATAAACTGGAAGGTGCATATTCTTTGGTGCTGATGACGCCGACGCAGATGATCGCCGTGCGCGATCCGTGGGGCGTTCGTCCGCTGTGCATCGGAAAGCTTGACAATGGGTGGGTCGTAGCGTCGGAAACCTGCGCGCTTGACTTGATTAACGCCACCTATGTGCGCGATGTCCGTCCGGGCGAGATGGTTGTTTTTGAAAAAAACACCATAAAGTCGATCCGGTTGTTTGAAGAAAAAGCCAATGCCGCGCTATGCATTTTTGAGTATATTTATTTTGCGCGTCCGGACAGTTTGGTGTACGGGAAAAGCGTCCATGCAATTCGTCGCGAGCTCGGCCGCATCCTTGCGCGGGAAAGTTATCCGTTGATCAAGCAGGCCGATCTGGTTATATCCGTGCCGGACTCAGCGAACAGTGCCGCCATCGGATATGGTCAGGCAGCCAACATTCCCTATGAACCCGGGCTTATCCGCAACCATTACATCGGTCGGACCTTTATAGAGCCCAGTCAGACCATTCGTGACTTTGGCGCGAAAATTAAATACAATCCGGTGCGTGATATTCTCAAAGGCAAGCGGGTAGTAGTCGTTGACGATTCCATAGTCCGCGGAACGACCAGTCGGAAACTGGTCAAAATGATCAAGGCGGCCGGCGCGAAAGAAGTGCATCTGTGCATCAGTTCTCCGCCGATTACCGATCCCTGTTTTTACGGCATAGACACGCCAAACAAAGAAGAGTTGATTGCATCCAACAGCTCGATAGAGCACATACGGAAATATTTGGGCGTTGATTCCATGCATTATTTATCAATCGCGGGATTGATTGAAGCGACAAAGAGCCCCCAAAAAAAGTTCTGCACGGCTTGTTTTACGGGGAAATATAAAATTGGAAAGTGCGAGTAACCATATGAAAGTGCTTGTGGTCGGCTCAGGCGGGCGGGAACACGCTCTGGTAGAGAAACTGATTCAGAGCCCGCGTGTAAAAAAAATATTTTGTGCGCCCGGAAATGCGGGAATCGCTCAGCATGCCGAGTGCGTTCCCATTAACGCCGACGATATTGCGCGGTTGTTGCTTTTTGTTGAGGAAAAGGGCATCGATCTTACCGTGGTCGGTCCTGAAGTTCCGTTGTCACTGGGTATTGTCGATGCTTTCAAACAGAAAAAGTTTGCCATTTTCGGGCCGGATAAAAAGTCCGCGCAGCTTGAAGCAAGCAAGGCGTTTGCAAAACGATTGATGAAAAAATACGCTATTGCTACTGCCCGATATGAATCGTTTACTGATTCTGCAGCTGCCGGAGCGTATGTGCGGTCATTGCCGGCGCAAACACGGTTGGTGGTCAAGGCGGACGGGTTGGCGGGCGGCAAAGGTGTTATCATATGCGATACCACCGGGGAAGCACTTGACGCGATTGCTGCTATTATGCAGAAAAAATCATTTGGCGCAGCGGGCAAAGAGGTCGTGATAGAAGAATTCCTCGAGGGACAGGAAGCGTCGCTTCAACTTTTTGTCGATGGAAAAAACTATTCGCTTATGCCGGCGGCCCAGGATCATAAAAGAATATTCGATCATGATGCGGGACCCAATACCGGCGGGATGGGTGCATACGCGCCGGCCCCGTTGCTGACGGATTCTCTTACAGATAAAGTAAAAAAAACTATTATAGAACCGCTTATTGCAGGGTTTGTTGCCGAGGGGATACACTATACCGGCGTGCTGTATATTGGCTTGATGATTCATAAAGGGATTCCGTCAGTTCTCGAGTTTAACTGCCGTTTTGGAGACCCCGAAACGCAGGTTGTCCTTCCGCTTCTTAAAACCGACCTGATAGAAATCTTTGAAGCGGTTCATGCGGGGCGCCTCAAAACCGCGGACATCCAATGGCATCATAAATCCGCAGTGTGCGTGGTACTTGCAGCGAAGGGGTATCCCGGAGAATACGCCAAGAATGCCGTCATAGACGGTCTTGACACTGCAGTCGCCATGAAAAATGTCGCTGTTTTTCACGCCGGCACAGCAAAAAATGTCCTTGGAGAAACGATAACCGCCGGCGGCCGCGTGCTGGGCGTGACCGGTACCGGATCAACCACCGGACAAGCAATCACCGCTGCCTATCAGGCAGTTTCCTGTATTTCCTTTGACGGTATGCAGTTCCGCACCGACATCGGCAAAAAAGCCCTTTCCTAATTTTTAATGAAACCCTTCTAACGGCGGCGAAGCAAGCTTCGCGGCTACAAAACTACTTACAAACAATGATTGCATGCCGTTAACGGTGCTGTTGTAGCTGCAGAGCTTGCTCTGCCGGTGTGGCCGTTAATGTTTTGGCACCTTATAAATTTTGAATAAATTGCATATATTTGATAGAATTTAGATGCTTAATTGACTTCGGCGGATAAGCGGTCTGCCGGCGAAAGGTCTGCGGGATGAATAAGATACAGGTAGCAGTTATCATGGGTTCTGATTCAGACGCCCCGGTCATGAAGACCACAGTGAAGATATTGGATGATCTTGGTCTTGCATTTTCAATCAATATCGCTTCGGCGCACCGTACGCCTGAACATGTCAGGAAATGCGTTAAAATAGCGGTTTCACGCGGGGCGAAAGTGTTTATTGCGGCGGCGGGAATGTCCGCTGCTCTGCCGGGTGTTATTGCTGCTGAGACCATATTGCCGGTCATCGGTGTTCCGATGGAAGGTAAAACGGCTGCTGGGCTTGACGCGCTGCTGTCCATTGCGCAGATGCCTCCCGGCATACCGGTTGCTGCCGTTGCGGTCGGGCCGGCCGGCGCGGGAAATGCGGCTATCCTTGCGGCGCAGATAATCGCAGTTGCCGATCGGTCGCTGCAAAAAAAACTTAAACAATACCGCGAGAAGATGGCTTCCGCCGTTGTCGGTAAAGATACGAAACTTTCATCTATGGGTCTTGAGGCATATCTCAGGGGAATGGTGAAATAATGGCCGAAATGCACGACGCAATTAAAGTGGTCATGACCAAGGAAGAAATCAGCCGCACGGTCAAGCGGCTTGCGGCGGAAATAGTCGAAAAGCATGGAAATGTAAAAAACCTCGTTATCATCGGTATCCAGACGCGCGGTGTACATCTGGCGCGTCGCATCATCAATGAAATGGTCGCCGCGCAGTTGACGCCCTCGGCTGACGATGTTGCTTTTGGAAAGCTCGACATTACCCTCTACCGGGACGATATAAGCACCATTTCAACCACCCCTCTTATCCGTGAGACAGAAATCCCTTTTGATATTACCGACAAAAAAATAATCCTTGTGGATGATGTTGTCTTTACGGGTCGCAGTATCCGCGCGGCTATGGACGAGTTGATGGATTTTGGCCGGCCCCGCAGTATTGAGCTGGCGGTACTTGTTGACCGTGGCCACCGGGAACTCCCTATTGAACCCAATTATGTCGGCAAGAAATTTGTTACGGCGCGGGAAGAATCAATATCGGTCGAGCTGGAAGAAGTTGACGGCCAAGACCGCATCGTATTAAAAACCATCTCATCAGGGGACGCCCATGTTTAATCACAAGGATTTGCTGGACCTTGAGCATTTAGACAAAAAAGAAATCGAACTGATTCTTGAGACGGCAAAACCATTTAAAAGCATGTTCACCCGTTCCATAAAAAAAGTGCCCACTCTGCGCGGAAAAACCGTCGTCAATCTCTTCTATGAACCCTCCACCCGTACCCGCACATCGTTTGAAATTGCCTCAAAGCGCTTGTCGGCTGATGTGGTCAATGTCGCGGTTGCTAATTCGAGCGTTGTTAAAGGCGAAAGCTTGATCGATACCGGCAAAGTGCTGGAAGCCATGAAAGCCGATTTTATTATCATCCGCCACAGTTTAGCGGGTGCACCCGCAATACTGGCGCGTAATCTCAACGCGCGTATCATCAACGCCGGCGACGGATTCCACGAACATCCGACGCAGGGGTTGCTGGACATGTATACCATCCTTGAAAAAAAGAAGCGGATAGCGGGGCTCAAAGTATTGCTTGTAGGCGATATTCTGCACAGCCGGGTTGCAAAATCAAATATCTGGGCGCTTAAAAAAATGGGCGCCGATGTCCGCGTCGTTGGTCCGCCGACATTGATTCCTCCCGCGATAGAAGATTTTGGGGTCAAAGTGTTTTATGACCTTGACGAAGCACTTAAAGATGTCGATGTTATCAACATCCTGAGAATCCAGTTGGAACGCCAACAGGATAACCTGTTTCCTTCGGTCCATGAATATGTGGCGCTCTATCAGATGAACGGCGACCGGCTGCGTTTGGCAAAACACGATGTGCTCATCATGCACCCTGGCCCCATGAACCGGGGAATAGAAATATCTTCCGAGGTAGCCGATAGCGCCGCGGCGGTCATCAATGAACAAGTGACCAACGGCATTGCCGTCCGCATGGCGGTCCTGTATCTGCTTTCGGGACAGAAGGATAAGATATGAAATTGCTCATTAAGAACGGCATGGTCATCGATCCGGGACAAAAATTCGAGTCCCGTGCCGATGTGCTTGTCGTTGACGGTAAAATTGCCGAGGTCAAGCCCGGTATCGCTGCCGCGGGGGCTCAGGTCATCGAGGCTTCCGGGAAGATGGTTGTTCCGGGTCTTATCGATATTCATACGCATTTGCGTGAGCCCGGCCACGAAGAGGCAGAGACCATCGCCTCCGGTACCCGGGCCGCTGCCCATGGCGGTATAACCACGATTTTATGCATGCCCAACACGCATCCCCCGATTGATAATGCGCCAGCAGTCGAGTTTATTTTGCTCAAGGCTCAAAAAGAGGGCATCGTCAATGTGTTCCCGATCGGTTGTGTGACTAAAGGGTCCATGGGCGAAGAATTAGCTGAGATCGGTGTGCTCAAACGCACGGGCGTCGTCGCTATTTCCGATGACGGCAATCCCGTCATGAATTCTCAAGTGATGCGCCGCGCGCTCCAATACGCAAAGATGTTTAAGCTCCCCGTCATCTCTCATTGCGAAGACCGCAATCTCACCAAAAACGGGGTGATGAACGCCGGATATACCTCTACTTCTCTGGGCTTGCGGGGCATTCCGCGCCAGGGCGAAGAGGTTATGGTAAGCCGCGACATCATGCTGGCAGAGTTAACCGGCGGATTTTTACATATCGCGCATGTATCGACAGCCGGTTCGGTTGATCTTATACGCCAGGCAAAGAAAAAGAACATACAGGTGACGGCGGAGACCTGTCCGCATTATTTTACCCTTACTGACGATGTAGTAAAAAATTACGATACCAATACGAAAATGAGTCCGCCGTTGCGCGGCGCTGCCGATGTCGCTGCCATCAAGGAAGGGTTGCGGGACGGGACGATCGATTGTATATGCACAGACCATGCGCCGCATACCGAAGAGGGTAAAAACAAGGAATACGATTTGGCGCCGTTTGGCATCATAGGTCTTGAGACGATGCTGGGCCTGGTGGTCACGGAACTCATTGAAACCAAGGTCTTGTCCTGGTCTGAAGCGATAGCAAAAATGACCATACTGCCGGCAACCCTTTTTAATCTTGCGGGGCGGGGAACCTTCAAAATTGGCTATCATGCCGACATTACCATTATCGATCCCAAAAAAGAATATGCGTACACCGCCGCTGATTTTAAATCAAAGAGCAAGAATTCGCCGTTCATCGGGCGCGTACTCAGGGGCTTCCCTGAAATAACCATAGTGGGGGGTACCGTCGTTTGGCCCGCACCAATGAAACCGTAACCATTATTGAAAATAAAATGGTCGGCCCGGGATATGTCCGCCTTGTCGTCGATGCTCAGAAAATGGCGCGAAACTCCCGCCCCGGCCAATTTTTTATGTTACGCGTCCCCGGCGTGTTTTTGCG
Source organism: uncultured Elusimicrobia bacterium (assembly GCA_903880015.1). Lineage (GTDB taxonomy): Bacteria > Elusimicrobiota > Endomicrobiia > Endomicrobiales > CAIRNS01 > CAIRNS01. The sequence continues at coordinate 11,114 of CAIRNS010000013.1, read as the reverse complement.
CCGACCGTTCAGCGTCTACGATGCTGACAAAGGGCGGCTTTCGTTTTTGTATAAGATAGTCGGCGCTGGCACTGAATATTTGTCGTTGATGAAGCCGGGTTCCTCACTGGGCATTCTGGGCCCGCTCGGTACCCGGTATGAATTCGATGCTGTGTCCCCAGGAACCATCCCGGTCATCGTGGCCGGAGGGACCGGTATCGCTTCTCTGCATTTTCTTGCTCAACGCATATCCCAGTCCGGAAAACTCTTTTACGGTGCTCGCACTAAGAAGGATTTGCTCTGCCTCAAAGAGTTTCGTGCCCGAAAGTGGCAGCTGCATCTTGCCACTGATGACGGATCCTGCGGTCACAAAGGGCTGGTGACGGACATGTTCAAAAAATTTCTTGCCGAACAATCCTCCGCGTCCTCTCCGCTGGCGGTGTTCGCCTGCGGGCCGAAGTTGATGCTTGACGCCGTCACCGTTGCCGCAGCAGCACACGGCATTGTTTCTCAGATATCCCTTGAGTCAATGATGGCGTGCGGTATGGGAAACTGCCAAGGTTGCGCGGTTAAAATCGGCAACGAATATAAAATGGTCTGCAAAGACGGCCCCGTCTTTAACGTGTAACAATGTCGCAAGATCCCTCTTTCCCGAAGGGGATACTATCATGAACATGGATATATATCTATGAAACCATCTCTGGCAACACGCATAGGCGCTCTTAAACTCGACAATCCCGTTCTGATGGCGTCGGGAACATTCGGTTATGGTGACGAGATTACCGATTTGGTCAGTGTCGGAAAATTAGGCGGAATCATCACCAAAACCATTACGCTCCAACCGCGACCCGGTAATCCGCCGCCGCGGATATGCGAGGTAACCGGCGGCATGATCAATGCAATCGGGTTGCAGAATATAGGTGCTGAACGGTTTTTACAAGAAAAACTACCCGCCTTGCGCGCCCTGCAGGTGAACATAATTGTCAGCATTGCGGGAAACAGCGTCGAAGAATATGTCCGTCTTGCACATCAACTTGACGGCGTACGCGGGATAGCCGGTATTGAACTTAATCTTTCCTGTCCCAATCTCCAGAAAAAAATAATCAGTCAGGATCCAAAATTAGTGCGGGCGATTGTTGCCGCGGTGAGCAAGGCCTCGCGCGTGCCGGTGATTGCAAAGCTTTCCCCGCAGGTCACGGATATCGTTGCCATGGCGGAGATCGCGATGACCGCTGGGGCAACCGCTGTTTCATTGATAAATACTTTTCCGGCGATGGCGATTGATATCGCCACGCGCAAGCCGAAGATTGCTTTTGTCACCGGCGGGTTATCAGGCCCGGCAATTAAACCGATGGCGGTCCGGGCAGTGTGGGAAGTGTACCGGGCGCTCAAGGCGCCGATAATCGGCGGTGGGGGTATCATGACCGCTGAAGATGCTGTGGAATTTTTACTGGCCGGTGCCAGTGCCGTGAGCGTGGGGACAGCCAATTTTATTGATCCCGGCGTGCCGGAAAAGATTGTCAGCGGACTGCGGTCGTATATGGAACGCTACGGTATAATTAATATTAAGGAGTTAGTCGGCAGCGTCCGCTGTTAATCTTTATGTTTCAAGATATTCCCTTTTTACGGATCATCAGATTTATCGGGCGCGTTATACTGCTTAATGCAGCCGTGCTTTTTCTTATGTCGGTGTATCGCCTTGTTTTTTGCTTTTATTACGGCGATATAGCGTATCTTTCATCGCATATCGCCTATGTGCTCAAGGCGTTTTTTATGGGTGCCCGGTATGATCTTGCCGTTGTTGCATACATCAATGGCCTCGTAACTTTTTCTTTTATCCCTGTGTGGTTGTTCCGGAGTGAATCTCTGTTTAATAAATGGCAAAAGCTGGTTAGATGGTATTATTTCGTGTTGTTCTCTGTATTATTTATTGTCTTGTTTTTCGACTTCGGATTCTTCTCGTATTTCAAAAATCATATTAATATCCTGATATTCGGTATCTTTGACGATGATACCCGCGCGTTGTGGTCAACCATTCAATCTAATTACAATCTGTATGCGGCTGCCGGCGGGTTCGCCGCTCTGTTTGTTTTTATTTTTGCCCTTGTTTTCCGCATTATGAGTTTCAAAGGCCCCCATCAACTTACCGATGTGTATCAGATTATTGCGCATACCAACACGCGTATAGGCGCATGGGGAAAAGTGGGGATACTGTTTGCTCTGCTGTCACTCAATTTCATAGCGGCGCGAGGGTCATTCGCGTTGTTCCCGCTGGGAGTGATGGACGCTGAAGTATCGCCGGACCTCTTCATTAACAAGCTGTGCTTAAACGGCGTGTTTACCCTCCAAGAAGCCGTTGAATTCCGCATGAAGGAAAACCGCGATTACGATGTGTCCGCTCAAACCGGATACAAAGACGCGATGCCGCAGGCGTTCGCCGATTTTATAGGCAAGGAAGCAGCAGCTCTCGACCCCGTTCTGCCGCAGAATCTGGTCAGATACACGAAATACAATGCGGTGCGCGAACGCAATAAGCTTAATGTTATCGTCATCATGATGGAAGGGTTCGGTACGGACCTTATGCACTACAATTCTCCTTCGTTTAATGTGATGGGGGAGTTGAAAGAACATTTTGACGCCGACACGGTGTTTTATAACTTCTTGTCAGGCGATGTCGGCACTATCGGGAGTTTAGAGGCAATTATTACATCCCTCCCCAAACGGCCGATGGCAAAACCAATCACCCAGTCTCGATATGCGTTTAAAAATTATCCATTCGGTGCAGCGCTTCCCTACCGGCGTGCGGGGTACGAAACGATTTTTCTCTACGGTGGGAACATCGGGTGGCGCAATGTGCTGTCATTCCTTCCGCGGATGGGGTTTGACACATCCCTGGGATCGGGCGCCATGCCGTCGTCATATGAACGCAATCAATGGGGTGTTTACGACGAACATTTGTTCGACTATGTGTTTCGGAAACTCTCCGATACTTCCTCGGGAAAGCCAAAGTTTATTTTCGCTTTATCGACCAGCAACCATCCGCCATATTCTCTGCCGTCCGGATACAAGCCGCTGCCGCTTACCCCTTCGCCTGAACTAAAAAAACTCATTACCGGCGATACAAAGCTTGCGCAGGGAAGATTTGAGACCTATCAATATGCGTGTGCAAAACTGGGTGAGTTCCTCACGCGTTTGAAGAAATCTGAATACGCCCGCAACACGATAGTGGCGGTAACCGGCGATCATAATTTCTGGAGCGTGTTTGATTACGGTGCAGACCGCTACCTTGACATGGACGGCGTGCCGTTCTACCTTTATGTACCGCCCGGGGTTAAACCCGCGTCAATTGATACTGCTGTGTTCGGTTCACACATTGACATCATGCCCACGGTCTATGCTCTGTCGCTCTCCAGCGCTCAGTATATGACAGAAGGGCGCGATATGCTTGACCAGGCGCAGCCCCATGCTGCGTATAATGTCGACGGCTTGGTCATGACACCTGCCGGCGCGGTGCGCCATTCAATAGAAAACAATGCAACCCACTATTTTCTGTGGGAGTCATCGGCTACCCGCCGCCTCGTTGAATCCCCGTCGGAATCGTTGCATAGCGGGCTGGTCAAACAGTATAGGTCGGCGGTCGCTATCGCCGATTATCTCCTTAAGGAAACGGGTAAATAATATGAAAAAACTGATTGTTGCACTTGATGTAAAGGACGGTCCTGTCGCGTTGTCGTTGGTTAAGACACTCTCGCCATGGGTTGACATATTTAAGGTCGGTCCGATTCTGTTTTTGTCAGAAGGTCCGGCGCTTATCAGGGCTATCCATGCACTCGAGAAAAAGGTTTTTCTCGACCTGAAATTTCATGATATTCCCGCGACAGTCCGGCGTTCCGTCGAATCGGCGCAACAGCTCGGTGTATATTCATTGACGATTCATTCTTGCGGCGGCGCGGAAATGATGAAAGCTGCCGCGCAGGTGTCGCCCCGCCCTAAGATATGGGCGGTGACGGTGTTGACCAGTCAGGTTACCACTCCCGAGGAGGTCATCGCACGGGCGCGTTCCGCGGCGGACAGCGGAGTCGACGGGGTCATTGCCTCACCGCTTGAAATAAGTGCTATAAAGAAAGCCTGCGGCACAGGATTTACCGTTACAACCCCGGGCATACGGGTGGTGGAAACTGCTGACGACCAGAAACGCACCGCGACGCCGAAGGAAGCAGTTGCCGCCGGCGCTGATTTTATCGTTGTTGGTCGTCCGATCATTGAGGCAAAGGATCCTGCTGCTGCAGCGCAGTCCATAGCGGAACAGATAGAACGGATATAATGGCATACGCAGTAGCGACCATATCATAAGGGAGAGAAATAATGGATTCATCGGCGGTTAAACAATTATTCATTAACGCCCGGGCATTGCTTTCGGGACATTTTTTATTATCGAGCGGACTGCATTCTGATACCTATTTCCAATCGGCCCTGATTCTTCAACATCCTGTGCATGCCGCACAAATCGCATCCGCGCTGGCCGAAAAGGTTATGGCAGCTACGCCGAAAATCGATGTTGTTGTGTCTCCTGCGTTGGGGGGGATCGTTATCGGGCAGGAGATGGGCCGTGCTTTGGGTTGTCGTGCGGTTTTTTGTGAACGGGTTGATGGAAAACTTGTTTTGCGCCGTGGTTTTTCTCTGGGCAAAGGGGAAAAAGTCCTGGTGGTCGAAGATGTGGTCACGACGGGATTGTCCACCCGTGAAGTTGTTGATGTAGTAACGGCGCTGGGTGGTGCAGTTGTCGGGGTTGCATCGCTCGTCGATCGCAGTGCCGGAAAAGTGAGTTTCGGCGTTCCCTTTTCTTCACTTCTCTGCCTTGAAGTAAGCAGTTACAAACCTGAAGTATGTCCACTCTGCAAAGAAGGCACCCCCGCCGTCAAACCCGGTAGCAGAGCGCAATAGTTTCCCTTACGACCAACAGGTATGTTAGTGGTCGCGATATACCTGCTTTTCATCCTGCCTTGAGAGAATTACGGGAGGGTGCATTGATTTTATTTTCCAGGAGAAATATGTATGAAACGATCTTTGATGATTGCAATCGTGTGCGGGATATTAACGGCATTGTTCGTCGGTTTGTATTTGGTCAACCTTGAGACAGCGTACAAAAACGGCACGCAGAAGGTTGTCGTTTTGCTGGCGAAAAACTATATCGATCAGGGAACCATGCTCGATGAATCCATGGTGGAAGAGAAAACGGTCCCCAAAGATTATCTGCAGCCCCGTGCCGTGCAGTCTCTCAAAGAGCTTACGGCAAAGGACGGCCGGCGCATGTTTATGGCGCTCGTGCCGATAGAGAAGGGCGAGCAGATAATCACGACAAAATTGTCTCTTCTGGGAGAAGAGACGGGCATATCAAGCATAATCCCGACAGATCGCCGGGCGGTAACCGTATTGCTTGACAACGAAATGGTCAACGGGATCGTCAAACCGGGGAATCGCGTGGATGTTATCAGTATTTTTCAAGGGGAAGATAAAGACCGTCATGCGTCTGAAGGCGCATATACCGTTCTACAGAATGTATTAGTCCTCGCCGCCGGGAAAAATATGCTGGGGATGTCAAAAGTTGTCGGTGCGGGAAATAAAAACCGCGAAACGCCGGAAATGGATATGGGTAAAGTGGCTGTCTCGTTCTCCGTTACCCCGGTAGAAGCCGAGATTATGATACTTGCGACTGAACGCGGGACGGTACGGCTCTCGCTTCGCCCCACCGGTGATGATAAACTGCGGGAAGTTAAAGCAATGAAAATGCAGGATATAGCTCGTGAAATGACCATTACCATGAAAAACCAAAGCGCCGGCGATGTGTCAACCGCATCCCGCGAATCGACGGAAGCGGTGCGCATAAAACAACAGGAAGCTATTGCATTGCTGAAAAAATACCAACAGAAATAGACGCGAAATCAGAGGAATACTGTCCCATGGGTAAACTCATTACAGTGTGCGGCGCTGCCTGCAGTATACCGTCGGCGGTTTTTGCTGCAAATCTTGCTATTGCTCTCTCAGCACACGCCAATCAAAGAATTCTGCTCATGGCTTCTCCGTTAAGCGACAGCGATGAATGGGGAATACTTCTTCATCAGTCGCCCGAAAAGTCCTTGGATGACCTGATTGCACTGCACCCATCGCTCAATGCCGCTCTCTTAGCGGGTTTTCTTTCGAAATACACCGGTTCCATAACACTGCTGGGCAGCAGCCACTGCGATACTCTTGACGCTACTATCTTTTCAGGCGTACTTACATCGCTCATCGAAGCTCACGACTGGGTCGTTCTTCCGTTATGCGATTTCGCCCCGTGCGCTATCGCCGATACTATTCTTGCTGCATCCGCCCATATCGTCATTCCGGTGCAATCAGATTTGTTGTATACACAGTATGCCGCGTCGTTCGCGCAGCGTCTCAGCCGCCGTCATATTGATGCGCGCTCGTGCATGTTCGCTGCCGTTGATTGCGGCGGTTCCGGGCAGTTGTCGGTTGAGCAAATTGAAAAAATTCTTGAAAGTCGAGTCTATGCCCGCATACCCTGCGATTCTTCGGCACTGTCCGATGCTGTCGCCAAGGGTCTTCCTCAGGTGAAAGGCCAGCCGGCGAGCCCGTTTGCGCGCAGTATTGCTGACTGGGTCAAAACCATCATTGAAAAATCGTCCATGGAATCCACTAATCGCCCTCTCGCTGAGGCGGATTCGGCGAATGACCGTCACGCGATTATAGCGTTGAAACGCACCATACACGCAGCGCTGGTCAATGAACTCAAAAATACTCCCGTCGATATTGCGCCCGCTGTTCTTCGCAATCGCGCTCGCGACATCATTGCTGAAAAACTATCAACGCTGGATCATTGCCTGTCCCGCGATGCCCGACCGCAGTTCATAGATGAAGTATTGGATGAAGCATTGGGGTTGGGGTGTTTAGAAGAATATTTAAAAGATCCGTCTGTTACGGAAATAATGGTCAATGGTCCGGATAATGTGTATATTGAAATAAAGGGAAGAATACGGCGCACCGTCGCGCAGTTTACTTCCGTCAGCCAGTTGTTAACCGTGATCGATCGAATCGTTGCGCCCATCGGCCGCCGGGTGGACGAGACCTCTCCGCTGGTTGACGCCCGTCTTCCCGACGGTTCGCGCGTCAATGCCGTTATAGCTCCCATTTCACTCACCGGACCGGTGCTGACCATCAGAAAATTTTCTCAACGAACCCTTTCAATCGATGATCTTATCGCTTTTGATGCTTTATCGCCCGCCATGGCGGAATATCTGCGGATCTGCGTGCGTCTGCGCAAGAATATTGTGATTTCCGGTGGTACGGGCTCCGGAAAGACAACACTGCTCAATGTTATCTCTTCGTTCATCCCTGCAGATGAACGCATCGTCACCATCGAAGATTCCGCTGAACTCAATTTGCCGCAAAATCATGTTGTTCGCCTGGAAGCGCGTCCGCCGTCAATGGAGGGCAAAGGTGACATTTCGATTCGCCGTCTGGTGGTTAACGCCCTGCGCATGCGCCCCGATCGGATTATTGTCGGAGAATGCCGGGGCGGTGAAACTCTGGACATGCTGCAGGCGATGAATACCGGTCACGACGGTTCTCTGACAACGCTGCATGCCAACACGCCGCGCGATGCGGTTGCCCGCTTGACCACCATGGTCATTATGGCGGGGACGGAACTGCCGGAACGGGCTATCAGGGAACAAATCGTTGCTGCAATACAGGTGATTATACAATTAAGCCGTATGCCTGACGGATCGCGAAAAATTGTTGCCATAACCGAAGTGCGCGGTTTAGATTCTGACGGCATTAACCAGATGCCGATATTTTCTTATGAGAGGACCGGTATACATGAGGGCAAGACAACCGGGCGGTTTATCGCTTCCGGGAATATGAGTAGTTTTATCGATGAAGCAGCTGTGTACGGTCTGCCTATGGAAGCAACGTTATTTTCATCCGGTGGCAAAGCATGAATGCTCTTGTTTTCCCTGTATGCATAATCGGTGCGGCTGGGGCAGCCGGTGTTGCCGTGAGTGTTGTGTCATTGCATTTTTTTCGCCACTGGTTGCGCCCGCGAACGATTCCTGCTTCGGCTGCGGTCAATAAACCGCGCACCATTATTTCAATCGGCACAATGGTCAAAAGCGCGGTTGCAGAGTTGGCGCAGGATCGTCGGTCCCGCCGCTCAAAAAAAATTATGGCGGTGCTTGCCATGGGATTATTTCTATGCGGTGAAATGGCAACGGGTAAAATGCTCTTTGCATTGATATGCGCAGTGGTCGGCACGGGAGGGATGTATGCGTATAGTATCCGTCAGGAGAAACGGTCCCGTGATCGCATAAACCTTCAACTTGCAGAAGCACTGACGATGATTGCCAATAGTGTCCGTGCAGGGCAATCCCTGCAGCAGGCACTGGAATTTTTAACCCAAGAATCGCAGCCACCGTTATCGTTCGAATTTTCCCAGATGGTTTCCGAAATGCGGTTCGGAACGCCGCTGTTTGATGCACTGCAGGGTTTTGCCCGCCGCGTGCCCACCGCTGATGTTGTCATGGCAGTTAATGCAATCCATCTTGCCAAGGAAACTGGCGGCAATCTCGCCGAGATACTCACGCGCGTCGCGTCAACCATTGCCGAACGGCGGAAAATCCAAGGGAAAGTCAATGCGTTGACTGCCCAGGGACGGGCGTCAGGTATGATCATGAGCATCATCCCGTTCGTTCTGCTGGGGTTGCTCTACGCCATGGAGCCGTCGATGATTGAACTTTTGTTTACGACATTTTTAGGTAATCTGATGCTGCTGGCGGTTATTGTCATGATTTCAGCAGGCGCGTATATGATTGATAAGATTGTGAATGTATCAGTATGATTATCCTGATAGCAGTATTATCCGGGTGTATTGCGGGGATTCTCTCGACCCTTGTATTTGACACCGTCGCCAAAATGCAGATTGAGCGGCGGGTGAAAACAAATGTCAGCGCGGTTTTCGGAATGTACGATAAGGGTTTGACCGGGAATCTGTTGTTTTTTGCGGAAAAGATTGGTGCATACACGCGGAGGATCAGGTATCCCCGTTTTGCCGCGATGGTCACACAGATTCGTTCTCAATTGGTGGTTATGGGTACGCCCTACAATCGCCTGGAAGCATATACATTCGTGGGTGTCCAGGTATTGTCCGGATTTGCAACGACGATGGTTGCAGGTATAGTTTTTGAGCTCTATTCCCCCGTTGCGGTCATTGTTTTTTTTGCTGTGGGATTTTTCATCCCCTATGCGATGCTGGGAATCAAAGTCAAGGAACGGCATCTTGCGGTTTTTCGGCAAATACCCGATGTTCTTGATTTGCTGGTGCTCATGATGGACGCGGGACTTGATTTCTCCCGCGCGTTTGAGCGGGTTCTCACGGTGCAAAAGGGGCCATTCACCGATGAGCTGAAGGTTGCCCAACAGGAGGTTATCGTTGGGAGGTCGCGGGGCGAAGCGTTGCGGGGGGTTGCTGAACGCTTACAGTATCCGCCGGTGACAACCGTTATCAACGCCTTTATCGTATCGCTTAAAACCGGTGGCAGCATGGCGGATAATTTGCGGGATAGCGCCGAGCAATTTAGGATAGAGCGGTTTCACATGGCGGAAAAACTGGCGGGAGAAGCACCGCTTAAGTTGATGATGCCGTTGATTCTGCTGATATTTCCCACGATATTCATCATTCTTTTCGGCCCCATCGCCCTCTCATTTATCGGCGGCGGGCTGTTCTAGATCATAGCCAGTGTCATTATTAGCGGAGAAATCTTATATGCAGGATGAATTCCTTTCCGATCGTATTAATGAAATACGTGCTCAATTAGTAGATAATCCTGTCGATCCCTCGTTGCTGCTGCAGTTGGCGCAGGCCTATAAGGATAACGAAGAAAGCATGTTGGCGATCGATGCATACTGGCTGGTGATTCGTTCAATTCGTTTTCCATCCGACAAAGATGTTCAGTTGGCCGCATATGGGGAATTGGCAGATATATATATACATCGTAAAGAATACTCTGCAGCGGAGAAGGCGGCCACCGCAGCATTCGCGTTGGCTCCGTGCAACGCACAGTATCAACTGCAGCTGGCCAGGATTGCCCGCGGCTTGGAACAGTATCAAAAGTCCGTTGCCTACTTTCAGAAATTCTTTGACCTGAAAAAAACAGATTTTTCATTTTCACTCAAAGAAGTATTTACAGAATATATCGAAACCTGTCTGCAAACCGGAGATGGTGATCTTATTCGCGAAGCGGTGAACAACATAATGCCTGTATCGACAGGCATGATATCGGTTTATCTCTTGTTGGGGAAAGCCTGTCAGGTAATCAGCGATCCGGCTCGGGCAGAGATAGCATATGTGGCCGCCATCGATCTTTTGCTCCGCGATGGAGAAGTCCTTTCTAGAGAAGCGTTGATATGCATTCGCGGTGAATTGGTCACGATATATCTGCAAACAGGATCATATCTGCAGGCGTTTAGTGAAATTCAGCATGCGTTGCAAGCGCATCCGGACGATCCGGCACGGCTTTATGAAGCTTTGAGGTTGTTGCTAGAAAAAACGAAAAATAGCGAAGTATGGAAAGAGCTGTATAGAAAAGCAAGGCAGTATATAACGACGCTGGATGATGTCCGGTTATCAAATGCCATCTTTTTTGATGATGAGGTATTTTTTGAAACGCATTGCACCGCACATCCGTCATCCCTGCATCTTATTCTGACGAACGAATGTAATCTGCAGTGTATTATGTGCAGCAGGATACGGGAGCCCCGCAAAACCCTTCCTTATAAAGAATGCGAAAAGATTTTTCCCTTATTGCCCTATATCCGGTCCATTGATTGGGAGGGAGGGGAGGTTTTTCTTGTGGATTATTTTTTAAAGTTGATGGATCGGATAACCACGAGTTACCCTGCTGTTGAGCATTATATTACAACTAGTGGTTTATTGATCAACAAGGAAATGGATAACATTCTTAGCAGGAAGAATATTCATTTGCAATTTTCAATAGATTCGGTTGTTCCTGAAATATACGAGGCAATTCGCTGTGGCGCTTCTTTTAATATCTTGACCGGTATTCTTCAGCGGCTTAGCC
>CAIRNS010000012.1 GCA_903880015.1 uncultured Elusimicrobia bacterium | reverse complement strand
CAAAAAAAGAAAGCAGGTCAACGGCCTACTACTATTCGGCCTACGGCCTGCAACATCTACACCAGAACAACAAGAGAAATTACTACGACGGCTCTATCTTATTTGGATCAATTAGTGGTATTGACAATGGGGAGTACTTTAGGGTGGGCATAGTTATTCATTTCTGAAACAACTTATAATTCTGTGTTTGATATTCACTGGACAGGCGTATTTTCTGGCGAAGTGGTCTTTTGGGCGCAATCATAAAAGCGTGGTTTTTATCGCAGATCAATCATGTATCGCAGGTATCTACTAATGCTATTTTTCAAGGAGGCGTATGCCGTCGGGGTCTATGCGGATCAGTTTCTTTTTGTAGAGTCCGCCGATGGCATTTTTGTATGATTGTTTGCTGACGCCGAAGAACGCATAGATATCCTGAGGGGGCGTTTTGTCGTTGAGGGGGATAAATCCATCGTGTACTTTGAGGCTGGTGAGTATGGTTTCAAGTAAGTCCTCGACTTTTTTGTAGCCGGTTGCATACAGGGAAAGATCAATTTTCTTGTCTTCTCGAATCCTCTTTATGAGACCTTTGATCTTGTGGCCCTTTTCCAGCTTTTGGAATACCTCGTTTTTGTAGAGCACACCCCAGTGACTGTTGTTAATAATTGCTTTATATCCCATCTCATTGTGTTCGGTTATGAAGAGGTCAACGCTCTGGTTGTCCTTGAAATCTGAATTTATATCTGTTATGAATTTATCGAGCTTTGCTGATGCCACAATCCGTCCGGTGTGTGTGTCGGTGTATAGGAACACGCAGTAGAACTCATCCGCTACCATAGGTTTTTTCTGCTCGGCAAAAGGCACTAACAGGTCTTTTGCCGGCAATCCCCAGTCCAGGAAGGCGCCGAAAGTACTGGTAGAGACCACCTTTAAATAGGCCGCTTCTCCCACCATCGCATACGGTTTTCTGGTGGTCGCGATAATACGGCTCTCTGAATCAAAATAAATAAACACTTCTATATTGTTATCAACCGCGCAGTTCGCAGGCATAGTATTTTTAGGCAACAATATTTCGCCTCGGTCCCCGCCGTCAAGATATGCCCCAAACTCTACTATTTTAACTACCCGTAAGGTATTTAATTTCCCGATTTCAACTGACATGTGAGTAGCTCCTTGGCCTGTTATAGCAATAGAATAGCATTTAGTGAAAAAAACATAAACTGGCCCTATACAGTCAAAGGTGCTTGAAAAGATATTGATTGAATAGGTTGTCAATTTTACATAGAATCATCATTCTCAAAATCAATCATAGGGTTGGTTGTCAAGATTCATAACCTTTTCATCTTTGAACGCCTAGTCGGAATCTGCCGCATATTTTGACATACTGCCACCGAAGAAGTAAAATTATCGTCAACATTAACTCAAAGGAGCTATGCGTTATGAAAAAATGTATCGGCATGTTTATTTTGTTGTATGTTGTGATTGCGACAGCTATTGCCGCTGATAGTTTGCCGGTGAAGCAGTCCGGCGTGCCCGAGCCGCAGGCTCAGCCACTATCGAATCCTACGGCTGCCGCTCCCCAGTTGGAAGCGCAGCAGTCAGTGTCGCGGAACGATGCGACGGCTCCCAAGGTTGAGGAAAAAGAAACTCCACAGATTCCCTCAGGAACTATAGCCGATCTCGGCAGTAAAAAAGAAAAGGTTCGCCTTGCGGCAGTCGGGACGCTCAAAACCATCGGCACGCAGGAGGCGGCTGCGGCATTAATCAACGCACTCGGCAATACAAGCGCGGCAGTTCGCTTAGAGGTGATAAAGGTTCTTGGCGATATCAAGAATACTGTCGCTGCCGCGCCTATCGGAAAGATTCTTAAAGAAGACAAGGAGCAAAAAATACGGCTTGCTGCTGCCGATTATTTCGGACGGGTCGGGACAAAGGACGACATCCCCTTTCTGGCAGCCGCATTAGGTGATAAAGACATGAAAGTAAGAATGGCCGCGCTGGTAGGGCTGGACCATGTAAACGCTCCGGAAATTATCCCGGCTGTGAGCAAAGCGCTCGCCGATAAGACTGTGGAGATGCGGCTAAAAGCTCTCGATGTATTGGTGAACACGAAAAGCAAGCTCATCATTGCACCGGTAAAAAAAGCTTTAAAGGATAGCGATAAAGAAGTCAGGGTAAAAGCTATTGAATCACTCGGGAGCATTGAAGATAAGGAAGCCCTGTCCGCACTGGGTGATGCTATAGATGATAAAGACCTCGATTTGCGGATGCAGGCCATGAATGCCTTGCTGGCAAACGGAGACAAGACCGTTATCCCCGCGCTTACCAGGGCACTTAAAGATCAAAATATCGAGATGAGGATGAAGTCCGTTGTGGCGCTGGGTGTGATCGGTGATGAAGCTGTTATGGGTCCTCTGGTGGAAGCACTAAACAATTCTGATAGAAAAGTTGTTAAAATGACGATTAAAGTTCTTGGGGCGCTTAAAAATAAAAAGGCCGTAACCCCTTTGCTCGATAAGCTTGAATCGAAAAAAGATGAAGAAATCAATTTTCTGATAATCGAAGCTCTCGGTGCTATGGATGAGCGCAGAGCATTGCCCGCAATAGTTACCGAATTAACCCAGGATGAGACGGAAAAATCGGGTAAAGCCGAGACGATTCGCACGGTAATAGCGGCTGAAATAATCAAATTACAGACGGCTAATCATTAACCGGAAGATCCATCCCCATCAATAAGTACTTGCTTATGGGTGGGGATGGAAGCTGCAGTAATGTGTTTATCTATTGCATTCAATATGTAGTTTGGTTATGTTTGCTCAGGCGGTAGAATGTATGGATTGTTGTGGAGTGTCGCTGATCGTTGACTGAAATTGTTTTTCTATAATTTGTACCCCGACCCTGGATACGCTTAGAACCTTCCGCCTATTGAAAAGACCGCCTGCCAATTCAAATCGTCAAAACTGTAGGTATAGCCAACCCCGATGGGCAGGGGAAATCGCCAGAACCGGTAGCTGACGGTAAGGCCGGCTCCTGTCCGGTCGTGGCGCACGGCGTCGGTCATGCACACGCCCCAGTCGAAAAAACTTTCTACGCTGAAATAGCCGGTCATGGTCATGTGTATCGGCTGTGCATAACTTATATACGAATTAATTACCCGGTCCCCTTTGAACTCGCGCGCATAGTATCCCCGCAGTCCGTCTTGCTGGTTTGTCGCGGGCATCTGACTCGGTGGTAGGGATGTCCCGCCGGTCATGCGCGTTGAAGCGGTAAGCGCGTTGCGCCAGCTAAATACTGTTTTCCTGGCCAGTGCAGCTGATACTTTTGTGTACGGGAAATCCGAGGATACCGCTGCGCCGCTGTTTTCCAGTTGCATGCTCCACAGCCATACCGAGGGATCCCGTTTGCCGGTCCTAATCACCTCTTTTACTTCCGCCATGCCCAGTCCGAACATTCTGCCTACGCTGTCCGCATCCTTGATGGTGTCAATTTCTTCCGCATTCAGGCGCAGTATAAGGGTATTCATTATGCCGTTATCGCCCGGCGCCGCGCCTATCGAGCCCTGGCGGTAGGAAACTCGGGTTGATTGTACGCCGGCGCTTGCTTTTATTCTGTCGGTAACGGACATGCCCGCCATGAGCAGCGGTTCGGCGGTTTCCTGCGTATATTCTGCGGTTACGGTGCCGAAGTCTTCGGGTTTTTCAGATGCTCCATTTTTGTTAAATGTTTTGTCAGACAAGCCCCCGTCTGCGTAGGCGTATTCCGTAACAGAGGTGTTGCGTTCCCCGAAAGTCAGTGAATAATCTTTGTTCGAGAAAATGAACAAAGAACTTACGCCCCCTTCTTTAAATGAATTAAAAAGAGTCATGCGCTCGGCAGTGCGGCAGATGTTTTGGCTGGTCAGCAGGAGAATAAACCGCTGTTCGCCTCCCTGAACGGATGTCATCGGTATCGGCAACAGGAACCAGCCGTCCTTGGCGGCAATATCGACCGTGACGGTGCTGCTTGAGGGGGAAACTTTTGCCGCCATGGATAGTTCTTTAAAAATCTTCAGCCGGAACAGGTTTTTTTTGCCCGTATTAATTAAGTCGTCGTTCCAGATGTCGCCTTCTTTAAAGCCGAGATTCTTCCTGATGACGGATTCTTTGACCCTGTTGCCCGATATGCGGATGGATTCAATGGTCAATTGCGCCAGAGATGAAGTTGCGCACGCTGCCATCAATGCCGCGCACAACAATATGCGTTTATTCATGGGAGTTATTATATCACAAAATTAGGCACAGTATTGATTTATTCCCGTCGATTGTGCGGTTTCGGTTGACACAGCGGTAAAACTAAGTTATCATATGCACGCAAACGCATATGTCAATATATGCATACAGGGGG
The DNA here is from genome assembly GCA_903880015.1 of uncultured Elusimicrobia bacterium. Taxonomy (GTDB): domain Bacteria; phylum Elusimicrobiota; class Endomicrobiia; order Endomicrobiales; family CAIRNS01; genus CAIRNS01. The sequence continues at coordinate 13,262 of CAIRNS010000012.1, read as the reverse complement.
TCGCGTGATGAAACACCATGGCGTCTTTAAAGCGTTGGCAGATATTAACCGATTGCGGATTGTTGCCGTTTTGCTCCAATCAAAAGGGGAACTTTGTATTTGCGAGATTATGGATACGCTGCACATTGCCCACTACAATGTTTCGCGCCAGGTCAAGGTATTGAAGCTTGCGGGGTTGGTGTCAGAACGCCGTGAAGGCAGGTTTGTATTTTTTGCGCTAAAAAAAGCCGGCGATGAGTTCACAAAAAATCTTTATAAAACGCTGATGGCGGTTGATGATGAAATATTTTCCCGAGACCAACGGTTTCTAAACAAACGACTTTTGCTCAGGATGAACGGAAAATGCGTCGTGGGAATGCAGAAATAGGAGTGTAACGCCATGCTCGCCGTTGTTGCTGATTGGGTAACATATTCATTACTGTCGCTGACGCCGCATTCGTTGTTTGCCGGTGCGGTTAATTTTTTCATTTACGATTCGCTTAAAATAGTATTGTTGCTCATGATAATCATCTTCGCGATTTCGATAGTCCGTTCGTTCTTGCCCCCTGAAAAAATCCGCTCCATACTATCTCATGAGAAGCAATACACTGGGAATCTGCTTGCGGCCTTGCTGGGTATAGTCACGCCGTTCTGCTCGTGCAGTGCAGTGCCTTTGTTCCTCGGGTTTTTGCGTGCGGGGATTCCGTTAGGGGTTACTTTTTCCTTTCTGGTCGCTTCTCCCATGATAAACGAAGTGGCGCTCGTTCTGCTGGTCGGTCTTTTTGGTTGGAGAATTGCTTTGCTGTATGTTGTTTCGGGGTTGGCCATCGCCATTGTTTCCGGCATAGTGATAGGCAAACTGCGCGTAGAGAATCTGTTAAAAGATTTTGTGTTTGCCAACAAAGGCGCTGCCCCGGAGTTTTCCCGCGATATGAGCTGGAACGACCGGATACAATACGCCCGGGGGTATACGCTTGAAATACTAAAAAAGGTATGGCTCTATATCTTATTCGGCGTGGGGGTGGGGGCGTGGATACACGGATATGTCCCGGCGAACTTTCTCGCCGCATACGCGGGGGGCTCTACCTGGTATGCGGTACCTCTGGCGACACTGATAGGCATTCCTCTGTATTCAAACGCGGCCGGTGTAATCCCACTGGTAAGTGCACTGACGGAAAAGGGCGTGGCGATGGGCACAACCCTTTCGTTTATGATGGCGGTAACCGCCCTTTCTTTGCCGGAATTTATGATTCTCAAGACCGTCATGAAAACAAAGCTCATTGTATTGTTCGCCGGCATAGTCGGACTCGGAATTATGTTCACGGGATATATGTTCAATCTGATACTGAAGTGAGGTTAACCGTATGAAACTTGAAGTGTTGGGTACCGGATGTGCGAAGTGTAAAAAGCTGGTGGAGCTTACGCGGCAGGCGGCAACGGAGATGGGTATACCTGATGAGATACTCAAGGTGGAAAAGATTGACGATATCGTCAATTACGGCGTTATGATAACGCCTGCACTGGTCATCAACGGCACGGTCGTTGCGGCAGGGCGTTTGCCGGAGAAAGAAGAGATTAAAACTTGGATTCGGAAAAATATACAGTAACAAAGGAGTTCATGATGAACAAAATCATACTATGGTGCGCCGCGCTATCCGTTCTCGTCCTTGCTGCCGGCGGCGTGTACGGGGAAAAAGTCCCCGCTCAGCCAACGGTTACTTTTATTGAGCTTGGCTCGGTGAACTGTATGCCGTGCAAGTTGATGCAGGCGGTGACATCTGAAATCGAGCAAGAGTATGCGGAAAGCGTGAAAGTTGTGTTTTATGATGTGTGGACAAAAGAAGGCGCGCCGTATGGGAAAAAGTACAAGGTAAACGCTATCCCCACGCAGGTTTTTCTTGACAAAAACGGCAACGAATTCTTTCGCCACCAGGGTTTTTTCCCTAAAGAGGAAATAGTAAAAGTTTTGCAAACGCAGGGCGTAACAAAGGATGCAAAATCCGGAAAATCATCAGTCCGTGATGCGGGCAACGCAAACAACACAATGACCGGGACGGTGTGTAAATAATGATACTCCAGGTGTTTACCTGGCTCTATGCAGTGCTTAACGGATCTCCGTTGCCTGCCGTAGGCGGTTCATTTCTCTGGGGAATACTGAGTATTTTGCTCAGTCCTTGTCATCTGGCGAGTATACCGCTGATTATTGGTTTTATCGGCGGTCAAGGAAAGATGCCGGTGCGCAGGGCGTTTGCGCTCAGTGCGCTCTTTTCGCTGGGCTTGCTGATTACGATTGCGGTCATCGGTGTTGTTTCCGCTGTGTTGGGCAGAATGGCGGGCGACATCGGTCCGTGGGGAAAATACGCAGTGGCGGCGGTATTCTTTGTGGTGGGATTGTATCTAATCGGGATCATCCCCCTGCCGTTTTTGAGCGGTGCCGGACAGCCGTCATTTCATCGGCGGGGATATAGCGCCGCATTCTTGCTTGGTCTGATTTTTGGCGTTGCGCTTGGTCCCTGCACATTCGCGTATATGGCGCCGGTGCTGGGCGCGGCGTTCGCGGTGGCTTCAAAAAATCTGCCGTTTGCGATTGTGCTGGTGCTGGCGTATGCGTTCGGACATGTGTCCGTTATCATGCTCGCGGGAACTTTCAGTACCTGGGTGCAGAGATATCTGGACTGGCACGAGCAATCTGTCGCGATGAGCATCCTGAAAAAATTATGCGGCGTCTTGGTCATACTGGGCGGCGTGTATATAGTAATTATTTAAAGGAGAGAAACATGGAAAAAGCACGAGTATTGTTTGTGTGCATTCACAACAGCGCGCGCAGTCAGATGGCGGAGGCCTTTCTCAATCGTCTGGGCGGTGACCGTTATGCGGCGCAGAGCGCGGGCATTGAGCCGGGAATTATTAACCCCGTGGTAGTAACTGCCATGAAAGAAATCGGTTACGACCTTTCGGGTAACACCACACAAGGCGTGTTCGCTCTGCTCAAAAAGGGTGAACGGTTCGGATATGTTTTCACCGTATGTGACGAGGCAAATGGCGAGCGTTGTCCGCTGTTCCCCGGCTCAGGTAATAAAATTCATTGGGGTTTTCCCGACCCGTCCGCGCTGACCGGTTCGCCGGAAGAGATACTTGCCGGAACGCGCGTCATACGCGATATGATCAAAGCGAAGATTGAGGCCTTTGTTGCGGCCGGAAAGGCAGAGTGAGCGCCATGGCTGAATCATGCGGTAAAAAACTTTCATTTCTTGACCGGTATCTGACGCTCTGGATATTCCTTGCCATGGCGGCAGGGGTTGCCATGGGGTATGTGTATCCCGGTATTGCCGGATTCTGGAATTCGTTTCAGTCAGGAACCACCAACATCCCTATTGCCATCGGACTGATACTGATGATGTATCCGCCGCTGGCAAAAGTGAAATATGAAGAGTTGAAAGATGTATTTCTTGACAAGAAGGTTCTGGGTTTATCATTGATACAGAACTGGGTTGTGGGTCCGCTGCTAATGTTTTTTCTGGCCATTATATTTCTCCACAATTATCCGGAGTATATGGTAGGCCTTATCATGATTGGCATCGCGCGGTGTATCGCCATGGTAATCGTCTGGAATGAATTGGCGTTGGGCTGTACGGAATATTGCGCCGGGCTGGTTGCGGTAAATTCGCTGTTTCAGGTGCTTTTTTATTCGGTATACGCGTGGGTTTTTGTGACGGTGCTTCCCGGCTGGTTCGGTCTTAAAGGCATTGCGGTTGATATTACCATCGCCCAGATCGCCGCCAGTGTGTTCGTGTACCTGGGCATACCGTTTCTTGCCGGATTTATTACCCGCTTTACGCTTATTAGAATCAAAAGCAAAGAATGGTACCACGAAAAATTCATCCCGGCAATCAGCCCCCTTACGCTGATCGCTCTGCTGTTCACCATTGTGGTGATGTTCTCGTTAAAGGGCGAATACATCGTGAAAATACCGTTAGATGTAATCAGGATTGCCGTTCCCCTGCTCATCTATTTTGCGGTGATGTTCCTGGTATCGTTTTATATGAGCTGGCGGGCAGGGGCAAGTTATGAGAAAACAGCGACCTTGTCCTTTACCGCAGCCAGCAACAATTTCGAGCTGGCAATTGCCGTGGCGGTATCGGTTTTTGGGATAAACTCCGGCGCAGCTTTTGCGGCGGTCATCGGCCCCCTGGTCGAAGTGCCTGTACTGATTTTGTTGGTCAACGCTGCGTTGTTTTTCAAAAAAAAGTATTTTGCTGCAGAGGCATAGCCATTATGGTGGAATTAATTGTCAGCGGTATGCGTGTGGCGGTGGAAAAGGACAGCCCGGATGAATATATCCGCGCTGTTGCCCGCGCGCTGGATGTCGGTGAGGAGCATATCACCATCGTTGCGATGCTGGAAAAATCGCTTGATATGGGCGATCCGGAACAATTCTATTACACCGTTTCCGTCGCGGCGGGAATCCCTGAGCGTTTCGGGAACCCCAAAAACTTTCCCGCATATGTCAGAAAAAAAATTGCGGTACGTACGCCGCCAAAGTCCACGGACAGGCCTGTCATAATCGGCTTTGGTCCCGCAGGGATGTTCGCCGCGCTTGAACTTTTGGAACGCGGAATCAAACCGGTCATATTCGAACGGGGAAAAAAAATTGAAGAACGCTCAGTTGATGTCCGGCGATTTATAACCGACCGTGTGCTCAATCCGCAGTCGAATATTCAGTTTGGCGAAGGCGGTGCCGGCGCGTACTCAGACGGGAAACTATTTTCCCGTATACAGAATTCGCCGTCTGTCGCCACAGTGCTCGATACGCTCATCGCTTTTGGCGCGCCGCCTGAAATTGCCTATGTCAGCAAACCGCATCTGGGGACGGATGTGCTCTGCGGTATTGTCCGCGCCATACGCGATTATATCCTTCAGCATGGCGGCGAGATACACTATAATGCCGTCATGACGGACATTATTATCGACAACCATCTCGTGCGCGGCGTGATCATCAACGGCACCACGGAGTATCGTGCCTCATCGGTGTATCTTGCAGTCGGACATTCCGCACGCGATACCTTTGCCCTACTGCGCGACAAGGGGATAACTCTTGAACAGAAACCCATTGCCGTCGGGGTGAGAATTGAGCATCCTGTGGAGATTATCAATCACATTCGCTACGGAGAGAAATACAAAAACTTCTCCGCGCTGGGCGCCGCAACTTATTCATTTAATTACACCAATCGATCCATACAGCGAGGAGTATACACCTTCTGCATGTGCCCAGGGGGCGAGGTAGTAAATGCTTCGTCAGAAGATGGATTGCTGGTTATAAATGGCATGAGTTATGCTGCCAGAGGGTCAGCATTCTCAAACGCGGCTATGGTGGTTACCTGTCATCCCGCCGATTATCCGTCCAGTAACCCGTTAGCGGGCATCGATTTTCAAAAAGAAATAGAACGAAAGGCATTCGTCACGGGAGGCGGCACGGGCGCTGCTCCCGCGCAGAATCTGGAAGATTACCTTGCAGGCACGGTGAGCGGCTGTCTCAACAAAAATTCTTATGCAATGGGAACGGTTGCCGCTGACCTGCGCGAACTATTTCCGGGATTTATCAACGATGCGCTACGCAGTGCATTTGACCGATGGAAACAAGAATCCCCCTTGTTCGTTTCCCGTCACGCGGTGCTGATGGGTGCGGAAACGAGAACATCCTGTCCTGTGCGCATTCTACGAGGGGGCAACTATGCATCGGTCAGCTGTGCTAACCTGTTTCCCATCGGCGAAGGTTCCGGATACGCTGGCGGCATAACAAGTTCGGCTGCTGATGCAGTCAGGGTTGTTGAACAACAGATAGGATAACCGGTAGCATCTATTGCAATTTCCGAAGCATTTTTTTACAATAGAAGCGTACTCTTACAGCTGTGTATGCCGTGTTCAGGCTGAGGGAGAAAGATGCAATGACTATCCGGTCAAAGTTTTCCCTATTTTTAGTCGCCATTGTTGCTCTATCGACCATCCTGATAAGCTCCATAGTTTTTTTTCTTTATAAAAAAAGCGTTGAAAATCTGATTGTTGATAAACTGGCATCATTCACCGAGTACCGGGGCGCGGAATTAGATACTTACTTTGATCATCTGTTGAGTGGTATGCAGTTGGTCGAAAGTTTATATGTTGTAAAAAAATATTTTCCGAAAATCAGTGACTCTTCCCAGAAAGACACCCCTGCTTACCGGTTTGCATTTAAGAGACTAAACGATCAATTATCTATTGTGTCAGAAGCCCTTTCCCTGCGCACGGTGCTGATCACCGATTCTGTAGGGAATATTGTTTTTTCCAGCAATAGCGACTACGGCTCGCCGCAATTTCCTGCACTACCCCTCACTATCATTAAAAAAGCTTTTGAAACAGGGAAAACCGGCGCTTTTTACATCGATAACATTGGCGATGATTCTTCAGGCAATGGGCCTAGCTTGATGCTTTGCGCTCCGGCCAACGACGAGAATGGGCGTTTTTTAGGAGTAATGCTATTTGATATTGACTTGCATGATTTGTTAAGTATTGATTCTGCTGTCACTGCATTTGGCAGTTCGGGCGAAATTTTACTGGCAAAAAAAATTGGTTCTAATATTGAATATGTGTTCCTGCCAAAATTTATCGATCCCTCAACAAAAAAGCTTGTCTTGTCTGCCGGTCAAACGGTAGGAATTCCCATGCAGGAAGCCCTCAACGGCGGCCACGGGGTTGGACGGAGGATTGATTACCGGGGAGTAAATACCATTGCATCGTGGCGCTATATTCCTGCCATCGATTGGGGTTTAGTGGCAAAAACTGACGAGAAGGATGCATTTGCGAGTGTTGCGAAGGTGCGCAATCAGATCATAATATTATTTTTCTTGATAATCATTATTTCTTATTTAGTGACTTTTTTCTGGTCGCACAGCATCATTGTATCGTTGCAACAACTGTTGCGGGCCGTTACACACTTTGGTTCTGGGAATTATGAGAATGTTCTCACTATCAACAGGCGTGATGAAATAGGTATACTCGCGGATGCTTTTAACTCCCTATCGGACCGTTTGAAAAAAAACACTGTCTCAATTGATGTGCTCAGCAGAGAGAACGCGATTCGCAAAAGCGTTGAGAAAGAATTGATCCGTTCAAATGAAGATTTGGAACAGTTTGCCTATGTCGCTTCACATGATCTTCAAGAGCCACTGCGCATGATGTCAAGCTATTCGTCATTGCTGGATCGGCGTTACAAAAACAAGCTTGATGCTGATGCGGATGAATTCATTGGGTACATTGTTGACGGTTCCGTTCGCATGCAGTCCTTGATAAATGCCCTGTTGGTCTATAGCCGCATCGGCAGGGGTCACCCTCCTTTTATCGATGTCTCCCTGTCGGAAGTTCTGTTTGCCGCCTCTGAGAATCTCAAGACAATCATTGATGAAAATAATGTGCGGATAACTCATGATGCATTACCCGTGGTCCGGGGCATTGCCGATGATTTGATACGGGTATTTTCGAATCTCCTCAGCAATGCCATTAAATTCCGCGGCGTTCAACCGCCTGCCATTCACATCAGCGCGGTCAGAAAAGGTGCTCACTGGCTGATGGGGTTCAAAGACAATGGAATCGGGATGGAAATGCAATATGCTGAACGCATATTTGTTATTTTCCAGCGCCTGCATACCAGGGATACATACCCCGGAACCGGTATCGGGCTTGCGATTTGTAAAAAAATAGTTGAAGCGAGCGGTGGACGCATATGGGTTGAGTCGGAGCCGGGCAGGGGGGCAACTTTTTACTGGACTGTTCTGGCACAAGGGGGAGACCATCATGACAGATGAAAGTTTAGTAAGGACAATAGAGATGTTGCTGGTGGAAGATAACCCGGGTGATGTCCGTTTGACGCTGGAGGCCCTGCGGGAAGCGAAGATCAAAAATACCGTAAGGGTCGTTTCTGACGGCGTGGAAGCCATGGAATATCTTCGCAAAGAGGGAAAATACGCTGATGTCCTGCGGCCTGATTTAGTTCTTCTTGATCTTAATCTTCCCCGGAAAAGCGGGCGGGAAGTTCTGGCGGAAATAAAAAGTGATGAGAATCTCAGAAGTATACCCGTTGTGATTTTAACGGCGTCTGCACTAGAAATGGATGTAGTAAAAGCGTATCATGAATATGCAAACTGTTTCATCATCAAGCCGATTAATCTCGACCAGTTTATAAAAGTGGCGCAGGCCATTCAGGAGTTCTGGTTTGCGATGGTGAAACTGCCCCACCGTCCCTGATGTCGTTGGGAAAGGAGCCCCGATGCATATTCTTCTTATAGAAGATAACCCTGGCGACAGGAAACTGGTTGCCGAAATGATACGGGAGTGCGGTGATTCGACAATCACTTTACAGAGCGTAGCTCTGCTGGCGGATGGAGTGCGCCTTCTCAGAGACGCTGATTTTGACCTCGTTCTTCTTGATATGAATCTTCCAGACAGCACGGGGCTGCACGGCCTCGGGACTATCTCTGCGGCGCATCCGCAGGTCCCGGTGGTCATATTTACTGACACCAACAACGAGAGCATTGGGATTCAGGCGATGCAGGAACATGCTGCGGATTATCTGGTAAAGGGGCAGGTAAACGCCAATCAGCTGTTGCGCTGTTTTAGATATGCCATCGAAAGAAAAAACCGCGAAATATTACTCTTGAATACCAATGCTGAATTGGACGATATTAAAATAAATCTCGAGCATATGGTCGATCTCAAGACTCAGCAGCTTGTGACCGCGCGTCTTGAGCTTGAGCGTTCCCGGCGGATGGCGGATATTGGCAGACTTGCCTCAACTATCGCGCACGAGTTGCGCTCTCCCCTTGCCGCTATGAGAATTGCCGCACACATCATTGGGGAAATACCTGATACCCCTGCTCTGTCAGTACCCGTGGAAGTCATCACGAAGAAGATTGCCGAGAGCGACGCCATCATCGAAAACCTGCTTACGTTTACCCGCATCAGGGCGAGCCATTTTGAGCCGGTTGCCGTTGCCGGAATCTTGAGCGATTGCATTGCATCCGTGCGCATAAAATATTCATCGCAGCCCTCCACGGTTCAGCAGAATATTTCCTTGGCAGCCGGTGATACTATAGAGGCTGATCCGACGCAGATGCGCATAGTGTTCAATAATCTGCTGGACAATGCATTCCAGGCGTTGCGCAATGGCAAAGGTGTTGTGACGGTTGCCGCAGCCATTAAAGGGGATAGGTGCGAAATACTGATAAGCGACACCGGAAGCGGCATTGCGGAGCAGGATATGAAAAAAATATTTGAACCTTTTTTTACCACCAAGGCAAAGGGTAATGGTCTGGGATTGGCGTTATGCCACGAGATGGTCGTGGCGCATCGTGGCACCATTGACTTACGGAGCAGGCACGGAGAAGGAACGACTTTTACCATAACACTTCCGGTAAGGCAGCCGTCCGAACAGGGGATAGAGAGCATCGGCGGCCGTTCCGGAACCATACGGGAAAACGATATCGCAGAGCACCGGCAATAAAGGAGATCCAATGAGCAGACGAATAGATACCGAAGAGGATCTTGAAAAAACGCTTGCGGCAAACAACGAAGTGATGGTTCTTTTCTATGCTTCGTGGTGTCCGTATTGCGTTCAGTTTTTGCCGGTTTTTGAAAAATACGCTGCGGCGGACGCAAACCGTTACTTTCGCGTTGTAACTGATAGCATGGATCGCTGTGAAGATAGATATTCCATTGATATTGTTCCGACAGTATTGTTTTTTAAGAATGGCGCAGTGGCGCAACGGCTGGATGGAGCGCCGGGAAAAGGTCTTAACGAGAAACAATTGGCAGTCATGATAGATTCGTGCAAAGCAACACCGGGTAAATGATTGCTATTTGCAGTGCTTAGTTGTATACTTAAAAATATTCGCGCATGATCAAATTGACTAGTGCCGCCGGTTAGCCGGCAAGGAGATTGGATGCAAAAAAATACGGTACTTTTTTGTATTGCGGCTGTCTTGTCGGGGATTGTCATCCTTTCTGCGCATGCCGGTGAGCCCGCTCTTCAGAATCCGCGTATGCAGGAGGCGATGGAATTAGTGAAAACAAAAAACTATGCCGCTGCGATTGATATGGTTACGCGCAGTATTGCTGCGGGGCAGGTTGCGGATACCGCCGAGACCCATGTGTTTTTGGGAGCACTGTATTTTAAAATAAAACAGTTCGATAACGCGTTGCCGGAATTTACCCAAGCGATTGCCAGTGATACTAACAACCGGATGGCTTTTTGGTTTTTAGGTCATATTTATGAATCAAAAGCGCTTGCTATCGCCGATCCCGGACAAAAAGCAGCCATCCAACGGCAAGCTCTTGAATCGTGGCAGCATTTTCTGGTGTGTCCCCGGACAACGGCAACATTGCCGGTTTCACAGAAACATATTTCTATCTCAGTTGAAGAAAGTAATGAAAATGCAAAAAAACACATCAAGATTCTCGAAGGAGAGCTGCATCATGAATAAATCGAGCGTTTTTACTGCGTTGTTTTTGTGCTCGGCGTTTTTCATGTCCTCCTGCGCGACGCAGTCGATAGTCGTTAAGCCGGGCTACGATTTCAGCGCTATCAAAAGGGTTGCGGTACTTAATTTCAATGATGCTCCCTATTACCCTAATTCCGGCGCGATGCCGTCAGAATTATTCACCAAGTATATGTTGAAAACGGGATACAGCGTCATAGAGCGGACCCGGATTGACAGCATCATACAGGAACACCAGCTGTTTCTTGCGGGCGTGCTGGACCCGGCGCAGGTGAAGGAATTCGGAAAAGTTGCCGGGGTTGACGCGATAATCACCGGCTCAATATCAATGCTTACGCCTGAACGGGATTTCTATGAAGCAGGATACCAGCGCTTTATCGCGGCGCAAGTCGGAATAACCTGCCGGATGATAAGCGTGGAAACCGGGGAAGTGCTGTGGGTCGGGTCAGACACCTACGACGGCATGAACACCCAGACCGCGTTTGAATATTTAATTTCCTCATTGGTTGACGAACTGATGAAAACCCTGAAAAAAGCGCATCAGTAGCGCTTCTTTGACGGGTGTGCTAAGGGAAAATCGTTGACATAAAAAGAGTTTTTTTTGTAAACTATTATTATCATTTATTAGGAGATTATTAATTGGGAAAATCAAAAGGTATATTGTTTTTCTTTTCTCGCGTTGTAAGTTGTATCCTTCCGGTTTATCTACTTCCTCGATATTTCAATCGTTTCAACGTGCATATATTGGCTCATCAGTCGTTAGTGGTGTCCGTTGCATCAGCGTGAATTGCCGCGCGTGAAAGATTTCTGCCCTATGGTTTTGACGACGCCGTACTATCTCATTGATGAACGAAAACTCCTGAAAAATCTTAAGATACTGCGCTATATCCGCGAACAATCCGGCGCAAAATCCGTGTTGGCGCTTAAATGTTTTGCGACGTGGGGCGTTTTCGGGCTCATAAAAAAATATATGGACGGGACCACCAGCAGTTCGCTGTACGAAGCGCGGCTGGGTCGTGAAAAATTCGATAAAGAAGTCCATGCGTACTGCGTTGGTTTTTCGCAGCAGGACATTTGCGAAGTAGTGCGCTACGCGGACAAGGTCATATTTAATTCGATATCGCAACTACAGTTGTTTCACCGCGATGTCCGCCATCTTCAGGTGGGACTGCGGGTGAATCCCGGGGTCAGCCATTCTCATTTTGACCTGGCTGATCCGGCGCGAAAACATTCGCGCCTTGGGGTAGTTAATGCAAAAGATGTTAGGGCAGTTTTGCCGTTGCTCAATGGGCTCATGTTTCATTGCAATTGTGAAAACGATGATTTTGAAAGTTTCTCGTCGATGCTCGATGGCATAGGCCGCACCTACGGGCAGATGCTCAAAAAGGTGTCGTGGGTAAGTTTGGGCGGCGGATTATATGTTACCAAAGACGGCTATCCCCTTGAAAAGTTTTGCCGGAAACTAAAAGAGTTCAGCACGACGTTTGGCGTTCAAATTTACCTTGAGCCGGGAGAAGCGGCGATTACCCGCTCCGCGGAGCTGGTCACGACGGTTGTTGATATCGTGCGCAACAAGGTTGCTATTGCCGTCGTAGACGCTTCGACTGAGGCGCATATGTTGGACCTGCTGATTTACCGCATCCCTGCAAAAATTGATCGTGCCGGGAGCGGGCCCCATACTTACACGGTTGCCGGCCGTTCGTGTCTTGCGGGCGATGTGTTCGGGACATATCGTTTTCCGTCCCGCCTGAAGGTGGGGAGCATCCTGCGTTTTGCCGACGCAGCAGGGTATACCATGGTGAAAAAGAACTGGTTTAACGGGCTCCAGATGCCCTCAATCGTCATCAAAAGAATCGACGGGAGAGTGGAAACTCTTCGCCGTTTTGAGTATACTGATTTCGTCAATAGCTTGTCCTAAAGAGTACATTTTAGCGGCACGGGGCATATGCCTGTCGCATACGCAGTGATACCGAGAGGGGTGAAACGAATGTTGAGAAATGTCTTGATCGTCGGTGCCGGAGGGGTTGCCCATGTTGCGGCACACAAGTTCGCCCAGAACAATGATCTTTTCGGAGACATTTGCATCGCCTCACGATCACGGGAAGGATGCGACGCCATCATCGAAAGCATTCAGCGGAAAAAGAATGCCAAAGATCCGGCAAAGAAAATGTTCACGCGCCAGCTCAATGCAATGGATATCGATGCGGTGGCAAAACTTATTAAGGAAACCAACACGACGATCGTGGTAAATCTCGCCAATGCTTTTGTCAATATGTCGGTTCTTGAAGCGTGCATAAAAACAGGTGCTGCCTATATCGATACAGCCATTCACGAAGAGCAGGATAAAGTTTGCGAAGATCCGCCCTGGTACGCGAATTACGAATGGAAACGCAAAGACCGCTGCAAGGAAAACAAGGTTACCGCCATTCTGGGTGCGGGATTTGACCCCGGTGTAGTAAACGCGTATTGCGCATATGCGGTGAAGCATCATTTCGATTCCGTCGACACGATAGACATCATGGATGTAAACGCCGGCAGCCATGGTAAATTTTTTGCCACCAACTTCGATCCTGAGATTAATTTCCGCGAATTTGTGAAGGTGTGGACATGGATTGACCGTCAATGGGTGTGCAAGCCGATCCATACAGAAAAACTGGCGTACGAATTCCCGGTCGTGGGAAAACAAACCGTGTATCTCACCGGACACGACGAATTGCATTCTCTTTCAAAAAACATCGACGCCAACAGCATCCGTTT
>CAIRNS010000011.1 GCA_903880015.1 uncultured Elusimicrobia bacterium | reverse complement strand
CGCGTCCGCCCGCATTCCTTGAATGAATAATTGAAAAAAGGCACACATGTATTAGATTTTTAATGACGATGATCGGGCGGACGCGAGGCCCGCCCCTGCAAAAAGCAATCAAAATCGATTAAGAAAAAATCTGGAAAGACAAATAAAAAAAGCCCCCGATTGTGTAATCGAGGGCTTTTTTATAATTTCAGATGGTTAAAAGTTGGCGTTGACGAATATCATCGCTGGTAAATAACCTTTAGTGATAATATTGACAAGTCCGACCTGTATGCCCTTCATGTTCTGGGTGTAATTTACGAATCCCAACTGAACTCCGGTCACGCTGGTAGCTATGTTAATAAATCCAAATTGAACGCCGGTGATGTTCTGTGACTGTGCAACAAACCCTGTCTGTAAGCCGACCATCTTTTCGCGCGTTGCGCCATATATCCAGGCAAGCTGGACGCCTTGGACCTCGTCTACCTTGGTCGCGATAAGTCCTAAATCAAGCCCGTGGACGGTCTGGGAGGCAGGAACTGCAACCATAGGAAACAGCGAAACTTTAACGGGAGTTGCTTCGGCCGCAAACGACGAAACACCTGCGCACAGCATCATCAAGCCAACAAGCACAGCAATCTTTTTCATTGTCAATCTCCTTTTTTTTGGTATTAATGCAACTATCAAATTCTATAATATAATTAAAAATCAATATCGAGAGCGGCCGCCGCGGGAGGAGCCGGAACTGCCGGAACCGCCACGAGAAGTGCTGCCACGGGAACTGCCGCCGTAGGAACTGCTGCCGTAGGAACTTCCGCCGCGGGAACTGCCGCGGTGGCTGGATCCGCCATGGCTGCGGGCTCCGTATCCGGAGGTGCGGGGAATGGAATGGCCGGAGAACTTTTCTGAAGGGACATCGGGATGATCTTTAAGCGGAATGGTTGCCCGGATTATTTTTTCTATATTACGGACATCGTCGCCCTGGTCGGGGGTTGCCAGCGAAATGGCATGGCCCTGTTTGCCGGCGCGTCCGGTGCGACCTATCCGGTGGACATAATTTTCGGGATCGTCGGGAAGATCGTAATTGATGACAACCTCGATACCGGTGACATCAATACCGCGCGCTGCGATATCAGTAGCGACCAGTATTCTGTATTTACCCGATTTAAAGCCTTCAAGGGCTTCTTTGCGCTGATTGAGTGAGCGGTCTGCATGAATCTCGGCTGCATTGTGCCCCATGGCGCGTATCCCGCGGGTAACTTTTGTGGCGCCCCGCTTGGTGCGTGAGAAAAGAAGGACCGGGCCCCGATACTGATCAAGTAGTTTGCAGAGTAGTTTTGCTTTAAGGTCTTTGTTGACGACAAAAATTTCCTGTGAAATGCCTTCCGCCATGGTTCCCTGTGGTGCAATTTCCGTACGGATCGGCAGTTTCATATGTTCGGCTGCAATGGCGACTATCTTTGCCGGCATGGTGGCTGAGAAAAGCATCGTTTGGCGGTCACGGGGAATTTGTTTAAGTATGCGCTCAATTTGCGGCGCAAATCCCATGTCCAGCATGCGGTCGGCTTCGTCGAGAACAAGCACATTGACATCATCAAGATGTATACGGTGCTGGCTGATGTGGTCTATAAGGCGCCCCGGGGTTGCCACGATGATGCGGGGGTTTTTGCGCAGGGCAAGAACCTGATTCATCATGGAATCGCCGCCAATAAGGACGGCCGTCAGCATGCCGTAGGCAGGCGTAAACTCAAGCAGTGTTTCGTTAATCTGTATGGCAAGCTCGCGGGTCGGCGCCAAGACAAGACCGCGCCCTTTTTTTGCCGCAAGGCGTTGGATGAGGGGAATACCGAACGCAATCGTTTTCCCCGTACCCGTTTGTGCGATGCCGATGATGTCTTTTCCTTCGATAAGAATGGGGATTGATTTTTGCTGGATGGGCGTTGGCGTGGTGAAGCCCAGCTTGTCAATTGCTGCGAGCAGTCCCGGTGCGATACCGAGACCGTAAAAATTGTTTACCGGTTTATTAGTCATGAACCCATTATACTCTTTTGGGGAGGGAAAGTAAAGAATTAGGGGGGGTATTCCTTCTTGATGCTGTCGGGCGGACGCGAGGCCCGCCTCTACAAGGGTAAAAGAGGTATGGGAAAGAATGAGAATTCCGGGGTCAGGGGATGGGTAATGAGATGGTGACGGTTGTGCCGGTATTTTTTTTGCTGGATAGTTCTATGTGGCCGTTGTGGAGGTGGATAATTTCCCGCGCTATGGTCAGTCCCATGCCCAGTACTTTTGTTTTTGTCGTAAACAACGGGTCAAACACCCGTTGTGCAGTTTCGTAGTCCATGCCGGTCCCCGTATCGCGGCATACGATTTCAGCTGACGCGCCCGCGCGTTGTAATGTAAAATCGATACTGCCACCGTTCGGCATCGCGTCGCGGGCGTTGGTGATGAGGGTGGTAATAATTTGCGTAAAGCGTACGGCGTCAAAGGGCAGGGTGATATGTTCAATATTTTTTGTTACGGCAATAGTGTCCGGCAATGATGCCTTTTCAAACGCTTCCAGGGCCAGTAATCCGATGTCGCACGGTAGTTTTACAAGTCGTTTTATCCGCGACAAATCCAGCAAGTTAAGGATTAATTCGTTCATTTTTTCGATTTCAGTGCCCAGTATATCCATCATTCGTTGTGCCCGAGGGTCTTCCAGCGCGGGCATTTTTGAAAAAAAATAGGCGATGTTTTTCAAGCTCGCCAGCGGGTTCTTCAGCTCGTGGGAAACAACTGATGAAAAGGTGCTGATGGCGGCAATTTTTTCGCGGTTTATGCGGTCATTGCTGTCATGTTTTTCATTCCGTAACGCCCGGGCATTACGGATGACGAGGCACAGGATTATTCCTGTGCCGACAGTCAAGATACAGAGTACGGTGATGAGCGTCATGGGATTCCTCATATTTTAAAATTTTCCCGCTTCGACGGCCGGGGGATTGTAAGCGTGCGTCAGAAAGTATTGCCACGGCAGAGCGATTATAAGCCAATCAACAGTCATTGCCCCTTTTTTTTTGTATCGTGGTTATTATATCCAGTAAATCTTCGGGTTCAAAGGGCTTGATAAGATACATATAATTATTTTTAGTGGCGGCATTTACGATGGTTTGCGTTGCATCGTTGCCGCTCACGAAAACAACGCCCAAATCAGGATCAATCAGTTTGATGCGGTCGTAAGCCGCCACTCCGTTGCCTTGGGTGTTTTTAGTGTCGATGATCACGCTCTTGAAATTTTCTCTCTTTAATTTTTCAATGGCCTCATCCAAGGTGGACGCTATAACTACTTCATACCCGTTCGTGGTTAGCGTATCCTTGAGAATCGCGCGCAGGTTGGGATCCTCTTCGAGGATGCATATTTTCCCCCCCGGCGCAGTAGTCAGTTTTTTGACCAGCTCTTTGAGGTGTGCGATATTCAGGGGTTTTCGCAGACATTCGATTGCGCCCAGCTTGCGCGCAGCTTCAAAATTCTCAGCTGAATCGTATGAGCTGATGATGACGGTCTTCGGTGCATTCTCGCCGAATATTTCATTCAATTTTTTCAGTGTTTCAATACCGTTGAGCCCGTTCATAACCACATCGAGAAACAATACATCCGGGATGCGTCGCTGAGCGGCAAAAATACCATCGATACCCGAGGATTTTGTCACGACATTGAATCCGCTGTCCTTTAGCCGCTCGTAAAGAAGGTCACACAGGTTTGCATCATCATCGACAACCATGACGAACGGTTTAGCGCTCACCTCTTTGATGGTGTCGATGATACTGTCCATGTCGAATGGTTTGTTAAGACACGCATACGCGCCTTCCTCAATCGCTTCTTTGACCAAATCGTTGACGGCAAAGGCGGACATCATTACGACGGCGGTTTCGGGGCTGTATGTCTTGATCTTTTTGAAAGTTTCGACCCCGTTGACGCCCGGCATGTGCAAATCGATAAAAGCCACATCAAATGATTCGCTTTGTATGCGATTGATTGTTTCAATGCCGCTGCGGGCGGTTTGCACAGAATATCCTTCCAGCTCAAGAATTCCCGCCATCGATAGACGAATGCCTTCTTCAGGGTCGGCGACTAAAATCTTTAACAATCTTGTTTTCATAGCCCTTCCTTTTCGCCGCGGCCGGGCGGCTCAGTCAGCGGCAACAGTAGGGTAAAAGTTGTGCCTTTTCCCAGCTCGCTTTCGACGGAGATAGTGCCCATATGTGCATCAATAATTTCTTTGACGATTGCCAATCCCAACCCCAGCCCTTTAATCTTTGTCGTAAACAGTGGTTCGAATATATGAGCGGCAGTTTTTTGGTCCATGCCGCAGCCTCTGTCGGCAATATCAATGGAAAACATGGATCCTTTTTTTATCGCGGATATGGTTATATGTCCATTTTCCCCCATCGCTTCGATGGCGTTGTTGATGAGATTAATCAGCACTTGCGTCATCCGGTCAGGATCGATGATGATGTCAAATGTTTCGAACTGCCTGACGATGGTGAGGTTTTTATGGGAAAACACAACGGGATCAAGCAGTTTAGTGAGAAAATCGACAGTGCTGATTGTTGTTTTGTGAAGTTTTCTAATACGTGAGTAATCCAATAGGTCAGTGACAATTTTATTGGCCCGGATGACATCCGCTGCAAGCAGTTCTATCATATGGATTGATTTATTGTCGGTGAGGGCATTTGATTTTTTCAGATAATAGGCAATGTTTTTAAGGCTTGCCAGCGGATTGCGCAATTCGTGCGCCACGGATGCCGCTAGCTTTCCGATGGTCGCAAATTTTTCCGAGCGCAGCAGCTCACCTTGGATGTTTTGTATTTTTAACAGTGTTTCTTCGAGTTCGTTGGTTCGCTGTTCCAGCGCCAGTTTGAGATGCAGGAGGTTCTCTTTCTCGTCGCTCAATTCCCTGACGGATGTTTTGATGTCTTGCGCCATCCGATTGAAAGAATCGGCGAGGTCGCCTATTTCATCGCCGGGGGGGATGGTTACGGCATAGTCAAGATCGCCCGCGGCGATTTTCTGCGTCCCCAAGACTAATTGGCGTATCGGTCTGACTATGATGCGGATCAGAAAAGCGGCGAGAATAATGCCGAATAATACGACACCCGCGGTTATCAGCAGCACGATTTTTTTTAACTGGGTGGATTCTTTTGTCAAGCGCGAAAGAGAGACGGCAACCCGGGCGGCGCCGACTATTTCCTCCCGTGATTCCGCAGGCATGTCCGCAAGGAAACCGATTTCTTCGCGGATACCAACCATATGTTTGGCGATAATGGGAAAGGTCACTTCAAATATCGGTTCTTTTGTTTCAGTGGAATACTGCGTTATAACCGGTGCCGTAGAAATAGTGTGGCGGAAGTCGCTTTTCCAGAATAGTCCGGTGGTTGCGGAGGCAAGTATCTGTCCCTTTGCGTTATAGATGAGGCCATATACAACATCTTCCTCGTTGAGAAGCCCTGACATTAGTTTCATCAGGAATTGTTTGTTGTCGGTCATAACGCCGAACTCGCTGTTGTAAGCCATATTTTGTGCAAGGAAACTGCAGCGATTTTCCAGGGTGGTACGCATCTGCCGGTCTTGAATACGTATAAAATACCAAGTCAGCGTCAGGGATGTCAGGATAATGATGACTGATATAAGCAAAATGAATTTAATGGGTAAGCCGATTCGTATGCGGTGTATCATTTATACACCTCTTTTGCCGCGGCTATAATATCGGAGGGGATGATTATTCCGATCTGAGCGGCAACCCGGGTGTTGATCGACAGTGATATTTTTTTCGGAGCGGCAATCGGGATGAGTGATGGTTTTGCTCCGGCAAGAATCTGTTGGGCGATTTTGCCCGCCCGGGCGCCATTGTTTTCGGAGTCGTCGAAGAATGCCATCAGGGCGCCAAACTTTACGAATGATGACGAGAGGCCGACGAATGGCAAACGGTTTTGCAGGGCGAACAGTATGAAAAATTGGATTGATTTGAAACTGCTGAAGACCATGCTGTCTGATACAGCCCAGAGGCAATCAACCTTGTACGCTTTTATTTCTTCAAGCGCCCGAGGCAAATCGCTCTCCCGGTTTATCGGCACGGCAATCAGTTCCATGCCTAGTTCGCGGGCCGATCTGGTGGCTTCAGCAATGGTTGCAATGGTTTCCTCGGGATTATAAATGACGCCCACTTTTTTGATGCCCGGTAGAATTGTTCTCAGCGTGCGGAATTGATCGCTGACTGATATGTCAAGCGCCGCTCCCGTTATATTATTGCCGGATGAATCCATGGATTTTACCAGGGATGATTCGACGGGATTAAGAACCATACTGAATACTACGGGCGTGGTGGTTATATGGTCCCTGAGTGCAGCCGTGGCCAAAGTGCCGATTGAAAAAATAAGCTGGGGATTGAGGAGGCGAATATTTTCAATAAGGCGCACATGTTCTTCTTTCCCGCCATTGAGGTCAAAAAAAACATAGTTTGGAGAGATTCCCTGGGACGCAAGAGTATTTTTAAAGCTCTTAAACGCAGCGGTATACTGCAGCAGTTGACGGCTGGTCAATACGGCGATAACCGGCTGAGTGGTTGCGACCTGCGCGGCTGCCGGCGCTAATAGTAACAACAGTGACATGAGAGGTATTTTCAATCTCATGAAGGTAGTATAACGAAAGATAGGTGTTTTTGCAATGCTTTTTTATTGCGACAACGAAAAGATTCGGCGGCAGGATACCTGCGGGATACATAGCCGGCGAGAGGACTTGAACCTCCGACCAACTGATTACAAATCAGTTGCTCTACCAACTGAGCTACGCCGGCGTAATGCAACGCTACTAAAAACCTGTGTCTCTGTCAACCAACATCAGCAGTTAGCGGTCGAGTTTCTTCTTCAGGATTGCCAGCTGGTCATGCAATTCCCGGGGAATGCGGTCGCCGAATTTTGCGTAAAATTCTTCGATATCCGCAATTTCCTTTTTCCAGTCCTGCGTGTTGATATCAAATAATTTCTTTCTGGCAGTTTCGGTTATAGAAAGTCCCGAAAAATCAAGGTCAGCGGGAACAGGGACATTGCCGAGCAAAGATTCCTGGGCGGCAACTTTGTTTTTCACCCGATCAATCATCCATTTAATCACCCGCGAATTTTCACGGTAGCCGGGCCACAGAAAACTGCCGTCATCATCTTTTTTAAACCAGTTGACCATAAATATTTTCGGAAGATGCTTCGCCCGGGTCTTAAAGCTCAGCCAATGTTTGAAATAATCGCCCATGTTGTATCCGCAGAAGGGCAGCATCGCCATTGGGTCGCGCCTGACAACGCCCTGCTGCTGCGTCGCGGCTGCGGTTGTTTCAGAGCCCATGATGGACGCGGAAAATACGCCGTGGTCCCAATTGAAACACTCGGCAACCAGGGGGACTGTTGTTTTGCGCCGCCCCCCGAATATGATGCCTGAAATCGGCACGCCGTTAGGATTATCATATTCTTTCGACAAGGTTGGGCAGTTTTTTATGGATACGGTAAACCGGGAATTCGGATGAGCCGCAGGTTTGCCGGACGCCGGGTCATACGGTTTTCCTTCCCAGCCGATCAGGTGCGCCGGAGGCGTGCTGGTCAACCCTTCCCACCATGGTGTGCGCGTGTCGGTATCAAGCGCGGTATTGGTAAACAGGGTGGGGAAAAACTTGTTGTTTTTTAATGTTTGGATCATGACCGGATTTGTTTTCTCCGATGTTCCCGGCGCGACGCCGAAAAATCCGTTTTCCGGATTGATGGCGTATAAGCGCCCGTCTTTGCCGACATTGATCCAGGCGATGTCGTCGCCCAGCGTCCACACTTTATACCCTTTAAGAGTCGGGTCAAGCAGTGCCAGATTTGTCTTGCCGCAGGCGGAGGGAAACGCCCCAAGGAAGTAGGTAATTTCGCCGTCAGGTGATTCAACGCCGATGACAATCATATGTTCCGCAAGCCATCCCTCGGTGTATCCGAGATACGACGCGATGCGCAATGCATAGCATTTTTTCCCGAGCAGTGCGTTGCCGCCGTAGCCGGAACCAAAACTCATCACCGTGTTTTCCTGCGGGAAATGCATAATCCAGCGGTTCTCAGGGTTGAGTGTACCTATAGAATGAACGCCTTTAAAAAAAGTATCTGAAGTGCCAATCCGCGCAATGGCCTCTTTGCCCAGATGGGTCATGATCCGCATGCTGACAGCGACATACGCCGAGTCAGAGATTTGAGCGCAGGGTTTCGCGTACGGCGAAGACGGATGTCCCATCATGAAAGGAATCACATACATCGTGCGCCCCTTCATGCAGCCGGCATACAAAGCGTACATTTTTTCTTTTGCCTGAGCAGGATCCATCCAGTTGTTGTTCGGACCGGCATCGTCCTTGTTCGGTAAACACACAAATGTCAGGTGTTCCGTCCGGGAAACATCGGTCGGATGCGAGCGGTGGTAAAACGAATGCGGATATTCATCAGCATTGATGTCGCTGAAAATATAATTGCCGTCAATTTTCTCTTCTGTTTTGCCGATTTCGACGAGACGGCGCGCTTCATCTTCTGAGCCGTCCATCCAGTAAATCTTGTCCGGCTGCATCAATTGCGCGCACCGGTCAACCCATGCTTCTAACGGTGTTTTCATGTGGACCTCGCTGGTATTTTTTTTTATGCCCAGACAATCTTCTCGGTTTTTTCCAAAGCGATCTTTTTCGTTGCATACGGCACGCCGATGATTTCGGCGGGGTCAAACCACAGTTTTATTTCCCGTTCCGCTTCCGCCGGGTCCGACGAACAGTGGATGACATTCTCATAAACGCCCTTGGTGGTTATGCGACCATACGCGCCCCGGATGGAGATGGGGTCAGCTTCCTCGGGGTTTGTTGCTCCCGCTATGCGACGCAGTTTCTGAATGGCGTCTTCGCCCTGGTAAACCAATGCCAGAACCCGGTTGTACGGCTCGCCGTGGATTTTTCCCTGGATATATTCAATAAGTTCGGCAAAGAATGGCTTATCTTTGAGATGGATGTAATGGTCGGAAGCAAGTTCCCGTCCCACATGTACGACTTTCGCGGCAACAATGCACAGTTTCGCTTCGGACAATTTGGTGAGGATATTGCCGGTGAGCGATTTTTTTAATCCGTCTGGTTTAATCAAAACAAGCAGCTGCTGAATTTCTTTTCCGGTTGCATTTGGCATACGGTACATCCTCCTTGATTCGTCACTAAATTTGATGGATTATAGTAAAAGAGCATATCATTGTCAAATGTACCTGTAAATACTATAATACTCTAATTATAGCAAATACCGCTATCCGCGTCGTCAGATTTATTGATTAATTATCCCTGTAATGTGGTAAAACTTTCAGATGTCGGGGATGGTACTTTCTAAACACCATGCCATGGAGAATGCACAGGTGAAGTCAACAGTGTTACTTAAATATATAGGGCTGCTAATAGCTGGAGTATTTTTAGGCGCAATAGTACTAGAGGCAATCCTGCAGGCGGGGGCGATGGCGCATTCGCTGGGGAAAAGCACGAGGAATACTATTGCGAAAAATAAATCAGGGGTGAAGATACTATGTCTTGGCGAATCGACGACCGAGGGGCAATATCCGTGTATTTTAGAGGAAGTGTTAAATAGCCGGAAGATAGGTGTATCATTTAGTGTCATAGATAAGGGCAGAGTTGCGGTACCAACAGATTATATAGTAGGGAATCTTTCTAACTATCTTGCAGAATTCAATCCTGACATCGTTGTCACGATGATGGGAGTAAATGATCGTTGGGATGATTTGGCAGTCTTGCAATATACGCACGGCCCATGGTATAGCGCGCTGAGGACTTACAAACTAGTAAAGTTAATAGGACTGCATGCAAAGGAAAAGATGAAATCGTGGCACAGTATAAGGAGCCAATTATCGGACAACACGGTGTTTAGCGGGGGAAAAACAGTCGATGAGCAGAGCAATAAAAGTGAATCGGAAAAGATGTTTCAGCAAGCACTTGAAATAAATCCTCATAATAAAGATGTCATGATATGTCCCATAGCAAAGACATAGTGTTTGTTGACCATGAGAAAAGTTTTAAGGATGGAGTCAAGATCGATGGGTATGACGCTTACTTTGTAGATAATTTTGAGGGAAGTTTTGGGCATTGCACATATAAAGGCAACAGGTTATTGGCTGAAAACATTGCTGATGCAATAATAAACAAATATTTTCTAAAGTAGATTGAATGCAGGCAGCATAATTGATTGCCATGGTTTATATTTTTAGCTGCGTTGGATGTTTCGTTGCAGCGGCTATTGAGAAAAGGAACGATGAAAAATGAAAAGATCGCCAATGGAAATGATAGAAAAAATATCCGCATGCCGCCGGGTCTACACCGGCAGGGCAGTCAATTTTTCTGTTGACACCATTGTTTTGCCCGATGGGAAAAAGGCGACCCGGGAATTTATGGAGCATCCCGGTGCGGTAGCGGTTATCCCGTTTATCGACGAAAAACATATTGTGCTGGTTCGGCAATACCGGTATCCGGTCAAAGAAGTCACCTGGGAGCTTCCCGCCGGGAAGATTGATCCGGGCGAAAAGATTCAGGTGTGCGTCAAACGCGAGCTGGAGGAAGAAACGGGGTACGTCGCTGCCCGTATCCGCAAACTGGTTTCTTTCTGGCCGACCCCGGCATTTTCAAATGAAGTGCTCCATATTTTTGCTGCCCACGGTCTCACGGAGCGCAATAAATGTCCGGATGAAGATGAGTTTATCGAACATAAAATCGTGTCGCTGACGCAGGCGCTTTCCTGGATAAAAACGGGGAAAATACGGGATTCAAAAACTATCATTGGTTTGTTGTATTGGACCTGTCCGTCTTTTGTTCGAAAAGGGAACATATAATCGGGCGGACGCAAGGCCCGCCCCTACAAAAAATAACAATTAATTGTATCGCAGATGGCTATATAAAACCATGGAAAAAACTATTGCTTTGGTGGGGAATCCTAATGTTGGGAAATCGGTGGTGTTTAGCCGGTTGACGGGGACCTATGCGGTCGTTTCTAATTATCCGGGGACGACGGTGGATATCAGCCGCGGCACCGCGGTTTTTGGCGGTCGGAAATTTCAGGTTATCGATACTCCCGGTACCAATTCTCTGGAGCCGGTTTCTGAAGACGAACAGGTCACTCGCGATATTTTAAAAAGCGAGCATCCGGATGTGATCGTTCAGGTTGCGGATGCCAAAAATATGTACCGGACGCTTCTGTTGACCTTTGAATTGCAGGCGCTGGGATTGCCGTTGATACTGGAACTCAATATGTTCGATGAACTGCTCCAGCGCGGCATGAAAATCGACCGGGATGAACTTGAAAAATTGCTGGGCATTCCCGTAGTTGAGTCAACGGCTATATCTGGCGAAGGAATTGCTGAACTCAAACGCCACATCCGTGCGTTGACGGATAGCGGCGCGGCGCGGGAGGCCCTCGTGCCGCCGCCGGTGACCTCTGAAGAGAAACATACAAAAGCGCGCGAAATAACATTACGCGTTTTAAGGGCGTCATCACGCAAAGAAACAACGCGGCTGGAAAAATTAGGCGCCGCCATGATGCATCCCGTCGGGGGATATGTATTTGTTGCTGTGGTTTTGTTCATTCTATATGAATTTGTGGGCGTTTTCGCTGCAGGAACGGTTGTCGATTTTCTCGAACATACCGTGTTCGGCGCGTGGGTTACCCCCGTGGTCTCAAGCGCCATCGACCATCTGACGACCTCCGTTTTGGTAAAAGATTTTCTTATCGGGAAATACGGTATTATTTCCATGGCCATTTCTTACGCGTTCGCGATTGTCCTGCCGATTGTTACGGCATTTTTTCTTTTTTTCAGCATTCTTGAAGACACGGGTTATCTTCCCCGGTTATCAGTCATGCTCGACCGCCTGTTTAGGATATTCGGGCTCAACGGAAAGGCGGTTCTGCCCATGGTGCTGGGTCTTGGCTGCGGCACAATGGCGGCGCTGAGCACGCGCATACTGGAAACCCGGAAAGAACGGATTATCACGGTCATTTTATTATCGCTTACCATTCCCTGCTCGGCGCAGATCGGCGTTATTTTGGGGCTTCTTTCGGGCGTGTCCTGGAAAATTGCCGTTGTCTGGATTGCATCTATCTCCCTGTCTATAGTGATGGTTGGTTCACTTGCCAACAAACTTGTTCCCGGCGAGCAATCCCCGTTTATTTTTGAAATTCCGCCCGTACGGGTGCCCTCGGTCGTTAATATTCTGCGCAAAGTGGGTATGCGGCTCAGATGGTATCTTAAGGAAGCGGTGCCACTGTTCGTTTTGGGTACAGTTTTATTGTTTATTGTCGATAAATTAGCGGTTCTTACGGTTATCGAACGAATGGCCCGCCCCATTGTTGTTTCGGTTCTTGGGTTGCCGCCGGTTACGACAGCGGCGTTTTTGATTGGTTTTTTGCGCCGCGATTACGGCGCTGCCGGATTGTATGTTCTGGCAAAACAGGGGTTGCTTGATCCCACACAGGTGCTGGTTAGCGTCGTTGCCATAACGCTTTTTGTCCCCTGTATCGCCCAGTGTTTCATGGTCGTCAAAGAACAGGGGTGGAAACTGGCAATGCTGATATTTGCCGGCGTAACCCTGTATGCCGTCACCTTTGCCGGCATAGTCAATGTCATCGCCCGTTCGATACAATGGTGATGCACTGTCATTGCCGAAAGTGTATTCATCAATCCTGTCATCCCCGAATGACTGTATCGGGGATATGGTTTTGATTGTTCTTTTACCACCGTATTCCCGATACCACTCTCGGGAATGACAGACAGGTGTTAGTAAATCGGCAAAGCCGCACTAATCTTTTGGAGGCCGCATGAACACCCAGGAATGTTTTGATGAGGAAGAAGCGCTCGGGGTTATCTGGAACAGTGTTGAAAAAAAACAATCCGATCTTGCGTCTATTGTCGAGCGGTTACGCACCGGCGTCAGTGCGACTGTGTTTGACGACTTGATCGCAAAAAAACTAATCATGGTTGACGGCAATACCGTCGTTATGATGCCGGCAGGCGCGGCGGTCGGCCGGGATGTGACGCGCCGCCATCGTTTGACTGAGCGTCTTTTGGCGGATGTTTTGCAGGTGAAAGGGCCCGACATAGATGTGACCGCTTGCAAAATAGAACACATCATCTCAACCGGCATAGCCGATTCGATTTGCACGCTGTTGGGGCATCCCCGGGCGTGCCCCCACGGGTCGCCGATTCCCTCCGGAGAGTGCTGTAAACGCTTGCAGTCAAGCACGGAGCCGATTGTTACATCACTGGATACTTTGCCGGTGGGCGCAACAGCGATTGTGGCGTATCTGGTCACCGGCAGTCATCCGCACATTCACAAGCTCCTGTCTTTGGGCGTTGTGCCGGGCACCCCGGTCCGTCTCCACCAGAAATCGCCCTCGTTCGTGGTCAATGTCAATGAAACGCAGATAGCGCTGGATTCCGATATCGCCCGCCAGATATATGTCCGCACCTGTTAAAGGGGAAAAGGATATTTCACAAGGGTTTCACATCTATTTTTATTAACTTTCCTATACTTTTGATATTATAGTGGTGTAAGTGCCATTTGAGATTCAGGAGGATTATATGGCTTCCGCTGTATTGATTGTTGAAGACGAACAAAATCTTGCCAGTTTATTGGGCGACCGCTTGCTTGATGAAGGATACCAGGTGCGTTTCGCCTATACCGGTGCTGAAGCGTTGAAGCAACTCAAAGAGAAAGGTCCTGATGTTATCACTCTGGATATACACCTTCCCGACGCCAACGGCTTGGCGCTGCTTAAAGACCTTAAGGCGGATCCCGATATGCAAAAAATTCCTGTCATCATCATTTCATCCAGCGATGAAGGGGAGGGCGCAAAAAAGCTCGGCGCTGAAGGGTTTTTCCGTAAACCGGTTGATTATAAGAAATTGTTCGAAATGTTAAAGGTGTTAAAGCTCAATAATCCGTGATGGCTTTCGGAACCTTTTCCCATAGTTGTCTTTCGAAATATCCCCTCAAAAATGATATAATCCCCATTAATCATTGGTGAAAAAACCTTGCATAATAAGCGGGTTCCCATTATAATGATGTCGTAACAGACAGCGAAAGGAACTATTCACATGCGTAAGCTGAAAATATTTCTGATGAACCATTGGGTCAAACTGGTTGTGGTGCTGGGGACGATTGCTTTAATTATTCTTACCATAATCGGGCTCAGTACGCTCGAATCGTTTTACCGGAACATGACGCTGGCGACCATCCCGCTGCAGCTGCTTCTGACCGGGCTTAACGCAATCATTTTTGTTTATCTGTATATGTCCGTGTTCCGCGGCGGTTTTGCTCAGATGAAAAAGGGCAAGATAAAAACACAGGATGTCAAAGTCCGGTTTAAAGATGTTATCGGTCTTGAAGGCGCGAAAAAAGAAGCGTTGGAAGTCGTGCAGCTTCTCAAAGACCGCGCGCATGTTAAAAAGATTGGCGGCAAGATAATCAAAGGGCTTTTGTTGGTCGGGCCCCCGGGTTGCGGTAAGACCATGCTTGCCAAAGCTATTGCGACGGAAGCGGGCATACCGTTCATCTCTATGGCGGGCAGTGAGTTTGTGGAGATATTCGTCGGCGTCGGCGCCAGCCGCGTGCGGAAATTGTTTGCCAAGGCACGCCAGTACGCATACGCCGAAGGCGCTTGCATCATATTTGTCGATGAAATCGATGTTATCGGGCGCGGCCGGACATTCTCGATGGGTTCGGGCGAAGAGACCAACAGTACCCAAAACCAGCTCTTAGTGGAGCTTGACGGTATTGATTCAAACCAAAGCAACATCGTGGTCATCGGTGCGACCAACGCCGGCGAAGAAGTGCTCGACAAGGCGCTGATGCGCCCCGGCCGGTTTGACCGCAAGTTATATATCAGTTATCCGAACCTGCAGGAACGGGAAGACCTTTTTAATTACTATCTCAAAAAAGTGAAATACGATCCGCTGGTTGATGTTGCGCGGCTGGCGAAAAAAACCGTCTATAAATCGCCCGCGGATATCGAAAACATCATTAAGGAAGCGGCTCTGATAGCCGCACGCAAGAAAAAGGAATTGATTGCGCTCGATGACTTTTCCGAAGCCATGGACCGTATCGACCTGGGTCTTGAAACGCATTTGACATTGACGCCGATTGAGCGCGAGCAGACCGCGTATCACGAGGCCGGACATACCGTGGCGCTCTATTTCCTGCACCCGACGGATGATGTCTTTAAGGCCAGCATCAAATCGCGCGGCCCGGCTCTGGGGATGGTTACCCATCACCCCCGCGAAGAACTGCATACGCAAAACAAACAGAAAATGCTGGCGGATATTATTGTCGCGCTGGCGGGCTACGCCACGGAAAAAATGAAATATGGCACCACATCCAGCGGCGTGTCCGGCGATTTCCAGCAGGCGATGCGCGTTGCCCACACAATGGTCTGGCGTTTGGGCATGGGCACCGGCGGGTTTGTCGGCGACTATTCAATTATCCCCGAGAATCAGATATCCAGCAACCTCAAAGAGCGGCTTAACAATGAAACAATTGCTTTGCTCAACGAATGTCTCGGGAAAGTGGAAGTGTTTTTAAAGCAGGAGTGGCCGTTGGTCGAGACCATTGCCCGGGAGTTGATGGAAAAAGACGAACTCGATTACGATGTGATAGAAGCGCTCTTTAAAGGGCAGGGGAAATTCAAAGATAATGCGGGAAATCTGTTGTCGTCCCAGCCCCTCTAAAAACGGTTTTGCAGTTTTTTCACAAGTTTTTTACCGCCATTTTAAAGCATTTTAGTACAATTTCATTGAACAACGGCTGTCATTGCCGGCAGAACAGCCCTGTCATCCATGAGAGAACAAGGTCTTTCATCGTCGGTAGAACAAGGACTGTCATCCCCGAATGATTCT
Source organism: uncultured Elusimicrobia bacterium (assembly GCA_903880015.1). Lineage (GTDB taxonomy): Bacteria > Elusimicrobiota > Endomicrobiia > Endomicrobiales > CAIRNS01 > CAIRNS01. The sequence goes on along the minus strand of CAIRNS010000011.1, from coordinate 73,829 downwards.
ATCGGGGATATGGTTTGCTCATTAGACGCAACATTTCCGAGGATATATCGGCAATGACATACGGTGCATAAAACTCATATGAAACAGTTCGCAGTCCTTTTAATTGCTCTCAGCGTAACCTTTACCGCGACGGTTCCGCGTCAACTGGATGCCATGGTCAGCGATGATACCATGAACCAGGCGATGCAGTGCCAGACGGTTTTACTGTATTACTCTTTCTTCTCCGTTTTGCCGATAAAGATAATGAATGCATTGTTTGCCGGTCAGCCGGATGCGGCGGCGCAGGCTGCTTCTGAAAGTCAATCCAGCAAGAATAATGCGGCGACGCCCTACGACCTTTCAGTTCCCGGGAAAACTATTGCCGTTAAATCTGTAACCACGCAGACATCTCCGGACAGTGACGCTATTATCGGGGCACAGATTTTAAATGTATTTTGTTTTATTCGCCAAACGGGATTATGTTATTGTCCGTCAGGATGGTCTGCGGCGGTACATCAGTGGATGATCATGCTTCCCCGTGGGAGCATTGATGATTATATAAAATCTATCATAACGAATGTGAACAAGCCAATTGGGATACCCTCTCAATTGGCTTTTTCATTGGGGGGAATCTCATGAGTACTTTTAAAGAACTGGTGCGCAATGTTGGGCGGAAAATCGTCCGGGCGGTTTCGTTTGTCCAGACGGTGGCAGTCGTAACCATTGCTGCGTTCGTGTTGTCCTCGGTCATCGGACCGGTGGCTTACGCGATGAACGCGCCCGTACCGGGCGCGACACAAAAAATTAAGGAATCCCTCAGTTCGTTCCAACTGCCATACTCTATCGGGCGGATAACCGATGCAAAGTATTTGGGCAGTAAAAAAGTGGTTGTCGCCATCCAGGACCTGCATTGCCATCCCGAGGTACAGCGTAATATAGCAAAAATCCTCGGCATTCTCGATGGAAAATTCAGCACCAATCCCGTGTCGTCGAATTTCAAGGTCTTTGTCGAAGGCGGCGTTGGCGCGGTGGACACATCGTGGGTCAACAAGGTCAGCGACGCAAAAGTGCGCGCGGGTGCCGTAGAGTCGTTGATGAACTCGGGGCGGTTAACGGGTTCTGAATACTATGCGATAAAAACAGGAAAATATAATTTTTTGCAGGGTCTTGAAGACGCGAAACCATATTACGACAATCTTGCGCGGTTAAATGAAATCATGGATAAGCGCGGCGAGATTGCAGTTAAATTCCCCGAGATAAAACAGGCATTGGGCAAAGTAAAGGCGCTGTACTACACCGCAGGGAACATTCGCCTGGACCAGATAGTCGCCAAACACGAAGCACGCGCGATGGGCACGGCAAAATATTACAAACTGCTGCTGAAGCTCGCCGATAAGGAAAACATCGACCGATATTACTACCCCGCCACAGCCGGGCTTCTGGAAATTATGGCGATGCAGCATCAACTGCGCTATTCCTCCATAAATAAGGAACTGGTCAAATTTATCTCATCACTTAAAGAAAAGGTGCCGTTTGGCGTGTACAATCAGTTGATGGAAAAAGCCGCCAGCCCTGACGGGATAGAAGAACTCTATGTTACGCTGGCGCAGGTGGGCGCGGGGATGGATTTGTCCCAGTATCCCGCACTGGCAAAGTTTTTTGCGTTTGTTGAAAAGAACCAGAAGATGAATCCGCTGGACTTGGTGCGCGAAGAAGGGGCGATGATCAGCGAACTGCGGGGGAGATTATCGCAGAGCCGCGCTGAAGAAGAAGTGGCGTTTATAGCTGATTTTCTGAAATATGTTCAGGCGTACTATGAGAATAAAATGTCAGCGGATGACTACGCATACTATACGAAAAACGCAATGAAGTTCCAGCAGTTATGGACGCGCTATTCTCAAGCGAACCTTCTGCCGTCGCTGGACCAATATAACGCGCTGTTTGCCAAGTTTTATGGTGTAAATATCGATCGTAACCGGATTTTTATGGAAAAGATCGGGGCTACCGCTGCGGCAACGCAAAAACCGGCGCTGGAGTCGAATTCAGTTGATGAGAACATCTTTTTGATGAATACGCAGTTGTCCCTGGCAGACTCGGACAGTGAAGTAGAAGTTGTGGTGACCGGCGGATTCCACACGCAGGGGCTGTCAAAGATGTTGGAAGAAAAAGGCATATCCTATGTGGTGATAACCCCCAATGCTACCGGCGACACGGCATACGCAGCAAAAATGTACGATATATGCGCCCGCGAGTTTGCCGTCAGCGGTGAGGCGAAAGCTCCGCAGAAAGTTTCCCGGGCACTGCAGGCGGATGCAGTGAACGGTTCATCGGAAAACGCACTCGCTTTACCGGAACTTTCAAGTCAATTCGCTACAATGGATGCACTGGAAATCATCCAGCACACACAGGTTAAGGCACTCCAAAGCGCCGCTGTTGCCGCTGCGGTAGCTGGGAAAAATGCTGCATCTGTCGTGTCCGCACTTACGGCAAATGATCAGATAAATACATTGTATGCCTCCATTGAAGAAAAAGACGGAGCGGTTGTTTTTACCTTCAAAAATGGTGCTAAGCTTTCCGTTACCATAGACCAAAAAGCCGAAATAACTGTGGTTAAACCAGCAGCTGAGTCAGAAGAATCCTCTTCGCGTTTATTGTTGACTAGTACGGTTAAATATTTGAGTGATCAGGCGAGTAGTAGTGGAGACGCAAGAGAAAAAGCTTCGTTCGAAATGTTCAAAAAAGATTTGCAATATTCTTTTTCGGGTCTTAGCTTTGGCGGTAAACTAAATTTTATCAAGTGGATGTGGCGTGCGGTAACAATTGAAGACCCCGCCTATAAGCAAGCATTGAACTCTGAAGAAGAGCGTAATGCATTTGTCAGAGAACACGCGGGGCAAATAAAGGATCAAGCCCTTACGCGGCAACAAAAACTCCAAAAGGAATTGATTGCTGCTGAGATCAGAGCTAAAGAGCTTACCAGAGCGAGAAGTTCTATATCTAAATGGAGTCTGGCAAGAATACTTTGGTCAGTTGTACTGTATGGAGGGGCAGGGTACGGATTCTTTAACTATAGTTTGATTCCTCAAGGAATTTGGATCGCATTAACCGTTTGTTTTTGTGTGGATATCTTGATTAGTAGTAAAAATATACGTAATTTGATGCATCTTACTTACAATCTCAAAGCCACCCCAGGATATCGTTTGTTGCTGGACCCGGTAGCGGTTGCGGTTGAAGTGGCAAACACCTTGACGCCGGTTCAACCAGTCGATCAGGAAAAAATAATCTCTCAGCGGTTATTGCTTCCTTCAACGGTTGACATATTGGAGCAGTTGGCAAACACTCAAGGTTCAAAGATGGCGGATTCATTCGCAATATTCAAAAGTAATTTAGATAGAACTTTCTGGACTCTTAGCTTTAGCGAACAGATAAATTTTAGTAGATGGTTGTGGAAAGCAATGAAAATAGAGTCGTACAGTTTGAAAAATGACCCCGATCAATTCCTCGCACGCCACGGGGATGCAAGTGAAGATATTACCCAGGCCAGAATAATGGCAATTACGGTTATGAAAGTCATGCAAAATATATTCTTCGCTGCCGCTATTGGCCTTGCGGTTCAATCTGTTGCAGTTTTAATGCTACATTATTGGCAGCCTTTCTATATCATGCTGTGTTGTTTGGCTATATTGGTTATTTCCAAATTCTATGCATATGATCTAGTGCACTATTTTTTCGATCTCCTTGTCCCCCCGGATTATCGTTTGTTGCTGAATCACAATGGTGGGTCTGCGCAGTCCACTCGCAATGGATCTTCTGCTCTGGAACAGTTTGTCACACGCACTAAAACCTTCAACATCTCGGGTGATGATGCTTTCGTGGTCCTCCATGAGATTGAGGGAAAAACATATATCCGCGTTGGTAATCGTATCATAGTAACCGATCGCACCGGCATTAATAATGTCGGACCAGGACTCACCGGCCAGAACGCATTTGACATGGATATGCTGCGTGGCACGGAAGCGTTGTTGGGGAACCCGGCCTTGCAGAGATTCTTTGGCGAAGATCTGCCGCAGTCGGTCGACCAGTTGGGCGCTTTGCCCCCAGGATTCCGCACTGCAACAGGATTGTCTGAGCTGGGGCGCATGATCGAGCCCCGCTATTCCCCCCAGGAAATTGATGACGCGGCAAAGTATATTACTGAGCATTCGCTGATTTCCTTGGCTGAGAAGGGGATGGGTGATGCGGCATTTATCACATACCTAAATGCAGTGATGATTATATCCGCAACCGGGGCTAATTGGGCTGAATTCAGGAAGGCGATGCTTGAGCTGATGGTTTTCTCCAGTGTGCGTAGTCAGATCGATGCATGTACGGTGTCGCCGGCTATGATGGCCAAGATGTCCGAGATGTACAAGTTCTTCTCCAAGAACAAGCTCGGCTATCCTGAACTGCTGATGGCGTTCCTGCCGGATGTGAGCAGCATCATCAAAACTACCGCTGATGGCATAGAACCGACTATGACCGCGGCAGGGAAGTTTGTCAAACAGGACATAGTGAATGATGCCTCGGCTCCCGCGACGATTGCCAAGCAAGCTGCTTTGAATGAAATGTATGCTGCGAATATATCGCTTGATGATATGCGCAGGTTGGTTGGGGCCGTGGTGCCTATGGCAGGCGATGGCAGTCGTATGCATCTTTTTAATATGAATAAATTGTTCGGTCCAATCATCCCGGTGCTGAAGGGGCAGGAAAAAGCCCTAGCGGCTTATTTCAGTTCACTGGGTATCGAGAATGCGTTGTGGATGGATGATCAGGGACGGGCATTCGTTTCCGTTGGCTTACTGGTGTTGAGCCGCAATCCCGGAGCCATTGCGGTTGGTGGTTTGCCGACGGTCCGTGAACTTGAAGGATTTTTTAAGGGTAACCCTTTCCCGGTGCAGGATGTCGTGTTGACACTCAAGGATGGAAAACCGGATCTTTCGGCAACTCCGATGGTGGGAGGGCATGGCAGAACATTCCAGGTGGGCGGGTTGAGTCTTGAATCGGTCCGCGCGCTGGTTGGGAGCGGCCGGGTCGCACGCCATAATCAGGGCGATGATTTGGGTGATAGAAAGAATGAGACGGGCGCAGTACTTGCATGGCAGGTTGCGCGTGGTGTGACGCCTATGTCCGTCCTGGCGCTTGCGCAAATAGTCAAAGCGAATGCGGCGGATTTGCAGGGATATATCGATGTGGGCAAGGAAGTAACGATAGACGGAAAGAAAGTGAAATCATTTATCGACGGAGTTGCCGTATTCGAGAATGGATCTACTGAAGATATACTCGCATCTTTTAAGGCCGGGAGTGACCGCGTCAATGCCATAGCGGCTGAAGCGGGATCGTTAAAGGGTAGTGCCCGTAAGCAGAAGCTTATGGAGGCAATAGTCGCATACAGAGCATTGATGGCCTTGGCAAAGAGCAGAACATTTGTCGTAGGTACCGATGCTCCTGCGCTTATTGTCGCTGTTACCACCATGGCGGGAGGTGTGTTGCTTGATTTTGAGAATGAAACAACATTCATGGAATCAAGCCAGCACCCCGATCAGATTACGCTCCGGTATAAGGTGGGTGAAGCAGATCAGGAATTTATCTGTACGAAGGCGGAATACTGGGCGACTTCTCCCCGCAACTTCAATACCAACAACTTCGCTCTTGACCCGCTGGCTGTTGCGGCCAACCGCAGCAAGGCCGCCAAGCAGTTGTATCACCAGTTCCTGGTGTACGCCGCCCAGAACGCAGCTAATCCCGCAGTGGTGTTGGCTTCACGCAAGGAGTTTGAGGGAAAAATAAAAAAGATACTGGACGGCATTTCCCCCGCAGAGTGGGCTGCCCGCAGTTTAGCTCTCGAGCGTCTGCAGATTGTTGTGCAGGGTGTGCCGTGCGAAAATAAAAAAGGCGTCATTAAGATTAACATGATGGCGCAGAACATGGCGTCGTTTGAATCCCTGCTTGCGTTGAGCGGTGTCACTGCTGAAGACATTAATCTTTCGCAATTGAACAAAAAGTTGGCGGCTCTGTTAGCTGCCACCGCAGAGGACAGGAACAAATTGTTGCAGGAACTGGGACTCTCCATGGGAAAGGCTGCAGGGATTACAAATCAGCGCATCGTAGTTGTGGTGGTCGATCCTTTTGCTTTCACTCAGCTTAAAGAATCAGAGGATATTGGTTCTCTGGCGGCTACCGCCGATGTCATTCTTGGTAAGGATTATTTTGATCCGGCTCTCGCCTACAATCTCCCCGATCTTCAGGCAGCGAACGGAATATGGTGGGCACGTGAGCAGGCGCTCCCCATGGGGATCATCAGCCTCAAGACATCCGATGCGTTTACGCGTATCTGCGCAACTGCCCGTGACAAGAAGGATGAACGGGCCAAAGCTGCTGTTCAAGCAGTTCGGGAATTAGTATACCAGCAGGATTTCGGCCGCATATACGGGTGGAGCCAGGCATGCGATGCGAGGCCGACAGAAGATCCCATCGATCTATTGTTGGGAAAACCCATCGTAGCAGCTGCCGCTTCGTGGTTTGCGAATGATTGGTACAAGCGCACTGTTGCTTGGTGGCTTGAGCCGTTGTTGTCTTTTGGTTTGCCGTTGCTGGCGTCGCAGGTTTTCAATATAGCGTTGTCTGACGGAATGTTCAGGATTGCGTTCGCCGTTGCGGCTGGGACGATATTCCTTGTGCCGCATTTATTGCGCACGCTCAACTCGGCGGAAAAAGGGGCAATCGCTACGGTGACCGTGCTGACCATAGCGACGGGGCTTCTGTTCTCGCCTGTCCTCCTGTCATGGTGGACGGTCGCGGGTCTCGTTGCGGTGGGAATAGGAACGGTCGTGCACTTCCGCATTAACCGGGGGACCAGTGTAACGGAAGTCAATGTCCCAGTAGTGGGGAAAAAATTATCTTCAAAGGAATCATGGCAGTTAATCGCAGCAGGGTTAACGTCCCTTGTGGCGTTGTTTGGCGGGGTGACACCCGTGCGGGGGGCCGGTTTGTTAGCGCCGATGGCGCACGGAGAGAATGGATCAAACAGTATTGGTATAATGACAACAATAGGAATGAGTTTAGGGATTCTCGGTGGCGGGATGGATGGCAGAGCGCTTGGCATCAAAGGTTTCGGTGGATGGTTATTTGGCGGGCTTGAGAGTTTAGTAGTTTTGGCTGTGTACTTGGGTACCGGAGGAAACATTGTTATTCCCGGCGTCTTTTTCATTGTCATGGGACTGTTGGTCGGGGCCAGAAGCGGTAGTTTCCTTGCTGGCGCATTCCGTATTGTCTTGGGTTTTGCGACCGTCGGATTGCTGTCACTTGATTTTACTTTCAACGGCGGACAGGTATCAATGATTCTTTTGCCGGCCCTTGGTTTGGTTGCCGGGTTCAATACTATTAATAATCCAAGATTGAAGACTGCACCGCATGAAGTTGTTCCGCAAGATCTTGCGACGGCGCGGGAGCGGATTGCGCGGGACAGCGATGCGGTGCGCGACGGAAATCCTGCAGCTGTTGAGGCGGTTGTTGCGGCTTGTAAGGCAATAGATGCTATGTCGTTGGATACTCTGCCGGCGGGAACAAGGGGTGCCCTGCAAAATATTCTCAATGATCCGCGCAAAGGGATTACTTGGATGATAACCCGAGTATATGGCAAAGAGAAATACATTCTCGGTCATGAGCGCGGCCTTGCGGTGGACATTATCCTGGCCATTCTGGCAGTGCCAGACGAGGGACAACGGAATAAACTTCTGCAGGAATATATTCTGCATGAGGTTTTGGAAAGCATGGATATTCCCGGGTATACGGGGGATATGAAACACAACTATATCATCCGGTTGACACAAGCGTTGTTGTACCCCGATGTACTTCCTCAACCTGCTCCCAATGACCCTCGTTATAGAGAGCTTTACGGTGATGCGCCGATTGTGCTCCGCAACGGTCAAACGGCGCTGGGCAAGTTCCTGCGTGCGTTCATTGACGAGAAGGCGACAGTGTGGGAAGGGCAGACGGTTGTTCACCAGGATGTGTTCACCTCTGCGGTGGCGCATTTGATTCACTGGGGAGTTCTATCGCCAAAAGAAGGGTTGGCTCTCGGACCAAAAACGCTCAGAGGCGATGTCATTATGCATGCAGTCATCGACCGCATGAGTGCCGCCCAGCCGCAAAGCCGGTATCCGTGGATAACGGCCGGACCAGTGGCGCGCGTTATTTCCGATCGAAACTCGGCAACGGCGGCTGCAACGGCTGAATCTGCCATAGCGGCGGCAACGACCGACGCCAATGAACGCGGCGCGGATGTGGTGTTGTTTCTGCCACAATTAGATGTTCTGAACTATTTTGGGAGTGGATATACTGAAATTCAAATAATGGCTGAAAATAGTGTTCCCATGCACGGGTTCACCAAAGTTGTGACGACCACGAATGGGTCGGTGACCGTGGTGGTGTATGCCGATGAACAACGACATGACATCAATACGGGCCTTGCTGTGGTCAAAAATCTCGCTGGCAACGCCCCAAAGATGGGAGAACTCAACCCAATATTCAAAGATCGTTCTGTTCTCGGCACTCAGTTCAGTGCCATCGAACGCGATGTGTTTGTTGTCGACAGCGAAGAAATCATGAACGGTGCCGGACTCAACGGGCTTAACGGCAGGCGGTCTTTGCAAGTGGTTACCGCAGCCGCAATGGCTGCCGCTACCACCGCGCAGCGCAATCAATATCCGGCGCCCGACTATGTATCAACGGGCGATTCAATCATTGACTTTCAGGCGATGGATTCATTGTCGCAGAAAAAGAAAACGGTGTACCTGCGGGCCCGGCCGACAAACTTTGCGCCGGTGGAGATTACTGCTGCCCATCTTGAAAGTTTTAGCACGAGCGGACCGTCGTTGATTGATGGGATACAGAAGCAATTCCCCAACCTCGATACCTTACTGCTGCACTTTGACGAACCGACGCTTACCGCACTGCGTGCCGGCGATGTTCAAACAAAAACGCGGTTGCGCGTGTTGGCTCAGTACGCTCATGCACAAGGTCTCAAGGTGCTGTTCGATCTTAAGATTGGTTCCGAAAAGGAATTGACCGATCAGGCAGGTGTTCTGCGCGATCTATTGGGCAACAACGCCGGAGCGCTGAACCTTGACGGGGCATGGGTGACTCTCGACAAGAGCATCAATACTGTTGTGAGTGGTCAAATCGTAGATAAGCTGGGCGCGGTGGTGCGGTCAGTCAGGCATAACGCATGGATTGGCGTTGACGGCAACATTGACGCCAAGAAACTTGCCGAGAATAATATGACGAGTGCCGTTGATATAGATGTTGCGCAAAACCTCTTTGACTTACCGTCTCTGCGCCACAACTCATGGGTGCGTTTGAATCTTAAAGGCCAAGAAATCAATGAAACCACGTTGAAAGCGATTCTCTTAGACGCCAGCATGGTGGGGTTGGGTATTGAACTCTATAGCATGATGATGAAGAAAAAGGGGGTTGCCCACTCCATGCAAGAAATATGGACTTCTCAAATTGCCGGGATGATCAATCGACAGAAGCAAACTCCTGCGGAACACTTCACCGTTGGTCGTGCCAATGGTTTGGCTTTGCGGGGCAGTAATTTACAAAAAGCCCAAACTGCATTTGAAGGGGCTGCTGCCAAGAACTTCCTACAAAGTATGCGACCGATTCAATCAGCCGAAACGATGCCTAAAGAAGTATTTAATGCCTTGTTCGCTGCTGTTGATTTTAGACAATTGTTAGTTGTGCTACCAACTGATTTTCAGGTGCGTGTAACCGCGATTGCCTTCCGTGTGCAAGAAGACAAAACTACACCTAGTGAGAATCAGGCGCTGATGATGGAAATTGCCGGGTTCATTCAAGGGGTGTGGGAGCAGGATATTCTGCGTCAGAACGCCGAATCGACTGACCTGAGCGACCTGACGCCGGCGTTTAACGGAATGTTCGTTGCCGCTCAAGTGCAGGGGAAAGTGTTCGGAGCTGCTCAGGATGGGGCTGTAATTCCTGCCGATATTGCTGCCATGGCGGAACGGGTGGATGCACTTGCCCGCGCGAATAAACCGTATTACGAGGTACAGCAGGAAGCCCTGCGCGTCATGAACGAGTTGATGGATATCATTAACCGGACTGGGACCGCGGCCACTCTGCCGTTTGCCATTTCGCTGTTCTTGAAGCTTCTGCCGCTGTACGCCGACCGCATCATGAAGTCTGATGGACAGAAAGTCGTTACCGAGGTCGCTCCGCAGTTAATCCGCGACCTGCTCGGCGCGGCATAATCGTATAGAGCACCATACACCCCGCCTGACGATACCTTTCATGTATCGGCAGTCGGGGTGTTTTTTATCGCATATATTTGGTGTGATGAGTATGATGGTGTTTTCAAATTCAGTCGGTTGTTTTCCGCAGGGTGTCTCTGTTCTCAAAATATTATATAATGACAATTATGAATCTGATGAAAATATCTTATTCTCGCGTCACATCAGTCATCCTTGCGGTGCTGGCGCCGATTCTTCTTGTTGGTTTGACGGCTTGCAACCGCCCGTCATATCCCGCCGACAGGGTGGCGGCGTCCGTGCAGGAATTGATAAAAAAAGAGTATGGCATGGAGGGTACGGCAAAAGTTGTCGGTGACACGCTGTACCTTGACATTCGTTTGTCGGAGCTCACGACCACCGATGCAAAAAAACTGACCAAAGTGATGGAGGAAATTCAGGGTGCGGTGCTTACCATCACACGGGTTGCTCTGTCAACCGACGCCTCGCTAAAGTTTTTAGTCCTAACCGGCAACGATCCTGCGTGGCAGATCGGATTGCGCATTATCGAGTATCTACAGGATGTAAAGGATTATTTTTATCAGCGGATATCGCGGGGCGATTACGAAGAACGGCTGATTTTTGAATTGGAATACGGTGGTGACGCGCAATTGTTGTTTGCCGAGCAGTCCCGGGTGTTTCCGGGGAACAACGGCAGTGTCGAGAGTTATGTTGTCCCAAACGCCGACCGGGGCATGAGTATGAATGAATTTGCGGGGCGGCTCATTGTATCTCAGTTTAATACGATGAACCGCAGTAATCCATTCTTGTCAGTGGTGCTTAACAACACTAAACTGCGATATGTCGCTTTTCAAGATCAGGAACTGATTATTAAGGCCGCCAATCAGATGAGTGCGAGTTTGAAACCGTTGACACAAAAATTGCTGATTGAACAGACCAATAAAATAGCCAAGAAATACAGTGCCTTCCAAATCAAACAAATCCGCATAGTCGGAGAAGGCACGCAGTCAATGATTATCCCCGTCCCCCCCGTCATTCACACCCGCTAAATAATTATTGCAATCTGAACGGAAACACCATATCCCCGATACAATCATTCGGGGATGACAGGTGTGAGGATGGCGCTGGCGGGTTCCCGCAGTTCCTTTTTGCTGGTGAGGCGATAGATGAGGGGGACGAAAAGCAGGGACAGCACCAGCGCAAAAGATAGACCTCCGATAACGGTGATGGCCATGGGTTGGGTTGCTCCTGAACCGTGTTTTCCCAGCCCGAGTGCCAGCGGCATAAGATCGATGATGGTCACCATGGTGGTCATAAGAACGGGGCGCAAGCGATGTACGGTCGCCTGGATAATCAAATCGTCCAGGGGAAGCCCAGCGGCGTTGTTTTCGCTCATGAAATTGTAGCGGTCGACCAAAAAGATGGATATACTGACGGCATGTCCGGTTAACATGATCATGCCCAGCATCGAGATAGAGTTAATGGATTGTCCGGTAAAGAAGAGGGTATACACGGCTCCCAGAACGCCTAGGGGAACCGCGCACATTACTATAAGGGGCTGGACCAGCGCCTCAAATTCTGAGGCCAGGATCATGTAAATAATAATTGCCCCCAGGATCATCGCGAAAACGGACGATTGCATCGATTCCCGTATGGCCAGCATTTCGCCGGTGATTGCCGTGGTGATGTCATCTTTCGGCGGCATTTCATCAAGAATATTCTGCAGTTTTCTTACCGCATCGGAAAAATTACCTTTAATGCCGGCGGTTACCAGATAGATGCGCTGGCCTTCCGAGCGTTTTATTTCCGGGACGGACCGCACCATGGCCGCCTGGCTTACCTGTTTAAGCTGTATCGTCATGCCCCACGGCGAATAGGCGGTCATTTCCATGACTTTCTGGAGCGTATCGCGGTCTTCCGGGCGCAGACATACCCTAATATCTCGTTCCTCGTCTTTTAATTTGAGTTTAGTCGCAACATATCCCTTGATTGCGGCAAGAGCCATGGCGGAAATATCCTGCGTAGAAAGTCCGAAAAGCGAAGCGCGTTCCCGGTCAACCTGAACTTTGAGTTCCGGCACAAGATCCATCGGGGATATTTTGATACCGTAGAACTCCGGCAATTCCCCCATGGCTTTTTTGATATCTTCCGAGCGCGTCCGCAATTTGTCGAGGTCTTTGCCTTTGACTTCCAGCGTTAGTCCGCTTGAGGCTCCGATGGATGTGCCGAACAACCCCTGCTGGGTAATGAATTCAGTTTCCATGCCCCGTATATTCCATTTTTGTATCTCACTATTAATTTCACCGACAATTTCTTCGGTCGGCAAGCCCTTTTCCGTGAGGCGCCCGACTATTCGCGCCTGGTATGAACCGAGGGTTTCAACAGCTGCGGTGCCCAGCTCGTCGCCGGTCGATCCGACAACGGCGGAAAGGTCCTTGACCTCGCTGTAGCGGGAAATAATCTTTTCAATACGTCTGGTTAAATCATTGGTATCCTTGAGCGGCGTTTCCGGCAGCATGTTTATGTTAAGGACAAAATGCCGGTCATCGGATTTCGGCATAAACTCTTTCGGGATGAAGTAAAAAACCACGGCTGCCAGAGCGGTATACACGCCCAGGACCATCAGCAGTTTTCTCCATGGCCATTGCAAAACCTTGCGCAAAAGAGGGGTAAAAGTATGTTCCGCAAACTTTTTCCCAAAATCGGTACTGAATTTCGAAAGGTCCATTTTCAGTAGTAGCGTCGGTACCAGGAACAAAGCCACAAAAATGGATGCCACCATGCCGAACGAAATGGTTAACGCGAGCTGTTTGAACAACTGCCCCGCCATCCCGGTGATGAAAATAAAGGGAATGAAAATGGCGATAGTCGTTATGGTCGAGCTGAGGACCGTGGGAACCAGTTCATTGACGGAATCAAAAATAAGGTCTTTTTTATCCTTGGTGGGCTCTTTGTGGTAGGCGACAATAATATTTTCCATGACCACATTGGCGTTATCTACCACCATGCCGAACCCGATGACGATACCACCCAGAGACATGGTGTTTATCGATATGTTCTGAAAATACATGAAAATGAGTGTGACGAATGTCGACAATGGTATTGCCAGATTGATGATGATAGAAGCCGACAAGCTTCTCATGAAAATGAGCAGGATGATAAGCGAACAGATGCCTCCCTCAAGGGCGTTCATATAAATGTCATTGATGGACGCGCTGACGAACTCCGATTGGTCATATATGATTTTGACATCGATATTGGCGGGTAATCGTCCGGTGATTTCCGTGAGTTTTTTCCGTACCAAGTCAGAAATACGAATAAGATTTGCGCCTGACTGGGGGTAAATGCCGAGAGAAATATTTTCTCTGCCGTTGTAGCGGGAAAAACCGGTTTTTTCTTTCAATGAATCCTTGACATCAGCTATATCGCGGATAAAAACTATCTTGTCACTGCGCGCGGGCTCTTCATTGCGGATGCGCCGCTGGCGGTACCGTCGTTCGCTGGTGTCTAGGCGTTTGCCGAACGATAATTGAGCGATATCGTTGAGTGTCTGGAACTCGCCGACCGTTTTTACCAGGTATTCCGATGTTTCTTCTTTGATGGTTCCGGCGGGATAGGTTACATTGGCGTCACGCAGAGAGGAGATGATGTCAGTAATTGACACCTGGTTTGCCAAGAGGCGCCCTTTGTCGATTTCGACCAGTATCTCTTTTTTTTCTCCACCGCGTATCTCAATCTTGGCAACGCCGTCGAGCCGTTCCAATTCGTCTTTAATGCTTTTTTTGCAGAAGGTTCTCAGGTCCGCCATTTTCCATGGGTCAGAATCCTCGTTGGTATAGCTTACCGAGAGGATCATCGCTTCTACCTGCATGGGATTAAATTTGAGCACGATAGGTTCGTGCGCGTCTTTCGGCAAAGCTTCCTTAATCAAATCGATTTTCTCGCGCACATCCATGGCCGCCAGGTCCATGTTCGTTCCCCAGCGGAATTCGACGGTGACGATGGACGCTCCCTCTTTAGATACCGAAGCGACCTTTTTAACATTTTTGACCGTCCCGAGCGTTTCTTCAACCAGTTTGCTGATGAGCTTTTCTGATTCCTCGGGCCCCGCGCCTTCGTATTTGGTGACGATTGTCACTTGGGGATATTCCATCGATGGGAACAGTTCTTGTGGAATACGGCTCCAGGAGATCACCCCCATAATGACCACGCCGACAAAGATCATAATCGTTGTTACGGGCCGTTCCACCGGCAAGCGCATAAAATTCATAAATGCTCCTCAGTAAAATAAATAATTAATAAATAACGAGCGCGAACACTGCCCCTTAACTACAAACCCATCCGCTTAGCTGAGTCTTCCGCCTTTATCCCCCTTAGAAAAAGGGGGACACAGGGGGATTTGCCGTTCTCAAGAATAAATCAATTTCAATTTACGCAACACGAACTCCCCTAGCCACTTTATCCGCTCGATGAGACCGCGCATCATCGGCGGCAGATTTTCTTCCATACATTTTGTTAATTTTTCCATCGACAGATAAGCCACCGGCACGATGAACAGAGTAAGAATGGATCCCGTTATAGTGCCGAAAAGAACGGTCAATCCCAGTGAGCGCCACATCGACGCCGCCTCGTCTTTGCTGAGAACCATCGGAACCAGCCCCAGTGTTTTCATCAAAAGTGTTATCAGTTCAGGACGCAAGCGCTCTTTACAGGATTCAAATATGACGCGAATCAAGTCAGTCCTTCCCTTGCGCCGGGTGTTAATCTTTTCGACGATAATGATAGAGCCGTACACAACCGACCCGAATAAAATCATCAAGCCAATCCATACCCCTAAACTGAGAGGTTTGTTAAACGCCCATAAAGAAAATGCCACGCCGATTACTGAAAGTGGCAGTGCGAACATGATAAGCAGGGGTTGGGTGTACGATTCAAACAGCGAAGCGAGCACGAGATAAATCAATATGATGGTCAGGGTTATTGCCAAAGTGAACTGGTTTTGATTGCGCACTGTTTTTTCATAATCGCCTGAAAGATTAAACGAATAATCTTTGGGGAATGAAATGCTTTTAAGAGTTTTTGTTATTTTCTCGGCGGCTGTGGTCAATCCGATCTTCGCGCGGTTGGCGCTTATCTGGATAAAGCGCTTCTTATTCTTATGCCAAATCTCCTGAGTCGATTTAACCTGAGAAATCTCGCCGACCTGTCCGACCTGCACGGTGTCGCCGTTTTGCGATATGACGCTGAGAAAGGGAACATCGGCAATGCTGGCCACCGTCCCGGGTAGTAGTCGGCAAATAGTTTCGATTTGCTTGCCCTCACTGCGGTATTGGGTGGCTATGAGCCCCCGGAGCTGGCAGTGGAGCGTGTTGCCGAAATACAGCGTTGTCAGCCCGAACAGAGAAAGCTTGTCATGGTCGACATGAATATGAATCTCCGGTTCGTCTTCCCGCATGCGTATTTTGATGTCCGAAAGATCCTTTACCTGAGATAACCGGCCCGATGAAGCAAAAGCAAGTTGTTTGAGGATATCATAATCATTACCAAAAAAATCAATAAACATTTCTTTAGAAGTACTGGCTCCTGACTCCTGAAAATAGACGAATGCGGGGGAAAACTCCCCAAACCGTTTCCGGAAGATCTCTTTAAAACTTTCGGGTTTGCTGGTTACCCGTACTTCGATGAATGTATGCAGTTTTTCGACTTTCGAGGATACGCGGTCCACAACCGGGTAGGTGAGTATGGCTTTCTCCATTTTTTTAACGATCTCGTTTGAGGATTCTATCCGGGTTGCGGGGGGGAACTGAATCCCAACGCGGAAAGTGTTCGCGTCGCCTGGGTCCATAAATTCCGAATCGCGCGTGGTAATGATGCGTACGGAAGCCGCCAGAAGAAGCGCAATCACTGTCCAGACGATAAACTGGTACTTAAAAGAAAGTCCGAGCAGTCGTTCATATTTGCGCAGGACATACATGTACCACTTTTGGAAATCCAGGTGAAAATTGTTTTGCCAGCGGTAACACTGCGGTGGGACAAATAAGAGAGTGCAGATAACTGATGCCGCGAGTGCGAATGTAATCGTCAGCGCGAAGGGGACATACATCTGGCGGATTTCCGGGTCGATAAATGTCAACGGCAGAAATACGATGGTCATGGTAATAGACGACGCCAATATAGGGAGCGCCAATTCCCGGGTGCCTTCGATAATCATGGTCTTTTTGTCAGGAAATGTTTTGCGAACAAAATGGTGGGAAATGTTCTCAAGAATAACAATCGCATTGTCCATCACATTGCCGATTCCCATGGCAAGCCCCGAGAGCGTCATCACATTGAAAGTCAGGTGAGAGAAATACATCATCACGACCGATAAGCATAAACTTAACGGCAGCGTGGTGATAACTATCAGAATGGTGCGCAGGTTACGCATGAATACGAATAATATCCCGATCAACAGTATGGCGCCGACAATAAGGGCTTCGCGGAGCGAAGCAATGGCCTTGAGAATAAACTCGGCGTCATTTTTGACGATTGTGATGGTTAGTTCGCCCGACATCGTTTTTTGTAGGTCGGCTATCACCCGTTCGGTATCGCGCGCGACTTTGATGGTATTGGCGGTAGATTCTTTCTGAATATATAACGACACCACGGGCTTAGCGTTGAGACGGGCAAACGAGGTTGCTTCATAATAAGAATCCCGCACTTTTGCGATGTCCAGCAGCCGCACGACTGACCCGGCCGGAGTGATGGCTATACCGGTATTGCTGATTTCGTCAAGATTTTTATATTCGCCGGTGACGCGAATAATGTCTTTTTTGTTGTCTTCAATAAGTTCGCCGGCTGAAATGGAGATGTTGGCAAGGTTGATGCGTTCAACGACCGAAAGAATCGGCAGTTTGTTGGCAATCAACCGCGAGTTGTCGCAGTCAATGAGGAATTTGCGCTCGCGTCCCCCGCCAATCTCGACATTTGCTATGCCGCTGATGCGCATCAGTTTTTCTTTGATCTTGTCTTCGGCCATGATTCGCAATTGTTCGGCGGAATATTTTTCCGAGGCAAGAGAAACGATGATGATGGGAGCGTCGGATTGCTGGAACTTGGCTATGATTGGTTTTTCCACTTCGCGCGGAAGAACATTCTTGACCATCGCCAGTTTTTCCCGGATATCGATGATGATGAAGTTGGTGTCTACGCCGTGGTGGAACTGCAGTTGAATGTTCGATTCTGATTCGCGGGATGAAGAAATCATTTCTTTAAGACCGTTGATTTCAGAAAATGATTCTTCCAGTGGTTTGGTTACATATTTTTCCACTTCGGTGGCGGCGATACCTCCCCGCAAACGGGTGATGACGCTGATTTCGCCGGATTCGGTGTTGGGGTAAAGTTCGACAGGCAGGCGGGAGAATGTGACGACGGCAAACAGGATGATTCCCAGCACCAGCATCAAAACAGTTATCGGTTTGCGGATCCCAAGTTCAATCATAGGATTGTATGGGCCCTTTCACAGGGAGATATATAGATACCGCACAACATCACTGCGGCTGGTTCTCCAGTTTGTCGATGATTGCTTCGATGAATTTTACTCTCATGCCATCGGAGAGTTGACCCTGTGTTTCTATAACCACCATTTCGTCGGGATTGATGCCGCTGTCAACGACGGTCATTTTCGTGAGTTTTGTTCCCGTTTTAACCGTACGCATCTCAATGGTTCCTTCACCGGGAACGGCAGCATCAGGTTTTACCAGTGGCACTAGGAAAGTAGACTCACCCAGCGTGACAACGCTTTCCGAGGGGACCAAAAGAACATTCTGCAGCTCAGTCAAGATAACCATGCCGCGCCCGAACATACCCGACCGCAGGACGCCCTGCGGATTTTCCAGTTTAACTTTGATCGTTGTGGTGCGTGTCCGCTCCTTGACTGTGGGTGCTATCTCGGCAAGCTCGCCGAAAAAATCTTTTCCGGGCTGTGAGTCGCAGTTCAGTTTTACCTTCATGCCGATTTTAAGTTTGTTGACATCTTTCTCCGGGACATCAACTTCAAAATTGGTGCTGCCACCTGAGATAAACTTTGCTACCACATCCTGCGGGGTCACGAAGTCACCCGCTTTTATCAATATTTCCGCCAGCAGTCCGTCGCTAGGCGCCAGCAGATTGGTCTTGGCAAGGTTTGACTGCGAAAGTTCCAACTCAGACAGTGTGGCTTTCATCCGCGCTTCAGCTGATTTTGTCTCAAAGCGGGCTTCCTGAAGCTTGCTTTCAGAAATGGCTTTCATCTTGAAAAGCTCTTCATAGGTCTTAAGGCGTTGTGCGGCAGAAAAATAAGTTGATTGTTCACTGGAGTATTTACTGCGGGCGAAATCTGATTTGGTATAGGAGTCCTTCGGGTCGAGCGAACAAATCGATTTTCCCTGCGGAATCCGGGCGCCTTCGCTGAAGTTGAACCGGGCGATGATCCCCTCAATTTCAAAGCGCAGTTCATTCTCAATAGCGCCTTTAATCGTTCCCATAACGCTGTAAGAGTCGGTATAATTTTGTCGCTTGGCCTTTTGGACTTTAACCTGCACCAGTTCAACGGCTTCCGCAACTTTCTTTACGGTGGGAAAAAAAATCTTTTTGACGCCGAACCCGCCGATCAAAAGCACTACAACAGTGACGGCTATAACCCCGATCCGCCCTGACATGATTATGTCGATGCGTTCCCTGATGGTGTCGGGAATAAAATTTTTGAGGGAGTCAACAACCCCACGCAATTTTTCAATAAGGATGTACTGCTTTTCCTTCATCGATTCAAGAAAATGTCTAAAGTCCAAAAGAGCCCCCTTACAATCACCTACAGCGAATATTATCGCAAAGAAATTAAAGTCAATCGTTCCATCTCAGTGACCGACGCATAATTTTGATAGACGGTCCGTGCATAGGACGAAATAAGATCAGCGTATTTCCAAGTGGTTTCCATGACCTGGACCGTCGGAACCTCATAGAGCTGATTGCGCTTGCGCATAACTTCCAGATTGCGCCGCGTGAGCTCTATCTCTTTTTTTAGCTGGCGCGCCACGCGCAGTGAGTTGTCATAATCGTTATAGGCCTTTTCCAGGTCCAGGCATGATTTATCCATCATTTCCTTGTAGTCTGCCTGTGTCTGCTGGATGCCGACACTGCTTTCCTTCCCGTCAACAAAATACCCGAAGTCATCAAACAATCCGAGCTTCATCTGCAGGGTGGAACTTTCGGTGCGGTCGGAAACACTGACTATGCTTGTCGGTACGGTTTTTTCATTTGCCTGAACGGCCTCAAAAGTATTGCCCCACAATGTCCATGCCAATCTCCCGGACACGCTCCATGCGGTGGTAAGAGCGAGCGGTTGGGTGACGAAGGCCTCGCCGCTTTTGCCGTAGAACCCGTCTATATACAGTTTCGGAATTGCTTTCGAACGGTTTATCTTCCGCCGGAAATCAGCCATCAGGACCTGTAACTGGTAGAGCCGTACATCCAGATTGTTGCTGGCAATAAAACCCAAACAATCCTTCAAAGTAAACGATATTTCCGGGACATCGTCAGCCAAGCCATCAGGCATCAGTACCGGGACATCGTCGAGCGATTCAACGCTGACGAAGGTCGTCATTTTTTTTGTTGCCAATGCCAAATTTATTTCCGACGCTTTGATAAGGTTTGCGGTCTTATCGCGGAAATTCGCCGCTTCTTCAAGGTCCAGTTCGGAAATCGCTTTTGCTGAGTATTCTATCTGAACCTTGGCATTGAGTTTTTCGATAACATCGAAGGCTTTTTTTAGGGCGACATATTCCATTTTTATCGACAGCATCTCAAAATATGCGAGTTTGATTTTGTAGAGGAGTTCTTCCCGGGTTTTGGTGTAATTAAAGCGGGATGCTTCAAGGGTCATTTTGTCGTAGCGGTAGGTGTATCGCGCACGGCCTCCCTCGTACACCGGTTGGGATGCGCGTAGTCCGAACTGTTCCGACTCGTATTGATCGGTTAGCGTCTTTCCCGTGACCAGAGTGCGCTCCGCGGCGACCATGGGGAAAAAACTGCGGGCAGATCGCAGGCACCGTACTTTTGCCAAATTGATTTGTTCACCAGCAACTGCCAGTCGCTTATCGCGCGCCGTAGCGATGTTGAGGCAGGTGTTTAGAAACTGATCTGACGCGGCCGCGGGGAAATAGCCACCGATCAGCGTTCCGATAATAACCAAAACGATTTGTTTTTTCATGGACATCTTATATAATCGCATCGAAAGAATTATAATAAGAATTCCGTCGTTTGTCAATGGGATTGATTCAAGCAACCCTAGTGTATTTGCCTTGACTAATACTATTGAATATCTTATAATAAATTTCAATTCATGAGCGACCCGATGCCGAAAACGGAAATTTCTATTCGTATTCCCTATGCAGATACTGATCAGATGGGTATGGTGTATTATGCCAATTATCTGGTGTATTTCGAGCGGGGACGCACCGAGTGGTTGCGTGAGCACGGGCTCTGTTATCGCGATATGGAAGCACAAGGATTGTATTTCCCGGTCATGGATTGTTCCTGCAAGTACCATTCACCCGCACGCTATGACGATATGGTCATCGTTCACACCCGTCTTGCCCAGCGTGGCGCCGCAAGTGTGACATTTTCCTATGAGATTACGGGTGCCGGTCGTTTGCTGGTGACGGGGAGTACCCGCCATCCTCTGGTGGACGCCACTTTTAAACCGGTCCGTTTCCCCGCGGAACTCCGCGCATCGTTTGACGCCGCTTATGAAAAAGAAAATTCTGATTGTTGACGACGACGAAAATATCATTGATCTGCTGCAGTTTGCGTTTGAAGCGGTCGGATACGAAGTTGTCTGTTGGCCCAACGGCACTAAATTTATCGATATGGTTGAGTCCTCCCGGCCAGATCTGATCATACTTGATTTAGTGATGCCGGGGATAGACGGGTACTCTTTACAGATATTGCTTGATGAAAACGAAGCGACCAGAGCGATCCCGGTTATCGTCATGACCGGACTACCGGCTGCGCGGGGATTATTTGAAAAGTATCCCCAGGTTAAACTGTTCGTGCAAAAACCGTTCAATACGGCAGCCCTTGTCAAAACAGCGATAGAATTGTGCGGAGGAAACTAACATGCTTGCTATTGTATTCGGTCTGATGTTCATTTTTGTTGGATTGGTGGGGATTGCCCGCTGGATGCCCGATGTGATGGTTATTGCCCGCGGCATGATTCCGGCAATGCTCTGTTGCGGCGGCTTGCTTGCGGTTATTGCCGGTATTGCCAGCATTCGCGACGATAAGGAAGCACAAGCGCTCAAAAAAGCTCAGTCGGAAAACCCTCCCGCGCAGAAATAAATGTCAAAAAATATCCCGCTGGTCAAAGATATCGGCGAAAACGGATTAATTTCTATTATCCGCGCAAAAGTTGCCGGGGGCGTCCGCTTGCCGGTTGAGATCGGCGACGATGCATTTGTCGCCGGAATATCGAAAAATTATTCACTGGCTGTCACTACGGATATCCTCGTTGAAAACACCCATTTCCGGCGCGATTGGTCCTCCCCGCGCGATATCGGCTACAAAGCAATTGCCGTAAATATCAGTGATCTTGCCGCTATGGGGGATTGCAAACCTCGCTATTGTCTGGTAGGTTTGGCTTTGCCGGGAAATACGCCGGTTGATTTTGTAAAAAAGTTATACACAGGCATGAATGAATCCGCCCGCAAATGGAACGCAAAAATCTGCGGTGGCGATACAGTAAAAAGTGAGAAAGACATTGTAATATCAATCACTTTAATTGGTGAAATAAAAAATGGTGCCGCCATAACCCGGGGCGGTGCGCAAGTTGGGGATTATATTGCTGTTACTGGGACATTCGGGGACTCTGCAGGTGGCCTTTTTATACTGAAAAATAAGGTTAAAATTAATGCTGCGAGCCGCAGGTACCTGCTCAAAAAACACTGTCTACCCGAACCCCGTCTGGATGCGTCCCGGCGATTAGCGAAAACCGGCACGATTACCGGCATGATCGACTCTTCAGACGGATTGGCGGCGTCGCTCCGTTGTATCGGTGAAGAAAGTTGCGTGGGGGCGCGTATCGATCTTGACCGTGTTCCGGTTTCTCCGCATCTGAGGCACCTGTGCCGTACCGGAACGCCTCCGCTGATATCGACAGTCCTTACCGGCGGCGAAGAATATGAACTGGTGTTTACCTTCCCGGCATCTGCAGCGGCAGCGGTTAAGAAAGCATTGCCCGAAGCAACGGTCATTGGCACGATAACCGCCGGCCGCGAGATAAAATATTATGTTAAAGAGCAGTCCTATCCGCTTCCTTCGTCAGAGTTCCGGCATTTCGCGTAAGCGTTCACCGGCGCGCATACTCAGCGTTTCAGCCGCCGAAACGCGGGCATGCGGGAAAAAATTAGCGCGTCATCTTCGCCCGGGGGATGTTGTATTCCTTTGCGGATCCGTGGGTAGTGGGAAAACGACTTTCGCTCAGGGAGTAGCCGCAGGATTGGGCTTACGCGAATATCTGCGAAGCTCCAGTTTTATTCTCGTCAACGAGTATTGCGTCCGCGGGACGCCGTTATATCATATTGATTTATACCGTTTGGAAGGATTGTCATTTGATTCGTTTGGGTTGGAAGAATATTTATACGGCGACGGTATTTGTCTTATCGAATGGGCAGACAAGATTGTTCATTCCTCGGTGAAATCGTATTGGAATATTGATTTTCAATCCGCAGGGGACAATGCCCGCGAAATCACAGTTGCATGGTTGCCACGGCGGAAGGAAAAGCGCAGCGGTAAGGATAATTCTATATGAAAATTCTCGCGATTGAAACATCCGGGCACACCATGAGCGTCGCACTGGCGGAAAACAACACGCTGGTGTCGGAACTGTTCCGCCATGCGGGATTAAAACATTCTGAACAATTACTTCCGTCCATCGATCGCGTGTTACACGAAGCCGGTTGGGTTTTGCGGGACATCGGAAAGATTGCTGTTACCACCGGACCGGGAAGTTTTACCGGTATCCGTGTCGGGTTGTCGTGCGCACGAACGCTGGCGCACCATTTGCGCGTGCCGCTGGTCGGTTGTACGGCATTGGATGTTCTTGAGGTTGGGGTACCGGCCGGCGGTCAGGGGTCCGTTGTTATCGGGCTTATCGATGCTTTGCGCGAGGAAGTGTTTGTTGCCCATCCGGGCACGCGTGAAGTAAGGATTGAATCGCTTGAATCCTTTTGTCGGCGGGTGTCGAAAATGAAGTCCCGGGTGACGCTGGCGGGCGATGCAGTTATTACACAACATGATTTTCTTGTGCGGAAATTACCGCGGGCAACGCTATCGCCCGACTATTTCAATTATCCCCGCGCAGGTATTCTTGCGTTGAAGGCAGCCGTCGTTAAAGGCACGCAATACCACCGCGTCGAACCACTCTATATCAGACGGTCATGGGCGGAAGAAAAGGCCCCCGCGATAAGTTCTGCCGTTAAAACGGCTCGATAATCACTTTTAAAGATTCTGTTCCTTCGCTCACCAGCTTAAACCCCCGCCCTGTCTCGTCCAGCGGCAGTCGATGAGTAATCATTTCTTTTGCCGGAATCCGTTTATTGCGCAGAAGTTCTATTGCTGTGTTCAAATCTGACGGCGCCGCTCCATACGAGGGCAGCAGGGTAATCTCGTTTCTCCAGAAATCATTTAAGGGAATCTCAAGGTTTGTCTGCGGTTCAGTTGTGGCGAAACAGAGGATGGTCCCGCCCCGCTCGACTGATTGCAGGGCCTGTTTAAACGCCGGCAGGGCGCCGGTACAGACGATTACCAGGTCGGCAAAAAAGCCATATTGTTTTTTGTATGCCGCTGCGACATCCTGTCGGGCGTCGATAACAAAATCGGCGCCGAATCGTTGAGCTGTTTTCAATCGGGAATCCACCACATCAGTGACGGTAACGCTACCCGCCCCGCATGCTTTGGCGAGCAGCAGATGCAGTATCCCCGATATCCCTCCGCCCAGAATAAGCACCTGTTGTCCGGGTTTGAACTGGGCAATCCGTTGTCCGCGAATGACGCATCCCAGTGGTTCGACAAAGGTCCCTTCCTCGAAAGAAACCGTATCGGGCAATACAAATATGCCGCGGTCTACATTAAGTGCCGGCACCCGTATGTATTGCGAAAATCCGCCGGGGTCAAAGTTGGTCGTATGCAGGGTTTCGCACGCTGTATGGTGGCCGGATAAACAATACCGGCAGGTGTTGCAGGGAATGTGATGGGAAACGAACACTCTGTCGTTAATTTTTATATTTTTGACATCGGCGCCCGTCTCGACAACCTCGCCGGCAATCTCGTGGCCCAGCACCAGCGGAGCCTTTTTTGTCCGGTACCATTCCATGACATCGCTACCGCAAATCCCGCTTGCTCTGACTTTCACTAGCACTTCCGCAGGCCCGATAACCGGTCGCGGTCGTTCAGCAATCCGTATGTCGTTATTGTTGTAATAAACTGCCGTTTTCATTGTAGCCACCCGCTTTTCTCCTCAAACAACATCAAATCCAACCCCGCCCTCCTTTGCCAAAGGAGGGAGTTATCAGCCAATTCCTCCCCAAGTAAAGGAAAGTTCTCTGCTAATTACTCTCAAAGAAAACATTCCTAAAAGAAATTTTTCCGAAGTTGCCCGTCGCAGCAGTTATTTCAAAGAAAAGGAATATACTTGCTGTTGCCTGTCTCAGCTGTTAGTCCAAGAAAAGGAAATCTCTCTTTGTTGCTTGTCTCAGCTGTTATCCCCCTTTGGCAAAGGGGGAAATAGGGGGATTTGCCGTACCCTTTACCGTGCAGTTTTGTTTTTCGCTTTTTCAAATATATTCATGGCTGTTGCAACATCGGCTTTTTCGTGGACTATGGCATTTAGCGCCATGGCCATAGGCACGGGATTTGTGCATTGCCAGACATTTCTCCCGAGATTTAAACCAACTGCGCCTTTGCTCATGCCGTCATAAACAAATTCAAAGACCTCTTTTTCAGTCTCGCATTTTGGCCCACCGGCAATAATTACGGGCACGGGACACCCATTTATGATTTTTTCAAATTCTTCGCACCAGTATGTTTTGACCACGCTGGCCCCGAGTTCCGCTGCAATACGGCAACACATCGCCAGATACCGGGCATTTCTCTTTTCAAGCTCTTTACCGACTGCGGTGACCGCCATGACCGGGATGCCGTAGCGCTCGCAGTCATTGACCATTTGTGAAAGGTTCATCAGGGTCTGGTGTTCGTAATCGGATCCGACAAATACGGACAAACCGACAGCCGTAACGTTTAAGCGCAGTATCTCTTCGATGGAAGTAGTGAGTCCTTCATTAGCAAGGTCTGTGCCCGCCATGCTGGTGCCGCCGGAAACCCGTAGGATGATAGGTTTTGAAAATGAGGGAGGGATGACGGAGCGCAACACCCCGCGCGTGCAGAAAAGTGCGTCAAAATAATCCACCAGCGGTTCAACTGTTTTCCACGGTTGCTCAAGACAGCTCGTCGGTCCCTGGAAATACCCGTGATCAATCGGCATCAAGAAACACTTGCCGTCTTTGCCGAAAATATTCTTTAACCGATTTGCTTTTCCCCAATCCATGGTATACCTCGCTTTTAAGGCTTATATCAATAGAGCTCAATAAAAACATTGTAAGATAATACAACCGGTGCGTCAAGGAGCGGGGAATGCCGCGGCCGCACCTTAATTCTTTGTCCCGGGTTCAATCCCGGCTGCTTTCTTGAGTGTTTCGCGACTGACGATATAATTGAAATTTGCCTGTAGTTGGAGAAGTTTTGCCTCTGCCAGCGCGTTGTCCGCGTTGAGCATGTCGAGGTTGGTGATAACCCCGTTCTCAAAGCGTACCTTCGCTTGAGATACAGCCTCCTGAGCAAGCTTTACATGGAGCACAGCGGCATCGATTTTTTTAGCGTTTGTTTCTACATCCGAAGCGGCCTGCTTTACCTCGGCGATAACCAGTCCTTCCATATCTTTTTCACGTGCTTGCAGTGATGCGTGCTGTGCCTGCGCTTCCTTGATTTTGTTATACGTTGTAAACCCGCCGAACAATGGCATATCAAACCGGGCGCCTGCAACCGTATCCTGTACGATAGCCGCAAGGTCGGGCAAATAGCCGTTTTTATATCCGTATTCATAAAAAAGATTAATACTGGGATATCGTTCTGAGCGCGATGATCCGAGCAACATTTTTGCGCTCACAGTGGTCGCGCGCGCCGCTTTTAATTCAGGTCTCTCTTGTGCCGCCAGTGCAAGGAACGATGCGGTGTCAATCGGCTCGGACTGCACCTGCAAGTCCCCGGTCACCGCTTCCGAGTCGCTGTCGGGCAGGCATATCAGGCGTCTCATCGTAATCAATTGTTTGGCGCAATTATTTTCCAAGTCGATTTTCTTGTTTTTTGCTTCCTCGAGCTTGACCTGTATCGTTAAAACATCAAATCCCGTAGCTGTTCCGCTGGCAAGTTTTTTTTGCGTAATTTCCAAATATTCGTTGAGGGATTTGAGTTCCTGATTCTGAACTTCAATGCTTTTTTGCAGGAGAAGTATGGAATAGAATGTGTACACTGTCTGCAGTTTGAGATTTGATTTGACCGCCCGGGCGGCGTTCTTCGCCGCTTCTGAGGAGTATTTCGTGGCTTTATACGTATCCCATTTTTTGCCGAAATCAAACAGCGTTTGCCGCGCGACAATATGTGCGTCGTAGTTCTGTTCCGGGAAGAACTGTATCAAGCCGAGACCCGGAAAATCGACGGAGGGGTCCGGCGATAATTTTGTATAACTTGCCGCCAAGTCAATCTGAGGGAACAGATCGCCTGCTTTTTGGCGCTTTCGGGCGACGGCTGCCTCAGCGCTCTGTTCGGCCTCTCGTATCGCAGGATTGTTTTCTACGAGTAGTGTAATCGCTCTTTCAAGCGACAATTCTTTTTGCCCGGCAACAGATTGACTCGCCGGTTCCGCCCACAGTGCCCCTTGGGAAACAAACGCTGTAATGATGAGCATACTGCATACTTTTTTCATGGAATCCCTCGCAAAGTGTAGTGTGGGGCTATTCAACCGCGGCGACGGTTTCAGTATTTTTTTTCGGCCGCCGCAAGAGAAGGATGGGGAATACAGCAACGGCGCTTACTACGGCGGCGACAAAAAATGCATCATCCACGGATTGCACAAACGATTGTTGTCCGACATGGGCGCCGATAATAGCGTTTGCCTGCATCGAGCTCCACCGCGCAGTATTGCCATCAGTCCATTGGACAAAACGGGCAAGATTGGCAGCCACCGATTTATACATTGGCCCGTTGACATCTATTGCCTGCCCGTACATCGCCATATGATAGATGCTTCTGCGCGTGAGAATCATGCCGAATATCGCGATACCGAAACTGCCGCCGATTTGCCGAACAACATTGAACAGCCCCGATGCCTGCGCCATGCGGTCCCGTGGAATGCCGGTTAACGCCAGTAGGCTCAAAGGCGTAAAGAGAAGCCCCATGGCGACGCCTCGCAAATACAGCGGCAGCATGATTTGCGTATGTTCGGAAAAAAGCGACATCGTGCTGTTAAGATAAAAGCTGACTGCCAGCAGAACAATGCCGACCATTGCCGGGCCGCGGGCGTCCCATTTATCCGACATCATGCCGGCCACAGGCGTGACGATACCCTGCAGTATGCCGACTGGCAGGAACACAAGCCCTGCCTGGTAGGCGGTATATCCCAGCGAGTTTTGCAGGTACAGCGGCAGGAGAAAGGTGCTACCGAACAAGCTCAAACCAAAGATAAAGAAAATCAGATTCGTCACGCCAAAGTTGAAATCAGCGAACAGTTTCAGTTCGACGAATGGGGTGTTCAACGGTCAATTCTGCGTATATGAAGATGATGAACCCGATTACGGAAATGGCAAAACAGGTAAGGATGAAATTCGAAGTCCATCCGCCGGTATTCCATGATGCGTTACCTTCGGACAACGCCAGGAGCAGGGCCGTCAAAAACACGGCCATGGAAATAAATCCCAGAAAATCAAAATTCCGTGCCGCCGCTGCCCGATATTCTCGCTGGATTATCAAGGTCGCGAACATGCCGAATATGCCGACGGGAACATTGACATCGAATATTGCCTGCCAGCTTACATTATCAATAAGATATCCGCCTATCAATGGACCGAATGAAACCGACGCTGCCGCGGCGACACCCCAAAAACCCAGCGCCATGCCTCTTTGATTGACGGGGAACTCCCGTATCACGATTGCCATGCCAACCGGCATGATGAACCCGGCCCCGAATCCCTGGATTACTCTGAAAAAAATCAGGGATGTTTCATCCCACGACAAGCCGCACAAAAATGAGCCGAAGGTGAAAATGAATAGTGCCGCAAAGTAGGTCCTTTTGTATCCGAGATGGTCAGCAATCCAGCCGGAAGCCGGTAAAACGATGCCGAAAACAAGCATGTAGGCGGTCACCACCCACTCGATTTTGTCGACCGTTGTCCCGAATGATGCCATGATGTTCGGCAGGGCCACATTAACGATAGTCGCGTCAAGAACGGCGATAAAGGTACCTATCATTATGCTGAGAAGCACCCACCATTTATAAGAAGCGTGCTCGTGGTGGAGCGACGGCATTTGTTCTATTAGTTTATTTTTTATCGTGTGATGGGGAATGGTTGCCATATTATTTTATTTTAAGCCGTACTTCCGCCGACATGCCGGGAAGGATCCTGACGGGTCCGTTCCGTCCAGAATCGTCCTTTAACGCGATGGATATTTTAACCGGGATCCGTTGAGTGACTTTGGTAAAGTTTCCCGAAGCGTTGTTGGGGGGAATCAGCGAGAATTGCGAGGCGGTGTTGGCGCCGAGCTGAATTACTTTTCCGATAAATGCGTGGCTACGATAAGTGTCGAGATACACATACACCGTCTGGTTTAAGCGAATGCGGCCGAACTTTGTTTCTTCAAGATTTGCGGTAACCCACAGATGATCCAGGTCATATACCGTCAATATTGGCTGAGCGACCTGCACCACATCTCCGGGCATAGCCCACTTCTTGGCAACAACTCCGTTCATGGGGGATTCTATGATGATGTTTTTGAGCTGGGTTTGGACAACTCCCAGCTGCGCTGATGCGGAAGCAACCTGCGCCTGGGCAATGGCATTCTGCGCCCGAGCAGCTTCCAACGATTTCTTTGCGTGGTCAAACTGTTCTTTGGTAATAACCCCGCTGGTAAACTGGGATTCTGCCCGCGCATAATCTTCTTCATTTTTCGTGCCGTTGACCTGAGCCAGTTCAAGGGTGTGGCGCGCGTAGTCAAGCGCCGCTTGCGACTGTTTTTCCTGCGCGCGCAGGTCGGAATCATCCAACTTGACCAGAATCTTTCCTGCCTGTACGCTGTCTCCCTCTTCAACCGAGAGTTCGGCAATCCTGCCCGCGTATTTCGAGCTGATGATTGCCCTGTTTCCGTCAACATACGCATCATCGGTATACACCGTGCCGGCAATACTGAAATACCAGTACACACATGCAATCACTACCACCGCGCCGGCAGAGATAAGGGGAATCATTACTCTTTTCCTGGTGTACAGGGTGACATCCGTTATAGGTTCGTCGATAGTACCGTCAGTATCAGATTTTTTTACCATGGGGTTCTTAGGTGTTGTCATCATTGGCTCCTCTTGTTTTTTGTGCAAATGCCGTTCATGTATATTTCCGCCAGGAGTGCGGGGGTAACCGCGCGCGCCCCCGGTCTGTTCATCTGTCTATATTTTGCTGCTGTCAACAATGAAGACATAATCAGCGCGCCCATAAATGTCGGCGGATATGTATTAAATATTTTCTTAGTGACGCCGTCTTCAAATATTTTCCCTATCTGTTCCAATAGCCCACCGTACAATTGTGTGGATAACACCAGCATTTTTCCTTTGAAATTTCCTGCTTCCGCTCTGGCTATTATAAAAGCGTTGCCGTGTGAATCAATGAAGCCGTTTAGTTGTTCAAGAAGCATGCGCAATTGTTCGGGGGGCGTGCTACTGCCTTTTATTGCTGCGCCGGCGATTCTTCTTGCTTCATGTACCAGTTCAAAAAGTATGGAATAATACAGTTCCTGTTTGCTTTTAAAGTACAAGTATACTGTCCCCTTGCCTATACCGGCTTTTTTTGCAATTATATCGATAAGACATTCATGGTATTCTTTATCGTTAAGAACTCGGATTGCGGCGACAATGATATGCTTGCGCATTGTTTCTTTTTTACTGAGAACTGATGGCATAAAATGTCTCCTTTTTGGCTCTGGTTTCCGCATGCTACGCCGGCCGTACAGTTATAATGACTGACTGGTCAGTCATTAGTATATTCTTTTAGTCGCAAATAGTCAACGGGGGGTGACAGGCAAGAGTCCCATCGACAACAACTATGCGATATGGTAGTATGGCTTTGTGAGAAGTCACCACCGTCAATTACGAGAATCATGGGGGGATTGTGATGAAACAGGGTAAAAGCAAGGTAGGGGTTGTAGTGTGTCTTGAAGAAGCCGTCAGCTATCAGGAAAACGCCATAGTGAGCCAGGAAATTATACGAAAAAGTACCGGCACGGCAACGATATTTGCTTTTGACCGCGATCAGGGGCTCAGCGAGCATACTGCCCCGTTCGATGCGCTGGTATATATTGTTGACGGAAAAGCAGAAATATTTATCGCCGGGGTGCGCCATGCGGTTACCAAAGGCGATTACATCATTTTGCCCGCCAATAAGCCCCATGCACTGCAGGCAATCGAAAAATTTAAGATGATGCTGATAATGATAAAATCTGATTAATAATTGTCATCGTTCGCCTGTAATCCCCACTGCTTTATCAGGGCTGCAAACAGATATAGGGGGACGAAAAGGTCAAAAACAACGCAGTAAAGTGTGTTGCGAAGCGATTATCTCCGCGGCATGTGAGCGATGTCGTTTTTTAGGCAGCTTCCAGTACCGCGCGCATTGCTTCGGGCAGTGATTCTTGAGTAAATTTCCTGATGGTTGTTTTGAACTCAAACTTGCCATAGGGCAGTAATTGTATAATCCATTGAGCTGCTATGCTGTATGAGGGATTATCCACATCCTGCATATCCATATATGCGCCCAGTCGGTTGATGAGCTCCTGCGCCCGGGGTTGTATGATTGATGCTTTAGACGACCCGTTGGTAGCTTCTTTGAGTACTGATTCTGCCTGTTCACCCAACCTGTTTAGTTGCCGTGTATCTCTGTCAAAGGTGCCCGCCGCCGAACTCCCTGCTACAGTTCCGGGTGATTGCAGTTTACTAATGTAGCGCGCCGCTTGCGCGCGCGCTTGCAGCCGGACATTATCAATCGGCATACCGGCGGGAGTGTCTTTTATGAGCAATGTTCCCAGCTTTGCATATAGTGTGCCGAGGAGCCGGCTGTCACGCAGCGGGTCTCCGGGTTTTTTCGAGGTTATTGGCAGCGTCAGCTGGGCGATGCATTGTTCTGCCAAGCGCAACGCTGCTACGTTCCGATCAAGGTCAGCATTGGGGAACCATGAGAATGTCAGGAGTCGGTTGATTTCAGTATCCGCAGCTGCAGCACGGGCGCCAAATCCTTCATCAAACCCTTCGTTAAACTGATACTGCGGATCTGTTTTCTTTGCTCTAAAGAGCGACAGTATGAATGCGCGTATTCCGTCTTCCAGCGATGCATCATCGCGGACAGCAGCACGCATATCGTCTCCGAGACAAACTGCGCTTGTTTTCGCGCGCAATGCATCAAGTTCTTTTGCAGCGATTTGCGGGTCAACAACAATTGTTTCTTGCGCGGTCTCCCGCGTTAATTCTAAGCTTGCGCGTGCGGGAACGCTTGACACCAAATTACTGCCTAACACATAGGTCATGTCATACCCGATGCCTTCTTCAGCGAACGCAGGGCGGACGATATAAAAATCAGATTGTTCAAAACGAACCGCAAGCAGAGCATTGATTTTAACGCCATGGACAACGGTGTTCAAATCAGCAGGAACAAGTTTATTGACCTGCTCCCGGTTCATGGCTTCCTGGCGCAGGGTGATGCTGTTGGCGTCAATCTGATTTTCTGCGAGCAGTATGCCGGCGGCCGCATGGAACTGGGCAAACCCCTCCGGAGTATCGAGGTTTTCGATGGCAATACTTATCGTTGCGCTCAATTTCGCCGCATGCATTTTAGTGACTATCTCCGCCAACTCCCGGTGTGTCTTGCTGTTGGGTTTAAGCGCTTCCGCCAGTATCGCGGGGCTGAGCTTCAGGGATACGGCTAAATAACTGGTGCCGTCATTGCTGTGTCCCGGTGCTGAATCTCTGAGTTCCTCAAGCCGCTGAGCAGAATTTAACCGATGTAGATCTTCGAAAGTGTCGATTATGACGCCCGCTGTCAGGAAAGGGCGTGCGGACACTTGTCGCGCGTTGCGGTTAATGAACGCTGTCTCAATATCACGGATACTGCCAAGAAGTTCAGGAGTGTCCGCATGCTCCAGGGCGTTGATGCGCACTGCTTGTCCCATCGCGGCAAAGCGTACGGGTTGTGCCGCCAGGGACCGTTCATCCATATTGCTATTCTCGATGACCGCATACGGCGCCCCGCTGTCACGGTTTTCGGTGCCAATCGAATCGGGAAAGACCGCCCGTACCCGCGGATCTTCGCTGATGAATGTAAGCAATTGCTGCGGTATCGTATCGCGACCGTCTTCAAAGTAGGGAGATATGAATTCAACGATATAGCCGTTGCCGCAGGTGATTTGTCTGGCAAGGATTGAAGAAGTTTTCTCTCCGTTCCCCGTTGTAAAGTTCGCCTCTCCTGTTTCTTGAGAGATAACGACAAATAAACCGTCATTAACTATGGACTGACGATTAGCATGGTTCGAGGCGGCTATTATTGTTTGTCTCAGGAGGTCAGTCCATTCTTGCTGAGAAGAAGCCGTTCTGGCGGCGATAAACACGCCGCCGGTCACTTCAGCGCGTCGTTTGAGTCCGGAAAGAGGGGTCGCGTCCTTCATCAAAACGCCCCACAGCATTTTTGAGATTACCGGGGCGGCCGCAAAAATTGGTCGATCACCGCCGATATTTTCGGCAATAGCACTGTTGAGTAGAAGGACAGCCGCTGCCAAGGGCGATGAGATAGCCTTAATGACCGGTTGCAGTACTTCTTTATCAGCCGGCAGCGGGTTTGTACTTGCATTGAGCGCTGCTTCATCGCTATCCCCGTCGTTTGTTTCCGTAGCGCCCAATAGTTCTTTACAGATGGCAAAAAGCGTGCTATTGCGATATGATTCTGGGGGGGCATCGTTGGGCATGATTGCTTGGGTGGCGATGCGGAACTGGGGTTCAGTGCCAGATTTTCGTATAAGGAGCCAGTCGCCGTTGGTGAGAATTATTTTTACTCCGTCAGTCAGTATGCATTCTTGAACCTTGGCAGGATAATTATTCAATTCAAGCAATTGATTTATGGTTCTTGTAATTTCATTTTCATTAAGCTTAAACAATGCCGATGATCGTGCGGCTGCTGATTCCTCGACAGACTGCTCTTCGAAAGCATAGCGGGAACCGATGAGGGCATCAATCTCTTTGCGAATCTGCGATAATCCCTTAAATGACGGTGGTAAACTGTTTTTGTCCTCATTCCAGCCTGCCACGGCGGCGATGAGGTCGAATCCTACGAATAATCCGTCATCCATGCCAGTCCATCCATCAGCCCAGACATGCCCGCTTGATTCAAAGCCCAGGACGCGTTTAAAAGGACGATCCGCTTTTTTTCCCGCTGCAGCAAGGTCATCCATCGCCGGCGGTAAACTTTTAAATCCAACTTCGGTGTCCGGTGTAAATTTTATCCGAGCGCTGATATGGTTTTTTTCATTTTGGTTGTTGAAATAGGTTGCTAATGCGTGTGCCATGCCACTTGTTGCGATTGACTGAGTGATCAATAGATCGGGCCATTCGTCTTGTTTCACCGTGTTAGTCCACTGTTTTCTGACCGCTTCATAGAGAAGGATTGCGCCGATCTCGTTTGCTTTCAGCGTCCCTTCTTTATCAGCGGCAGCAACTGAATCTCCATCGCAATCGACCATAATCGCAAGCTCATGATCAGGCCGAGAGTTTTCGTTAAGCAGACCGAGGATAGTTGCTATGTTTTTACGCGTATAAGGGTTTGGCACCCCGCCAACTTCGCTAAACGCCGGATCAGCGTTGGCGCGATGAACGGTCCTGAAGAGTGAATCTGCCGTGCGCGGTGGCAGGTTCAGTTGTTTGCGGGCATCGTTTACATCAATGAGCAGGCGATCCATTATTGCTTCCCAATAACTTACTGAGCCGCCCTGCATGGCGTCGAAAGTTATAAAGGCCCGGTCGTCAGCCGCAAGGTATGCTGTTACTTTGTCCCAAGCGCCGGAATCTCGCTTGGCTCTGATGAAGGGGTCAACATATTCTTTAACCGCCTCCGTTACGCTGACTTCGTGCAGCAAACCAATTGCTTTTGCATCATCGTATACAAGCGACGGGATAGCCTCATTATTCTTATTATCCCCTAATTCATTCACAATTTTTTGGATTGTCTGTGTGGTAGCATCCGGTGCGGGTCTGCCGTTAGGCAGGAGCAGTTTGATGCCGCTATATCGGTTACTGCTGTGGCTGGCGGAAAAATTTACCACATAATGATAATCTTTGCCATAGCGTTTTTCTGCGGCAAAAATAGCTAATGCCGGCGTGATGGTGGGTTCCTGTGCGATGATGTCTACCGAGATGCCGTGTCCCGTAAGAATACTTGCCATTTCTCTGACGAATTCCTTGTTGTTCTTGCGGGGATCAAAACCAATAAGAATTGCCCTGCTGCGGTCGTCGCCGTTCTCGGTTTCATATGTTCTTGCTAATGCCTCAGCAAAAAGTTGAACGCGGGCAAGAGTGAAATCCTTTGTTTCAGGGCGCCAACCGGCGGTGCCGAATTTGATGAGATATGTCCCGAGCGATTTAATTCTCGCGTGCGAGATGAATGCCTTGTCTCCCGTAACCGTACTGGTAAACGATATCGCTCCGGAATCTTTCTGCGTGGTGACCAACTCTCTGAACTTTCCGTTGCTGAGATATTGTAATGTCCATTGTTTTTTGCTGCCGCCAACATCGGTAGAAAATGTGAGTATGCCCTTTTCATCTATGTCAATTACTGCGTTCTCAAAATAGAGGAATCCTTTTGTTCTTCCGGGAAGCAGTGAATCGTTGAGTGCTTCATTAAGATTAATCAACCCTTTGTATCTGCTCGAAATGGCAAAGGTGCCTACAAAGGCGGCATCCGACCATGTGACGGCACATTCTTCCCTAATACCTGAAGCATCGAAGCTGGTGCATTTGCTCAGATCAGCCTGTCCGAATGCTTGCTGGCAATTGTGCATTTCCAGATACCATTTCGAGGTTCCGTCATCTCCATCAGGCATTATTTTGGGGAATGTGTCTTCTCGCATCATGTCAGGAATCCATGTTTCCGTATTGATTTTCATCAATGATGTCAGAGTTTGATAAATAAAGTCCCAGGAAAACTTTACGGGAGCAAAAAATTTGCGAGGTATGTTAATAATCCGCAAAAACTTGAAGTTCTGTGTTGGGATGGAATATTTCTTCATCAACGCCATGATCGTTGGATCGCCCAATATTATTTTAGATTCCAAATAAGCATTGATTTTTAGAATCGATGTGCCCATAGCACCCTCAATCTGCACATACGGTGTCGCACCCTGCATTTTGTCGCTTACGATAGGGCTCGGGGTGATCAATTCCAGGTACTCATCCAGGCCCATATAATCTTTCAGTTCCCGCACAAAAGGCCCTAGGACGGAAAGATTGAGAACTACGGAATTGGTGTTAAATAGCTGTTTGCCGAATCTGCCACCGTCTCCCGGCGCAGCGCCGTCTTTCTCCACTCCCTTTCTTAAGAATACTTCCTTTTCCTTATTTTTGGCGGCTACCGCTAATTCAAGTACCCAGGGAAAACGGGTTGAACCTTTTGTTAAAAGACCAAAAATACCTCCCTTGACATCATCAGTAGTCCTGGGAGTCGCCAGCATGGCAATGGGTGTATTGGTCCGTGCGACATGCGAAGCTATTTTTGCATCGACGCGATTGCCTACTCCGTCAGAATTGGTAATGGCGATAATGGTACTCTTCCCTTCTTCTGCCCATCCCTGTTTTTCCTCAAATTCAGGGTCAAGCAGGTTTTTGAGTAGCCAAAAAATCACTTGTCCATGACTGCCTGAAGCGGTAATTTGAGGAGGAAAACTTTTTTTGCTTTCTCCCGCCGCGCGTAAGTTTTCGATTTTTTGTTCTTCATCGGTCGGCATCTTTTTAGGGATTTCACGGTTTAATCCGGGAAGAAATCCCACGCGATGGGGTTCGTCCAATTGAATGCCTTCCTGGGCGAATATTTGCCGGTATGTTAATTTTTTCCAAGGATGATCAATGCCATTTCTGCCGTAAATGTTCATCTGGTCATACAAGCCAAGGATTGAGGGAGCTGACTCGATATTTACCACTTCACGAACGGCCAGTTTGCCGAACATTTTAGCGTTTACGGCGGCCTGTAAAAGTTTTATCTCAGATATATTGACGGGTACTTCCTTCCCGTTTATCTGAAGAAGGAAATAGAGGTCGGTTCCTTTCGCTCCTATTCCAGGGCTGATGAGATTCAGGAATTGTTTAATAAGATTTTTTTTGTATTCGCCGCGCTTAACGCTGCTGCCCAACCCGGCGTTCAGTCCAAGATTGACCATCAATATATTTTTTCGTTCCTGTGCAGTCGGTTCTTGCATATTGTCATATTCCACCACCCCGAAATCGTTGAGCTCTTGATCGGTCATATTAGCAGTAGCATAAAATGATTCCGCGATTTTTTGGTCTTCAATGGTTATTGCTGTAGGATCTCCGTTATTGACCGTCCAAAGCAACACGGAGTAGTAGGTGACTTCGCTGTCAAAATCAGAGGTGTTTTCATTTCTGTCTTTTCCTTGCTCTATCATTGTTTCTCTGACGATTTTCTTAACATCGTCAAGGTTTGTAACCGTGACACCGGGAAAACTAAAGAATGGTTTTTTTTGCGCGGGTGGGCCTTGTGGCGCAACCGGCGTGCCTTTACCGGGGTTTAATGTGAAGGTCATACGCTTGAATATAGACCGAACCATTCCTGGGTATAACAAATATGCATGTCTCATCTGCCTGCGGTATGCGATAAGCTCGCCGCCGCCCGAAGCAGTAAGTCGTTGCAATGCTGTGGTTATTTTCCCCGACATCTTGGTAAACACTGCTTCTTCACGCAGATGAGTGAGTTCATGCATAACAATGATGCTTCGGGCAACATTTTTGTCTATCCGTTCGATTTCATAGAAAACCCGCGGATTGATACCGATTCTATTGAGTGCTTTTTCCTGTTGATGATACGCCATCGCCGGTTTGTCCGGTTGGTCGGATAGGATTGTCAGCAGAATGTTCTGAGGAAGTTTATACCTGGTTTTAATATCTTCAAAATAATTAGCAACCGTCATGCCGGGCGCGATCATGTCTGTGCGGGCCTTGATTGCAGGATAGCCTTGTGCCTTCTGTACCGCTTGCTCAATGACACTAGCCTGATACTGCATCGTCAGTCCATTTATCGCCTTCCACAAGGCAACGCCGAGCGTAAGCGCGGTGATAGCAGTCCTAATCCCTGAGACATTGGGCACGATCGCGCTGATGATAAAAAATAAGGTGGCGACCGCGGCTACAATCGCTACTTCGCGCAATTCCCGTTTCGCTGCAATGCGGGAACCGTCGGAGGAGACATATTGCCCTGTTGCATCCGTCAAGCGTATCGTGACCGGTGCGTCGCCGCTGGTTAAAGTAAGGGAAGATTCATCATCAGACAGTGCGGCCTTGGCTTCAGTCCCCTCAAGAGATTTATTGAGTTCTGCCAGCAAAGCGGCACTGTCTTTACCCTGATTCTTTTCCGTTTTCCACCATTGCCGGACATAGGTTTCGGCAAATACTTCATTCGCCTTTTTCCTGGTTATAAAATTATTGATAAATTGTTCGATTTGTGCCGCCGGTATGCGTTGTTTCTCCGCCCACGCCCGCGCTTCGGCAAAATCGGATGCATTAATGTCAGCGGTTGATTTTTTTGATTTCAAAAAGGTCGATTCGAGCATCAGGGCAAACGCCTGTGCGCCGAACACCGCCGCCTGCTGCTTGGCAAGTTCGCTGTATGTCGCTTCTGCTATTTTTGCATCTTTGGTAATTGAAGGGGTGATGACTAGGTATGATATGCCGCGGTCTTTGAGCAGATGGGTCAGCCCGTCGGTGTGGAATCCGCCGGTAACCACCACAATGATTTCTTTGGCTGATTTCAGTGACTCGGTTACTGTGGCAAGTTGGTCAACGCGGGGAACGCGAAGAACGCCGCCGGCTGCCGGCGCAGGAAGGTCGTTTGAAAAAATATTTTTCAAAAAGGAGTTATTGCGTTCGATGTTGACAGCATAGAACTTGTCCAGAACTGCGTAATATGGTTCCAGTGCGGGCAGGGTGTTTGTTGTTGTATATTTCGCCCACAACTGTCGAAATTTTGCCTGATGGCTCACATAATAGCGGTGATCTTCCGCAGACAACTTGTTGTTGACATATCTTTCCACATATTCAAAGAAGTCTGCTATATAAGCCACTTCGCGCTCTGCCGCGCTTGCGCTGAACCGATCGTGCAGGTCGCTGATAAGCTTTTTTTCTTCACGAACAAGCGCGACTGGGTTTATGTTCTGATTTTCATCTGCAAAGGTGAAAAAGCGATGTAGCTCCTTATACTCACTGGTCAAGTCGAGCGCATGCTCGTTTGACGCACGCTTTAGCGCCGCATACAGCTCTTCTGCCCGCGCGTTGCCGGAAGAGTTGTCCATCAAACGACGGTATGTCGCGTACGGTAACTTCTCTTTTAGCGTTCCTAAAAAATGCACCAGCTGTTTGTTTATCTTCTTTGATTTTAGCCCTTTTTGCAGTTCAAATAGCCGTACGAAGGATACCGTGTTGGGGTATTCGTTGAGGTCCGCATCCGCTCTTTTTGCCAGCTGCAGCAGCAGGCGGAGATATTTTTCGGCAGATAGTGCGCCGGCATCGTGGCGGGCGATTATCCGGTTTAGTTGTTGGTTGCGTGATGTATAGTAGTGGTCTTGAATGGTTGTTATGCTTTTTGCAAACTCAGGTAATCGGGACTGCATTTCTGCTCGTTGGTTGATGATGGTTCCCAGACGCGCAAGGTTTTGGGTGTAGAGAGTTTTGTCTTCCAACCCCTGCAGAAGATTGAATTTGCCGCTCAGTATCGAATAATATTCTGAACCGGTTAAAACGCCGCCGTCCATGAGCGTTTCCACAACTTTTTCGCGGTATTTCCGGTTATCAAGCGCCTGTACCCACGAAGTGTCTACTGGGCCTACGCCGCCTTCCACATATACCTTGGATAATCCGTACTGCCGGTCAATGAGTCCGAGTATTTTCCCGATGTTCCTTTGCACCTCAGCATGGCAGTGCAGGTCCTGAATATTTATTACAACACGGTCGCTGCGCATGTATTGTGCGTCAGTAATTCTTCCCAGCGCATAGGGAACGCTAAACTCACCCGAATACGCATTCAATGAACTGTGCGTTTCTTCTGCCGGCGTGACTATGGCATGAATTGTCTGGCTCAGGACCGCGCTGTATAAAAAACACACACAGGTCACTACCGCAGTGATTCTCGTGAAATGTGAGAAAAAAATTCTGGCTATTGATGTCTGTGCAGCGCGCAAAATAAATTTCCGAGAACGATTGTTCATTAGTTTAATTGTCATGTTCCTCCACTGCTAAAAAATCCGGTTTGCAACGCTCCGGGTTGGTTATCCAGCCTTCCGTGGTCTTCAATGCCCATTGATACGGTGTAATTATATATACAGATATTATAGTTATATTTCAAGTAATAACGAAGGAAAATTTGTGAAATTTATGTGAAAACCGGCAGATAGGGAGGGGTTACCAGGTGTCGGCTTTTCCGAGAATGTAGACGGTGACTGGGCGATGCATCCATGATTTCTCTTCAGCGGCGTTGTTGACGCCGAGGTCTATGCGGTTGCCGATAATGGCGTTGCCGGTGTCAGCAGCATAGCCATAGCCGTATCCGGAGACATACACACGGGTTTTTAGGGGGATTATTTTCGGATCGACGGCTACGATGCCGCGCTGCATTTCAAGGCCCAAATAGGTTTCGGTGCCATCGCGCCATGCAAGGGGGTCGCCGGGATAATAGGCAGTGGCTATCATACGGATCCGGCGGCATTTTGACAGGTCGTAGGTTTTCTCCGGCTTGCCGCTTGCGTCCATTAAAACCAGTTTGTAGACAGATTTTTTGATTGTTCTCTGGCGGGTGGGGAATTTGTTTTCAGCGCCGATGATTGTCTGTTCACTGACACGCTGCAATTCGACGGTCCTCAGGTTACATCCTACCTGTTTTCGCCACACTGTTTTGCCGGTTTGTGTCTCCGGCGTTCCGGCAGAGGCCGCGTATATGACAGTGCAAGCTACACATAAAAAAAGAAAAACCACAAGAAAATAATTGTTCTTTTTCACCACTGTATTCCCGCTATCGTATGAATCATCAGCTCTCTCAAATGTGTCATTTCAGAACGCTAATCGAGATACGGTCGTTGTCTGAATGCGACGCCCAGTTTTTTTACGATAGTCCGCACTGTGGCAACATCAACGCCCGGCAAGCTGACGGCGCTTACCGTTACTGAGGGGATGTATTTCTTGCATTCCGCGATAAAGGCAATAGTTTCTTTGAAAGCATTAGTTTTCTTTTTTGGTCGGTTGAGGCGGTTGTATTGCTGCGGTGAAGACGCATTGAGGCTTATGGATATGGCGTCTACCAGCCCTTTCAATTCGGGAAGGATGTTGCGTTTATGAAAGACATTGGCATGTCCCGATGTGTTGATGCGAACGCGTCCGCCGCGGGAATGTACCCACGCGGCGACCTCTTTAAGCACTTCCAGGCGTATCAACGGTTCCCCGTAGCCGCAAAATATAATTTCATCGAATTTTTTAGGATCTTTTATTTCCTTGATAACATCTTGCGCACTTGGCTCGGCAGACAGGCGCAAGTTCTGGCCGTAAAATTTTCCTTTCCATTTGTATTTGATGCAGTATGTGCAAGCCATCAAACAACGGTTGGTCAGGTTGATATAGAGGCTGTTGTGAAGTGTATAGGTTATTGCCATAGGCAGATTATATCAAAAAAAATCATGGAATTTGCAATAGAATGTGGTGTTTGATATACTTTTTAAAAATATGTGTCTATAACCGGCGATGGCAGGCAGTTTTATAGGCGTTCCGACGCGCAACACAATCTCTACATGCAAAGAATAATTCTAGTTAATCCCCCGTTAAGCATGAAGGAAAGATACGGAAAATTATCCGCGGCGGGCATTTGTATGCCGCCGTTGGGGCTTTGCGCGCTTGCTGCCTCTATGCGTCAGCGGGGACACACTGTATCGTTGCTTGATTGTGAAGCATTGTCACTTGGTGTCGAGCAGGCAGTGAACCGGATCATTGCTTTTAAGCCGGACTTAGTGGGGATTACCGCCGCTACCGTGGCAATTCATTCAGCTGGAGCGCTTGCCGCGCGCTTGAAATCCATTGACCATGCATTGTTTATAGTAATCGGCGGTGTGCATATGAGCGCCTTGCCCCGTGAGACAATGGAGTCGTTCCCTCATTTTGATGCCGGCGTTATCGGCGAGGGTGAGGATACGCTGGGCGAGATTCTTGTTGCCCGTGAACAGGGGACGCCATTACTCTCAGTCAACGGATTGATGTTTTGGCACAATGGTGAGTTGCACAGCACGTCTGCGCGGAAAACACGCGACAATATCGATTCTTTCCCCTTCCCTGCATGGGATCTGTTACCGGACATTCGACGGCACTATCACCCGGCGTTGTTCTCATTTCGCCATCTCCCCTCACTTTCAATCGTTACCTCGCGCGGATGTCCCTATTTGTGCACTTTTTGCAGTCGGGCTGTCTGGGGTGATCGTTGTTATCGAGAACACAGTGCCGAATATGTTTTTGGAATGATGAAAACGCTGGTGCAAGATTACGGCATTAGGGATGTACAAATATATGACGACACATTCGGCGTCAATAGGGTACGCGTGCTCTCGCTCTGTGACCTGTTGATCCGTGAAAAACTTCCGCTGACATGGTCATGTAATCTGCGGGCGAATATCATCGACGAGAATGTTCTGGCTGCTATGAAGCGGGCAGGATGCTGGCAGATAGGGTTTGGCATTGAAAGCGGTTCGGCGGACTGTTTAGAGTTTCTTCACAAGGAAATAAATCCAGAAATGGTTACCGAATCAATCTGCAAGATACGGGCAGCCGGCATTATCTGTCACGGATACTTTATGCTGGGAACCTTGCCGGAAACAGAGACAAGTCTCGAGAAAACGAAACGATTCATTCTAAACTCAGATCTTGATTTTCTCACCCTGAACATATTTACTCCGATGCCGGGTTCAATCGACTATCAGCGCGCTCAAGAGTATGGAACATTTAAAAAAGATTGGCGGTTGTTGAACCAGTATAGTTATGTATTCGTTCCGCGGGGTTTGTCGTCAACGATACTTGCACGATATGCAAAAAGCATTGTCGCACGGTTTTATCTGCGCCTGCATCCGCGGGTTCTGTGGCATTTTCTTACTATGCCGCTCAGTATTCCCGTCATGAAGACGCTACTCAACGGCATTGTTGCTTTTCTCATCTATATCACCCAGCACAATTCCTCCCGCGCACAGTAACCCTCTGTCATTTCACAGAACGATTCGAGAGTTCAATTCAAGGGGATTAGTTTGTCATTGAGAACGGCTAAAAAGATATACCTCGATTTCGGCATCGTTATACAAAAGCTTTTTCTGGGGGAATTCTCGTTCAAGTTTATTCCAAGTCCTTTCATGCACAGCCCAATCAGCGGCGGTCATCAACTGGTAATTTCTTATTATGTTTGAATTCCATGGCGAATAGTATTCCTGCAGAATAGCAAAAGGCAAATGAAAATCTCTGCGGATTAATGGGATCTTTTCTTTAGGCAGCAGGAAAAGAATGGCGTCGATCTTGTTCCGATCTTGATAGATTTGTTCGAGTGTTTCAATCCCCTTTTCCAACAAAGAGATTGTATTGATAGTTGTTTTGCTGTTTTGAAACCAGAAATATATATCAATAAAGTCAGTGAATCCGCTGGTTATTCGTAGGGGAATCAATAAATTCAGTGTGCTCTTATTGCCCGATTGTCTATATCTTTCCATGAGCCCCTGATATATTCCCTGCATACGCTCTCCGGTGTTCTGCATATCGGAAAACTTTTGATTCAGTTCAGAGCGGGAGAAGTAATGCCACTGTTTGCCCATAATGTTTACAGAAATATCTGAAGATCCATAACTAATATATCGGTACTGAAGGAGCCCTGCCACTAGAATGATACAGACAATCACGATGCCGCGGCGCGTCCATAGTATGGTTCTCAACCCAGCTGCAGTTACGAGAGCATATGCCGGCATCAGGGGGAGTACATAGCGCACGCTTTTTTGCTGGTTCATAAAGAGTACTATAACTGTCGGCACGACGATCCACAGAAAAATCATTGGTTTTACAGATGTCAGATATTTATGTTTGACAACAAAATACAGCCCGATGATAAAAGCAATAAAGAACGGAGGGCTCAGCTGGTTCTCCCACAGGCCAGTAGTAAATAACCTCAGATTATCGAAAGTGTACCATGCATGCTGCGCGGGTTCGTTACTGATTTGACGGTCGATCAATATAAATTTTAGAATAGTGATGTTGAAATAATAGGGGGAAATGACTATCAAAAATAGCACTGCGGCGATGAGAATATTTGCGGGCCGGCTCAGTATTCCCTTCTCGGGATTTTGTGGATGGTTACATCGGCAAAAAAGGGCGTATAATGTCGGGCCAGCTATGAAACATCCAAAGGGGTCTTTAAGCAGCATCCCCCAGCCACAGCACAATGCGAACACGATAGTTTCTGGGGTCTTTTGAAAGTTTTTCGACCGTAACAAAAAATAAAAGGACATGA
Organism: uncultured Elusimicrobia bacterium; assembly: GCA_903880015.1. Taxonomy (GTDB): domain Bacteria; phylum Elusimicrobiota; class Endomicrobiia; order Endomicrobiales; family CAIRNS01; genus CAIRNS01. The sequence continues at coordinate 29,386 of CAIRNS010000011.1, read as the reverse complement.
CAGTCATTGCCATGATGGAAAAATCTATGCAGTACAAGCGGAAACTGCCGTATACAAGAGGGTATAATGCTATCAATACGCTTGCCAGTATGCCGGTCTCTTTGTCCTTGATTTCCCTGCCGGTTAGATAGCAGAACACCAGTAGTATGAACAGATAGGGGAAATTGTTAACAATATTCATCATTGTCCAATTTCTGCCGATAATCTTTGTGATGAGAACCGCATTCAGAGCATACAGCGGAGGCAGTCGTGAATGCTGAAATGCTGTGATTAGATTATGGATTGGTTGCCCAATCTTAGAGGAGAAACTATCAAGTTTCGTTGTGATGTCTTGTGCAGCGACAAGGGAGCTAATGTCAGTGGCGCAATTGACGGTGAAGCTTCCCATATAAACACTATGCAATATGTAGCCGGCAAGAATCAGCAACAGCAAAGCGATTTCTTTGTAGTAAGGGAATCTTGCGGCCATCAGTATTAAACCTTGAATCCCGCACAATCGGCACGGGATACCTTTCCTGAGAAGCATTGCGGTTGCCTCGCGCAATCCAATGACGACGATATATTTTCGAATATTATATATATAACACTAAATGAAAAACAAGTAGATATGGCGGAGATGGGCAGACTTATAATGCAAAAAGGGTTCTTGCGGCGATTGTTGTGGCGGCGGTTACGGTTTCCGCGGGGATATTCTTTAAATGGGCTATCTCACGGGCTATCAGAGGGAGGTAGGACGGTTCGTTGCGTTGACCGCGGTACTCTTGCGGTGGTAAATACGGGCAGTCGGTCTCAATGACCAGGGATTCAAGGGGGATGGCAGTGACGACCTCTTTGAGATTTCTTGCGGATGGATAGGTGACTGGGCCGTCTATGCCGAGAAGAAAACCCATGTCGGTCAGTTCCCGGGCGTCAAATAGTGTTCCGGAAAAACAATGAATAACGCCAAAAAAGCTTCCCGGTTTTGAGCATTGACCGGTAAGAATATCGTGCAAGTCCCGGTAGGCCTCACGGCAATGAATGACGAGGGGCTTTTTGAGAGAACGCGCGATATCCATGTGATGGATAAAAACTTCTTTCTGCATATCCCGGGGTGATGTTTCAAAATGGTAGTCAAGCCCTGTCTCGCCTACGCCGACTACTTTTTGATGGGTGCACAGATTTTTGAGTGTGTCCAGTACGGCGGGCTCTGCCGCAATGGTCTCCTGAGGATGTATTCCCAGAACGCAGGATATGTTTTTGTGCGCAACAGCAAAGGCGATAGTTTTTTGCCAGTTCGCCGGCTCGCAGCCGACTTCGATAATGGCGTCAACGCCGGCGGTGCGGGCGCGCGCAATGGTAGTGTCGCGGTCAAGGTCAAACTTCTCATCGAGTAAATGCGCGTGTGTTTCAATCATAATATTTACTACGATTTTTCATAACATCTTTCTAATATCATTGCAATGTCATTGATTCCCCCTTTAGCAAAGGGGGCGAGGGGGATTTGCCGTTCTTTCAAATCTATCAGTGCTCGCTGCTCTCATTTTTGTATGCGGGGGAACAGGATGCCGGGATTTAAAATACCTGCGCCGGAGCGCACGAAGGTAGTCGGTGGAACTGAAGCAGTAAAATATGCGTGTGCGGCGGTGGCGACCGGTTCAACAGCGCCGAACGATTCCCATATTTTCTGGCATATCGACGGCATAAACGGGACAAGATACAACGTTATCAGCGCCGTTGTCTGAAGATAGGAGTTCATTGCCGCGCCCAGGCGCTGGTTGGCTTCTTTTGCCATTTTCCATGGGGCATCCTGCTCTATCTGTTGATTCACCAGCGTGACCGCGCATTGTATCCGGTCAGCGATCTTGTGAAACTCGAGGGCATCAACGGCACCGGGGACATCAGCCAGTATTTTTGCAACGCGATCGATGAGGTCCGGCGCGCTGTCGGTGGCAGGGGGGATCGTTCCCGAAAAATATTTCTGCGTCATGGAAAGCGTCCGGGATATGAGGTTGCCGAAATTGTTTGCCAGGTCAACATTATATTTGTCAGTGAGCGCGTCCCACGATATATCTCCGTCACTGCCGAAAGGAAACAGCGATACGGTCAAATAGCGCGTCGCGTCAACACCGAATTTTTCTATCAACTGATCCGGGCGGATGACATTGCCGATGGTTTTCGACATTTTGTTGCCGTCGATGGTAAAAAATCCGTGTGCAAAAATCTTTTTGGGTAGGGCCACGCCGGCGGCCAGCAGCATTGCTGGCCAGATGACGCTGTGAAACCACAGAATATCCTTGGCCATCAGATGTAGATCGGCTGGCCACCATGTATTAAAATCATTGATGCGTTGTGCGGCATCGGGGGAATCGGCCCCAGGCAGTTCGCCGTAGCCCACGGCGCTGATGTAGTTAATCAGTGCGTCAACCCAGACATAGGCGGTCTGTTTGGCATCAAACGGCAGGGGGATGCCCCAGGTAAGAGCGATACGGGAAATACTGATATCGTCCAGGCCCTGCTTAAGCTTGCCCAGTATCTCGTTGCGGCGTTCGCGCGGGAGCACGACGATATGCTGGGGATGCTTTTCATCGGAAATGATGTCGATGAGCTGTTGCTGAAAGGCAGAGAGCTTGAAAAAATAATTCTCTTCTTCATGGTGTGCCGGTTTCTGGCGGTGGTCAGGGCAACAACCCGTGTCGTCCAGGTCCGTTTCAGAAATGAACTTCTCACAACCAACGCAGTACAACCCTTTGTAGGTGTTATTATAAATAAATCCTTTTTCGTGGAGTACACTGAGAAGTTTCTGGACAGCGGCTTCATGGCGCTTTTCCGTGGTTCGAATAAAATCAGTGTTCTCAATAGCCAGATTTTTCCATGCAGAGCGGAACCCTTCGACTATACCGTCGCAAAACGCCAGAGGTGTTTGATTGTTTTTTTGCGCAGCATCGCAAATTTTGGCGCCATGTTCGTCGGTGCCGGTTAAAAAGAAAACATTTTTACCATTAAGGCGGGACCAGCGGGACAGTATGTCGGCGGCAATCGTGGTATAGGCGTGACCTATATGAGGATAATCGTTGACATAATAAATGGGGGTAGTGAGATAGAATCGGTTTGATTTCATTTTCTGCGGTCCCGGTTGTGATGGTTGCGTTGACGGGACTGATGTCCCGCTGACGGTTTTTCCGGCCGTGGCGGGCGGCCGCTTTGTTTCGCCGGTGCCGGCGCCGGTTCCCTGACGGGAACGCCCGAGCCCGGTTTTCTGGGGATGATATTGGAAATATCCGCAAGGGGCACCAGTTTGCTTTGGCCGTCGTCGAAATGTACGGTCACGGCTTCCTTGATGCAACTGGCAGCTATTACCGTGCCTTGTCCGAAGGGCGTTGTGACGGTCGATCCGTAGGGCGGTAACTTTTTGTTGGTGTCGCGGTAAAAAGCATTTTCGTAGCCGATACAGCACATCAACCGCCCGCAGAGCCCGGAAAGCTTGGCGGTGTTGAGCGATAAATCCTGTTCTTTGGCCATGTCGATGGTCACCGATGAAAAGTCCTTGAGAAAACCCTGGCAGCACAGTTGGCGACCGCAGGTTCCGATCCCGCCAATCATTCTGGCTTCGTCGCGGACGCCGATCTGGACCATCTGAATGCGCGTTTTGAGCATATGTCCGAGATCCTTAATCAGCTCACGGAAATCAACCCGTGATTCAGCCGTGTAGTACACGAAAAGTTTAGACCGGTCAAAGGTGAAATGCACTGCGGTGAGTTTCATGCCCAATTCGTGGTCTTCTATTTTGGTCACAATAGTTTTGTGTGCCTGGCAGCCCTTTTCTTCGTTGTCAATAATGCGTTTTTTGTCGTCAGGCGTCAGTTTGCGCAGAATTTTCCCGATGGGTTCTTTGGATTTTTCTATAAGCTTCTCCCGCTCGCAGATCATGCCGATTTCCTGGCCGTGCTCTGTTTCGACGACAACCCGTTCACCAATGGCAAAATCAAGGTGTCCGGTTTCAGCGTACAATTTTTCTTTGATGCGGCGTACCATTACTCCGGCGGCGATGGGCATATTAGGTCCCTCTCTGGTTCAGGTTAAGAAGTAAAGCGTCGAGTGCCATCAGTGAACTTACATTTTTACTGATCAATTGACGGGTCCGCAAAATTTCCGCCACCATCGGCGCGAAACGGTGCGGCTCCCTGCGGAACTGTTGTTTTGCTTCCGCCAGCAGTTTGTCGAGAAAAGCATCGGAAGTTTTGGCATATTCCTGGCTGATGCGCAGCAGGTCAGCGGTCGCAGCGTCCGGTCGGATTACCCGGGAAAGCAGCGGTTCCGAAACAGTTGTCTTATCGGCAACCAGTTTGAGAGCGGTTGTCAGTGAACCTTCCGATAATCGTGCGATTTCATGAGCGTCGTCGTTGGAAAGTCCGCCGTTAAGAATCAGCCAGGCAACAATATCTTTCTCCGGCAACGGTCCAAACGGTACGGACTGGGTGCGGGATACGATGGTCGCCGGCAGATTCTCTTTATGGCGTGCCAGCAGAATCAACATTGTCCACCGCGGCGGTTCTTCAAGAGTTTTTAACAGGCAATTGGCGGCGTCGAGCGTTATTTTCTCAGCCGGGTCGATAATAAATACTTTCCATCGACCTTCAGTCGGTTTCAGGCTTATTTCGTGTTGTACGGCCCGGATGGTTTCGATTTTGATAGACCGTTGTTTTTCAAGTTCTTTGTTTTCGCGCCGTGCTTGCCATTCAAAATCGATGGTTTGTACATCAGGGTGCGTCGCTGTATCGATTTTTTTGCACGAAAGACAGTGGTCGCAAGGTTCCGTAAGCACCGCGGCGGGAGAGGTCCCCAATGCAATGGGGGTATTGGGATGATGGCAGTTAAGGGTTTTTGCCAGTTCCAGCGCCATTTTTTTCCGTCCGACGCCGTCAGGCCCCAAAAATAAATAAGCGTGCGGGATCTTTCCGGACAGTATTTGACCCGCGATGATATCTTTTGCTTTTTTCTGATTGATAATCGATTTAAAAGACATATGAATTAAAGGGGTATGCCACGTTTTGCATTGCGCACTGTCTCGATGATTAGCGATTGTGTTTCTTCAATCGTTTCCGCCGTCTTGATGATTCTGATGCGTTGTGGTTCTCCGCGGGCAGCAGCCAAATATCCGCGGCGAACTTTCCGGTGAAATGACAGGGTTTCCCGGTCAAGGCGGTCCCCGCCGTTTTTTATCGCTTTTGCTTTGAGAAGACCTTTTGCCGGAGCGATGTCCAGGTATATCGTCAAATCCGGCGCGCGGTTGCCGGTTGCAATCGCGTTGAGCCGGCGGATTATCGCTATGTCGAGTCCGCGGGCATAGCCTTGATAGGCAATTGTGGCGTCAGTGAATCGGTCGCAGACAACGATTTTTCCTGCTGAGAGCGCCGGCAGGATGATGTCGTGCATATGCTGTGCCCGGGACGCTTCGTATAAAAAGAGCTCCGTAACCGGAGCGATAGAATTTTTTGGATTAAGCAGAATCTTGCGTATCGATTCGGCAACGCCGGTGCCGCCGGGTTCGCGGGTGTGGACGGCAGCAATCCCCATCCGCTTAAGGTGGGTACAAAACAAGAGTGACTGCGTACTTTTTCCCGACCCCTCGCACCCTTCAAAAGTTATAAAAAAATTTTTCTTCACAGTGCACTGATTGTAACAAATACGCATATTGGTGTCAAAAAAATAAAGTAAAAACTATAACATAAAACCCTTGAAAAATAATCGGGATTCTGCTATAACCTGAAGAGAAGAAAAAAGGGACCCACATTAACTCTTCATGCATAACAGCAGAGGTACCGCCCTTGCCATCGCGTTGATCCTTTCTCTTGTTCTGACCATTATTGTGGCGGTCGGGACACGGCTTATCGTGACATCCTTTAAAAATACAAAAAATCAGCAGCATCTTAGTGCCGAAGTTGATAACATTTCTCGCTCCGGATTGGTTGACGCCATTGCCTGGTTCAAGCGCCAGTCAATTCAGCCCGTTAAAAGCGGGGTGCCGTATACGCGGTACGCGTGGGCCGACGGGGCGTTCGATCCCCGCTACAGTACCGATACGGCGCACTGTGATACTATCGACCCTTCCATTGGCATTGTAAAGGAATATCAGCTGAGCGAAGACGGCCTGATATGGGGGCGCTATGAAGTCAAACGGCAAACCAATACCACGGTTGCGGCCTACGATGTCAACGCAGTTCATGATGTGTCCGGCGAGCGGTTGTATTCAGGCGAACAGAATGGCAATGGCTATGTGTGGGCTATTTCAAGCAAAGGATATATTTACCGCAAGCGCAATGTCGCGGCTGCTTTCAATGTTGCTCCGAACAAGGTTATTTCTACCTCGCGCGTTTCAACCGAGATACGACGGATATCGCTTACCATTCAGGTTCCCTGCGCTGTTATCGTTTCCAACGGCGGGACGAACGGGTCGCGTAAAGTTACGGTTAACGCAAAAGGACGCATTGACGGCGGTACCTATGGTTGCGGCAGGGCCAGCGGCAGTGCGCCGAGTATAAATGCTGCAGCGACCGTTACCGGAACGACGGCCGCCTCAAACCCCAGCTCGTTTTATCTGGATGATCATACCGTCCCCTATGTGCTGGGTGTTTCGACCGCCGAACTCAGGATATTGTCTGACTATATGGTTCCCGATGTGGCGTCGCTTCCGGCGGAACTGCCGGATATGTCACTTATTTATATCAGTGGCGACGCCGTTTTTACCGTCGCCCACCCGCTGCGTTCAAGCGGTATACTTTTTGTTCAGGGGAATCTGACTATCAGTGTGGGGTCAAATAGTACCTACAGCGGACTCATCTATGTCACGGGAACGGCGACTATCAACGACCCTGCGTATATCAGCGGTTGCGTGGTCGCTTATGGTGGGCTTACTTTATCCCGTTCAGGAGCGACGGATGTGGCTGAAATTCAGTATGATGCGGGCATCCTGGACATGGTTCGTCAGCAGATATGCCAATATCGGGAAATGAAATCCACCTACCGGGTTTCCACCGGATTGTCTGAAATGCAATGACCATGCCACTGTGCTCTTTTTCGCACCGTCACTGAGAAAAATATTTTATGCTAAGAAATAATCGCGGACTTACTTTGGCTGAAGTTCTTATCGCGACGGTCATCCTTGCCGTTATCGGGCTGACGATTGTGTATGTACAATCATTTATGAGCCGACAGTCGGTCCAGCTCAGGGAACGGGTTTTTGCTACCGAAAAATCCATACAGGTGATGGAGCAACTGCGTGCGCTGGTGTCGGGTTCCGAAAAAATCAATATTAATGTTTTGGACGATTACGATGACGGAACAACCTACAGCCCCATACTGACAAGCGACAAAAATATTTCCGATCCGGCTCATCCCATCAGCGGCAATAAGACGGTTGCCGCCGGTTGGAAGTATCTGCGTCGCATCTCGGTTGTCCGGGTTCCCGAAGAGCCATTCGCCCGCAAAGTATATGTACGGTTTTATCGCTCGTCGCCCGCTAATCCGGCCGTTCCCGGGGCGGTGCTGGCGGAAACCGTCAGTATTCTTAAAACTATCTCCTCCGATTTTGTGCCGACCATGACCATGGATGTGTATATCATTGCCGTTGAAAATGTCCCGGGCTGGTGGTCCTCTTTGTCGACTATGGTGCCGATGTTCGAGTCCGTTTTGTCGGATTTGCAGACAAGAAATCCCGGGCTGATACTGCGGACGCACTGGATTCGCCGGCTTGCCTACGGTCGCGACAGATATTACAAGCCGTATATAAATAATGAGACCTACACCAACGATGTAGCCATGCCGCTGGTGTATTTTTATCCCGGATTGTTGCGCAAGGCGGACAATACCGATTTCTATTTCTACGACCCGGAAAAAATACAGGGGCAGATCAATATCGACGGCGTAATAACCAATCCCGAGAGTTATAATCTCTGCGATCAGTATAATCATGCCGTGCGCTATCCTGATGAAGTGCGTCTGTACGATTATAATAAAGCCCAGGCAGTACTCAACAACCAACCGGTTCCGGAGATCAGTTTGCGCATGCTTCTTGAGCAAATGAACAGCGATCCGGCCTCGCTGAAAAATATTCTGTTGGTAAACTTGCACGGGGAACTTTTGCCGCTGCCACCGATGCGCAATTATTCCGATGCGGCAAAAGATCCGGCGAACTATCCCCATGCGCGTCTGGTGACTCATCCTGAGCAGTTGTCGTATGCTGCCGGTAGCCAGGTGAAATTACGGGTGTATCCGTATACGGTCGGGGCCAGCGGCGCAAACGGTCTCTATTACAGCTGGAGCGGCATTTCTCCTCCGTCGGATCCGTTTAATGCCGCTAATCTCAAAATGTCCCGGATGGACCAATCCATTAATTTTGACTGGTCAACCGGGTCACCGGGTGGCGCTGTCCCCGCCGATAAATTTTCCGTGCGCTGGACGGGCACGATTCATCCCAAGTATTCAGAAATATACACATTCAAAACAGTGACAGACGACGGTGTGCGGCTTTCTATTGACGGTGTGCTCATCATTGACAATTGGAACGACCATTCCGTCAGCACCAATACTTGTACGATGTCATTTCCTTTTACTGCCGGCCAATCGCATGCCGTACAGATGGATTACTATGAGAATGCCACCAATGCTGTTGCAAAACTCTGCTGGAGCAGTCCCCGTCAGGAGGAAGAGCCCATAGATTTTTCCCGCATTGCCGTTGCCACGGTGTATGTTCCCAGCGATACAATAAACACATCCAATATAACTGTTCAGAAGATTTCCGGTGATGCGACCACCCGCTATCAGCGGGATACCGTATTCGATCTTTCGGCGGGAACGATGTGCGTGGTCAGTCATCCATCCGCCGGCGGAACGCTTTTCACTTTGTACGATACGCCGGTTATTCATTCGACATCGAGCGTGAGCGGCGGATTAAACGCCGCCAACAAGCTCTATGGCATGGAATATATTCCTTGTCCCGTTGACGGAGGTTTTGATGACGATCTGACGATGTCCAGTGCTACCAAGAATACCGCCCGATGGATCATCACGCTGGCGCCCGGCGCTCTTTCTACCGATGTACACGCAATCGAGACGCGGATTGGCGACAATCTTTCCGTTGGGACGAGTGCGCCATTTTATAATCTTTCCCGCACCTATGTGTGGGTGGGCGTTACGCCCCCCGCCACCGAACAATTTCAATTCATTGGTGACCCGCGTCATTGCCCGTATCTGGATGTCAAGCAGGCGCATGGATATAACTGGTATTTCCGGTCTGTGCCCAATACCGCGAACAGCTACAGCGGGTTTACCAAAACTGCCGCCGGCTGGGGCGACGACGGCCTTGATGTCGATGTTCCTCGGTTTTTTCAGACATACCGGTCGGGGTTGCTTAATACGCAGGCCATATGGTCGGCGATGAATGGGTTCAGTTATTATTATTACGGTGTTGGCGGTGAGTTCGGCAGCGACATAGACCCCTTGCCCAATGCCATTCCCTTTATCAAAACGCCGTGGAGCACCACCGGCGAAACGAGTTCGGTCTTTGTCGATGAGATACTGCCGTACGGCCCGGCACTCAACCGCAGCCGTATCGTTGCTAATACGCTTAACAGCTGGTACGCAAAGTATTGGCTGGGCGAATTGTATCCCGACGATCAATACAGCGCCTGGATCAGCACGGGCAATATCGCCACCGGCGCCGGGAAATTTTACCGGGCCAATCATACGACTTTTTCCGACTTCGACCGTAACCGGACGGTGCGAACCGGGTCAAAGGGATGCTCATCTTTTATCAACGGTAAAGCCAGCGGCGGATCCGGACCATTTTGCCATGAGTCGGGCACCTACACCGGCACTCTTACCGCTTTGGGATTGACCATGTCATCAGTGTTTAATTTCCCTTTACTTGCCACCATCGACGCGCCGCGGCCGTTTGTTCTTGATTATGGTACAGGAAATTTACCCACCGAATGGAACGATGCGGTGTATCAAAACTTGCGCACGGTTATTTCCATCCCGAGCGGGACCAGAATATATTACGATTCCACCCGCGGCAGTCCGTACAATTCAAGCGCCGTCATCAAAGATGTTTTCGGGAGCAGTACCTGTTATATTGTGGCGTCGGGTCTTGCTACCCAGGCAGATTTCGGCACCGTACAGATGGGAAAGTTCGTGCTGATGTCGATGATTCAGGGTTTTCTTGACGCAGGATTGTATACAGGGCAGGATCAAATTTCCCAAATTCCCATGGTCTCTCTGACAAAACCGCTCATCAGCGACACATTTGACAATCCCGGCAGCATTCATTTTGAATGGGCTGCACAGTGGCAGCGTTGGGACGGGCAACCCTATACTGCCGATTATTCGAGCAGTTATTCCGAATCAACCCTGCTTGGATATAGTTTGAAATATTCTCCTGACCGCGGGGTAACCTGGTATTACTGCAGCGATAACAGTCTGGCGGTTGCGGGGGGGAAAGATGCCGCTCACTTGACCACCGCGACATCGTACGACTGGCCGGTAACGGCGTTTAGCCGTGGATCGTATATTGTCAGCATAGAATGTTACCGGCAGAATATCGATTTGCACTACAGCTATGATCAAATCCAAATATATATCAACAAGTAGCAGTCGCGGGATTACCTTGACGGAAGTGATGATGGCCGTTGTCATCTTGGGCATCATTACGCCGGGGTTGGTTATGCTTATGTCGACGATGACGCGGGGTTTTACCGGTTACGAGGCCTCGGTCAATCTCCGGGAAGTCAATCAAAAGACCTTGAATAAAATATATCTGAGGGTCGGGTCAAACAAGCGTTTGTTTGAAAACTCAGCCAACGATACCGGTTACTTAAATAAAATTTCTCTGACCGGCTGCCCCGCGCGGTTGACCGGCAGTATCCTCCCGACCATTCAGGATGCCGGCACGCTGACGACCGGCACCACTAATTTTGTTTCCGCCAGCGTCGGGAATAGCCTTTTGTTCGCCAATAACGATTCATCGATGCAGGTGCTCACCGGGACGAACACAGTCAGGATCGATCTTTTTCGGTTTAACTATTACTATGTGACCAGCGATAATCCCAAACCGATCTATGACCATGCGTGCTACCGGTTGATAGAATGGCGCAGCGTTCAATATGCGGATTATAACCAGTTGATGAATATTACCAATACTACTCGCCGCGCGAATGCGATAAAAGCGTTGTACAACGCCAATATCCGCTACGCATGGGATTCAGATAATCTAAGCGCGGCATCCGCATTTTCCTTATTTACTCTGGCAACCGGGGCCGTTACCGTTTCAGCGGCACATGTAATCCCGCAGTACAAGTGTACGGTGCTCACTTCAATCGTTACCGGGCTCATACTGGGTGGGTACGGCTATGGTGTCTCTGCCAACAGCGCAGGCTGGGCGACAGCCCCGAAAACGGTGCCGGTGTTTGCGGCAGCCTCTGGACTGTTCCCGGGCGGGTTCGAAGTCGCCATTGTCGGTTCATCCTCAGGCAGACAGATATTACTGCGCAGCGTTCTGGTCGCTCAGGGATCGATGCGCGGTATTGTCGCTGACGACATGCAGATAATCGCCACGGCCCGCGACCTCTGGTAGCGGCACCCTTCGCTGGCTTGTTGTAGTGCCCCGTCACTTGCAAATTCATTTGTTTTTAGCTATTATTCGTTGATAGATTTTTGCAGAAAGAGCAAAACCAGATTCCCGTGTATGCCCGCGGGGATGACAACCAAGTATCTTGTTTGATGGGGCTGTAGCTCAGCTGGGAGAGCGCCTGCATGGCATGCAGGAGGCCAGGGGTTCGATCCCCCTCAGCTCCATAAAATTTAACGCAATTAACATGAAAATATCCGTCGAATAGCAAGAGATATTTTTAAGAGAGCGCCGGTTGCTCTCTTTTTTTGTCAAAAATAAGGAAGCGGGAAACGATGAGCGGATTACGAATTATCGCGGGTGAGGCACGGGGGCGCATGCTGAAAAGTTTGCCTATCGAAGATTTGTCCGTGCGGCCGATACTGGCAAGAATCAAAAAATCGTTGTTTGACATTCTGACGCCCCGGATTGACGGAGCGCATTTTTTGGATCTCTACGCCGGGACGGGCGCTGTGGGGCTGGAGGCGCTTTCGCGGGGAGCGGCAGATGTTGTGTTCGTCGAATCGGACAAACGGTCGCAGGAGTTGATAACCGCCAATACAATCATGCTTAAATGGACTGATCGCTGCCGGATCGTCAAAGTGGATATAGTGCTGGGGTTAGGCGGGGTTACCGGTAAACCGTTTGACATTATATTTATGGGTCCGCCCTACAAAGACGCGCACAAAAAACCTTTGTCCTTGACCGGATTAACGCTGCAGCATGTGTGCTCTGCGGGATTACTGTCGCCGCAGGGATGGATTCTCAGTCAGCGCCACGAGAAAGAGGCGGTTGTCGTTCCTCCTGAACTCGAACAATTCCGTTCTGAAAAATACGGCGACACCGTGGTGGTTTTTTACCGCACTAAAAGCGTTTGAACCTCTCGCTTTTCGCTGAGTCAAAGGAAAGATCAATTGTTTAAGAAATTAGTGGCCCGCATTTCTGAATTGTTTGCCCCCGGAATGGATATCAGCTATTCCCGGGTAAATACCTATGAGTTTTGTCCGGTCAAATACCGGACGGTATATTGCGATAAAAAATATGTTCCCGCGACGCCGGCTATATCGCTCGGACAGACGATTCATAAGACGCTCGAGCAGTATCATCAGCGAAAAGAGACAACGCTTGACCAGCTTATCGAGTCCTATGATGTGTGCTGGGTAAATGAAGGGTTCACCTCGCCTCAGCAGACGCTGGAGTTTTATGAAAAAGGCCGGAAAATGCTGGAACGGTATTTTGCTTCGTCATTCGCATCGGTTGTCGAGATAGTTTCCCTGGAAAAACATTTTGTCTGCAAGCTTGGGCGCCATAAACTTATGGGGATTATCGACCGGATTGACAAATATCCTGACGGCACATATGCTGTCATTGATTACAAAACGCATAGTGAATTGTGGGATCAAGCGAAGGTGGACGCCGATTTGCAGTTGAGTGTTTATGCTATTGCGTTTCAAGCAGTGTTTGGTTTTATGCCGCGCGAACTGGTGTATTATTTTCTGGCGCATGATGTAAAACTTTTTACGAAAAGAACGCCGGAACAGCTTGCGGCGGCAAAAGAGCGCGTCATCGGTGTCGCCCGCAAGATTATTCATAAGGAGTTTGCACCGAATACAGCGAATTGTCACCGCTGCGATTTTAAAAAATCATGCCAATTCAGTATAGTATAGGAGAGAGCAATCATGAAAAATAGAAAAAAACTTACCGTCATAAAATTTGGCGGGAGTTTAAGCAAAAACCCTCCGGCCCGGAAGAAATTCATTGCTGAGCTTGCCGCGCTGGTGAAAAAGGAAGCAGTAGTGCTGGTTCACGGCGGCGGTCCTGAGATCAATATCTGGCTTGAAAAATTGGGCATAGCCAGCCGTTTCGTCAAGGGGTTCCGGTTTACCGACCAAGCCACTTTGGAAGTTGTGGAAATGGTCCTGAGCGGGAAAGTCAACAAAGAATTTGTAGCCGGTCTTTTAAAGCAGGGTGTCCATGCGTGCGGTATTTCCGGTAAGGACGCGGGACTGGTGGTGTGCAAGCGGTTGCCGCAATATGGTTTTGTGGGCGAACCCGTTAAAGTTCGCACGAAGCTGATAGATACATTGTTATCAGCGGGCTATCTTCCGGTGCTGTCGTCACTGGGTTGCGATGCCGCAGGGACGACACTTAATGTCAACGCGGACTCACTGGCTATGGCGGTCGCGGTAGCTTTGCACGCGTCACGGCTAATTCTTTTGACAGATGTCCCGGGTGTTCTGGACGAACATGGCCGCACCATTCCGTTGATTCATACCTGCGAGATACCGGGGCTTTTGCGGCGTAAGGTGGTGACCGGCGGCATGATTCCAAAGATCAAGGCCTGCGCCGCTTCAGTGCGCCGCGGGGTGCGCGAGGTTATCATCGCCGACGGCGCCGGCAGTTTGAAGCAATTAAACGGAACAATCATTAAGTGATCAATCACACGGAAAAATAAAATCCCCCTGTGTCCCCCTTTGTCAAAGGGGGGGGGAACTTTTCCTTTGAAAAAAGGATGCGGGGAAGGGTGTTCGGGCTGTTTTGTCAATTGTTGATAAGTGATACATGTAAGTAACAACAAACTTCTCTGAGTTTCCGTTTTCCAAAAGGGGATAACCGGAATCTCCCTCCTTTGACAAAGGAGGGTGGGGGAGGATTTGCCGTGTGTAATTGTCAATGAGATTTCAATAAAAGGGGAAATCAATGGATATCAAAAAGGACGAAAAAAAATATATCATGCAAACATACCGGCGGAACAATGTTGTTTTTGTCCGCGGAAAAGGGCAATATCTGTGGGATGCCGCGGGCAATAAATATCTCGATTTTTTTGCCGGAATCAGCGTGTGCAACGCAGGGCACTGCAATCCTGCCGTCGTGGCGGCGGCACAAAAGCAAATGGGTGCATTGATGCACACATCCAACCTGTATTACACCGGACCGCAGGTAACGCTTGCCCGAGAGTTGATTACGCGGTCAATGCCGGGCAAAGTATTTTTTTCGAATTCAGGCGCCGAAGCCAACGAATGCGCTATTAAGTTAGCCAGAAAATGGGGCGAATTCACCGGGAAATATGAAATAATCACTTTTAAAAATTCATTTCACGGCAGAACCATAGCGACCTTGTCGGCTACCGGCCAGGAAAAGTTTCATGCGCATTTTAAACCGCTTCTTGCCGGGTTTAAACATGCTGTTTTAAACAGTATTGACTCCGTCAATCAGTGTATCTCGGCAAAGACTGCCGCAATCCTTATCGAGCCGATACAGGGCGAGGGCGGCGTTGCGGCGGCTGATGTCCGGTTCCTCAAGGATCTCCGGGTGTTGTGTGACAAAAAAAGGATACTCTTGATGTTCGATGAAATACAGACCGGCATGGGAAGAACCGGGAATCTATTTGCATGGCAAACCTTCCGGGTCAGGCCCGATGTTTTTACTCTGGCAAAGAGTTTGGCCGGCGGTCTCCCGATAGGGGCAACCGTTGTCGCCGCGCCGTACGCCGATACATTCGTATACGGTGATCACGGTTCGACCTTCGGGGGCAATCCGGTGTCCTGTGCGGCGTCGCTCGCCCTGCTGAAATTTTTGACGCCGTCGCTGTTGAAGCGGGTCAAGGCAACGGGGGCGTACTTTATTGAACAACTGGGTGAGCTTAAGAAACGGCAGTCCTGCATCAGGGAGGTTCGGGGCAGGGGGCTTATGGTCGGAATCGAACTTGATTTCCCCGGACGAGATGTGGTACAATTCTGTCAGGATAATGGCGTAATCATTAACTGTACGCAGGATACCGTTTTACGGTTTCTGCCGCCGCTGGTGGTTACCACCGCCGATGTTGACAAGGTGATCGATACGGTAGAGGGAGCGTTGGTATGGGCACAATCAAAAAAATAGTTGTTGCGTATTCGGGGGGGCTCGACACATCCATCATTCTGCGTTGGCTCAAAGAAAAATATCACGCGGAGATAATTGCCGTCGCCATCGATGTCGGCCAGGGAAAAGAATTGGTTTCTCTTAAAGAAAAAGCGCTCAGGACCGGCGCTTCAAAGTGTTATATCATTGACGCAAAAAAAGAGTTCGTCACCGATTATATTTTCCCGGCCCTGCGCGCCGGCGCGGTGTACGAAGGGCAGTATCTGCTGGGAACGGCGCTTGCCCGGCCGGTTATCGCCAAGAAAATTGTCGATATAGCCCGTGCCGAGCATGCTGATGCGGTCGCGCATGGCGCTACGGGAAAAGGCAACGATCAGGTGCGTTTCGAGTTAGCGTTTAAAGCGCTCATGCCGAACCTGAAGATTATTGCGCCGTGGCGCGAGTGGGAGATAAAGTCGCGGGAAGACGCCATAGCATACGCCCGCAGATACTCTATTCCGATTCCGGTGACGAAAGCAAAACCATATTCTTCTGACGCCAACCTTTGGCATATATCATACGAGGGTGGTATTCTGGAAGATATTGCCAATGAATATGATGAATCAATGTTCCAGATGACCGTTTCGCCGCAAAAGGCGCCCAACAAACCGGTTTTTGTCTCGATTAGTTTTGAACACGGCACACCGGTCGCGGTCAACGGGAAAAAAATAACCCCTGTCGAGCTGATACAATCGCTCAATGCCATTGCCGGGGCGCACGGCATCGGGCGGGTGGATATTGTTGAAAACCGCTTGGTCGGCATGAAGTCTCGGGGCGTGTACGAAGCGCCGGGTGCAACGCTGTTGTATAGCGCGCACCGCGAACTTGAATACTTGACCCTTGATCGCGACACCTTTCATTTCAAGGAAACGATTGCGCCGAAATATGCGGAGATGGCCTATTACGGGTTGTGGTTTGCTCCGCTACGGCGGGCGATGGATGCGTTCGTCAATGAAACGCAGAAAAATGTGACGGGTACCGTGAAGTTGAAACTGTACAAAGGCACGATTACCGTTGCGTCGCGCGCGTCAAAAAATTCTTTGTACTGGGAAAAACTGGCGACCTTCGGCCGCGATGAAATTTATAATCAGAAAGACGCTGAAGGGTTTATCAACCTTTTCGGTCTGCCGCTCAAAGTGCAGGCATTGCTCAAAAAATAATATGAAAAATTGCTCATCATTCATCGACTCATTTGCATTCGATAAACGGCTGGCGGTATACGATATCGCCGGTTCGGTTGCGCATGTCAAAATGCTGGTCAAATGCCGGATTATTCCCTCAGCAGACGGCGCGGCGATTATCGCGGGCCTGGCGGCCATTCTTGCCGATGTGAAAAAAGGCAAGGGCGTTGCGGCGCAAGAAGACATTCATTACGCGATAGAAAAAGAACTTATCAGGCGGATAGGTCCTGTCGGCGGGAAAATGCATACCGCCCGGAGCCGGAACGACCAGGTTGCTCTGGATCTCCGGATGTATGTGCGTGACGAGATCGGGAACATCCAAAGCTTATTAAAAAATATCCAGCGGGCCATTGTGCACCAGGCGCACAAGAATATCGACGCCGTCATGCCGGGCTATACGCACCTGCAGCCGGCGCAACCGGTGCTGTTTTCTCAGCATATTTTGGCGTACGGATGGATGTTTCAGCGAGATTGCCAGCGGCTTGATGACTGTTTGAAGCGGGTCAACATATTGCCGTTGGGCAGCGCCGCGCTTGCCGGGACATCGTTTCCCATCGACCGGCGGTTTGTCGCAAAACTGCTTTCCTTCGACGGGGTGAGCGACAATTCCATGGATGCTGTCAGTGACCGGGATTTTGCCGTTGAGTTTTTAGCGGTAGCCGGCATTATTGCGATGCATGTCTCGCGGTTGTGCGAAGAGCTGGTCATCTGGTCGAGCGCCGAGTTCAATTTTGTGCATATAGACGATAGTTTTATGTCCGGTTCTTCCATTATGCCCCAGAAACGCAATCCCGATGTGGCGGAAATCGCTCGGGGGAAAACGGGTCGGGTGTACGGCAATCTCATGGCTTTATTAACCCTGATGAAGGGGATTCCGTTGTGTTATAACCGGGATATGCAAGAGGATAAACCGCCGGTATTCGATACGGTTGATACGATAACGGCAGTTCTGACGGTTGTCGAACACATGATTGATTCGCTGAAGATTAATCCCGGACACATGCTTAGAGCAACCGAGCGGGGGTTTCTTGCCGCTACCGAAGTCGCCGATTATCTGGCAAAGAAAAAAATGCCATTCCGGCAGGCGCACGGGCTGGTCAAACAGATTGTTTTGCAGTGTGTCAAAAATAACGCCACCCTGGCAGATCTGTCGCTGGGTGACTGGCAGAAATATTCTCCGCTGATACAAAGCGATATCATGGCCGTCATCGACCCGCTGCGGATTGTACAGACAAAAAAATCAGAAGGCGGAACTTCACGGCAGTCCGTTCTCCGCCAGCTTACTAATCTAAAAAAACTATGTCGATAACTTCTCTTGTCCGCACGGTAGTGCTTGCCAGCGTGATTATGTACGCGCCGGTACGCTGTTTGTGTGCCGAGCCGGCGCCGCGTGTCCCCGGTGACGCCGTCGAACGCACGCTCACGCTTGACGACTGTGTCGAGATCGCACTGCATAACAGTCAGGATCTTCTGGCTTTTGCCGAACAGATTGAATACGCCAAACAGCGGGTCAATGAGGCGCGCGCGCAGAATTTTCCAAAAATCGACCTCAATTTAAACGCGTCGAAATTCGCCAACGAGACCCCTACGATATTGTCGCCGTCGTTCGGTTCGCTCTATCTGCCGGATGCCGTCAAGGATTTTTATTATTCGACTCGTCTTTCCCTGTGGCAGTATCTTTACGCGAGTGGCAGGTATACGACTAATGTGCGCCTTGCCGAGATTAACCTGTCCCAGATAAAGACCCAGTCAGATGTTGCCCACAATAAAGTCATTCTCGATGTAAAAAAAGCATTTTACGCGTGCCGGATTTTGCAGGAAAAAATCGCACTGCACCGCCGGGAGCTATCATCAGCTTCCGCCAAAAAAGTTTCTTTCCGCACCGCCCAGAGCTATGATGATGCATTGATGAACGTTCGTCTTCAAAAAAGCGAACACGAGTACGCAAAATCCTGTCTTCAGTTTCTCGATATAATCGGCCTTGAACTTGATACGAAGATCGCGCTCACCGGTGAACTCATTCTACCTGACGACGCCTGCGACCTCAACAAGTGCATGGCGTGGGCGTTTGAATACCGGCCGGAACTGCGCCAAACACAGTTTCAGGAAACCATCGACAGCTTGCGGGTTAATCTTTCTCTGTCCGAGCGCTATCCTACGGTGACGCTGGGCGCCAACTACGAGTGGTTTGGCGATAATCTGCCGCTCAATCAGAAGAATTGGAATGCGACCATTAATGTAAATCTGCCGATTTTTGACGGATGGGCTTCGTGGTACCGCGTCAAACAACGGAGAAATATGGCTCGTGAAGCCAAGATTCGCCGCGCGAACATTCAGGACCAAGTGCGCCTCGATGTCAAACAGGCGTTTCTGGATTATGTTTTTTGGAGAAACCAGGCCCGAGATTTTGACAATCGTTTTTCCCTTGAAAATGCTTCCGATAAAAAACTGGCACGGGCACTGCTGAAACTCGACACCCTCGAACAAGTGTTAGACAGCCAGGCAACATTGGAGTGGGCCACCGGCAATATCAGAAAATAGAAAGTTCGGGATAGATTCATGCCCACGACTCGCCGCCTTTTCCTTCTTTTCATCATTCTGTTATTGAGCAGTTCTTCTCTCCGTGCTCTTGACGAAGAGCAAAATATCGCTGATTTTCTCTGGCAAAAAACTATCCGTTTGTCACCGCCCCATCGTCCAAAAGTGGCTTTGGTGCTGGGTGGCGGCGGCGCACGGGCGTTGGCACATATAGGTGTCTTGAAGGTTTTAATTGAAGAAAAAATACCCGTCGACATGGTTGTCGGCACCAGCGTCGGCGCGCTGGTCGGCGCTTTGTACTCTGCCGGCGTACCGATAGAAAAAATTGAAACTATCGGCGAAACCATCAAATGGGACAAGATTACCAACCTCAAAACAACATCTATCATCAGTTTGCTTATTTCCGAACATCTCCTGTCAACGCAGGCGCTTGAAGATTTCATGAACGCCGCCATTGAGCACAAGCGTTTTGACCAGCTCAATATCCCTTTTGTCTGCGTCGCGGCGGATATTATGACCGGGGAGCGGATAATATTGCGGGAAGGTGATGTCGGGCTTGCCGCGCGGGCGAGCGCCACCATCCCCGGCATATTCGACCCCGTGGAATACCGGCACCGGTTTCTTATTGACGGTGGATTGGTCGATAACCTGCCGACCGACATTGCAAAACTTTCTGACGCGGATGTCACCATCGCCGTTTCGGTGACTTCCGACTTTTCAAAGAACCGGATTTCCAATGTGTTTATGATGCTTATCCAGTCGCTGTACATTCAGGGGAAACTGCTTGAAAACGAAAAACTCCAATTGGCGGACATAGTCATCCGTCCCAATGTCCAGGACATTACCGTGGTCGATTTGAACCGATCCCGAGAATGTATCGATGCAGGCGTGCTGGCCGCCCGCCGTATGGTGCCGCAGATAAAAAAATATTTAATAGACAGAATTTCCGATGAAGATACTTTTAAGTAGTGCCCTGATTTTCTTGTGTTGTTCTTTGGTGCGCGCGCAGTCCGTTGCTGCCGACGCGCAACCACCTGCGTCCAATCACGCGGCCATCGTCAAAGAGTGCAAACTGGTGCTTGCGCAGAAACATTCCAAGAAAGAGCGCTATGAAATTCTTTTGAAGCTTTCCCGGACATACGCAGACGCCGGAAATTCTGAGAAGGCTGTTGAATTTTGCCAGGAAGCGATAACCCTTTTCCCGAAAAAGGAAGATGCGCACTTGTTGGTGGCGCAGGTGTATCAGCACAATGAACTCTACGAACTCGCGCGCCAAGAGTTTGTGACCGTTCTTCGCTATAACCGGAAATCATTCAATGCCTCTTTTGCCATGGCTCAACTTTACCTGCAACAAGGGTTGATGACGCAGGCAATGGAATATTTTCGTAAAGCAATGGCCATACAACCTACCACGGAACTGTACCGCGCGATGGCTCAATGCGCTGAAAATTCAGGTGATTTGGATCTTTCCATTACGCTGTTACAGCAGGCCATCTTCCGTGAAGAGCGTTACGACGACTTATTGCATTTGGGGAATCTGTACGAACAGGGAAAAAACTTTACCGGCGCTGAAAAAAGCATTTCCCGCGCTATCGAGATTGACCCGGGTCGCGTCGAGGGCTATCTTGCGGCGGGGCTCGTTCATTTGCGCAACAATAATCTGCCGCTGGCAGAACACTTTCTGCGCATTGCGCAGGACAAGGCGCCGAAAGAAGGCAGTATCCATTTTTTTCTTGCTGTTTTGTCTTTTCACCGCGGCAACAGAGCTGAAGCCATGAAAGAAAATGCCCAGGCGATGTGGCTGAGCCGAACCGATATACTGACTGCGTATACTTACAAATTTGACCATTTCCTCGCATCTCGTGAAAAAAAACACTAAACAATGGCGCTTCGAACAGCGGCATGTTTCTCAAAAAACATCATATTTAATAATGCTTTTCGTGCTTCGTTCGTTGACAAGAATTGACCAATTTAGTAGCTTGTAATAAGGTGTTTTTGAGGAAAAAAGAGGAATCTATGCTGGCGTACCGGAAAAACGAATTATATTGCGAAAATGTTTCTCTTGAAACGGTGGCGCGGCGCTTTGGCACGCCCGTATATGTCTACTCCCGCGCCCGTCTGATATCCAATTACAAAGCGTTTGACGCTGCATTTGAGGGTCTTCCTCATCTGGTGTGTTATGCGACAAAGGCAAACACCAATTATACGGTTTTAAGAGAATTAATTTTACAGGGCTCCGGCGCGGACATTACTTCGGGCGGAGAGCTGTACCGCTCGTTGCGCGCGGGTTTTGAGCCCAAGAAAATAGTGTATGCCGGTATCGGCAAGACCATTGCAGAGATCGAGTACGCCCTTGCTACCGGCATTCTGATGTTTAATGTAGAGTCAATGGAAGAGCTGGCGGCAATCGCATCCGTTGCCAAGCGGTTGAAAAAAACAGCTTCCATCGCGTTTCGCGTCAATCCGGATGTGGATGCGAAAACTCACCGGTATATTTCGACCGGGACCGGCAAAGCGAAGTTCGGCATACCGTACGATGAAGCCGTAGCCGCCTACCGGACTGCCGCCAAGATTACGCATATCGATGTCGCAGGGATTCATTGCCACATCGGTTCCCAGATAACGACAGTCAAGCCGTTTCATAATGCCGCGGTAAAGATAGAGAAGCTCCGTCTGCAGCTGCAGGCGGCAAATATTACACTGCGGTATGTCAACATGGGCGGCGGGCTGGGGATTCGCTATCAGAACGAAGTTCCGCCGACGCCGCGCGAACTGCGCGACGCCGTTGTGCCGGTCTTTAAGGGTTTTACGGGAACATTTATCTGTGAGCCGGGGCGCGCCATCGTGGGCAACGCAGGGGTTTTTCTGGTCAGCGTAGTGTATCGCAAAAATTCCGCCGGTAAAAATTATTTTATTGTTGACGGCGCCATGAACGACTTAATCCGCCCCACTTTGTATGAGGCGTATCACGACATCGTCCCGGTAAAGAAAACCGCGGCGCGGCAGGTGCAGGCCGATGTGGTCGGCCCTATCTGCGAAACCGGCGATTTTCTCGGATTGGACCGCACGCTGGCAGTGCCGGAGCCCGGCTCCCGTCTGGCGGTTGCGTGTACCGGTGCGTACGGCATGGCAATGTCGTCGCAGTATAACTCGCGGGGACGTGCCGCAGAGGTTATGATTGACGGTTCGCGTATCGTTTTAATTCGCCGGCGCGAGACCTACGCCGATCTGGTCGCCGTTGAACGGCTGGGTAGGGAATAGCTATGACAAAGAAAATACCGTTTTATAAAATATCAGCGGCCGGCAACGATTTTATCGTCGTTGACAACCGCAAAAAGATTTTGCCGCGCGCCATACCGGCATTAGCGCAGAAATGGTGTGCCCGGAAGTTTTCTATCGGCGCGGACGGGCTTATTCTTCTTGAGTCAAGCGCCACCGCGCAGTTCCGCATGAGATTTTATAATGCAGACGGTTCAATGGCGTCAATGTGCGGCAACGGCGGCAGGTCAATCGTCCGGTTTGCCCATGTGGTCGGCATTGCCGCAAAAAAAATGTCGTTTGAAACGGATGCCGGCCTGGTCAATGCCGAGATTATCGGAAAAACAGTGCGCCTGGGCTTATATGAACCAAAAGACGCGCGGCTTGATTTCACTTTGAAAGTTGAAAAGCGGGAGTTTGATGTTTCGTTCATCAACACCGGCGTGCCGCATACGGTTATATTTGTCAATGACATAGAAAAACTTGATGTAGAAGGCATCGGTCAGATGGTCCGCTATCACCGGGCGTTTGCGCCGGCGGGAACGAATGTTGATTTTGTCCAGAAAAAGGACGAACATACGATATTCGTTCGCACCTATGAACGCGGCGTGGAATGTGAAACGCTTGCCTGCGGCACCGGCGTTACGGCAAGCGCTATTATCGCCGGGTTGCGCGGATTGGTCAAGCCCCCGGTACAGTGCATTACCCGCGGCGGATACACGCTGAAGGTTTCCTATGCCCTTAACGGCGGTGGTGATTTTCTGTCCCCGGTGTCCAATGTCAATCTTGAAGGTCCCGCGGAAATATCATTTACCGGTGAAATAGAAATTTGAAATCGTAGGTATGGGGGTTTTATGTTCTCAGGATCGTTTGTAGCTCTGGTAACGCCGTTTAAAAATGGCCAGGTTGATTATGCCAAGATAGAGGAACTTGTTGAGTGGCACATTAAAAGCGGGACGGCGGGCATTGTTCCCTGCGGGACGACCGGCGAATCGGCTACCCTGTCGAACGAAGAGCACGAACAGGTTATTGCTGCCGTCGTGAAAATTGCCCGCAAGCGGGTGAAGGTTGTTGCCGGCACGGGTTCCAACAGCACCGATGAAGCTATTGCCATGACGGTGTTCGCGGAAAAGGCCGGTTGCGACGGCGCCTTGCTGGTGTCGCCGTATTACAACAAACCGACTCAAAAAGGATTGTTCCTTCATTTTAAGGCGATTGCTGATTGCGTTAAAATGCCCTTGATGCTCTACAATATCCAAAGTCGTACGGGTGTTAATATAAGTCCGGCTACCGTCAAAAAACTGTCCGCCGCATGCCCGAACATAACGGCAATCAAAGAAGCGTCCGGCTCGCTCGAGCAGATGGCGCATATCCATGCATTGTGTCCGGGCATGGACCTGTTGTCGGGTGACGATGCATTGACCTTGCCCGTGCTTTCCATCGGCGGAACCGGCATAGTTTCCGTCGTAGCAAATATTGTCCCCGCCGACACGGCAGCCCTGGTTTCCGCCTGGCAAAAAGGGGATATTCCCGCGGCGCAGAAACTGCATTACCGGCTTCTTCCGTTGATTCAGGCGATGTTCATTGAAACCAATCCCATCCCGGTAAAAACGGCCATGGGGATGCTCGGACTGTGTTCACCCGACCTTCGTCTGCCCATGTGCGCGATTGAAGATGCAAATAAGCCCACCCTTGAAAAGGCGTTGAAAGCATACGGGCTGTTGAAATAGTTGCTCGCGAAGCTGTGCAGGCGATTGATGATTAACAGAAACATCAAATCCCCCTGTGTCCCCCTTTGTTAAAGGGGGCGACGGATAGACAATGAAAATAATTTATTATGTTGGGTTTTTCCATATGTCTGCATGTTGTTTGTGCTCCCTCCTTTGACCAAGGAGGGCGGGGGAGGATTTTCCGTGTTTAACGGTTAATTAGATTTCAAGAAGAAAATACATCACTTTTTTTGAGCCCCCTTTTTCAAAAGGGGATCAAAAATTGAGAACATATAAGCGGTACAAGTTTCTGATGAAAGGCATGGGAATATCATGATAAATTTAGTGGTTTGCGGGGCGGCGGGGAAGATGGGGGCGAGCATTATCCGGCTTGCCGCGGCGGATGATGTTTTCCGGGTGGTCGGCGCGGTCGAACATACCGGCAATGCGAGTATCGGTACCGGTACCCTAAAAATCACTGACAATTTTTCTGAAGCTCTTTTCCGTGCCGATGTGGCCATCGATTTTACCTCACCTGTCGCGACCATGGAACATCTGGCGGTGGCTCTTGCCCAGAAGAAGGCAATCGTTATCGGAACTACTGGATTGTCGCCCGATCAGGTACTGCGGATTAAAGACGCTGCGAAAACAATTCCCATCGTTTTTTCGCCGAACATGTCCATTGGCGTAAATCTTCTGTTTACTTTGGCTCGCGCCGCGGCAAAAGCCGTGCCGGGATACGATGTCGAGATTGTTGAATTGCATCATAATCAGAAAAAAGACGCCCCCTCAGGAACCGCCGCTCATTTGGCGCAGGTGATAGCTGAAACCCGTGGCAGTGACATGGCAAAAGACGGGGTGTACGGCCGAAAGGGTCTCACCGGCCCCCGGAAACAAGAAGAAATCGGCGTTATGTCGGTCCGTGCGGGCGACATTGTCGGCGACCATACCGTTTATTTTGCGGGCCCGGGTGAACGCATAGAGTTGGTCCACCGCGCGCATTCCCGCGACACTTTTGCCGCCGGCGCCCTCCGCGCCGCCCATTGGCTCGCCAAAAAATCCGCCGGATTATACGACATGCAGGATGTACTCAACCCCAGTTCTGCGCTGTAGTAACGCACAAAAATTACTCTTCCTCTTTCATTTCTTCCCGGTCACGGAGATATTTTTTCCGCAGCGATGAATTGCGCCCTTTCAGGGCAAAACAAGTTTCACAAATATTCCTCAAAAAGTCCTTGTTAATTGCACCCTTTTCTCTTATACTAATGATAGGGAGCTCATATACCTGTGAAAAGCTTGATGCAGTTAATTTCATCTTGCCTGATAACACTGTCAATAGTGACGGCATCCTTGTGTGTGCCCGGGGGCATAGCGTGGGCGCAGTCACCCTATCGATTACTAACCGCAGAGCAGTCGGCGCAATTGATGTGCGATATGGTAGGGTCGGTAGATGCAGTGAACACGGGATCAATAACGGCACCCGCCGATCGACAATCAGGAACCGGGTACACCGGCGATGAGCGTGTCTGTGCGCCCCTTTTTTTCCGCTCGGTATTAGTTATGCGGGTCCAATCAATTCCGGAAGTTGGGAACACTGTCCCGCCGATTGATCAGCAGAGGAAATTATTTTGTTGCCGCGGTGCCCCGTCCGGAGCAACCGGCGGATTAGAGATGATAAAGACGGGACATATATCGCTGGCGCGCGGCGATACAGCAGTAGTGTCATGTGTAAAGAAAGTTTTGGTAACCGGCCTGCAGGCAAAGGCCGGTTTTTCTTTTGGGAGGAAAACATGAAATACCGGTATCTGAACCTCATCATGGTGCGCAAAGCGTTAGCACTTCTTCTGACGGCGAGTCTCATCGTCAGCCCATCAGTTGTTGGGGCGATAGAAGCGGTGAGCGGCGGGCTTTTTGCGGGTAGCGTACTGAGCAAGGATACGGGATTAGGATTGATTATTCCTGCATCGTTTGGGCGGGTAGAAACGCAGCGTGATAACGGGTCCGACGGGTTGGTGGTCATAATTCAGGATATGCATTGCAATGGAGAAGTGCAACGCAACATAGCCGGCGTGCTGGGAGCGATAGAGTCCCGGCGGGGAATCGAAAAGATATATCTTGAGGGCGCGCGGGGGCAGGTCGACACCGCGTGGCTGCGCGACATCGCTGATACTGATCGTCGGCAGAAGTTGGCGACTGCATTGATGGACAAAGGGTATCTGACGGGCGCGGAATATTATTGCGCGACGAGCGCGCACAAAGCGGAGCTGAGCGGACTTGAAAACCAGGTGTTGTATGAATCCAATTTGAAGCGATTAACCCGCCTGCTTGCGGGAAAGCAGTCGTCCGCCGGATTGATTGCCAATATGCGTCGGAACTTGGATACGGTCAAGGATCGGTACTACAATCGCCGGCAGAAGCAAATAGCCCGGTTGATTGCCGCCAACGGTACCGGGAGCATCAGCGCCGAAAAGTATTACCGGCTCTTAGAAAAACTCGCCCGAGCCGGCGCGATAGAGATGACCCGTTACCCCAACATCAGCGCGTTTCTGCTGCTGCAGGGGATGCACCGGGAAATTAATCCTCGACGGATAAATAGGGAACTGCGGCAATTGCTTGCGGCATTAAAGAAAACCATGCCGTTTCGAGCGTATGCGGCGCTTACGGCGCTGGCAAACCGTCCTGATGAGCAGGACAATTTTTACGACGCAGTGTATAGTGCGGCGCTGAGCGGGAACATTGCTCTTGAGCGCGACATGGCGTCACTGAACGGATTCATGCAGTACCGGCAGATATCTGCGCGGTTACATCTAACCCGGTTAATTGCTGAGGAGAATGCGCTTATCCGCGACATTATGCGGGCCAACGCTGATACCCGGAGCGCGCGTGATGTGGCGTTCATGGTGTATTTCATGGAGATACTGGCGAATGTCGTTGATACGCAGGTGACGGCTGAGGATTACCGCTATTACACGACCAACAGAACCGAGTTCCAATCGTTGTGGAACCAATACGCTTATGACGGCAGTATGGCCCGGTTGGACGGCGTAATAAAAGAACTGGACGCGTATAATACAACCAATCTTGCGCGCAACGCCGTGTTTATGGACACTATACGCGAAGCGGTCAATGGTGCAGGAGGTCGACGGACATCGGTGATGGTGTGCGGCGGATTTCATACAGCCGGGATGCAGGCACTGCTTGATCGCGCGCGGATATCCTACGCGGTAATCACCCCGCGTACGGGCGGTGACGCGGTCACATCCGGGGCGACATACGCGCGGGTGGCGCGTGAGCAGGGTGATATCCTGGCGCAGACCCTGGCGTTGTACAATCTTTCGCAATGTCTGGTGTCAGAAAATAATGGTTTGAAAACGAGCGGCGATAAAGAAGTGCTGATAAGCGCGGCGGAAATAAAATTACAACAGTTGATTGCGGACAAGAGTTCCATGACCAAGGATTCATTTACAGCGGCGATGAACAGCGTGGCGGAAGAATGGAATCGGGACATGGGCGCGCGCCTGGGCCCGATTGAATATCGGGGCAGTGTTGCTGAGCGCGATGGGTTAGCGGGGATATTTATTGTCAACGGGCTGGCCCTGCGGTTTGTGTGGCGTGATGGGAAGATGACATTTGCGGGGCAAGAGGAACGCCCCTTGGCAATAGGTGCTGCCGCGGTGAAAGCGCGGTGGGGTCTGGCGGCATACCGCCGGTACATCGAACAGATAGCGCCGCGTATTGAGTCAATACTGTTTCCGTTGACAGGCATGGTTATCATGCCTGTGGCGGCATATTATATGGGACTTGGTTTGGTTGCGGGTATGGGCGCCGGCGTATTGTGGGCGACGGTTGGATTTGCATTCGCGCATGTGATTGTCGATTGGATTCACCGTGGATTGGACAGCACATCCCGTGACGGGCGCAGTACGCTCGACGATGATTATAGGAATTTCAATGAGAAACTTCTTGCTTCAATAGGATTGGGCTTGCCGTATGTAATTCCTGGATTGTTAAGCGTCATAGTAACGCTTGCCGTCACTATGCCGCTGATTGCCATCCCTGTGTTAACGGCGGCGTTTATCAGTGTCGTTGTAATCAACGAAAGCGTTACGCGGACGCACGGCATGTATAATGCGGGGCGGATACGGAACGCGACGCCCATAGAATTGATGAAATCGGTTTTTGCACATGCGGGCGGGCTGGTGCGCCTCTTTGCAAAAAGCTGGGGCACGGCATTGATTCAACCAATCCCCCGTGTCCGTACGGTGGCTGGTAACGATACGGGAAAACGCAGCAGGTTGACGCATGTTTTGCGCAAACAAAATGAGTTGAATGTGAGCTCCCGGTATGTAGGCGCATGGAAGGTTGCACTGGTTAGCGGCAACCCGGTTTGCGAGCGTAGCGAAAATGACGACCAGTGGGGCGCTGTTGTCGAGCAGCAACAAGAAGACCAATTGCAGGAGACCGTCGCATCGGTTCTTGCGGGCTATCCTGCCACGAAACCGTTTACGATAGTTGTCAGTGAAGGATATGGGGTATTGGGCAGTATGGATATGCAGGCGGGTGTGATGTATGTAGATGCGCTTGCATTGCAAGAGGGCAATGCAATTCTTTTAGCGGCGGCGGTGGATCACGAGTTGTATCATTGGAACAACCCTGAAGCGACGGAAGAGACAACGGTCAGGCGCACGCAGAATTTTATTGCTGCTTTAGAAAGTACACAGCGGTCGGCGCTCAGGGGGGTCATCGAGGCGGAGTATGGGCGTTCTATCGCACAAGCGTTGGGCAACGGCGGTGATGCGGCGGCATTAGCGAACCAAATGGCGGTGACGGCGGCTGATCGCGCGGGCATTGAGAACCGGGTACAGTACTTTAGTAATCGCGACGGCAAACACTGGATAGTTATAGACGGTGAAGTTGAGTATGCTCTTGAGAAAAAAACACCTAAAGATCCGGCGCAATATAACGGCATATTGAAGTGGACCCCGTCAGGATTGGATACGATCCGGGAACTGCTCAGAGCCCGAGCGTTGGGCGAGCATGTGTTGTTGGTAGGTGACGCGGGAACAGGCAAGGACTGGCTGGCGCAGGCGTACGGGGAGTTGATGGGCGAGGAGCCGGTGGTGGTATCGCTGAGCAGTGAGACGGAAGGCCAGGAGATGGTG
>CAIRNS010000010.1 GCA_903880015.1 uncultured Elusimicrobia bacterium | reverse complement strand
CTTCGGCAGGAACCCGTTTATCGTCATAGAGAACATGGTGAAAAGCGCGACTACTTTCATGACCATTGTCGTCCTCTTTCTTCTTACATAAACATTGTACCACATACCGGTGTACAAAATTCAAAAAAGTTGTGAAATAATTGTGAAATGTCCTAATGAATATTTTCAGCTATTAACCGTCTCACAATAGAATAGACATTATGCTGCGTATTTGATCTCTTCGTTTTTATAATAAGCGCGTACCCTTTCCGGTGATTTTTTAATCAAGCGGAAATGACTCATGATCGCACTGTGCAGTTGTTGCGGTGTTGCTATGGATTGTCTGTCGACCGCATTGTTTTTTAAGTCATTCCACACACGCTCATCGGGATTGAGTTCCGGCGAATACGGTGGAAGGTGAAAGCATTCGTGCCACATCTTCCGGACTTTCACCACACTGAACGCTGCCACTGCACGCTTGCGCAGTTCTGTCAAAATCTGATGTGTCAGCTTTCTGCCATCTGTTCTACTCATGACACCAGTCTATCATTTTATAATGTTTATGTTAATACTATTATTAGACGGTTAATACATCTCTTTTTGACTCCTTTTTCAAACCAAAAATAAACCGCGCACTTTAGGATAACAAACGGTTGTTTAATCGATGATATCTTAGTCTCAGGCGAAGCGAGTTTTATAACATTATTATTGACTTAAAGTTTCCGCAGGAAATCCATCAGCTTTGCATCGTTTCGCCAATGTACTACTTTTTTAGATTGCTGAACTTCGCAGAGGGCAAGAGCCTCTGCTTTCATAATCGGCCATTTTGGGTCCAGAGGTCTGAAATGAAGCCAATATTTTCGACAATATCGGCAGAAAAGCTCTGAAATTCCCGAAAAACGAAATACATGTATTTAGAGAGTTTGAGACATTATTTTGGCGAAATTTCGGTAGATTGGGCGAGTTTTTTGGCTCATAGGTAAACAGAGAGATGCGGATTATGCAGCTCTTTACAGAATGTGCCATTTTATCGTCGATAAAAAAGCTTCAAGCAATGGTGTCATTACTTGAAGCTCTGAAATACTCTCTATGGGGTTTGTAGCTGGAGGATCTGGCTGCCCCGCAAGGATTCGAACCTTGAAATAGCGCTCCAGAGGCGCTTGTGTTACCGTTACACCACGGGGCAATTAGCTGGGGGAATCTTTTCTGCCTGATCTCAGTCTTGTGCCGTGAGCGCATTACGCTTGGCGCCTTCGCGCACCTGCGCTTTCAGGTTTAATCGTGAAACTCAGCGAGAATCAACCCCCCCAAAGAATGTGAAAACTGTCACTGCGCAGGCATAGGGTCAATCTGCGCGTCAGGCAAAAAATTGGGTTAGGCAGTTTTTTATGCGACGCACCGTCTCTTCGCGGCCCATCAGTTCCATCATATGAAAAAGGCTCGGGCCCTGGGTGCGCCCGGAAAGTGCCACCCGTAACGGATGAAATACCTGTCCGTTTTTCCATGCATTATCAATGGCATACGCACGGGCAAACGCTTCAAGCGATTGCGCTGAAAAATCAGACAGTTCCGTAAGTTTTGAAATACTGCCTTCAAGGACGAGTTTTGCTGTCGGAGTTTTAAATACTTTTTCGACGGCTTCAGATTTATATTCTACCTTTTCGGTGAAGAAAAAGTCAATGAGCCCGGGGATCTCGCTCAAAAGTTTCGCTTTGTCCTGTTCAAGGGTAATGGTTTTTTCTACCAGGGCCTTATCCCAACCACTGATAATGACTTCCCTGCCGGTCGCCTTCAGCCAGCCATAAAACGCCGCAATAAGTTCCGGGGCGGATTTCTTGCGCAGGTATTCGCCGCTCATCCACTGCAGTTTGACGACATCGAATATTCCCGAACTCTTGGAGCAGCGTTCCAGAGCAAACTTTTGAATTAATTCGTCATGCCCGAATAGTTGCTGACTGTCTTCAGTCGACCAGCCGAGCAAGGAAAGATAATTGACCATCGACTCCGGCAGATAACCGTCGTTACGGTACTCAAGTACCGCGGTGTGTCCGTGGCGTTTTGAAAGACGCGTCCCGTCAGCGCCCATAATCATCGAAAGATGCGCAAACTGCGGCGGCGTCCAGCCCAGCGCCTGATATAAATGGATCTGGCGCGGCGTGTTGGAAAGATGGTCATCGCCGCGAATAACATGGCTGATATCCATGAGGTGATCGTCAACCACACAGGCAAAATTATAGGTCGGAACCCCGTTGGCCTTCATGATAACGAAATCGTCCAGCGAGGAATTATCGAATTCAATCCGCCCGCGGATGATGTCTTCGAGCACCAGTTTCCCCTCGCCGGGCATTTTATAGCGGATTACGGCTGAGCGGCCTTCCGCTGATTTGCGCGCGCGCTGTTCCGGCGTCAGACATGCGCAGGCGCCGTCATATTTGGGGTTGCGTTTCTCTGCCAGAGCTTTCTGGCGCATGGACTCCACTTCTTCGGCAGTGCAATAGCACGGATAGGCATGACCCGCGGCAATCAGCTGATCCACATATTTCTGATATATGCCCTGGTCCTTACGCTGCATCTGGAAATAGGGGCCGTACTGCGAATTTTCTCTGCCCGGACCCTCATCCCAGTCGAGCCCAAGCCACTGCATGCTTTGAAGAATAGCGTCAACCGATTCCTGCGTTGAGCGCGCTTCATCGGTATCTTCAATGCGCAGGATAAACACCCCGTTGTTTTGACGGGCAAACAACCAGTTAAACAACGCAGTCCTGGCACCGCCAATATGGAGGTATCCGGTAGGTGAAGGAGCAAAACGAACTCTGACGGATTGATTCATAGAATTTGATCACCTTTAATCACTGCACTGCAATTATAGTAAAGAGGAGAACGGCAAATCCACCCCACCCTCCTTTGTCAAAGGAGGGAGCTCAGCACAATCTTATAAATCTGTTATCCCCTCTTTCAGGGGATGAAAAAATGAGCTTATGTATCATCCCTCATCAAGGGAGAAGCCATTATCCTTCTGTAATCTTATCCCCCTTTGACAAAGGGGGTGCAGGGGGATTTGCTTTTCTCCTGCACACTAATAAATGACTTTGTTGAGGGGATACTCGATGATGCCTTCGGCGCCGGCGCGTTTTAGCGCAGGGATTATTTTCTTTACGACTTTTTCTTCCATAATGACTTCCAGAGCAACCCATCCGGCGACGCTCAAGTGCGATATGGTCGGTTTCTTCAGCGCCGGCAGGACAGCGGTAACTTTGCTCAGATTTTTTTCGGACACATTCATCTTAATGCCCACCATACCTTCGGCGGCAAGCGCGCCCTTAAGCAGGATAGCCATGTTCTCGATTTTCTCGCGTTTCCACGGATCTTTGAGCGCCGCGGCGTTGGCAATGAAGCGCGTGGTCGAGGTCAACACGTCTTCCACAATACGCAGATTGTTTGCCCGCAGGGAAGACCCGGTTTCAGTCAGTTCCACGATCGCGTCGACAAAGCGGCCGGCTTTTGCTTCTGTCGCGCCCCATGAAAACTCAACGGTTGCCTTTACTTTGTTTTTTGCAAAGTATTTACGGACATAATTCTGCAGTTCCGTCGCCACCCGCTTGCCGTTTAAATCTTTAAGTGATTTTATCTTTGAATCGTTGGGGACAGCCAAGACCCAGCGCACCGGTCGAAATCCCGATTTGGCATATATAAGTTCGCACACTTCCGTCACACGGGCACCGCTCTCGCATATCCAGTCAAACCCCGTCAACCCGGCGTCAAAGACGCCGTCTTCGACATATTTCGCCATTTCCTGGGAACGGACCATCATTATTTCAAGCTCGGCATCGTCACAAGACGGAAAATACGAGCGGTCCGTGGCGTTAATTTTTATCCCGGCTTTCTTAAACAGCTCAAGCGTCGATTCCTGCAAACTGCCTTTGGGAAACCCCAATTTTAGCGTTTTCATGATTACTCCTTTTCAGTTTTAGGAGGGGTCTTTTTGACGGCCGATTCTTCTTTGGCAAACATGTCCTGCTCCAATGACTGCATTCTCTTTTCACCGTCGTTTATCTGTTTTATTACACCGCGGGAACTAAGCCCGGTTGCCTGCATTACAGAATCAAAGTAGTCCGCGCCTTTAAAATAGCGTGCCTTTAAGAATGGAGGCGACACTATTTGCCACGGCTTGATAATATAGCGATAGGAGTATGATGCAGTGACCGCGGTGAAAACATTTGGCTGGGCCTTAAAGTTCGAATAAAGCGATAACGCATTGCTAACAACAATGAGGACCAGAATACCCCCCATGACTGCGCCAACAAACCGATCAAGCAACCCCATGGTAAACACTTCTAAGATTCTCCTGAACATCAGCCCGACGGCTACAAAAAATACTACCGCCCAAAAGAATACAGCTGTCGAGGAAAACGGGAATAAGTACCCGTACTGATTGACGGTCATCATGCCGAGAAATCCGCTGACCACATAGAAAAAACTGCCGATGATTCCGGTCCGAAACCCCAAGAAATAACCGACACACATACAGGCACAAAAAAACGCATCGAAATAATAATTCACAAGAGCCATCCTTTCAATAGTAGAAAACTTGACTTTTACGCGTATCTAAAAAACCGGAAACGTTAACGGAAAGCATGCACCACTATACCGCTTGCCACCTTCGGATAGAAGTAAGTCGATTTCTGCGGCATAGTTTGACCTGCCAGCGCGATGTCTTTGATGGCTTCGATAGGCGTCGACGGTACCATCACCGCCATACAGCTTCGCGAACGCGCCAAGGCAACAGCATCGACATCATTTTTTACATAGGTAATGCTTTCCGGAGCGACATCGGCGAGCAACAATGCATGCAGAATACTGACCCCCAGCTGCCGATACGCCGCGCATTTTCCGGGCATCATCGTTTTCAGACAGCGTTTATTTTTTATCGCCAGTGTCCGGTACGCCCCATCCAAATACACCAGCAGCGGTTGCGGCGAAGAATGCGACAATTTCTTAAATGCGGACGCGGGCAGAACGGTGAAGTATTTTTCGATGCGCGCTTCAAGTTCCGCCGGCGGCACGACGACACGGTGTGTCGGCCAGACGGAAAGACCTGCATCTTCCATCGGGCAGAGAAAGATCATGACCTTGCCGTAGGCGCTGGCAGGTGAATATTTTTTATCTTTCTTTTTCTGTTCTTGGAAATAGTTCCACGCCGTTTCATAGCGATGGTGACCGTCGGCAATAAACACTTTCTGCGGCGCCAGCGTTTTGACAACAACAGCAATGGTCCGCGGGTCAGTGACTTTCCATACTTTATGAATGGTTCCTTCTTCGTCTTTTGCCCGGGCATCACAGACTGTTTTTGCCAGCCGGGCACATAGATTCACCACCGCCAAATTCTTGTCGTGGAACAACCCGAATATCGGGCTCAGATTCGCGCGGACGCTGCGGATTAGTTTCAATCGATCTTCTTTCGGTTTTGAAAGTGTGCGTTCATGCGGTTTGACCGCACCGCCCTGAGGATTTTCAAGTTCAAGCGCCGCAAAAAAACCCCGGCGGACCATCCTGCGCCCGTGATCTTTGAACACCTGCTCATAAAAATACAGCGCGGGATCCGCATCCTTGCACAAAACGCCCTTTGCCCGCAAAGCGATAAACACTGCGTTTGCCTGTTGATATTTATTGGTCCCCGCCGTTTCGTCGGGCAGTTCAATACGGACAAAATTATTCGCGCTCAATTTCTTGAGGCGTTTTTTTTCATTGTCGGAAATAACATCGTATGGCGGACATATAAGCCGGGTGATATCCGCCGTATTAAAACGCACGCCGCAAAAGGGTTGAATCCGGGCCATGACCGCTCCTTGAATTAAATGATATTTTTTAAATCTTACTTTGCTTTGCCCTGATTTGCCACCGCATCCATGGCTTTTTTTACTTCCGCAGGGTCGCCGAGATAATAATGTTTGACCGGCTTAAGATCGTTGTCAAGTTCATACACCAGCGGCATTGCCGTCGGGATATTGAGGTTGACAATGTCCTGTTCCGACACATTGTCGAGGTATTTTACCAACGCCCGCAAACTGTTGCCGTGCGCCGCGATAACGACTTTTTTCCCGGACTTTACGGCAGGCGCAATGGTGTCGAACCAATACGGCAGGAATCGCGCAACCGTGTCTTTAAGACATTCGGTCAACGGTATTGCTTCTGCGGGCATGTCTTTATACCGAACATCAGTCCCCGGATAGCGGGCGTCCGATTTTTCCAGCGGCGGCGGCGGGATATCATAACTGCGGCGCCAAATTTTAATCTGGTCTTCACCGTATTTCGCCGCTGTTTCTGATTTGTTGAGCCCCTGCAAAGACCCATAATGGCGTTCGTTGAGCCGCCATGTTTTATGCACGGGTATCCAGAGAAGGTCCATACCCTCCTGCGTCAACCATAAAGTCCGTATTGCGCGCTTTAAAACGGATGTATATGCCACATCGAAGGTAAATCCTTCATTTTTGAGCGTCAGCCCGGCTTTTTTCGCTTCCTCAATCCCCTTTTCCGACAAATCAACATCGGTCCAGCCCGTAAAGCGGTTTTCTTTGTTCCAGGTGCTTTCCCCGTGCCGCAACAATACAATCTTATGCATCATGTTCTCCTTTACCAACGGTCAATCCCAGCAAAACCAGTTCCCGACACAATCATCTGGGGACAACAAACGGGGCATGTAATCCCAGCAGGGACGCAGCGTTTGCAGTAAATATTTCGTGTTCCGCTGCTTTGCCCAGATTAAGCGTTTCAATAAACTTTTTCATCCGGTCCGCGTAATCCCAGGGGCTGTCCGTGCCAAACAATATTCTGTCCGGACCGTGGGCTTGTATCATGCGCCGCATGTGGTGCGCACCCATTTCGTAGCTGACGGATGTGTCAAAATAAACCGGTTTGCCGACCAAATATTTTTCCACGGCGTCCCACATCCGGTATCCGCCCATATGCGCCAAGACAACTTTCAACCCGGGAATGCCGAGCACTGAAACAAATCGTTCGGGACAGCCGTGACAGTCGGCGTACGCAAGGTCAACACCGGCATGAAAATGAACGATTAACCCATACGCGCGGCACGCCTCATACATCGCGGCGCAGTGGGCGTCGTCCGGATAAAAATTTTGATACTCCGGGTGCAGCTTTATTCCTTGGACACCGTTTTCTTTAAGAAAAGCTATCTCTTCCCGCGGATGAGGATAGAGCGGATGCATCGCACCGAATGAAACAAGCCAGGGGTGTTTCTTGCGCTGCGCAATGATCCACCGGTTAATCCCGTGTACCTGTTCGGGCTTGGTCGCCACCGGCAGATTAACGGCATGCGTGACGCCGGTTTTGTGCATACCGGCGAACAATGATCCCACAGTCCCGTCGCTATGATGATCAATGCCGGCGGTCTCGGCTAATACTTCAACCGTATCCACCGCCATATTGTCAGGAAATATGTGTACATGAAAATCTATCATACCGGCAGCTAAAAGAGGTATGGGCCGAACACCAGAACCCCGACAATTGCAGCGCCGATACTGGTAATGAGCACGGCGCCGGCAGCAACATTTTTTGCTTTTTCGACCATTGGGTGAAAATTGGGCGACGCCACATCGGCAAGAGATTCAAACGCAGTATTTAGCGCTTCGGCAGTCCAGACCGAAACGATGGCAAGCACAATCCAGCACCATTCGGTCATCGAGAGGTTGAAATAAAATCCGGCTGCTGCCACCGCCACCGTCATGACCGCATGCACCCATGCGTTCGGCTCTTCGACAAGCATCGTACGAATGCCGCTAAAGGCATACTGAAAACTCTTGACCCGTGCTTTGAATCCGGAATAGTTTTTAATCATTATTTCTTCTTAAACCGGTATTCGATTTCCCCTGAAGATACCAACCCCAACTCGCGACGCGCCATATGTTCTATGTACGACGCGTCATGTTCCAGATAATACACTTCGCGGGTAAGATACATGTTCTCGCGCTTAAAGAACGCTATGTCCGTCTTAAGCTTGTGTATCTCTCCGTAGCGGCGGACCATCGTGCGGAAACCCGCATTCGCCAGCAGAAACAACAGCACCGCGACAACAATACCATAAAAAAGAATGCGCCTTTTTTTTAGCACTGGCTTGAATTATTTCTTGATGCTTGAAAACGCTTTGATTCCCGGATATTTTGCTTTTGCGCCGACTTGTTCCTCGATGCGCAGCAGCTGATTATACTTGCAAATACGGTCGGTGCGTGACGCGGACCCCGTTTTTATCTGCCCGGTATTGAGCGCGACGGCAAGGTCGGCTATGAAGGTATCCTCAGTTTCACCGGACCGGTGCGACATGACCGCGGTATAGCCGGCCTTGTACGCCATTTGCACCGCCGCCACCGTTTCGGAAAGCGTGCCAATCTGATTGACTTTGATAAGAATAGAATTGCCGATGCCCTTGGCAATGCCTTCGGAGAATATTTTTGTATTCGTCACAAAAATATCGTCGCCGACAAGCTGGATCTTTGTGCCCAAACGGTCGGTCAGTTTTTTCCAGCCGTCCCAGTCCTTTTCACTGAGTCCGTCCTCGATAGAAATGACGGGGTATTTGCTGACCAGCGCCTCGTAGAATGAAATGAGCTGTTCGGAGGTTTTCACTTTGTCCGCGATTTCACCTTCAAGGGTGTATTTCCCGTCGTCATAAAGCTCGCTGGCGGCGCAGTCAAGGGCAAGCAGAATGTCTTTGCCCATCTGATAGCCGGCGGCTTTCACGGCTTCTTCGATAACCGCAAGAGCTTCTTCGTTTGATTTCAGGTTCGGGGCAAAACCACCTTCATCGCCCACGCTGGTCGAATATCCTTTTTTCTTCAGCACGTTTTTGAGGTTATGGAATACTTCACAGCCCATGCGCAGGGCCTCTTTGAACGATGTTGCGCCGACCGGAGCAATCATAAATTCCTGCAGGTCGACATTATTGTCCGCATGTTCGCCGCCGTTAATGATATTCATCAGGGGCACGGGCAAAACATAGTCATCTGATTTCACGCCGTAAATCTGGCGGACATACTCGTACAACGGCAGTTTTTTGTCGAGAGCGCCGGCGCGGGCGCAGGCAAGCGAAACGCCGAGCAGCGCGTTGGCACCAAGTTTCGACTTAAAATCCGTTCCGTCAAGCGCCAGCATCGTATCATCTATTTTTTGCTGACCGTAAATCTCCATGCCGATAATGGCAGGAGCGATAATCGTGTTGATATTGGTGATCGCTTTTAAAACGCCTTTGCCGACAAAGCGTTTTTTGTCGCCGTCACGCAGTTCAAGCGCTTCCCGTTCGCCGGTGGAAGCACCCGAGGGTACCGCCGCTCTGCCGACTATGCCATTGTCAAGGGTGATGTCCGCTTCAACCGTGGGGTTACCGCGGGAATCGATAATTTCTCTGCCAAATACCTGCTTAATCTTCGCCATCTGATGCTCCTCCTGCCTTTAGGGCAAACCGCCGAGGCGGCTGTTATTTTAATGGCTGATTTTATCAATTTGTGAGGGTATTGTAAAGTTGAGCGATTATCGCTGATTAAACGATTATCCCGCCGCCTATGACGATGTCTCCCGCATAGAAAACAGCGGATTGACCGGGGGTAACGGCAGGCTGAGAAACATCAAACGCAACAAGCACCTGATTATCATGCTCACGCGTCAGCGTCGCTGGTGCCGGTTGATGCAGGCGGCGGATTTTGACGGTGCACCGCAGCGGAAACGATGGCGGAGAACCGGCAATCCACACTACATATTTTACGCTGCCTGATGCCGCATGGACCTGTGCCTTGGGGCCGATGCACAGCGTGTTCGTTTCTACATCAATGCGGATCACATACACGGGCTCGGGCGTCGTCAAGCCCAGCCCGCTACGCTGACCAACGGTATACAGCGCCAGCCCGCGATGCCGGCCGACTATTTTTCCCGACGGGTCAACGATGGGTCCCGGGCGCACTCGGGCGTCGTAATCAGGAAGATACGATTTTAGGAACGCAGCATAATCCGTTTCGACAAAACAAATTTCCTGGCTTTCCGGTTTTTGCGCGGCAGGCAATTGCGCCTGTAAAGCCATGGCGCGAATTTCTTTTTTGGTGTAGTTCCCCAGAGGGAACAAAAGGTGCGACAGTTCGGATTGCCCCAGCCGGTACAAAACATATGATTGATCTTTTGCAGGGTCTTTCCCAACCACCAGCTGATAACAATCGTCTTTTCGTTCAATCCGGGCGTAATGGCCCGTCGCGAGAGTGTCAAAACCCAGCGCCAGAGCGTCAGAAAGCATCATCCTGAACTTTATTTTTTCGTTGCAGACAATACACGGATTGGGGGTCGCGCCGGACAGATACTCGCTGACAAAAGCATCCACCACATCGCGGCGAAACTCCGTTTCGCGGTTCAATACATAATGTTTGATACCCAGAAAATCACACACGCGCCGGGCATCGTAAATATCATCCAGAGAACAGCAGCCGCCGGGACGGTATTTATCGTCGGCGGAATGCCACAGACGCAAAGTTGCGCCGACCACCTCGTGGCCCTGCTCTTTTAACAGAAAAGCGGCGGTGGACGAATCCACGCCGCCGGACATCGCAACAAGAATTTTCATGATTATTTCAAACTATCCATACCGCTTGCCGCCTATTTGCATATCGGGGTGAATCGAAAATATCGCCAACCATCCCTCCACGGTTTTCGAGCGTCCTTTTGACGGTCATTCCCCGAGGTAGTTATCGGGAATCTGGTTTTGGCTTTTACGGCACACCATATCCCCGATAAAACCCTCGGGGATGACAGGATTGCGGACCACTCGAGTATGACACCATAGCGAACGACAGCAAAACGCCGGTGTTAACTTTTTACTGTTTTCTGATAGAGCGGGGACATCGAGCGCAGGCGGTCGATGATGGGTGGAACGGTCTCTAAAACATACGCTATATCTTCCGCGGTGTTTTGATGCCCTAGGGAAAAGCGCAACGCCCCCTGGGCAAGGGTGGTCTCTACGCCCATGGCTTTAAGCACATGGGACGGTTCAAGCGAACCTGACGCGCACGCAGAACCGGTTGACGCCGCGATACCCGCCAGATCGAGCGACAATAAAATCCCCTCACCCTCGATAAAAGCAAAACTGATATTGGTGACGCTTGCCATGCGATGGGCGGTATCGCCGTTAACTTTCAGCGACGGCACCTGTTGAATGATACCCGCCTCAAGCTGGTCGCGGAGAACGCCTAATCGTTTTTGTTCATGGTCCATATCCATAATCGCCAACTCTAACGCCTTCGCCAACCCGGCTATGCCCGCGACATTTTCCGTTCCGGCCCGCAGGTTACGCTCGTGATGACCACCGTGCAGTATCGGCTGAATGCGCGCACCTTTTTTTACATACAGCGCCCCGACACCTTTTGGCCCGTAAAACTTGTGCCCCGAAATTGAGAGCAGGTCTACACCCATGGCACGAACATCAAGCGGTATTTTCCCCGCGGTTTGCACGGCGTCGGTATGCACATACAGCCAGACCGCGGAACCCAGCGCCGCGCGCCGTTTGTTTTCAGCAGCAGCTATTGTGCCAATTTCTTCGATGGGCTGGATAGTGCCGACCTCGTTATTGGCGTGCATTATGGTAATAAGAATCGTGGTCGGTTTTATGGCGGCCGCCACATCTTCCCAACGCACTCTACCGCCTTCATTGACGGGCAGATAGGTTACTTCAAACCCATTTTTCGCCAGGTATTCGCAGGTGTTCAAAACAGCATGATGTTCGATCTGAGAGGTAATAATATGATTGCCTTTTTCGCGGTTAGCAAAAGCAATCCCTTTTATCGCCAGGTTATCGGCTTCCGTCCCGCATCCGGTGAAAATAATCTCTTCAGGCCGCGCGGCGTTCAAGCATTTTGCTACCAGCTCACGAGCGTCTTCCAAATGTTTTTTTGCTTCCTGCCCGAACCCGTGAACGCTTGATGGATTGCCGTAAATGTCGCCAAACAACGGCATCATCGCTTCCCGGGATTCCACCCGCAGCGGCGTCGTCGCACTATGGTCAAGATATACTCTTTTCATATGTTCATTCCTTCCGGGGAACCCAGCTACCCGCATTTTTTTTCAGCTTGTAATAGGTCGCTTTGCCTTTGCCGAAACGCTCTATATATCCCCATTCTATCATTTTATTTAAATCAATTGCTCGGGTCGGCCGGGCTCGACTAGTCAGGCGGGAATACTCCCGTCCCGTTATAAACCCATTAGTTTCTATGTACTGCAACATTTTTTTATGATGTTCTTTCAATGCGCTGGATGGCTCTATAACGGCAGTGTCAAGTTCTTTGGCAACCCGGTAAAGCTCGTCCAAAATGCCCTCAGCAAAGTATTCCAGCCACGGGGTAAAATCCAGAGAAGCAGCTCTATCGTAATAGTTACCCAGTACGCCGACATGCGCAAAATATCGACTCACATTCTTGTTGTAATAGTTCTCGAAACTAAACACATTAAATGTGTTGAGCCCCATGCCCGCCAACAATACCTTTGTGGCAAGACGAACCGTCCTGCCGTTACCGTCTACAAAGGGATGGATTACCACGAATTGTTTATGAAAAAGCCCGGCAAGGATTATGGGGTCGATATGGGCACTGTTTTTTTGCACGAAACGAACTAATTCGTTCATGAGCTGCGGTAGATCACCATGATCCGGCGGCCAATATATCGTTTTTCCCAGTCGTGGATCATTGACGAAAACTGGTTCCTTGCGCAAAACGCCGCAGGTTCCCTTAACCAGCAACCCCTTCATAACAGCCCTATGAATGCTCAAAATAATCGGCACATCAAGCGTGGCAATGGTTGTATCAGCCATCCGCCTATTGTGCATGATCAAGGCGTCATTATAATTAATGACCTCTTTTTGGCTGTTGGTACTGCTGTGGGGATGGTTTTTTAGAATGTTGCGCACTTCCGTCAGCGGGAGCGGGTTCCCTTCGATGCTGGTCGACGAAAACGCCGATATCTCACGCGCATGCCTCTCGAATTGAGCGCAGGCGACGCGGGGAAAACGACGCGTGTTCAAAAATGCCGTCTGAGCGGCAATCCTTTTACTTACATCAAGAAGTTTGCCGGTTATCGTATATAGCGGTTTAAAAGGAATGCCGATTTTTTTCATTGCCATGAGACATATTATAGACGATTGATAGACGAATATCAAGCAATCGCGCGGCCCATGAGTGTTTTTTTGACTGACACACCTTTTACCGGGAATGTTTTTGTGCGCGCTTGTTTATGAGATGTTGTCTGAAATACTGCGAAAATATATGAGTCCCGGAATCGCTGGCGACGAAAAACATTTCTTCTGTCGTTGCGGGATACGCCGCCGCCTGCAGGGATGCGGCACCGGGGTTGCAAATCGGACCCGGCGGCAGACCGTAATGCCGATAGGTGTTGTACGGGGAATCAGTGTGCGTGTCCTTGATGGACAGTTTTGTTTTATGGACACCCAGCGCGTACTGAACGGTCGCGCAGGATTCAAGATACCAGTGTTTTCTCAGGCGATTGCAGAATACCCCGGCGATCAGCGCCCGCTCTTCCGGTTTGACGGCTTCTTTTTCCACCAGCGACGCAAGGGTAACGAGCTGGCGTTCCGTCATATGCATGCGGCGCGCATTTTCCAGCATCGCAGGGGTAAGTGCCCGGCGAAATTCCGCCGTCATACTATCGATTATTTTTGCTTCGCCCAGATATGGTTCCAGAAAATAGGTCTGCGGGAATAAATATCCTTCGCTCTCCCGTTCCCGCACCAGCTGCATGAATTTATCCCGGTCGGCCACCCCCGTGCGCGCCAATAAATCGGCTATCTGTTCAGCGGTGAATCCTTCCGGGACAGTCGTGCGGAACAACCGCGATTCGCCGGAAGCCAGGCGTTTTGTCAATGAAAATACCGTACTGCGGGGCGACAACTGATACACCCCGGCTTTAAGATGGTTGATATCGCCGGCTATCTTTGCCCACGCAAGAAACAGTGTTTCCGACGAAATAATAGAATTTTTTTTCAATATCCGCGCAATCTCCCGCGCGGACGATCGTGGCGGGACAGTAACCGTTACCGGACCCGCCGGACGCACCATATGCTGGGCCGCTATGACCATGGCGATTGTTGCCGCAATAATTGCAAATCGCACCGTTATTTTAGCCATGTGTTTTTCATTTCCTCGGTGATATCGTCATTGTCAATGCCTTCAGTATTGTCTATCGGCGCGCCGCCCGCCGGCTGACGATGAGACGTCCGCGCCTTTGCCATGAATGCCGCTACGGTAATCCAGCAGGCGCCCATACCGCCCAGCCGCCGGTGTATGCCTCTATCGTTGGTAACCACCACGATTTCAGCCGGGGACTGATCCCAGCGAACCATTTCTTCAATGATATCGTCGGCGCTCACCCCTTCGCTGTAACGGATAACGATGCCCTGATACACCTGCTGAGTATAACTGTTCGTCCCATACGGATGTTCCGCCTGTCCGTCGAAAACGACGGACACGGTGTTCTGGGCGCTTCCCTGAGGCTGACGATCGCAAAGCCAATCCAGCAGTTTAACACGCCGCTGTTCAAGCGTTGCCGCCGCAAACGCGCCGCCTTCTTCCGACTTTATGATATTATACCCGTCAAGAATAAACCGCAACGCCATACTAAAGACCCCTTCAAAAAAAATGAAATATTATTGACCATTGTCCTTATATTCCTGCAATTTCATGAATCACCCCCCCGGCACTTTTTGAGGGACAGACGGCTCAGTTAACGACTTTTCCCCACGATACGGGGTGTTGGCGTTTCGATTATTCGCCCGATTGACCGTTACCAGCGAAATATTCTTTAGCGCCATCTGATTTTTTGGGTCCAACCGTACAGCGGTGCGGAGACAATCAAGAGCTTTATCAAAAGAGAACATAGAAGCATATGAAATACCCATGAGATTATATAATGTACTATCGCGCGGGGAACGGGCAATAGCTTCATGAAGAACAGTAATTGTCTGAGTATATTGTCGCTCCCTATAATACAAAATGGCAAGATTTCGGTACGCAGGGATATGGTCAGGATTAAAGACAATAGCATTTCTGAATTCTATTTCAGCACGGCCTGCTAAGCCTCGTTCTCTCAAAAGGCCAAGCCCTAAGCGATTCCTAACCTCGCTGTGGCGGGGAGAATCCTGCGCAGCTTTTTGCCAATAGCTGACTTGTGAAATATACTGATTATTCCGCAT
The DNA here is from genome assembly GCA_903880015.1 of uncultured Elusimicrobia bacterium. Taxonomy (GTDB): domain Bacteria; phylum Elusimicrobiota; class Endomicrobiia; order Endomicrobiales; family CAIRNS01; genus CAIRNS01. The sequence goes on along the minus strand of CAIRNS010000010.1, from coordinate 55,491 downwards.
GAATGCCGAAGAGGCCAGCACAATGATCAGGATCGTTGCACTACCAGGGAACCATTGTGCCAAACCCTTCCATCGGACACCGTACCCGCGCAATTCAGAAAGAATGATAAACATCCCTATCATGGGCACATACATCCGATGCCCCTGATATACGGCCTTCGCAATGATCAATGTCGGTATCACGAACGCCAAGATCCAAAGAACACCAAACGCAATGCGTGCGGGATCTTTACGAGGAGCGAACCATAGCAACAGACTGCTGAGAAGAGTAGCAATCAGTCCCGGCACAAAAGACATGTCTTCCCGCAATGGAAGAAGCTGCAGATGAAAGGGGAAGAATATTGCGCCAGCATACTTGATAATCACAGACAGATTATCGCCTGCTACCATCAACAATTGATAAAACGCAGTATAACCTCCACGATCAAGACGGGTCCAAAGAATGAAAAAGATCATCACAATAAACACCCAACCGGCAAGAAGTGATGCATTGCGGCGGATAAAAACACTTTTTTTCTCGATGCGATGAGCGTACAGCATACAGAGCACCGGAAACACTATGGCTGTTTCTTTGGAAAACAATGCCCCGGTAAAGAACATGAGATGCAGTAGCCCCTCGCTCCAGTTCCCGGACCGCAGGAAACGGATAAAAAAAATAAATGACCATGTAATGAACAACCCCAGCAACTCATCATTGCGCCCCGGAATCCACGCTACAGCATCCGTAAAAAGCGGATGGACGGCAAAGATAAGGCTCCACGCCAGCGAAAGCGATCGGCGATACCCCATCAGCTGCAGCAGCATATACACGGCACCGCACATCGCCAGGTGCAGGAATACATTGACCGCGTGATGCGGAAGCGGGGCAATGCCCCAGATTTTTGATTCAATCAGCAGGGTTGCGGTAAAGAGCGGACGGTAATAGAAACGATTATTCTCAAAATATACATTATGGGTAAAAATATCGCCTATAGACCGCAGGGACTCGAAATGAGCCTGATTATCAAGAATCAGGCGTGCGTCATCATAGTGGACATAGCCGAAAAATATTGTTTTCCCATACACGGCAAGGCAGGCAACCGCAATAAGCATCAGGGGGGCAAAGCGTTTGACGCTCCGGCGAATATCTTCGGACAGTTTTAATTCATGTATATTCATGGCGTATACGAACTATCACTCTGTTTTACAAAAACTTTTTTCCTTATGCGCTGCGGGAGAGATATGCTTCCAGAATCAGGGCTGCGGCGATTTTATCTCTGTTATTTTTGCGTTTTTGGCGGGACAGGTCGGCTTGTTCGATCATTACGCAATCGGCGCCGTAGGAAGTGAGTCGTTCGTCAAGCAGCTCAACCGGCAGGGCAAGATCTTTTTTGAGACGGTTGGCAAACGAGGTGACTTCCTGGGTGAGACGACCGGGAGTGCCGTCCATATTGAGCGGCAATCCCAGGACTATTTTTGAAATGGTATATTCGGCGGCGATAGCGGCGATGCGTTCCATATCTTTTGCCATCGTTTCCCGGTGGATGACCGCCAGGGGATGCGCCATCGTCCCCGCGGGGTCAGAAATCGCAATGCCTATCCGTTTAAGACCAAAATCGATGCCCATGATGCGATCCACTATGCAGCCCCTTTAGCTGTCATTAAATTTTCTATGGTCACAAACCGGAAACCGCGGGCATGCAACTCGGCAATAATGCGCGGCAATGCCGCCAGCGTAGGGTGTCTGCCGGAATGCAATAGAATGATGCCGCCGTCCCGCGTCTGAGCAACTACCCGATCAACGATTGCGTCAACATCATTTTCTTCGTGATCGCGCGGAATAACTGTCCACAATACCATGGTCAAACCCATCTCGCCGGCAACTTTTACGACACGATCGTTATATTGTCCGCCCGGCGGCCTGAAAAACAGGGGGTTGCGGCCTGACAATGAATTGATGAGCGATACCGACCCTTGCAATTCCTTGCGTATGTCATTATCGGTCAAATGCAAAAGGTTCCGATGGGTCATCGTGTGGCTTTCAACTTCACATCCGTTTGCGGCAATTGCCCGGACAAGATCCGGGTTTTTTTGCGCCTGACTGCCCACCACAAAAAATGTCGCTGTTGCCCCGCCGGTTTTAAGCTCGGCAAGGATGGCATGGGTGAAATAGGGATGTGGCCCGTCGTCAAATGTCAAAGCGACAGTATACAAACCGGAAGGCGATGGCTGAGCAAAAAGATCGGCATGTGTCGAAAAAATCGATTGACCAACGATAAGCAGACCGGCAACAACCAGGGCAATCAGCGCGTAACGAAAGGGGCTCAGAGCATGGATAAGTTTAACCATGCGTGCTCCGTTTAGCTCCTGCGCGAGGGGCAGCGTGCATCAATTCCCGGCGCAGCATATCAAGCGCCATATTTGCCGCCCGTTCCCGGATTTCCAAACGGTTCCCGATAAAGCGGTGTGCCGCGACTTTTTCAAACGCGGGACCAACGATACCGATATACACCAGACCAGCCGGTTTCTCCTGTGTACCACCCGTCGGTCCGGCAATGCCTGTCAAAGAAATGGCGTAATCGCTGGCGGCAATCTTGCGGGCGCCCAACGCCATTTCCCGCGCTGTCTCCGCGGAAACCGCGCCGAACTTTTCTATCGTTGCCGCATTCACCCCGAGCAATGTCTGCTTTGCATCGTTGGCATAGGCAATAACGCCCTGTTTGAAATAGAGCGAACTTCCTGCAACATTGGTAATCCGGTGCGCCACCAGACCGCCGGTACATGATTCAGCAAGCGACAGCGTCGCATGATGTTTACCCAATAAAGACCCCACAACGCTTTCCAGCGAATCGTCGTTTTCGCCATAGATAGCGTCGCCCAGAATTTCATAAAATTCGTGTTTAAGGGTGCGCATAATTTCGTCGACAATCATCTCGTCGCGATGCGTCACGCTCGCACGGATGTCAACGACCATCTGATGTGCCAAGATAGTAAAGCTGACGGTATCGGCTTCCATCGCCCGTTCGGCTTCGATGACGGAGCGGATCTTTTCGTCCACCAGCGATTCCCCCATGCCAAAAATATGGAGGGTAAAGGTCTTCTTTATGCGCGTCTCATATTTTTTCAAAAGCGGAAAAACGGAGGCATCAAACATCGCCTGCATCTCGCGCGGCGGACCCGGCAGTAAAAATATTTTCGCTTTTTGATAATCGATCATCTGTCCCGGCGCCGTTCCCGCCGGATTGGGCAGAAGAACAGCACCTTCTATGACCTGCGCCTGCACTTCGTTAATGTTCGGCATTGCAACGGCACGCTTACTAAAAAATTCTTTAATGGACGCCAGGGCATGCGCATTGACAACCAAGGGGCGCCCGAGCGCCGCCGCTACCGCTTCACGGGTTAGGTCATCGAAGGTCGGCCCCAGTCCGCCGGTCAGAATGATTATCTGACTGCGCCCAAGAGCCGTGGCGACCGCAACCCGCATATCGGCCGGCGAATCGCCGACCGTCGTGACAAAACTGAGATCGAGTCCGATGGAGCTGAGCTGTTCGCCCACAAAGCAGGCGTTCGTATTCAGTTTCCCAGACAGAAGTTCCGTGCCGACACAGATGAGTTCAGTTTTCATATAGACGATATCCCCGATGATACACTGGACCGCGATCTAATGATAGAAACCCACTTTTTTGGGGTCTTCCACCGGCGCGGCGGCCGGAATCGTACCGAAACGCGCTTCGTACTTGGCTATGTTATCCTGCAGGGCGGCAATGATGCGTTTAGCGTGCGCCGGGGAAGTGATGACGCGGGAACGAACCTTTGCTTTCGGCGTTTGGGGCTGAAGAAAAATGAAATCCAGCACAAATTCCCCTTCCGAATGGCTGATCATCGCAAGATTGGCATACGCCCCTTGCGCTACCAGTTCGTCAATCTCAATTTGCACTTCATTTTTTTTAATTTCTTCCGTCATATTCCGCTCCTTGATATTGCATCTATTCCTGTATCGGCGCATTATTTTTACGCGGCTTGTTATTGCTCGTGATGTCGTCGGATACCTGATGTTAGCTGGGGTCTTTCCCTGGAGGAACGGGGGACACAGGGATATTTTTCGGAGGTTTTTTGCAGAGCATACGATAGAAACAGTACAGCGACGCCAGACAAAAAATAATCCAAAAAGCCATCATGAGCAGGATGCCGACGTGGTCGAAAATAATCATAGTTTAATCGCCTTGATGATTTCTTTAATGTCGGCCTTTACACGATGAGGTTTAACGGAACAGGCGACGGCACGGTCAGGATCTTTCAAGCCGTGCCCGGTCAGGATGCACACCACTTTCGCCGACGCGGTTGGCAACGCCTTAAAATATCCCTTTTTAATATAGGCAATCAACCCTGCCACAGAAGCGCAGGACGCCGGTTCCGCGAAAACACCTTCAGAAGCGGCAAGAAGCTTATACGCATACAGGATTTCGTCGTCGGTTACGGCGTCTATAACACCGCCTGATTCGTCGCGGGCGAGCACGGCGGTCTGCCACGAGGCCGGGTTGCCGATGCGGATGGCCGTAGCGATCGTTTCCGGTTTTTCAATAGGATGGCCCAGAACAATCGGTGCCGAACCTGCTGCCTGAAATCCCATCATTTTCGGCAATGCTCCTGCCCCCGGAGTGCGCGCCGCGTATTCCCGGTACCCTTTCCAATACGCTGTAATGTTCCCCGCGTTGCCGACAGGCATGAATTGAAAGTCCGGGGCGCCACCCAGCGTTTCGCAAATCTCAAAAGCGGCCGTCTTCTGCCCTTCTATGCGATACGGGTTAAGCGAATTAACCAGCGTCAGCGGATAGTGTTCACTGAGTTCTTTAACCACATTAAGAGCAACATCGAAATTTCCATCAACGGACAACACCAGCGCCCCGTGCATAACCGCCTGAGACAACTTGCCCAGCGCAATGTTACCGTCGGGAATAAGCACCACGCATTTCATCCCCGCGCGCGCCGCGTAAGCAGCCGCCGAAGCCGAAGTGTTGCCGGTGGAAGCGCAAATCACCGCGTGACTGCCGCTTTCCAGGGCTTTAGAAACTGCCATGGTCATGCCGCGGTCCTTAAATGAACCGGTCGGATTCATGCCCTCGTACTTCAAATAAATCGTCCCGTCAAAACCGATTATTTTTCCCAGATTAACCGCGGGAATAAGAGGAGTATTGCCTTCCATCAAACTGACTACCGGCGTTGCATCCGACACCGGCAAATAGGAACGGTACTGTTCAATAAGCCCGCGATATGCCATACTATCCTCACTTAAAAGAGATGTGTTTCTGTTTGAAAAATCCATTAATATATTATCTCTTTTCCGATGTAAAGTCAAACATTGACATTAGCAATTTTCTTTTATAGAATTACCAGCCTCACGGCACTTCTTGACCATAATGAGAACAATAAAGGACAGTATGAAAACATCCTTCAAGAGACACTTGTTTTTCTCCGGCTGCGCAGGTATCCTTGCCCTATCGCTGGTTTTCATCCTTAAACAAACGACTTTCTCGTCAGGAACGGACCAATCCCCCGCCGCTGCGGCGATTATCCCCGGTAACGTAATCCCGCACAAGCCAACCTATGTCCGCGGCATTCATCTGACCGCATGGATTGCGGGGTCGCCGAAACTGCGGGCACCGATAACCAAAATGCTGACTGAGACGGAACTGAACACGGTCGTCGTAGATATCAAGGAGTATGAAGGCGAAGTATACATTCCGGGCGTCAAACAGGCTGACGAGGCGGGCACCTTCGTTAAAGCGGTCCCTGACATGGAAAAGTATATCGCTGACTTAAAAAGCAAAGGTATTTACACCATCGCACGCATCGTGGTTTTTAAAGATGCCCTTCTGCCGAAAAAACACCCTGAACTGGGCGTTAAAACCCCGGAGGGAAAGTTATGGAAAGACCACCGGGGGCTTACCTGGCTGGACCCGACCAACAAGGCCGTCTGGGATTATAATATTGCCATTGCCGAGCGAGCCATTGAGCTTGGTTTTGAAGAAATACAGTTTGATTATATCCGCTTCCCGTCAGACGGTAATATCAAGACCTGCCGGTACAGCGTGGCCCACTCAACCACCGCCGCCAACAATGCATTAGTGGGATTTTTGAAAATGGCGCATGAACGGCTCAAACCCCGGGGAGCGAACATATCCATCGATGTGTTCGGTTTGACCACCACGGTCAATAACGATATGGGTATCGGTCAGCGGATTGTCGAGCTGGCGGCGTGGGTCGATTTTGTCAGCCCTATGGTGTATCCGTCGCATTACAATCCCGGCGAGTACGGCATCCCTAATCCCGACGCAGCGCCGTACCGCACGGTATATCTGGGCATTGAAGGCGCGGTTCACCGGCTGGGAGCGGAAAAAGTCAGACCCTATCTGCAGGATTTCTCACTCCATAAACATTACGGCGCAAAAGAAGTGCGGGATCAAATACAGGCAACCTATGACAACAATGTCGGCGAGTGGCTATTGTGGAACCCGCGCTGCGTCTACACCCGCGGCGGATTAAAATCAAAAAAATTCACGGATGTTCTTGATAAAAGTTCAACGATCCCCCGAGACGGAAAACCCGTCAATCGGCCATCCCACCACAGCGTCATCGTTTCAAGCGCCGCAGTTCAGACAACACCCACCGCTAGCCCCGCAAACCAATAACTCCCGGTCATCCTGCCTGTAACATAGATTCATATGATCCGTCAAAGGGAACTGCCCATCCCTGACCGAAATTAAACGCCCCCTGTTTCGGCAAAGGGTTTTTAGGAATAGTTCCCACAGCGATTTGTTCACGCAGCGTGCTCCTGATAATCGCTTCAACTTCAGTCCAGTCCTCAGACGCTACCCTGCCACCCATGTGGTGATCGTGCGCGGTCACACTTGCAAGCGGACAACGCGCCTTGATGCGCTCTTCTATGATCCTGAGACATATATCAGTGCTTTGAGGACCGCAACGCACGCGGAATGTATTATAAGCACCGATATTACCATAATTTTTCTCTTGCACTTTTGTAAATGTTGCAGCGAAATTGGTTGTCACGGTGTTCCGCGGAACGATTAGCTGCGTATAGATGATAATATGAGTGCCATATTCGGCATCAAACTCTGTTGGTTCGCCAAGCACAAGCTCATAATCTCCCACCAAATAATTCGTCGGCATAATACGACTCATTCCCCACTGTCCAATTTTAAAGGATTGATGATACAAATTCATGACCTTCGTATAGTTTGTTCCAATGACATCAGCAAGCATGCCCAGCGTCATGTGTTCGCTGTACGCAAGACCTGTTACAAGATTTAAAGCTCTGGCGGGGTTGTCAGTCTCAGCGAGCGAACGAACCATGGCATTGCGGGCATCACGACCTTCAGTATCATTTTCAGGAATAAGCCGAGGGACCTTGTTGACTACATCTGCAAGTTTATTGATATGGAAAACATCTATTGGACCGATTATTGAAATTAATGCAGGCCAGCAAAGAGGGAATGTGTCGCCAATGATGCCGGCCGCCCCAAGCCAGGTACAATCGCTTCCCGACAGATCGCACATCATTTTCACCGCTACATATCCGCTGGGAAAATATTCCTTAGGAATCAGGCGATGGGAATAAAACGCACTGACATTGAGCTGATTGCAGCGTTCAATGGTCATTTCTCCGGGATTATGATGATCAACCACGGCAACAATCCCATCCCCTTTAACCGGACCAATGCTCTCGAAAAATTGATAGCTCAATGCCACATCGGTGATAAATAGAGCACCTTTCCCTGATGCCAACTCACGGAGATTTTGTATTTCCTTGATTGATAAGGGGTGGGCATGAAACTTGGGAATCAGGCGGATTATATTTTCTGATTTTTCCCGTGCCTTCAAAAGCGTCCTCATTCTGGCATAAAGGATAGCTGCGGCACCCATGCCATCCATGTCGCTGTCGTAGATAATGACTATTTCCTTTGCCGTGTCAGCTGCGTGAACCACTAACCCCATGAATTCTTCGCGTTTCCGGTGCATCTCAGAAGCAGGATTGGCGTATTGTTCATCAATATACCGTTCAAGGACACCCCTTGGAGCAACCGCGGAGATAACCACAGACTGCAGTGCATTGATGGGCGCGCTGATTTGCCTAAGCTTTTCTTTGACTGTATTCTTTATTTTTGACACCATCGGGTTGGCCGCAGAAGTTGCGACGGTTTCTGCGCGGACCAGCACACCCCCATTGAAGTACAAAACTACCTGCCGATCACCGGCAGTGACAACACAGGTGTCGTCGGTGAATCTGACCGATAACTTGTCTAAAAGCAGAGGATAGCGTAGCTGCCAATCTGCAATCAATCCCCCCATGGCATCGGCGGTAAGTTCCTCGTGCTCCTGAAATGTCTGCGCCATCGCGGTCAGGGTGGCAATGAAACAGGATGCTTCACCCTGTTGGATACCGATTGCCGAGAGCATCGGCATCAGAGCAGAACGGGATATATCGTCGGGAAGCAGGGTGTCGTTCAAAAGCTTTCCATACACCCCAGGGAACGGATCGCCAGTACCGGCGGTCGGAAGGATAGAAACATAGGAGACACCTTTGTCCTCAAGAACCCTCTGTATCCCCCGATGGAAACCACCGGTAACAACGATGACCACATCACTCGCGCCACAATCCTGCGTCCGCAGCGCGGCAATCACTTCATCAGCAAAGATGGCGTCGCGGCGGACATTGAGCGCATAATATTTTTCCACCAATCCGGACTTGAAAACGGTTAGAAGCTGAGGGAATCCGGCAGCCGCATCACCTGACGACAGCAGAGTAATCAACCTATCCCGGTCAGCGGCGAAAGCGGCGTATTCTTTTGCACTCAGGCGGGCGTTGAGCGCCGTTGTCGCCACGCGAACGAGCCGCAAGAATTCCAGAGCGTCCCCTTCAGCCGGGGTACGGACTGCAGCGGCGAGGATGACATTGAACAGGGCATCCTCCTGCTCGATAAGCGCTACGGGGTCCACACTGCGCGTTAGCGCGGTTACAGAGAAATATGAACCGAGGTCAGGATAGCTCCGCTGGCGGAAAGATGACAGTGCAGAAAAATGTTTTTCAAGTAACCGGAGTGATCCCTGCGACCCCGATGATTGATGCGCCAGCACTGAAAACTCATTACAAGGAAGTGTTTTCTTAAGTTCACTGTTAAAGGCAAAGCTCTGAGCTGAGAGTCGTTTTTCATCGAATTTTTGTTGTAATTACTGTATGCGTGCCCAAGTAGCAACCGCGGGATACCGGTACAGAGGAACGCCATAAGCAGCACACAGTCCCGAGAGTTCAGCATACCACCGCCCGTCGCGCGACGGTTGTGCAATAAAACGATTCAACCTTCGCAGACGCCCGGAAAGGTCCCGCTCAGCAATTGTATGGGCGGCACTAATCAAACCATCGAGTTCGCCTGAGACCGCGATACGGGCGGATGCAAGGGAACGGTATGACTCTACAGCACGCTGATAAGTCGGCCAGTCCTCGATGCCGTACAACCGGCCTTGTTCCTCGCGCAATGCGGCGTATTCCCCGCCGCCCAAAGTCCCGGCGCCCAACATCCGCATGAGTGTTCTCTCGCGGATTTCATCCGGCAGAGTACGCATCGGCGCGAGATCGACTATTCCCTGCGGGGCACCTTCCACAAGAACGCGACAGCCGGGGAACAGCTTGCGATAGTGCGTTATGATAGCGACAATGTTCGATTGAGTTTGAGGATTGCAGTGAAAATCCTGGATATGAATAACCATGGGTGCGCCGGCACGCACCTGTCCGGCGATGACGCGACCAACCGCAGAAGGAAAGTCCATAGATGCGCGGTCACGCGCCGCAGACGCATGCATTTCATACGGGGGACATGCGGACACAACAAAAAAAACTGCGACCAATATAATCGCAGCCTTTAGAAACATTCGATACAGTTTCGAGCAATTGACAACCCTGTGCAAGGAATAACCACCTTTCATAATTATTGTAGGATTTTAAATGGTAATAAGAGAGGAATAGTACGGGAAGAGATGTGAAACCGTAAACGGGTCATATCCCCGCAGGCGCGGATTGACCTTCAAAAGAAGGACCCCGGTCGTCAATGAACCTTTTTTAACAATTGCAGGTGGCGGCGAACATACCAGACAGCGCCGGCAATTAAAAAAACTCCGATAATCGCATCGAATTTATGGAAATAGATTTTTAGCGACTGCCAGTTTTCCCCCATCTTCATGCCGACCCAGGTCAAAGCCCAACTCCAGATGTATGAACCGATGAAGGTGTAGGCAATGAATGTCGACATCCGCATCCGGGCAACGCCGGCGGGGAACGCGATAAAGGTACGGATGACCGGCAACAAGCGCGCGGCAAACACCGTCATGTCGCCGTATTTTGAAAACCAGCGGTCCGCCATGTCAAGATCGTGATGCGAGATCAGGATATATTTCCCATACTTTTCTATCCAGACGCGGCCACCCCATGCGCCGGCGTAGTACGCCACGATAGACCCCAGCACGCACCCGATCGCACCCATCAACGCGACTATCCATATATTAAATGTTCCGGCGGCGACCAGGTACCCCGAAAACGGCAATATAACTTCCGACGGCAAAGGGATGCAGGCGCTTTCAATTGCCATCAATAAAGCCACGCCCGCGTAGCCCATGGCGTTAATGGTTCCAATGATGAAGACCGACAGGATGCCCAAAATATGTTCAATCATAATTTCCCTTTCGAATATGCCGTCTTTTCAACTGAAATGATACAACAGGATAATCCCAAAAATAATACGGTAATAGGCAAACACTTTGAAATCGTGCGTGGCGACAAAGCGTATCAGCCAAGTAACGACCAGAAGTCCAGAAAAAAAAGCGGCGACAAACCCGACCGCCAAAATAATGGCGCCATTTGCCGAAAGCAACGCATGGCTTTTGGCAAGATCAAAAAGGGTTGCGGCAAACATCGTGGGGATGGCAAGAAAAAATGAAAATTCCGTCGATGTTTTGCGGTCCATACCGGCAAGCAGACCACCCATGATCGTCGCTCCGGACCGTGAAACACCGGGGAACAGAGCCAACACCTGGGCAACACCGACCCAGAAAGCGCCGGTGTAGGAGATGCTGTCGCTGGAGGTATAGATATTGCGATGTTTCATTTTTTCGATGCCGTATATGGCGACACCGCCAACCAGCATGGCACACGCAACGGTGAACGGGTTGAACAAATATTGTTTGATATAGTGATGAACGGCCAGTCCGACAAAAGCCGCCGGGAGAAAAGCAATCAGCAGTTTGAGTGCAAATCGGCGGGGTTCCTGATCGTTGCGCATCCGGAGGAACAAGTCCGTTATCCGCGCGCGGTACACCCACACCACCGCCAGTATCGCCCCCAATTGAATGAATATCTCAAAGAGTTTGGCAGTTTCACCTTCAAACGACAGCCAGTGCCCCGCCAATATAAGATGTCCGGTTGAAGAGATAGGAATGAATTCGGTAAGCCCTTCCACAATCCCCAAAACAAGAGCGTTGAATATATGCATAATTCTCCTTTTATGTGCTATAGGTCAAAATACCATTAAACCATATTCCCGATGACATCCGCGGAATGACAGACGGGAGAGTATTCCCCGCGAACGAGGGACCATTATAGTACACCTCTTGGCGGTGTGTCAATTTGACAAACTGCTGCTGATTATTCTACAATTCGTATCTTATATACCTCCAGTCAGCACACCGCTGTGTCTTCTGAAGGAAATCTATTAACGGTTGGAAGGAGTGTCTTTATGTTACGCAGTCGTTTTTTCTCTATTGTAAAACAAGGGTTCGTCTCCTCAGTGCTCTTGGCACTTGCCGCACCGCTGTTCGCCGGAGAATCTGACTTGATCCTCCCTGACCTCAGGTCCGTATCCTTTATGGGTATCGACGGACATTCCCTGCTGTTGGGCGGGATTGTTATCTGTATCATGGGGCTCGTTTTCGGTCTTGTGCAGTTTGTCGGGCTCAAAAACCTCCCGGTCCACAAGTCCATGCGGGATGTCTCCGAACTTATCTATGAAACCTGCAAAACATATCTTATCACCCAGGGCAAATTCATATTGATGCTCGAAGGGTTGCTGGCCGTGGTCATCATTGTTTATTTCGGCTGGTTGAGAAATTTCGAAACCATCAAAGTCGTTACCATCATCCTGTGCAGCGTCGTCGGTATTCTGGGCAGTTACGGCGTTGCTTGGTTTGGTATGCGCATAAATACTTTTGCCAATTCACGCACCGCGTTCGCCAGCTTACAGGGCAAACCTTTCCCGGTGTATGAGATTCCCCTGCGCGCCGGCATCAGCATCGGCATGCTGTTGATCAGCGTTGAACTGCTGGTCATGCTGTGCATTCTTTTGTTCATCAGCCCGGACTACGCCGGCTCGTGCTTCATCGGATTTGCCATCGGCGAATCTCTGGGCGCATCGGTACTGCGTATCGCCGGCGGAATATTCACCAAAATCGCCGACATCGGTTCCGACCTGATGAAAATTGTCTTCAACATTAAAGAAGATGACGCGCGCAATCCGGGCGTTATCGCGGATTGTACCGGCGACAACGCCGGCGATTCAGTCGGCCCGACCGCTGACGGATTTGAAACATACGGCGTCACCGGCGTCGCGCTTATTTCCTTTATCCTGCTTGCCATCAGCGACCCGATTCTGCAGGTCAAACTGCTGGTGTGGCTCTTTGTCATGCGTCTGGCCATGCTTATCGCCAGCTCCGCATCCTACGCCATCAACGCGGCATATGCAAAATTTAAATACGCCACCGTCGACAAAATGAACTTTGAAGCGCCCCTGACTTCATTGGTGTGGATTACTTCACTCATCTCCGTCGCATTGACCTATATAATATCGTATTTCCTCATCGGCGACATCGGCGACGGTTCGATCTGGTGGAAACTCTCAAGCATCATCACCTGCGGAACGATTGCCGGAGCCGTTATCCCGGAATTAGTGAAAATATTTACCTCGACGGAAAGCGCATTCGTTCAAAACATCGTCAATTCGTCCCGCCACGGCGGAGCGTCGCTCAATATCCTCGCGGGTCTTACCGCCGGCAATTTCAGCGCCTACTGGATGGGCTTTGCCATCATGTCTTTGATGGCCATCGCCTACGGTATCAGCACCCTGGGGCTTGGCGCCCTGATGATGGCTGCGCCGGTGTTTGCGTTCGGCCTTGTGGCGTTTGGATTTCTCGGCATGGGACCGGTGACCATTGCGGTCGACTCGTATGGCCCCGTGACGGACAATGCCCAGTCAATCTATGAATTGTCGCTCATTGAAACAATCCCGAACATTAAAGCTGACATTAAAAAAGAGTTCGGGTTTGAACCGGATTTTTCTGTTGCCAAACACAATCTGGAAACCAATGACGGTGCCGGCAACACCTTTAAAGCAACCGCAAAACCGGTGCTTATCGGTACGGCGGTCGTCGGCGCAACCACGATGATATTCTCCATTATCGTGATGCTGACCAAGGGCTTAACACAAGACCTCGACAAGCTCTCGATCCTCAACCCGCCCTTCCTGCTCGGTCTTATGGCCGGCGGCGCGGTGATTTACTGGTTCACGGGCGCGGCAAACCATGCCGTTGCTTCGGGCGCGTACAAAGCCGTTGAATTCATCAAAGCCAACATCAAGCTTGATACCGAAGAAAAAGCGTCAACCGAAGACAGCAAGAAAGTCGTCGAGATTTGCACGCAGTACGCGCAGAAGGGAATGATTAATCTGTTCCTGGTGATATTCCTGAGCACGCTGGCGTTTGCTTGCCTCGACTCGTTCTTCTTTATCGGGTACCTTATCTCTATCGCATTGTTCGGCTTGTTCCAGGCCATTTTCATGGCTAACGCCGGCGGTGCATGGGACAATGCAAAGAAATATGTTGAAGTCGACCTCAAAGAAAAGGGTTCAGAACTGCACAAAGCGGCAGTTATCGGCGATACCGTGGGCGATCCGTTTAAGGATACCTCGTCGGTGGCAATGAACCCGACTATTAAGTTCACCACCCTGTTCGGACTTTTGGCGATGGAACTTGCTATTGGGCTCAGCCGCCCGGTGAGTTTGACGCTGGCGATTATTTTCTTCGCCGGATCGCTCTTCTTCGTAGTCCGTTCGTTTACCAGTATGCGAATTAAGTAAACTAGTTTATATTGTTAGCGGGCGTTCGGCCGCATATTCAGCGAAAATAGTCCTGATATGATGAATATGCTCCACATCACACTTGATCAGGATATGATCCGCATATGAAAATCCGATGTATTCGATGAATATGATCCTGACGCTCCTCTCGCCTCACAAGGAATCCGCCTGCCCAGCAGAGTCATGGTCAGACCGGATGACCCCCTCAAAAATCCTGAAGGTCTGGGAACATACGAGCTCTCCTCTGCACAATGCGCGTCGCTCATTGAACTCTTTTCCGATTACCAGACATGGTGCGACCAGCATAAGAGCCGGCCCAGCATGGAGGATATGCGGTACTGGCGATGGAACGAAGGACTGTTCCCGACAAAAGAAGCATTGCGTCAGAGCATGGATGATCCCGCGTACATTGGTATCGCCGGAGATTCTCCAAAGCATGTGGCAATGGACCGGATCATCAATAAAGAGATTGGGCTCGGCCATAAGATTATGATTTTTTGCCGCTATCGTTCAGAGGTTGCAGCATATGTCCGACGGTACCAGGAGCAAGGCGCCCGTGCGTACGACGGAAGTATCCCCAGGGATTCCAGCGGCCATAAAATAGACAATCAGGGTCGTATCGAATATTATCAGACAGATTCATTGGGCGCATTCAAGCTCCTCAATGGCGCGCCACCCCCCTCTGATGAGCACCAGGGAAAACCGATCGATGCGCTTGACTATCAGCGGCTTTGTATCGAGAATTGTCCCAGCAACCGAATCCTCGTCTGCACCTATGATACGGGCTCCGACGGCCAGAATTTCCCGGCTATCGATGCGGTCATTTATGATGACCTTGCTTCCGCCTATCGAGAACATGATGCCGGACTGAAGACCGTGTCAAGTTTATACTCCTGTCTAATTATATAAGCGTATAACATATTTGCCAAGCCCTCCCCCGCTTGCACAACTGTGCATCATTTTAGTAGTATTTAGAAACTTAACTCAATAACGAGCCACACACAATTTATTGAAAAATCAACAACTTCATTTGGTGACAAAAAAAATGATCGCTTCTGGTTTTCCCTTAAACTCGCGAATGTAATATGATACATAAACTGCAAAAACCACTTCTCATACTCTGCGGGATATTAATCGCTCTATCGTTCACTGAATTCACCCTCCGTTTGGGTAGGCATATTTATCAAGAACGCGCCAGAATAGATCATTCTGTCGCACGAACCGCCAAAGGCTTCCCCGTGCGCAAAATAATGTTCGTCGGAGATTCATGGACCTTTGGCTTGGAAGCAAAACCCGGATACTCATACCCCGCACAACTCCAGAGGATTTTAGATAAACAAGCCCCCGGGAAATTCCGTATTTATAATGAGGGTATTCCTGGATTCACTTCATCGAAACTATTGAAAAAGCTGCCCACCCTGATGGCAACACATACCCCAGATATTGTCATCATTCTTATCGGCATGAATGACCTTAACAATCCTGATCCAACTGAACTCGCAGAAACTCCTGCTAATAGCTCACAGCCTTGCTATTACCGATTACGGGATTCCATCAAGGCTTTGCGCATTTGCAAAGTTATGACTACTGCCATTTCTATGCATGAAGGCCCAAAACAAAGTAAGAAAATTTTAAATATAGAAAAAAGGGTAGTGCACCCACCCATAGATGCTATATCTATTAGTTATTGCAATAAAGGCAATGAGTTGAGAAAAATCGGAAAACAAGAAATTTCTATTAAATATTTCAAAAAAGCAATCAGCATCGACCCCAACAATGAAGACGCCTATTTATTTCTTGCGAACAGTTATCAGGATTTGGGAAATTTCGAACAAAGCATCACCTGGTGCGAAAATCTTTTAAAACATAACTGGTTTACGGATTGGAGGGGCGCGCTATATCAACTATTGTTTTTATTGTACGCCCACTATGAGACCCCCCGCGATAAAATAAAAAAACTAATGCATGATATCCCGTCAGATGGAATATTTCTCAATCCCGGCAATCCTTATTTAAGAAACAAAGAACAGATTGGAACAATACTGAAGCATAATTTGGAAGAAATGATACTATTATTGAAATTAAACAAATCATTGCCAATTCTACAAATATACCCCAAAGACCATGACGATTTTGAATATCTCAAAAGAAAACTTTCGGGGCAGTATAATATCCCAATCGTTGACCATGAAAATTTCAGGAACTTGAAAGACGATAAAAATTACTGGGGAAATACCCATCCCAATGAAAATGGCTACTATCTTATGGCACAGAACATAGATGAAATATTGACAACACATTTTGATCTGCCGAGAGATTAATCAGGTTTGCTATTTGACACAAATCAAAGAAAAAAATATACTCTTCTATTACTATGAACACACAATCCCTGCTATTGGCCGCTGTTTTCTTTCCGATCATAGGTTCCTGCGTTGTCCCGCTGGCCGGATGGATCTCGCCTCGGCTCCGCAACGGATTTTCCTTGGCTTGTGTTCTCAGCTCCTTATGCTCCGCCGTCTGTCTGCTCCCGTCCGTTTTCGCTGGTGATATCACCAGCGTTTCCTATTCCCTGCCCCTTGGCTTCAATTTTATACTGACTGCGGATTGTTTGTCGGTCTTCATGGCCATCACTGCATCGCTCATCGGCTCGATTATCGTTTTCTATTCATGGGGGTATATAAACCACTACAAAAATCAGCACGAATACTATTTCCTTGTCACCCTGTTCCTCGGCTCAATGATGGGCATCGTATTTTCAGGAAATCTTATATTTCTCTATGTTTTTTGGGAAGTGACCGCGCTTGCGTCATGGCGGTTGATTGGCTTTTTCCGGGAAAAAAGCTATGTTATCCGCGCGGACAAAGCGTTTATGATAACCATGTTCGGTGCGGTCATGATGCTGATGGGCTTCATTACCCTCTTCCAGCAGACCGGATCCTTTGACCTTGCGAACATTAAAAACGCTTTAGGGACAACCCCTGCCGCAAATCTTGCAGTGCTCTTGATTCTTATGGGCATACTTTCAAAATCGGCCACATTGCCGTTCCACACATGGCTCCCCGACGCCGGCGTTGCGCCGGCTCCCGTCACCGCACTGCTGCACGCCGCGGTTCTGGTCAAGATAGGCGTCTATGTATATGCGCGATTGTTCATTGCCACGATGCCGATAGCCCTCCCCTGGCATACCATTATTCCGGTGGTCGCCGGCGCCAGTGCCCTTATTTCTGCCGGTGCGGCACTTATCGAAACTGACCTCAAGCGTATTATCGCTTATTCCACTATCAGTCAAATAGGGTTTATTTTTCTCGGCCTTTCCACCGGCAGTGAGATTGGCATCGCCGGCGGTCTCATGTATATTCTGATGCACGGGATCGCCAAGGGCGGTTTGTTTCTGTGCGCGGGGATCGTCGAACAAAATATGCACGAAAAAAATATTACCAAGCTGGGCGGCTTGTTTAGAACCATGCCAATCACCGCAATAGCGTTCCTGCTGTGTTCGTTGTCCGTCATGGGCATTCCTCCCCTCGGCGGTTTTTTCAGCAAGCATATGGTTATCAGCGGAGCCATCGCCGGCGGGCATCCGGTCATCGCGTTTGTTTTTCTCGTGGGCGCGTTTCTTACCATACTGTATCTGCTGCGCGTATTTACGATGGTTTTTCTGGGCGACCCGCAAACCCCGACAGCCGAAGAAGGGTCACCGACAATGGTTATCAGCGTATCCGTACTTGCCATGCTTTCAGTGGCAGGCGGATTATACATTAATTATATAAGTACACCAATTGAATACATAGTCAAACAAATGGTCAGATAAATGGACATACCTATTCTTTTTTACCTTATCATTGTTCCGGTAGCCAGCGCGCTTTTAGCGCTGATAGCCCCGCAACGCCTGCGCGCGGCAACGGCGGTAGCCGGATGCACCGTCACCCTTGCGTTGACGCTTGCCCTCTTCTCCGTTCCGCGGTACTTCAGCGTCCCGTGGGCGGGAACACAATGGGCATTCCGGCTGGACGCCATAGCGGGCTTTTTGCTCGTGGCAACTGCTATCGTCAGTGTGCTGGTCGTCCTCTATTGCATCAAACAGAGAGAAAACGCTGACTATTGCTACACTTTTTTCCCTTTTCTGCTTGTTTCCCTCGCTCTTATTAACGGCGCACTGATAAGCGATAATCTGACTATGATGCTTTTCTTCTGGGAAGGGCTTCTGATCCCGCTGTTCGGCATGATCGCGACTGCGCATAAAGACGCTTATAAAACTGCCGTTAAAGCGTTCATTATCGTCGGCGTCTCCGATCTGTGTTTGATGTTCGCCATCGCGCTTATTGAGCATTCGGCACATACATTAACCATATCCCAGATGCGTATTCCTCTGGACGGAGCCGGCGGCATTGCATTTATTTTCATGCTGGTCGGCGTCATAGCCAAAGTCGGCGCTATCCCGCTGCATTCGTGGATGCCTGACGCCGCCGAAGAAACCCCGCTGGCGTTGACCGCTTTTTTTTCCGGATCCTTAGCACGGTTGCTGGGTATATATGTGCTCATCCGCATGACAACCGAGATGTTCCCGTATGTTCTCTCGTCATGGGCCGGCTTTTTGATTATCGCTGCGGGCCTTGCGACGCTGGGGTACGGCATAGTGATGGCACCGGCACAAAAGAGCCCTAAAAAATTGCTGAGTTACATTTCCATAGCCGTTTCCGGTTTTTTTCTGGTGAGCGCCGGCAGCATCTTTCCGGAGAACCCAGAATACGCCGCGCTCTTTTTGGCGGCCAGTACGATCATTATCGCCCTTGCGTTCCTGGCTGCCGGCATGAAAGAACAACTGATGGGCACCGTAACAGCAGCACTGAGTATCCGCACCCGGAACAGAGCATGGCTTGGTGCGTTCCATACCCGCATGGATCACCGCCGGTTCGACCCCTACGAGTTGGCGATGGCTTTTTCTGGTTGGGCCGCGAAATGCGCCGTTGTCGTCGATAAGTTCATCAATTGGATATATGACGGGTTTATCCCGTTTTGCGCTATCACGCTCAGCACAATTGTCCGGGCATTTCACACCGGCAATTACGCGGCATACATCATCTGGTCGCTGGCAGGGACCATCGCCGTGATCGTTTTTATGATAAAATAGTTTGCTCGGCTCCTCTCCCGCGGGGGAGAGAGACCACAGCACCACAAGGGTCATTATGGCATCATCGTTGATTCTTATTCCCCTGATCGCAGTGATTATTTTTAATCTGCCGATCATGGCTTCCCACAAACGCCTCCCGTTATTGTTCGGGGTTGTTTTTTCCTTGTGGCAGGCATGGCTCGCTTTATTTAGCGCGGGATCATTATGGGGCAATCCGGTATTCCCTCTGCCCCTGCTTTCCGGCATGCATCTGCAAGTGACCCATCTGACGCTGGTAATGTATCTTGCGATTGCCATCGCGGCGGGAAGCGCGCTCGTGATATGCTGGTACACGCTGGAAGACGGGAACAAACGGTTTGATGTTATCAATCTAATCCTACTGGCAATCGCCGGCATGAACGGCGTCGTGTCTGTCACCGACCTGTTCACACTGTATGTGTTTATCGAAGTCGTCAGCATTGCTTCATTTATTTTAATCGCACTGCATAAAGACGGTGACGCTCTTGAAGGGTCAATGAAATATATCCTCATGTCGGCCATCGCGACCCTGATGATGCTCAGCGCGATCGCTTTATTTATGATGACCACAGGGTCCACCGCTTTCGGCGAGATTGCACACGCACTGAGAACCCAGCCGGACAGCTTGTTGCGCGGGACGGCAGTCGGACTATTCCTCGGTGGGGTATTCATTAAAAGCGGCTCAGTTCCCTTTCACGGATGGCTGCCTGACGCCTACGCGTCGGCGCCTGCCGGCGTTTCGGTACTGCTTGCCGGCATCGTGACGAAAACTACGGGCATCTATACCCTTATCCGGCTGGTTACCGCCGTGTTCGGATTTAGCGCGCATCTGCAAACACTACTTCTTGCTATCGGCGCATTGTCCATTGTCGTCGGCGCGCTGGCCGCGTTGACCCAGACGGACATCAAGCGAATGCTGGCATATTCCAGTATCAGTCAGATGGGATACATCGTCATCGGGCTGGGCACCGGGACAACAATCGGCGTCGCGGGAGCGGTCTTTCATTTATTAAACCATGCCATTTTTAAAACGCAATTGTTTGCCAATGCTGCGGCGGTTGAAGAGCAGACTGGGACCAGGAACATGGACGCTCTGGGCGGGCTGGCGGAAAAAATGCCCG
The DNA here is from genome assembly GCA_903880015.1 of uncultured Elusimicrobia bacterium. Taxonomy (GTDB): domain Bacteria; phylum Elusimicrobiota; class Endomicrobiia; order Endomicrobiales; family CAIRNS01; genus CAIRNS01. The sequence continues at coordinate 35,050 of CAIRNS010000010.1, read as the reverse complement.
TTACCGGCATCACTTCGATTATTGGATTTCTCTCTATGGCGGGCGTGCCGCCCCTGTCCGGCTTTTGGAGCAAACTGATTATTATCATCGCGCTCTGGCTGTCCGGATACCGGTGGTACGCGCTGATTGCTGTTGCCGCCAGCGTGCTGACGCTGGCGTATATGCTGTCACTTCAGCGCCGGGTATTCTTCGGCAAGCTCGCCGCAGGGTTTGAAAATCTTAAGGAAGCTGAATTAGGCATAGTTTTACCAGCGGTTATATTGGCCGCCATAAGCATCATCGCGGGCATTGCGTTCCCCTTTGTATTGCACCGGCTTATTTTGCCCATAGCGGCAGGATGGTAAATGAATTTCCCTAGAGCGAAAGGTGACCAGCGTGATTGATATTATTTTGGCAGTGTTAACTACTCTTGCCGCGTTGTGGGCTGTCATGAAGGGCACGCTGCTGCGCGCGGCAATCGCGCTGGCCGCTACCAGCGTTATGGTAACCATTATCCTGTTCCGTCTCAACGCGCCGCTTGCCGCCGTCTTTGAATTGTCCGTCTGTGCCGGTCTTATCACGGTTATATTTATGAGTACGCTGAGTTTGACAAAACCCCGCACCTACGAAGAAAATATGCAACATACGAAAAAACGCTTCAGCCGGTACTGGCTACTGCCTCCCATCGTCGGGATAGCAGCCATAGCCTTGGCTATCTTTATTAAACCCTTCTCCCTGTATTTCCCGTTCGCCACCTCCGGCACGGATGTCCGTAGTACCCTGTGGAACCTGCGCCAGGCGGACATTATCGGACAGATACTGATTTTACTGGTCGGCGTGTTCGGGATTATTGTTCTTTTTAAAGATAAAAAGAAAAGTGGAAAAGAAATATGATTGACAACCTTTCTATGCTGCTCAAGGTTTATTTAACGGCAATCCCGCTTATTGTCCTCATCGGCGTCTATTGCATTGTCGTCACGCACAATTTAATCCGGGTGCTTATCGGCGTTGAAATACTGACAAAAGCGGTGACCCTGTTATTGATCATCGCGGGATATGTCACCAACAACACGGCGTTCGCTCAATCCCTGATTATCACTTTAATCGTCGTTGAAGCAGTGGTCGTGGCGACGGCTGCGGGCGTGATATTGAATGTATTTAAAAACAATAATTCGCTTCATGTCCGCAACATAAAACATTTAAGAGGATAACTTCTTCATGCACTGGATTCTTATACCGCCCATCGCGTTTGCCGTCATGCTGCTCGCCGTTTGGGCTGGCGCGACGCTTTTGAAAAAATTGTCCATTAAGGGCGCCGCACCGTCTGACGGAAAATCCAAGGCATATGCCTGCGGCGAAAATGTCGAATTGCACCGCATGCAGCCGGACTACGGCCATTTTTTCCCGTTTGCCTTTTTCTTTACCGTCATGCATGTCGTGGCATTGATGCTGACTACCGTACCGCGCGCGTTATCGACTGCGTTTATGCCCTTGTTATATGTGGCGGCAGCCGGTACCGCTCTGTTCATTCTCTTTAAAAGGAGAGATATCTAACATGTCGCTTGCTTCTAAAGTTCTCACCTGGGCGCGCATGAAATCCCCGTGGATTATCCATTTTAACACGGGGGCGTGCAATGCCTGCGACATTGAGATTGTTGCCGCTCTGACGCCGACCTACGATGTCGAACGGTTCGGCGTTCAGCTCAAAGGAAGCCCGCGTCACGCCGATGTGCTGGTCTGCTCCGGTCCGGTAACCAAACAAATCGCCGACCGCGTCGTGCGCATTTACGAACAGATGGCTGAACCAAAGTTTGTTGTGGCTGTCGGCACTTGCGCATGTTCCGGCGGCGTATTTGACGGTTGTTATAACATTAGAGGCGGCACCAATACCGTTATTCCTGTGTCAGCGTATATTCCCGGGTGCCCGGCAAGCCCCGAGGCGATTATTGACGGTGTCGTAAAATTGCTCCACAGTCTTGAAGTTGCTGAAGCCGCCGCAACGAAATAGAGGATATCCATGACCATTGAACAAGACATTCAACAGACGCTTATACAGCAGTTCCCTTTTCTTGACGGAAAGTGCACGGTAAAGCGTGCCCGCCGGCTATCGGCTACCGTCGATTACGCACAGTTCCGGACGCTGTTTGATTTTCTGGCCGACAAAACCGATTTTTGCATACTCTGCACCATCACCGGGCTTGACGAGGGCGAACAGCTTTCCTTTATCTATCATCTCGCCCGCGAAGACGGCGTCATGATTGACTTAAAAACATCCGTACCGAAAACAAATCCCATTATCAAAACGGTATTCGACCGCTTCCCGGCGGCGGACATATATGAACGGGAATTGATCGACCTGCTGGGAACGCAGGTTGAAGGATTAAATCCGGGACGACGGTATCCGCTGCCCGACACCTGGCCGATAGACGAACATCCGTTGCGAAAAGATTGGAAAGAAAAAGAAGCGTAGAGAACGCAGATAAGGGTCAAGCGAGGTATATATATGGCTAAAGTAACTATTCCCATCGGTCCCCAGCATCCGTCCCTCAAAGAGCCGGAAAGTTTCAGCGTCACGATAGACGGTGAAAAAATTATCAGTATGACGATGAAGCTGGGCTACAATCATCGCGGCATAGAAAAGGCCTGCGAAGAGCGGACCTATCTTCAGGACATGTACCTCATTGAACGCATTTGCGGTATTTGTTCCCATACGCATTCAACCTGCTTTATCCAGGCCGTCGAAGAGATTGCCGGACTTGAGATTCCCCGACGGGCGGCGTATATCCGCTCACTGGTCGGCGAGCTGGAACGCATCCACAGCCATCTGTTGTGGCTCGGCGTGGCTGGGCACGAGATTGGGTTTGACACCCTGCTCATGTATAGCTGGCGCGACCGCGAAATCGTGATGGACCTGCTGGCCATGCTGACGGGCAACCGCGTCAACTACGCCATAAACACCATCGGAGGCATCCGCAGAGACATAAACGCGGACAACATAAGAGATATTCTAAAGGCCGTTGATACGCTTGAAGAACGGACAAAATATTATATCCAGATTGCGACGCAGGAAGTAACGCTTATTCAGCGTCTTTCCGGTGTCGGTACGCTTTCCTTTGAAGACGCCAAACGACTGGGAGCCGTCGGGCCGACCGCGCGGGCATCAAACCTTCCCCGGGACACCCGCAAAGACGATCCGTACGCGGCCTATGGCGAGCTGAATTTCAAAGTTGTCACGGACACCCACAACGATGTCTACGGACGGACGCTGGTGCGCGTAGGCGAACTGATGGAGTCATACGCCATTATCCGCCAGATTCTTACCAATCTTCCTGACGGACCTATTGCCGTCAAAGCGCCGCGCAAAATCGCCCCGGGCGAAGCGACCAGCCGCTACGAAGCGCCACGGGGTGAAGACCTCCATTATGTTAAATCCAATGGCAGTGACAAACCGGAACGGGTGAAGGTCCGTGCCCCTACGCTGGCGAATTTACAATCCGTTTCCAAGATGCTCGAAAACGGATATCTGGCTGATTTTCCCATTGTCATCGCCGCCATAGACCCGTGTTTTTCGTGCACGGACCGCATGATTGTCGGTGTGCATCATCCTGACGGAGAACTGGCGGGCGCGATGGACTGGAAGGCACTGCGAACCTACAGCATCGACTGGTACAAAAAAAACAGAGGCGTAAACTTTAAAATAAAAGCATAAGGATTTAGGGTGCTGCGGTTGCGCGGCGCCATACGAATACTATGATACATTCCCTGTTCGCTATTTTTATTTTTCCCGGTTTTTTATTTCTGTGCGTCATCAGTTTGGCGGCTGAATTCATTGACCGCAAAGTGTACGCCCGCCTGCAAAACCGCGTCGGCCCGCCATGGTTTCAACCGCTGGCCGACATGATTAAACTCTTCGGCAAAGAAGACATCATGCCGGAAGAAGCAAATCCGCTGATGTTTAAAGGTCTGCCTATCTTCGCACTGGCCGCAGTTGCCACAGCGTTTTTGTATATTCCGCTCTGGTCGCCGGAGTCACTGTTTTCCTTCGATTGCGACATCATTGTTGTTTTATACCTGCTCACGCTCCCCACCATCGCTTTTTTCCTTGCCGGCTGGTATTCCACATCGCTCTATGCGATGATCGGGGCCATCCGCTCGCTTACCCAGCTATTCGCCTATGAAGTGCCGTTATTTTTAGGCGTCCTTGCCCCGGCAATTATCGCCAATACATGGTCGCTGTCAGGGCTGATCGCCTTTTATCGCATCCACCCCGTGCTTGCCGCCTGCAATATGCTGGGCTTTTTTGTGTCGATTATCGCTTTACAGGGGAAACTGGAAAAAGTTCCCTTTGATATTCCCGAAGCGGAAACGGAAATCGTGGCCGGCAGTTTTACAGAATACAGCGGACGCCTGCTGGCTATGTTCCGCATGGCCATTGCGATGGAACTGGTTGTCGGCGCATCACTGTTTTCCGCGGTTTTTCTTCCGTTTGGTTTTGGATTACCGCTGGCAGGGGCTATCGCCGCGTATATCGTAAAGATTGTGTTCATCATACTGCTGTCCTGCTTGATTAGAACCCTGTTCGCGCGGATGAGGATTGATCAGATGGTGGAATTTTGCTGGAAATATCTGGCGCCGATTGCGCTGACGCAAATACTGATCAATCTGCTTATCAAAGGGATGGTTCTATGATGTGGCCCGGCGCGATGCTCAAAGAAGTACTGTGTTCGCTTTTCAAAAAGCCCGCGACACACAATTATCCTTTTGTAAAAATAGCAAAACCGGAAGCGTTCCGCGGAAAATTGAATTTTTTTTCCGATAAGTGCATCGGCTGCAAAATATGCATGCGCGACTGCCCGTCGAATGCGATTATCATTCACAAAATCGCCGACAAACAGTTTGAAGCCGAAATCAGGTTGGATAAATGCGTGTATTGCGCGCAATGCGTTGAATCCTGCCCGAAAAAGGCCCTCGAGGCAACACATGATTTCGAGCTGGCATCTTTGTCGCAAGATTCATTGCGCGTTATTATTAAGTAGAGAATAACATTATCGGGCGGACGCGAGGCTCGCCCCTACAAATACATGGTTTTTGAATAAAACACATGATTGTGCGGATGTAAAATTCGCGACAGCAAACACACGGATAATGGAGAAAAAAGCAAGAAGACATATGCGGGCGGAGGCAATGCCCGCACGATAGGAATGATAGGGAAGTTTTGGGGAATTCAATGGAACTCTTAACGGTGTTGCGAGAGAAATTGGCGGGGGCTACGCGGGTGGCTATACTGGGGGTGGGCTCAGAACTGAGGGCTGATGACGCGGCGGGGATTATGGTTGCCCAGGAGTGTGAAAAAAATCATACCGCCGATACTTTCAAGGTCTTTTACGGATACACCGCGCCGGAAAATATCACCGGCGAAATACGAAAGTTTGCGCCATCTCATCTCATCATCATCGATGCAGCCGACACGAGCGACACTCCCGGCACCATCTCATTTATCAATCCTGACGACATTGCCGGCATATCTTTTTCCACCCACATGATGCCGCTTAAGATCCTCGTTGATTATATCACCGCCGACACCAAATGCCTGATAGCCATCATCGGCATTCAGCCGCAAACCCTCACCTTCGGACAACCTGTCACCCCTGCCATAACCGCCGCAGCAACCGAGCTGGCCACCGGACTCCTCACCACCGTTAGAAATATTTTATCCTAATTACTCAGAACGATTGCACATACCCAGCGAGACATCTCCTGTCTTAGCGAACTTCCCAAATCTTGTGCATTTGAGGGCAAGCGAAGGCGTGCGGGATCCTTTTCCGGGCGGCCTGAGTGAGGGTGAATACCGTCTCGGGGGAAGGGGTTTTGCAGTGCTTGACCGAGGATGCAATTTGCAGGACAAAGGGGATGGTCGATGAAACGGCGCGGACGACGGCGGCGGCTTTAGCGGATTCCGCCACGGTTGTTTTGTCGGTTATGACCAGTTTCACAAAAGCTTTTGATTTTGCGGCCAGCAAGAACGCACGATGTTCGGCCCAATAGTTTGCTTTGCAGGCGGAAGCCACCTTTACATCCATGGAGACAACATCAACCCACCGTGCTACTTTTTTGTATAGTTCTGGAAGCGTTCCGTTGGTTTCGAGATAGGTTTTACATTTCATTTTTTTAAGCGCGGGAAGCAGTTTTGTCAGAAATCCTGCATAGAGCAGCGGCTCTCCGCCGGTCAGCGAAACGGTGATCGGTTTCCCCCCTGAAAGTTTTTTTACCCGAGCAATAATACCATCCACCGAAAAGTACTGCTGCTGCTCGGTAATAACCTGATTTTCCGCCGTATCGCAATAATCGCAACGCAAGTTACAGCCGACAAACCGGACAAATACCTGCAATTCACCGACAAAAACACCTTCGCCTTGGTGCGACAAAAATATTTCTGAAACCGGTGCTTTTATACCCGTGTTCGTCGTACGCATACGGTACCCCCTGTTTTATCCGGCATATGCATCATGATGTTACCGGTCAAGCAAAATCCGTGCTTATAGTATCTTTATCGCCTGCAAGAACCTGACTTCTCTGCCACATATTTCCACGAGAAGTACTGGCACAACTGCCGGCTACGCTTCTTCAAATCCTTTGTCCCTAAAACGACATGAATCACAGACGCCGCAGGGTTTTTCCCCTCCCTGATAACAGGACCAGGTGAGGTCGTAGGGAACGCCCAAGCGGTTTCCCCGTCGGATGATCTGGGCTTTTGATAAATGGATAAGCGGCGTTTTAATCGTAACACCGGTTCCCAATGCGGTCAAGACCCGGTTCAACGCGGTGTAATACTGGGGCCGGCAATCGGGGTATCCAGAATAATCGACCGCATTGGCGCCGATAAAAATCGTCCCCGCACCAATTGTTTCGGCGTAGGACAAAGCGAAAGAAATAAAAAGAGTGTTCCGACCCGGGACATAGGTTGAGGGAAGCTCGTCTGTTTTGAGCAAAGAGTTTTTTGTGGGGACGGGGTTTTTAGTACCGATGAGCGAGCTGAGATTCCAGGGCAAAACGATGCGGATAATCTGATACGGACACGCGCGTTTTTTGGCAATGCGCACGGCGCACAAAATCTCTTTCTTATGGCGCTGTCCGTAATCGAAAATCACACAATGGCAGCGATAGCCCCGCGCCAACGCGTCATAGAGAACCGTCGTCGAATCCAGCCCGCCGGAAAACAAGACCACCGCTTTCATATTGCCCCGTGTACGCCGTTGTTTCATGCTGATCGCTTTCCTGAATCCGTTATTCGCTGACCGTCGCAAACGAGGTGTCGCTTTCCCACACCTGCACTGTTTCCACTTTTACTTCCGCGGTCTGGAGCTGATGGAAAATATATTCGGCGATATTTTCCGCCGTGGGGTTGACCGTGGTAAAGGGGTGGACTTCGTTGAGATATTTGTGATCCATTTTTTCAAGCACCGTGTCCATGACCATCCGGACATCGGAAAAATCCATAACCATACCGGTTTTGTTTAGTTTTTTTTCGCTGACCGTCGCGCATACCTTCCAATTGTGACCGTGAAGATTCTCGCATTTTCCCTTGTAGCCGCGTAAACAGTGCGCAGCGGAAAAGGTCTTAACCACGGAAACCTTATAATTCATAGGCCCTCCTCATAAAATAATTTTTTTTACGCCAGACATCGGCCGTCCTAAGAATCGTTCGCCCAGCTCTTGAAATTTTTGCGGCGCATCACTGGAATAAAATGTATACGATCCCGCCTGCCGCCGGCCGGACACGATATCGTTTTCTATAAGAATGTCGGAGACCTGACGCGCCGTCGCTTCAGCCGAGTCAACGAGGCGAACACTTTTGCCGACTATTTTTGCAATCACCGGTTTGAGTAAAGGGTAGTGGGTACACCCGAGAACCAGGGTGTCAATGTTGTGGTGAGCGAATAGCGACAAGTATTCCCGCGCCACCAGCCGCGTGACGGGATGATCAAGCCATCCTTCCTCGACCAGCGGAACAAACAGCGGGCACGCCCGGGTAAAAACCTCAGCACGTTTGTCAAAACGGCTGATAGCGGCGGTGTAGGACAAGCTGCGGATAGTGCCTTCGGTACCGATAACCCCGATCCGCTTGCTGTGAGAAATACTGGCCGCATAGCGTGCGCCGGGCTCAATCACACCAACGACCGGGACAGCGACGCTTTTTTGCAGCGTTTTTAGCGCATACGCGGAGGCGGTATTACAGGCGATAACAATCATTTTCACATCGTACGATAAAAGAAATGCAGCGATTTGCCGGGCATACCCCGTTACTGCTTCTTTTGATTTTGGTCCATACGGAACACGGGCAGTATCGCCAAAGTATATAATGCTTTCATGGGGCAAAAGGTCTCTGACGGCGGAGACCACCGTCAGCCCGCCAAGCCCCGAATCAAATATGCCTATCGGCCTGTTCATGAACGCTCCTGACTTTCCGCATAGACGCGCACCAGTTTTGCTCTGCGTTCCTCGTATCGTTTTACGCCTTCATAAATCGAATCAGCCATCCCGGCTTGGAATTTGCGGGTCTTCAACTTTGCTTCCTCAGCGTAATTGCTTAAAAAGGAACATTCAACCAGCACCGCCGGCATCTGCGCGCCTTTTAATACAAAAAATCCCGCCTGTTTTACCCCGCGGTTCGCCACCTTGGTGTGTTTGGTTGCCTCGCCAGCAATAAAACTGCACAGCTCAGAGGATTCGTTAATAAACTCGTTGATTGCCAGAGACCAGAGGAGGGACTGTACCCGGGCGCGTTTTTTTGTCGGTTTTCCTTCCAGTTTGACCACCGAATTTTCCAGCATAGCGGTCGCCGCTGCATCGGGGTCCGAAGCGTTCTCGTTAAGGAAATATATTTCAAAACCGGACGCATTGCGGTCGAAATTAGCGTTGCAATGGACGGAAACAAACAAATCGGCTTTTTTATCATTCGCCAAACTGGTGCGCTCGACCAGCGGGATAAAAGTATCGTCGGTACGGCTGAGAATCACCTGATACCCGCCGTCTTCTTCGAACAGACGCTTCAATTCAAAGACAATGGCCAGGTTGATATCTTTTTCTTTGGTACCGTTCGGCCCGATGGCCCCCGGATCTTCGCCACCATGACCGGCGTCGAGAATGATGGTACGCCGAACTTTTGCACTAATCGCGGGCACGACTGCGGCAACAGGGACAGCAGCAACAGGCGTAAGCGCGGGTGCCGTGCCTGAGGAAAGGACAATAGTTCCGGTATCGGCAATGACCGTCGCTGATGCAACCGTCAGGGTTGATACAGAAACATCGAGCACCAGACGGCGGGGGTTGTCCAATACTTTTTTATCAACCAGTCGGGCAGGTGACAACAGCCCGATGGTGATGACCGCCTGACGGCCGTCGTTCTTGAGCGTCATGTCGCTTATCGAGGAATCACCCACATGGATGGTTTCTTCTTTTACCCGGCCGCGCGGCACGGTGACAACCAGCTGTCCCGTTTTTTGCTCACTGACATCGCCGGAAATATCATCTAACAGCTCGATAATTATCTGTGTTCCCGCCGGGCGGGAATAAAAACGCGACGCAACGACCGTGACGCGGGGGGCGACGGTCAAAATATCGGTCTCGGAATTCCATGAGGATGTCGTTTCTGAAAAATCGGCAAAGGCGGACGAAAGAACAAAATCGAAAGGGATATACCCGTCATTTTTGACCAGTTTAGACGGCAACGATAACCGTGCTTTTTTTGCACCAATGCGCACCCGGGTGCTCTTGAGATACACATCAAGCTGGCGGTTATTCATCTGCAAACTGACTTTACCCGTCACCGGCCGCCAGGCAAGACGCGCGCCGTATATACCCGCAACATCCCGCAGGGAAATATAGGTGTCGCCGCCGATCATGCGCACACTGACGGACTTAACCGTCTCGCCGTCATATACCGCCTGAAACTTTTTACCGCCGGCGTACACCAGGGACGACAGGAACAACAACAGCGCGCAAGCAAAAAAAGATGTACGTGGAGAACATTTTTTCATGAGATTTAATATGGAGGTGGCGAGAATCGAACTCGCGTCCGAAAGCGTCTTAGCCAGGTTCCTACAGGTATAGCCGTTGTTTATCTCGCTCTCAAACTATGCAGCGGCAACAATCATCCGAGAGCCAGTTCCGTTGTTGTTTCATGCGCCGACGACGGTACAAGCGCCGACGCACTAATCTGCTGGTGACGGAATATCCCTTTAGCAGATGTCGAGGGTATTCCGTTGGCTACCTAAGCAGCCAAGTGCAAACCCGCAGGCGCAAACCCACGGAATGCATTAAACGGCAGTACTTTGTCGTTTGTTGTTGGTCGATTTATTACCGAGCCTTCGACCAACTCGGACCTGCCACCTGTACCTTGTTCACTCCCGTCGAGACCTGTTCACCCCCAAATATCGATTGCCCCCGCTTTCATGCGGGGTACGGAACGCTGTCGACGCGCTCCTCAAACATTGACAAGGGGAAACCCAGGTTTCCCCGTTTCGTCGTCGCTCTCTCCGCTCGCTGAACCCTTTCCTGAGCGGAAAACTACATGCCGATTGCCCCCGCTTTCATGCGGAGTACGGAACGCGGAAAACTGCATGCCGAGTGCGCCCGCTTATCAGCGGGGTTTTCTTTTGTTCTTGAAGAATTCTTGTATCAACTGGCGGCAGTCATCTTCCATCACGCCGGCGGTAATCTTGATGCGGTGATTTAATTTCCGGTGTCGCGCGATATTCATTACTGATCCGCACGCGCCAGCTTTGGGATCCTTGGCGCCAAAAACGATTTCCGCGACTCGCGCCCAGACCAACGCCCCGGCACACATAGGACACGGTTCAATTGTAACAAATAATTTACATCCCGTTAAGCGGTAATAGCCCGATGTGCGGGCGGCGGCGCGCAACGCAACCACTTCGGCGTGCGCGGTAGGGTCGTTGGCGGTGATGCTCAGGTTATGGCCGCGGCCGATAATCTTCCCCGCGCTGACCACAACGGCGCCAATCGGCACTTCACCCTTGCGCAAGGCCTTACGCGCCTCAGTCAGCGCGCGCGCCATAAAGTATTCATTGGTTGCCGGAGGTTTTTTCATGGCTTCTCTGCCCTGTCGTCACTGAGTGATTCTTTCGAGAACTTGGCGGTATAGGACAAAAATGAACAACAAAATCCCCGATTATCCCTCCGGGAATGCCCATGCGCTTGTGACGATATTAATTCAATTATGATTGTATACGAAGGAAGGTAACCGCGCCCAAGAGGAGTTGAACCTCTAACCTTCTGATCCGTAGTCAGACGCTCTATCCAATTGAGCTATGGGCGCAGAATCAATACTATCTTGTTAGTATACCAAATAACCGCATCTTATTCAATTTTTGAGACAATGGCATTTTTACGGCTTGCTGCCCTGCAAAAAGCGGGAAATTTCCATCTCCGATTGCACTTGCGTCTTCATGTCCCGGACAAGAACGATACCGCGATTATATTCTTCATCGCCAAAAATGACTACGGTGTCAGCACCCATTTTATCGGCCAGCTTCATCTGACTTTTGAGCGTTTTATCGGCAAACGGCCCCTCAACGGGGTGCGTCGTTTCCGGGCGGGCGCGCAAAGCGGATGCCGCGGCAAAAGCTGCCGTAAAAACCGATTGTCCCGTGACCGCAATAAACAGTCCGCCGGGATGAGACACCGCCGCCAGCGTTTTTTGCGCATCGCACGCCATCAAGACCCGTTCCGAACCCAGTGCAAACCCCACGCTGGGCGTGGACGGACCGCCCATTTCCTCAATGAGGGTATCGTATCTGCCGCCGGCTGCCAACGCGTCTTGCGAACCGACATGCGCCGAACGAATCTCAAAAACCGTGCGTGTATAATAATCCAGCCCGCGAACCAGGCGCGGATCGACGACAAACGAGCAGTGCCCTGCGCCAAGGAGGTCTTGTACCGACTGAAAATGTGTGGCGCACGCAGCACAGAGATGGTCCGTCATCTGCGGCACGCCGTGAAATTTATGGCCGTCAATTTTGCAGTCCAGAAGGCGCAAGGGGTTGTGTTCCAGCCGGCGCTGGCAATCAGCACATACATCCGGTTGCGCGGAAAAATATTTCTTTAACGCGGCGCGGAAAGCAGGGCGGCACGCCGAACAGCCGAGCGTATTAAGATGAATAGCAACATCTTGTAACCCGACGCTGGACAACAGGTCCCGGGCAAGCACAATAATTTCCGCGTCAGCAGCAGGGGCAGGATTGTTAAAATATTCCGCGCCGATTTGAAGGAATTCTCGGTACCGGCCCGCCTGGGGGCGCTCGTAGCGAAACATTGACCCCGTATAGTACAATTTGCTGACCGGTAGTTCCTGCGCCAGATTGTGTTCGAGATATGCCCGCACCACCGATGCCGTCCCCTCGGGACGCAGGGCAAGTTTTCGCCCTTTGCGGTCGGCAAACACATACATTTCTTTTTCTACGATGTCAGTGGATTCGCCAATTGACCGCGTGAACAAACCAGCGTCCTCAAACATCGGCGTACGAATCTCGGAATAATTGTAGCGCTGAAACACGCGACGGCTCATGTGCTCAAGAAACTGCAGTTTCCGGGTCATCTCGCCCCAGACATCGTGGGTACCTCGCGGCGCGGCAAACTTCATACAGCGACTCCTTTGTTCCCCGGGCTAATCCGTTATAAAGCGCTTGCCGGCAGCAATGAGTTTTTTCATTTTCGCCGGTGTATCGGTTTCAAAATACAACCGCACGACGGGTTCGGTTCCCGATATACGGATACCCATCCAGGAACCATCCGTAAAAATAAATTTACATCCGTCAAGTTCAACGACTTTGCTGACAGAAAAACTGCCTATGCGCGCGGGCTTTTTGCCGGCTATTTTTTTTCGCACCGCATCCGCCGCATCAGGCTCCATATGGAGATTTAACCGATCCGACACTACCGCCCCAACTAATTTCTCTATATCCGCAAGAATTTTCTTCATGGGTTTTCCGGCCATGGCTACCATTTCGGCAACCAGCAAACAGGCCAGTATCCCGTCTTTCTCCGGAACATGGCCGCGGATGGTCAGCCCACCCGATTCTTCGCCGCCAATGATAAAATCATCCGGATGATTTGCCATGACATCCCCGATATATTTAAAACCAACCGGCGTTTCTATAACGGTTACGCCGAATTTCGCCGCGATTTTGTCAATGAGATGCGTTGTCATCACGCTGCGGGCAACGACCCCTTTCCATCCGCGTGTTTTCAACAGATGGTACAACAAAAGGGCTATGGTCATGTTGGGGTTAATAAACGACCCGTCCGCGTCCAGTATGCCAAACCGGTCAGCGTCGCCGTCTGTGGCAACGCCCAGATGACACGATTCCTTTTTGATAATGCTGCTCAAACTTTTGAGATTATCCTCTGAGGGTTCCGGGGACTTCCCGCCAAAGAGCACATCCCGCCAGTTGCGGGCGACAATCTGGCGTATCCCGGCAGCACGCAATAATTCATCGAGGTATCCGATGGCGGTGCCGTTTAAAAGGTCCGTCGCTATCTTGCAATTGCGTTTCTTTATGGCACTAAAATTAATGAGTTCTTTAATCCTTTTGAGATACAGCGGACGCGGATTGATGTATTCAACGAGTTTCTGCTTGATGGCCTGCGCAAGAGGCATGTGCCTGATATCCGGGCGGGGAACACGCGCGCAAAATTTTTCGATGGCACGGGTGGTCTCCGGCAAAGCGGGGCCGCCCCACGCCGGGGTGAATTTCAGCCCATTGTACTCCGGGGGGTTATGGCTGGCGGTGAAATTGATACCACCGTCAATCTTACGCCGTAATATCTCATAGGAAATGACCGGCGTCGGGGTGTCGCGGTCACAGAGCAGCGTTTTGATGCCGTTGCCCGCCAGTACTTCAGCTGAGAGCTCCGCAAAGCGCTCCGACAAAAACCGCGTATCGTATCCGATAATCACCGTGCATTGTTTTCTTTTTTGTTCGTCGGCGACGGTGTTAAGGTATTGTGCAATGGCCTGTGTGACCAGGCGGACATTGTCAAAAGTAAAATCATCCGCGATAATTCCCCGCCATCCCGATGTTCCAAATGTAATCATCTGCCTACTCCCTCTCACTGTCATATATCTTTGCCCGCGGACACAGACCGTTTATTCCTGCCAGCGGCGGACTTTTTCAATGTATTCGTGCATCATATCTTTCGCCGTTTGTTCGTTGTCAGATTCCACCCAGACATGGAAATACGCCTCGTCGGAGTCCGGCACCAGCAGCACCCAGCTCTTGCCAAAATGTATCTTTACACCGTCTATCAATTCGGCTTTTTTACCTTTGGCTTCCGCAATGGCACACCGCATCGTCTGCCCTTTTTTATCCCAGGAACAGGGCACTTTTTTGTGCAGGACCTCAAAGGGAGGTATGTCGCGGCTGATGCGGTTGAACTGTATCTTTTCCTTGCCCATCATTTCAAGAATCTTGCCGATTGCATACATGGCGTCGAACGCCGGCTGGAACTCCGGGAAAATATATCCGCCGGCACCGTCAGCCATGAACACAACATCCTTGTCGCGCGCGGCGGCACAAATCTGCCGGGCGTTTGATGGAGTCCGTTTTACTTGCATGCCGAACCGGTCCGCCAAATCTTCAATGACTGAGGACACATGCACCGGAACGGCGATGGTGCCTTTTTTGTGCGTGCGCATAACCAGCTCGGCGACCAGGACAAGGGCCAGCGAATCAGGCACGATGCGACCGCGTTCATCGACAAAAAATACTTTTTCCGCGCCGGTATCAATCAAAAACCCCGCGTCGGCCTTGAGCGTAGTAACGATATCGGACAACTGGCTGAGCGAATGTTTAAACTCCGCTTCGGTCTTGGTGACTTTGGCGGGATTGACATACGCATTGAGCGCTACTATCTCAAGGCCCAGCTCGCCGAGTATTGACGGAAATATTATGGAAGCCGATGAAAATGCGTAGTCCAAAACAATCTTGAAATTCGCCGAACGGATTGCCACGGTATCAATAGCTTTCAAAAATCCATTTTTATAATATTCCAGCGCGCGCGGCGGAACCGTTAAATCACCCACTTCTTCAAGAGTCGCGCGTTTAAAATCCTCTCTGAAAAACAGCTGTTCTATGGCTTTTTCCTGCTGAATGGCGATATCGTTGCCGTTGGCGTCAAAAAATTTAATATCGACCAACCGACCGTCGTACGGCGACTGGCGCACATGAATGCCGCCGGTCTCCCCCTCTTTGCCCAGTTCGTAACGAACCACGGGGATAGGCGCCGTCTGAAGGTCCCCCACCCGGACTCCCGCCGACAACAATCCGGAAATCATCGAACGCTTAATCATCCGGTTAACCTTATGCGCGTCGCGGGAAGTAATGACATACGCTGATTTTCCGAGATAAGCGCCGTACGCAGACCCGATTTTTGCCGCGAATTCCGGCGTAATCTCGATATTGGCGAGCCCCGTAATGCCGTATCCGCTAAAGAGCGCTTTATTCCATCGTTCCCCCCAGACAAGGCTTGTCGATAGGATGGCTCCCTCTTCTATCGTTTTATGCGGCCAGATGCGCAAATTTGTCCGGATGATCGCGCCGGCACCGATGGAGCATTCATCGCCGATAACGGTTCCCACCTGCACAACCGCGCGGTCGCCGATCTTTGTTTTTTTTCCGATAACCGCCTCTTTAAGGCGCGCTTCGTTGCCGACTACCGCGTGATCCCACAGAATGGACCCGATCACTTCGGCCTTTGAATGAATTTTGACATGCGACCCGATAACCGACCTGCTGAGCTTTGCCCCTTTTTCAATAACGCAATGGTCGCCAATGATTACCTGTCCGTCCACTTCGACGCCCGGATCAACGGTGGTATGTTCTCCCACAAATATTTTTTTGTCGCCAACGGTGATTGCGTGCCCGGCAGGCGTTACTTTAATTTTCCCGTCCAATATATCGTAGTGCGCCAGGCGATATTCGTCATGCGTGCCCACATCTTTCCAGTATCCTTCGGCGATATAACCGTACAGCGGCTTATTTTCCCGCAGCAGCAGCGGGAACAAATCTTTAGAAAAATCAACGGACCGGTCGCTCGGAATATATTCAAACACCGCCGGGTCAAGAATATAAATACCCGTATTAATCGTATCGGAAAAAACTTCTCCCCATGACGGTTTTTCCAGAAATCGTTCAATGCGGCCATCGGTATCAGTAATAACCACGCCAAACTGCAAAGGATCCGGCACCCGAGTCAGTATCATGGTGGCAAGCGCTTTTTTCTTTTTGTGAAACGCCACGGCTTGCGTAAGATCAAAATCGGTAAGCACATCACCCGAAATCACGATGAATGTATCGGCAAGGTGTTTCTGGGCGAACTTCACGCTGCCAGCGGTACCGATGTCCGATTCGGGTTTCAAGTACCGTATGTCCGTTCCCGAGGCAGAACCGTCCCCGAAATAATCCATGATCACTTCCGGCTGATAGTAAAGCATCATCGTCAGATCGGTGATCCGATGGTTTTTCAGCAATTCAATGATGTGATGCAATATCGGCTTGTTAGCCATGGGTGCCATGGGTTTGGGGATATTGCAGGTGATGGGACGCAACCGGGTGCCAAAGCCTCCGGCCATGATGACTGCTTGCATTACGTGTTCCTCCATCCGAATCAACAGACCGCCAGGGAGGCGGCCAGAATATGTACTATTTTCTGCTCACCAGTTTACCATACTTGACATGAAAAATCAACGAAGTTTTAAGACGCCCTCCTGCTCATTGTCGAGATGGATTCTGGCATCCGGCGTTTTTTTTGATATAATAACGCAGATGAAAATTAAAAAAAATCTATTTACCGTTTTTTCTCTAACAACTGTTTTTTTCTTGTTTGTTTTTGCGCAATACGCCGGATCATTCGCGGCCTCCATGCCATCGATCAGCTCGCTTGAGGAATATACCCCTTCCCTGGTCACCCGGATACTTGACTGCAAGGGAGAACTGATTACCGAACTATTCACCGAACGCCGCACCCTCACCCCGCTCAAAGAAATCCCTATCGACCTTCAGAACGCGGTCCTCTCTATCGAAGATAATAACTTTTTCACCCACTGGGGCGTTTCTCCCCGCGGCATTGCACGCGCCGCAATGAACAACCTTGTTAAGGGACACATTGCACAGGGCGGATCGACAATCACCCAGCAGCTGGCAAAAACTATTTTCCTGACACCCGACCGCACCCTGAAACGAAAAATTAAAGAACTGCTGTTGACTATCCAGCTGGAACGCAATTACACGAAAGAAGAGATACTGCAGTTATATTTAAACCAGATTTATTTCGGCTCCGGGGCCTACGGCGTTGAAGCGGCGGCCCGCGTATACTTTGCAAAACATGTCCGGGACTTAAATCTTGCCGAATGCGCAATGCTGGGCGGGCTTCCCCGTGCGCCGAGCTATTATTCCCCGTTCCACCATCCCGACCAGGCGCACCTCAGGCGCGCAACTGTTTTGCGGCGGATGCGCGAACTTAAATACATCACTGCGGAAGAAGAAAAAACAGCAAACGATGTCCCCCTCATTACGGAAAAATTGGGCATCCCAACCGCTATCGCTCCGTACTTTATCGAACAGATACGGACACAGCTTGAACCGAAGTACGGCAACGACATGATCTACCGCGGCGGACTTTCGATTTATACAACCTTGGACATTCAAGCCCAGAAGGCGGCGGAAAAGGCACTGAGTGAAGCATTAACGGAATTCGACGCCGGGCGCACCGCTTATTTTGAAGCGAAAAAATTAAAACCCGTCCCTGTCCAGGGAGCATTGATGGCGATTGACCCTAAAACCGGGGGCATACGGGCGATGGTGGGAGGCAGAGATTTTCGTCAATCGCAATTTAACCGCGCGATACAGGCAAAACGACAGCCGGGATCATCGTTTAAGCCGTTTGTCTACACGGCGGCCATTGAAAACGGATTCACCCCCGCAACGGTGTTGGAAGACGCGCCCCTGATATATGTCAACAATGGCCGCGACTGGGAACTTGTTTCCCGCGATCCGGCGTATCTGGCCACCATGCCCCCCGAACTGGTGAAAGATCCGATGAAGGTCTGGACCCCGGAAAACTACGGCAAGAAGTATCACAACAAAGTATTGTTGCGCACCGCAATCGAGCATTCGCTCAATGCCTGTGCGATAAAAGTACTCGACGAGATCGGCCCGATGCGCGCCATCGACTATGCACGGCGGCTGGGCATTACCACGCCGCTGACCAACACGCTTTCGCTCGCGCTGGGCGCAAGCGATGTGACGCTCTCGGAAATGGTGGGAGCATTCGGCGTATATGCATCGGGCGGGATTAAAACACAACCCTATGCAATCATCAGGATCGAAGATAAAGACGGGAAAGTTCTCGAGGAAAACATACCGCAGGAACAGGAAGCTCTTTCGCCACAGACCTGTTTTATCATGACAAACCTTTTGCGCGGCGTCGTCGAGCACGGCACTGGCGTTGCCGCGCAAGCTCTCGGCCGGCCTTGTGCCGGTAAAACAGGCACGACCAACGATTTCAGCGACGCGTGGTTTGTGGGGTATACCCCGCAGCTCGCAGCCGGCGTCTGGGTAGGGTACGACGACCGCAATTCGCTGGGCGACAAAATGACCGGCGGACGCATATCGTGCCCCATCTGGACAAACTTTATGCGGGGCGCGCTGGCGGGAGACCCCGTCATCAATTTCACACCGCCTGAAGAGATTGATTTTGTTTTGATTGATCCGAAAACAGGACTGTTGGCGCTATCAAAAACTCCGGGGGCGTATCTGGAATCTTTTGCAAAAGGAACGGAACCAACCGACTATTTTTCAAAGGAAAAAGATTCCTCAAAAAACATAAACGAACCAAACCGCACCTCACCCCCCGCCATCAACCAGATATCCGAAGATGAAGCAGGGTTTTAACTTTACCGCTTTTAGAATATAACATTGATCCTATACGCGATATCTTCTTTGGCGTCGATGTTCGCAGGTTTATTCTTCCACAATTTGATAAATATACAGGTGTTTCTGCGTGTTTCTTTCAAACGTATTTTTATCTGGGCAGGTTGATTACCGGGTACATACTCGCCAGCTTTTCCCCATTCGCCGCCACTGAGGACAGTAAAAGTTTTAACCGTCCCTCCTGCCGGAACGATATTGTTATATAATACATTGACTCCCCTATATGAGAGTGCATCGTATACGGCATGCAGATTATAGACCGTGTCCGGCACATACCCGGAGGTAGAATCCCCTTTAAAATCAACATTCGCACACTGTTCCCGGTCAAGTGCGGCATACGCAAAACCGGCATCCTCAGCGTTTATCGTCCATATGCTGACGGACCGAGATGTATCTCCTCCCTGTTCGAGAATGTCAAAGAATTGAATTGCCTGATTGCCGCTGTAGGTTTCCTCAATAACCCCGCACCTGTATCGCACGGCGGAGAGTCCGCAATCCTCCTGAAAGGAGGTATACATCACCGGCCTGCTCAGCATGACCAGTAGATAGGGATTACTGACCACAGATTTTGAAAAATCAGTCCACCCAAGAGAAAATTCGAGCCCCGCGTAAAGCGAAAGATGTGGGTCTCTAAAGGGGTCATAGTCAACCGGGAAGATATGCAATACTTCATGCTCTTTTATACTATCTTTTCTAAACTGCAAAAAATTTTCTCTGCTCACGCGCACCCATTGCCGGCTCGGTATGATTGAAATAACCGCTTCCCCCTGGAATGGAAAAAACTGCCCGGAGATATTATCTTTCGCGATGCGCATGGCCTTCTCCAATGGCTTCCTGCCGGATTCAGGGACTGGCAGTGCTACAGTCCGAGCACTGTCTCCCCTGCTGGGCACGGATTTTATCGTCGGGGTGCTCACGGCAACGCCCGGCACCTCCCGCGCCTTAACGTGGCCGGAGTGCCCGTTCCATTGAAATTCAATATTCTCGCACCCCGACAAACACGTGCACAAAAAAGCAGCACTGAACAGCAATGTCCCACACCGGGAATTCACACGAACGCCTGAGAGTTTCTTAATCATAGAAGAAATATGCATTTACTATCATTTAATTAAAATATAAAAATAATTTTCCAAAATTAAACCCATTGAGAACAATTGATTTATATTGTCGATAAACCTTCTTCTTCGCGGCAACCAAGTTTGCCGAGCGGATCCCGTGTTCAATCGACAATGACGCTTCGATAAACGCCGAAAGCTTATCGCAGATCTCTACGATACCACCATCATACGGCTTATACTCGTCCCGATTCCATACAGGTTTAATGCCCTTCACTATTTTTACCGCACTGCCGGGGTTTTTGCCGTTCTCCGCCGTCATGATTTTATTGGAAAACTCGTCCTGCACGAAATATTGTATTTCCTTGTGCCAGTCCGGAGGGATGAGCGGTAATATTTTTTCGTTTACCTGCTTAAGCTCGTATTCTTTGATTATTGCATCGAGCCCCGTGACGGAATATTTGACCGAGCGCACAATATCGCGCGTGAGGATTTCCGGCAGATCGTGGAATAAGGCGCCGAAAAAATTGTTGTAAAGCCGTTTCGGGCATGCACCAATCTCAAGGGAAACAAGATAGGAGAGCAAAGCAACTACCAGCATATGTCCCAGCACCGATGTTTTCGGCACCCGCGGCGTCTGCGCCCAGCGCTGCTGGAACCGCAGCTGCCCGCATAAATTCAAAAATCCATAGAGTTTTTTATCGTGTAATATTTTTTTATACGCAGGGATCGCGTCATAATCATGGATTTGTTCGTTGATTTCCCGGCGGGTCGCCTCTATGCCATGCATTCCGCTGTTCATCGGGCCGATAATCTGAAACTCCCAATAGGTGGACAGGAAATGAGCTGCCTTAAGAATCTGTTTTTCCCGGCGGGCATAGTCCGGCACCCGCAGAAATTTTTCAAACCTCACCGAAAACTCTGATGGAAGGCGTGAAAAATCACCCCCCAATTGTTTGATGATAGCGGCAGTAAGTTCCGGTCCTTTTTCCGCCATCATCTGCCGAAAAACAGCCGGTTTAATATCTGTCATTATCACGCGGGAAAAGAACTCCGCGATGCCACCCTCTATCAACGCGGTCCAGTTAACCGGCCTGCCCGCGGACTCCTCAAGGCGTGCCAACATCCAGGCAATAATCATTTTATGCGCCTGTTTGTCGAGCTCGGAAAAATCCATCGGACGAACATGGTCGTTCCAGCGCTGCATGCTGGCCGCATCGAACATCCGCTCAATCAATTGTTTAGTTATCATGATGCCATTATACTTTATTGCCGCACAAAAAAGAAGAAGCCGTTATCGTTGGATATCGGCTTCTTCTTAACAGTATCGTTGAGTCAACTAACCAACACTCCCCGAGGGGAGGCGCCGGCAGTTATTTTTTCTTTGGCTTTTTCGCCTTGGCGGTTTTCACCACTTTTTTTGCGGGGGCTTTCTTTTTCCCGCTCAGGGCTGCCTGCGCCGCGGCAAGGCGGGCGATAGGCACGCGGAACGGCGAGCAAGAAACATAGTTCATCCCGATATCGTGGCAGAATTTCACTGAGTCCGGATCTCCGCCGTGTTCGCCGCAGATACCGACTTTGAGCTTCTCGCGTACGGACCGTCCGCGCTGGATGCCCAACTTCATCAACTCGCCCACGCCATCCTGGTCAATGGTCTGGAACGGATCAGCCGGCAAAATCTTGCCGGTCAAATAATCCGGCAGGAAACCGCCGATATCGTCCCGTGAAAAACCAAAGCTCATCTGGGTGAGGTCGTTCGTGCCAAAGCTGAAGAACTCAGCCGTTTCAGCCATCTTGTTTGCCAAGAGCGCCGCGCGCGGAATCTCGATCATGGTCCCGTACAGCAAGGGAATCTTGATGCCGAGCTTCTTCTGCACTTCCGCCAGCACCTGGTCAACTATAGCTTTCTGATGATTGAGTTCATTGACGGAACAAGTAACCGGGATCATAATCTCAGGAACGGCTTTCTTGCCGGCCTTTATCAATTCTCCCGCCGCCTCGATGATTGCGCGGACCTGCATTTCCGTGACTTCCGGATAGGTTATGCCCAAACGAACGCCGCGGTGCCCCAACATCGGATTGCTTTCCTTAAGTGCATCGCCGCGTTTCTTGGCTTCCTCGACGGTAATGCCGAGTTCGTGCGCCATCGCCGCAACCTTGTCTTCGCTGTGCGGCACAAACTCGTGCAGGGGAGGATCAAGCAAACGAACAGTAATCGGGAACCCGTTGAGGACTTCCATCGTCGCCTTTATATCACTCTTGACGAACACTGCCAGATCATTCAAAGCGGCCTTGCGTTCTGCAAGGGTCTTGGACATAATCATCTTGCGCAAAAGGAAAAGCGGTTTGTCGCTTCCTTCGCCGTAAAACATATGCTCAGTACGAAATAGTCCGATACCTTCCGCGCCAAATGCAATCGCTTTTTGCGTGTCTTTGGGGGTATCAGCATTCGTGCGAACTTTCAGCGTGCGTTCCTTGTCAACAAGTTTCATCAACTCAACATAGGAAGTATTGTTCTCAAGATTCGGGTCAACCAGCGGCAGTTTTCCCAAATATGCCGTGCCTTTTGTCCCGTTGAGAGTAATCCAGTCGCCTTCCTTCACGGTCACGCCATTTTTCGTGGTGAAAGATTTTTCGTCGTCAGCGATTTCCAGCCCTTCACACCCGACGATACAGCATTTTCCCCAGCCGCGCGCAACCAGCGCTGCGTGCGAAGTCATGCCGCCGCGAGAAGTGAGGATGGCCTGCGCCTTGTGCATCCCGTCAACATCTTCCGGCGAAGTTTCTTCACGAACCAGAATGACTTTTTCGCCTTTAGCGGCCCATGCGACAGCGTCGTGAGAAGTAAACACCACGCGACCGCTGGCTCCGCCGGGACCCGCGGGGAGCCCTTTGGCAATAATCTTGCTGGCCGCCTCAGCTTTGGGGTCGGTCATCGGCAAGAGAAGCTCGACCAACTGGTGCGGGGGAACCCGCATGATGGCCGTTTTAGCGTCAATAATCTTTTCTTTGTACATATCAACGGCAACCCGTACCGCCGCCGTGCCGTTGCGTTTGCCAACGCGGCATTGCAGCATGAAAAGTTTTTTGTTTTCAATGGTAAACTCTATGTCCTGCATATCGCTGTAATGTTCTTCCAATCGTTTCTGGATGTCGAACAATTCACGATAAATCTCGGGCATCACCTGTTCCATGGTCGGAAGGTTCTTGCTCTGATCGTTCTTTGATTGCGCATTGATCGGGGAAACATCGCGTATACCTGCCACGACATCCTCGCCCTGCGCGTTAATCAGGAACTCGCCGTAGAAATACGGCTCGCCGTTGCCGGGATTGCGCGTAAACGCCACGCCGGTCGCTGAATCATTGCCCATATTGCCAAACACCATGGATTGCACCGTAACCGCAGTGCCCCATTCGTCCGGAATGCGTTCGATACGGCGGTATTCCACCGCGCGTTTGCCGTTCCATGACATGAACACGGCGCCGATGCCGCCCCATAACTGGTCTTCAGGTTTTTCAGGGAATGTCGTGCCCAGCTCGGTTTGAACCATCGCTTTAAACGCCGCAACCAACCCTTTAAGGTCCTCAGCGGTAAGATCGGTATCGTTCTTGTAACCCTTTGAATGCTTGAGCTGTTCAAGCTTCTCGTCCATCAGCTTGCGTATGCCCTTACCACGCGCCGGTTCGCGGCCGGCAGCCTTCTCCATCACCACATCGGCGTACATCATCACCAGGCGGCGATAGGCGTCGTAAGCGAACCGCGGATTGTTGGTTTTCTTGATAAGTCCCTGCACGGTAACATCATTGAGCCCGACATTGAGGACGGTGTCCATCATGCCCGGCATCGATTTGCGTGCGCCGGAACGAACGGAGAGAAGTAGCGGGTCGTTGACATCGCCGAACTTTTTCCCCATGATTTCTTCGGCTTTTTTGAGCGCTTTATTTACTTCTTCCTTGAGCGTGGCGGGATATTTCTTTTTGTTCGCATAATAATGCGTACACACATCGGTCGTTATTGTAAATCCCGGAGGTACCGGCAAACGCAGATCCTTGTGACCCGCCATTTCCGCCAAATTGGCACCTTTTCCTCCGAGCAAATTTTTCATGCTCTCGTTGCCGTCCGCTTTGCCACCGCCAAAAAAATAAACATTCTTAGCCATAATATCCTGACTCCTTTCAATCTCGGCCGAAGCCGTTTTGTTGTTAATTGTGTGTCGGGTATTTCGCTGATGTTATCCCGGGGGGAGGGTGAGCGCTATCAGATGTAACGATACTCTCTCGGTAAAATCATCTGGCTCATTTTATCAATTCAAACCAACAAAGTCAATTACCCTCAAATTTTGCCGGAACGGCTATGCCCTGTTCCCGGTAGCAGTCGATTATCGAGCGCACGACCAAGGGGCGTTTATAGCGGGGATTAAGACGCATAACCTGACTGAATTCTGTCAGCGCATTGGCAAAATCGTTATGAACCATCAGGGAAATTCCCCGGTTGTACCGCACGCGGATATTTTCAGGCGACCGCGCGACCGCCGCAGCGTACAACGCGTAGTCAGTGGCAAAAACGGGTTGACGGGAAAAAGTCGCGACACCATACCAACCGATTAACCCTGCTGCCGCCGCGATGGCGATAGAGGGGCGCAGAGCATAGAGCTGAGCAGCCATTACGCCAACGACGAGAGCGATCCCGACCATTGGCAGATACAGATATCGATCATTTACCGTATTTATCAACGGGATGATATTGCTGACCGGGAGATAGGTAATGATGAACCAACCAATACCGAAACTCAATAATTTTGACCGCGTACGCCGTAAAATCCCCGCAAGGATAATGACAATACCCCCGGCGACAAACAAACGACCAAACTGTATTGAGTCAGGAATCAACATTTGATAATCCACTGAAAGATGCCACGGAGCCACGATAACCGCCCAATGGTGAATCCATGCGTTAATGACAATATTGATATAGCCGGCAAAGGAGGACAGCGGGGATTGAATCCCCACCAATGTCGGATAGGCACTCGAAGCAAGGGGGTATTCAATGCGAATACGCCAAAACACGAAGAGATAGGTGATGGCAATAGCCACGCAGACAAAGGAAAACCGGATGACTGCACGCGGGGGGAATTTCCCTCTCGAGAAGAGAACTGCCATGATCATCACCAGCGGCACGGTAACTGCAGTTTCTTTTGACAATAAGCCAAAAATCAGGCATCCGGCTGAGACCACAAACCCAATAATTATCCTTGCCCGGATTAAACCGCCAAACACAGTAATAAACAATCCCACCGCCGACAATGAAAAAAAAGTCGACAAAAGGTCACCGCGAAATGATGCGATGGCAACTGCCTCGGTTTGTAGGGGATGAAAACAAAACACACATCCTGCCGTTAATGCCAGTATCCACCGTTGCCCATGGGTATAATGAGCGGCAAACCGCTTAGCGCACAGCCCTGCGCCGACAAAGACCATCACCGTGTTGAGGGCATGAATAATGATATTGGAAAGGTGGTACCCGAATGGATTTAAGTGCCAGAAATGATAGTCAACGAGAAGCGAGAAAACAGTTATCGGACGAGCACCGCAGATAATCGGATACGGATGAAACAGATAGCGGGGATCAAAAAGGATAAGCGCATTCCTGGCGCTGACCAGAAAATCATTGGCGACTATGATCTTGAAATCATCAAGTGCAAAGGCGTGATGGAGGAGTGGAAGACGGGTGACAACTGCAACGAAAAACAACCCACAACCGACTACAATCCACCAAAAAGCACGCGAGAAAGCCGGGAACCTCATGCCATTCAACGAACCGCCGCTGTCGTATCGATCATCTCGAACCGGATTTGCTCCAGCAAACAACGGGCGGCGAAATTATAGGGGTCAAAATAGAGGGAGCACTTGACTTCATAAAATGCATTCTCATAGTACCCGGTCATTGTGTCTTTCATGGCGGACAGATATTCATCATTCGAGCGGTCTTGGTTTGCAATATCCAGTAAATGGTTCTGAACCGTTACAGTTACATTAGCTGCCAGCGGATAGTTCTCCTGCAATTCCCTTGCCAACAGTTCTGCTTTGATATAATTTTGGTCAACAAAACAGGCAACTATCCGCGCAATCTTCTTGCGTTGACTTGATTTTTCAATTTTCGGCAATATATTTTTTGCTGCTTCCATTGTCGAGAGCTGAAGTCCGGCGATACGCGTATCATCAGGAACAATTTCTGTTGCACGATTGATCCACCACAACGCCTCTATGGGATTTTCTTGCCTGATCAGCACTGCTGCCTTGGCGAGATGAGATTCGACCATGTCGCTCTTGACGGCATCCAACCGCATCTGTAAAAGAACTAGGCGTTTTTCCAGGCGAACTGCATCCTGGTTCGCCGGATCCGATTGAACCGCAGTTTTACAACAGGTCAGCGCCACTTCGATATCCCGAATCCGATAGGCCTTCATGGCGCGTTTAAGCCAGCGGCGTGACGCAGATGGCGAAACAATCGGCGCGGAAGGTACGGGACCATTCTTTTCCAGCTCTGTCAGCGCAACACTTTCCTGCTTTACACGCTCGGCTATCTTCCAGCTCAAATCCCGCGCTTCCTGATTTTCCGGGTCAAGTTTCAGCGCTTGTTCGACATTTTTCTTCGCGCGGGTGAGATTTCCCTTTTCAAAATCTTTGCGGGAAGCTCCATAATATTTCGTCGATTTTTCTTTGTTCTTCCGTGCCCATTCCTCAGCGACAGAAAATCCGGAAACGACTGAGGTAGAAACTGCAACAACATTTTGCTTCTCCACGACGGCAGCAGCAGTTTCCTCGTTTGTGCGTTCTGCGATCTTCTGGCTCAATGCCAACGCCTCGGGGTTTTCTCTGTCAAGCGCCAGCGACTTTTCAATATATTTTTTTGCGCTGGGAAGATTCCCCGCAGCAAAATCCTTAGCTGCCGTATCATAGTATTCAATCGCGTTTTTAATGTTTGACTCCATCGCTTTCTCATCAACCGAAAGCGCTACAGCGATGGGTGAAGAAACAGCGACAGAATCAATTTTTTTTGACTCAGCTATTGCCGCCTTCTGTTGATTAATCCGTTCAGTAATCTTCCAGCTAAAATCACGCGCTTCCTGATTATTCTGATCCAGTTCAAGCGATTTGTCGATTAAATTCCGCGCGCCGGAATAATCCCCTTTTGTAAACTTCTTAACCGATTTATTATAGTACTCAATGGATTTCGCAGTGTTCATCTCCATTAACTTTGCATTTTCTTCAGTGGCTTTGTCCGGCAATCCGGCAACCGCAACAGTGGACGCTACGATAGCGGTTTTATTTTCAGTAGGCACAACCACAGTAGCAATACTGGTTGCCGGCATTGATTTACTATCCGACGGGGTTGCAATAAGTGCCGCCTTCTTTTTGTCAGCTGTTGCTTTTTCAGCTGTTTCACGACTCAACTTCTCTGCGGCGACTTTGGCTGCGGCATCCTGGCTTATCTTCCCGGAAATCTTCGCGCTCAACACCAGCGCTTCGGCATTGCCTGCATCAAACGCCAGCGACTGCGCAATGCTTTTCTGCGCTCCGAGCGCATCGCCTTTCGCTAACGCTTTTGCTGCCATATCATAATATTTTTTCGCGCCTTCTTTCGCCTGCACTTGTGCTTGCGTCGCGGCGGCAATCTCAGCGGCCTTCTTTTTGTCAGCTGCTGCTTTTTCAGCTGTTTCACGACTCAACTTCTCTGCGGCGACTTTGGCTGCTGCATCCTGGCTTATTTTCCCGGAAATATTTGCATTCAAGGCCAGCGCTTCGGGATTTCCTGCATCAAAGGTCAGCGATTGCTCTATGCTTTTCTGCGCTCCGAGCACATCGCCTTTCGCAAACTCTTTGACTGCAATGTCATAATTTTTCTGTGCGCCCGCCTTCGCGTTCGCTTGCGCTTGTGCGGCGACAACACTCTCAGCCGCCTTCTTTTTGTCAGCTGCCGCTTTTTCAGCCGTTTCACGGCTCAACTTCTCGGCAACTGATTTTATTGCTGCGTCTTGGCTTATTTTCCCGGTAATCTTCGCTTTCAACGCCTGCGCTTGGACATTGCCCGCATCAAACGCCAGCGATTGTTCTATGCTTTTCTGCGCGGCGACTCCATCGCCCTTCGCAAAAGCTTTGGTTGCCTGATCATAATATTTTTGTGCGCCCGCTTTCGCCTGCGCTTGCGCTTTCGCCGCAGCGACACTCTCTGCTGCCTTCTTTTTGTCAGCTGCTGCTTTTTCAGCTGTTTCACGGCTCAACTTCTCGGCGGCGGTTTTTATTGCTGCGTCTTGGCTAATTTTCGCGGCTATCTTCGCTTTCAAAGCCTGAGCTTCGGAGTTTCCCGCATCAAACACCAGCGACTGCTCTATGCTTTCTTTCGCAGCGGTCGCGTCGCCCTTCTCAAATTTTTTAAGAGCGGCTTCATACTTCTCGAGTGATTTCTTAACATTTGATTCCATCGCTTTCTCTTCTGCATAAGAGGAAGTGTCCGCATTACCTGACGGCGCAGCTACAGCATAGGGACAAAGCAGTCCCACAATAATGCATCCGCACAGTAATTTTCCCTTACGGTCTAAATTCATATGTTCCTCTCGTTTGCCTCATCGGCGACACATGATTGAAAATATTTAATATCGAGCTCTCTGGTCTGAAATATTCTGTCAGACATCCCAAACGAATTTGAATATTTTTGTCAGAAACCGATTAACATTAAGCAACTTGCGTTTTCCCCAAGACAGTTCATCATCATCAACGGTGGTGTGTGGCACAATGACAATTATTTCCGGATTTCTCCGGAACACCAGTCGGGCAATAATATCTTGAAATTTCGTGGCACCCTGCTTCATATATGCACGTTCGGGAAGAATGGACTCAATGTTACGCTTAAGCTCCGTCATGTTCAACGGTTTCATCACGTAGTCGTGAACACCCAGCTTCATCCCTTCAAGCGCAATTTCCAGAGAAGCGTTATCGCTGACAATAATGGGAGTGACATCCATGGGCAATGCTGCGAAATTTTTGACCAGTTCGATCCCCGACATGTCCGACAAATTATTATCGGCGATAAGAATATCAAATACCTTATTATTCCCGAGTTCAATGGCTTGGGCGCCGGTATCGCAAAAAACAAGCTCATACCCTTCTCTCTGTAATGTTTCGCCGATAACAGAACGGGAATGATGTTCTTCCATAACAACCAGAATAGCAGCAGAAAAAGAGGTATCAGCAGTTTCCATGATTATTCAACGATTTTCGCGGTTATGAAAATGGTCAGTTCTTTGCGCGATTTTGTTTTCGCGTAACTTTTGAACAAATAACCGAGAAGAGGGATATCGCCCAGCAGGGGAACTTTGGTAACGGTTACGACATCAGATTCGCGGACGAGCCCACCGATAACCGCGGTCTCTCCATTTTGCAGCATAAAAACTGTACTGGCTTTGGTGGAACTAATGAGGGGCTGCCCACTGGGATCAGTCCCCGACTTAAAACTCTGCTCCGGGCTGACAGTCAAAACGATTGAACCGTCCCGATTAATCTGCGGAAGGGCATGGAGCCGGATCCCGGTCTCCTTGAACGAATACGTATTGAGCAGAGCTCCTCCGACCACCGCTGTTTGTGCAACATAGGAAAACTGTTCAATGATGTCAATTGCAGCATCCTTGTTATTGACCACCAAAAGCCGCGGACTCGACAAAACCTTCGAATCATTGGTTGTTTGCTGCGCCGCAAGCATTCCCTCGACATCGTATCCATTGCCCAATATTGAGAATGAAAGAGCATTGCCCGAAGTCGGTTTATAGGCCTGCGCATAGGAAACTTGAGGAACGAGGGTAGTCGCTGGCACAATGCCAAGCGGATCAGTCCAATAGTTGCCTACACGATACAGTTTGTTCAGATTGAGTCCCCACCCGAAATCATTGCCAACGATCGAGTCAACTATCTTCATTTCAAGAACAACCTGCAAAGTCGGCGTATCAAGAGCTTTTACCGTAGATTCAATTTTATCGATACTATCAGCGACATCGGTCATGACCAAACTGTTGGTCCTGACATCGACCGCTAAAACCCCGTTCTTGGAAAGATTGCTCCTGACTACCCCCGCAATATCGGTTGCCGTAGCGTAGTTGACATAGACAATCTTGGAAACCAGTGTCGGTATTACAGTCGTATCCGCTTTATTTTTGATGACATAAATTGAGGTATTCGGCTGGCGGACATAGTAGAGATTGTAGGTGTCGAGAAGAGCGGCCAACGCTTCATCGGCCGATACATCCCGCAAAGATAAAGTGATACGCTTTTTCCCCAGCTCACCGTCCGTTATCAATTTCCGGCCTGTTTTGACGCTCAGGACATCTAAGACTACCGTTAATGAAGAATCTTGAAAATCAATGGAGATTGTTTTTTTCACCGGAGCAACCGCCACCTCGACCGCATAACCTCCGGGGCTGACAAGCATGAGAACGGTAATAATCAAGATCAGCAATTTTTTCACTGTTCCTCCTGTAAAGTTACGCAATTTGCAGTTACATCACTCAGTCCCGCGCGTGCTCATTGTATATGCGGTTAAAACATTGTGTACATGTGCCCATCAAAGATCATTTCGCAACAGTAAAATTAACCCCACGGTATTGTATCACAATTTTCTTTTCCATAATGTTGACAATTTTTATGCCATTAAAGATATCGCCGACCTGCATTGCTTTTCCGCTGATAACAACGACGGGGCTGTCCGGGTCCCAGAAGATGCCCTCAATGTTAACACGAGGTGCCTCCACTACCGGGCGGGTTTTTGCAACAACCGGCTGGGATGATCGGGAAGCATAAAACAAAGTATCTGCATAGAGCAGCAAATCGCGGGGCGGGGGCGAAAAAGCATCAAGAATTTTTCTCCCCTGCTCAACCACCGCTACAAGCCGTTCCGCTTCATCATGCATGTAAAAAATATCTTTGCCCGCAAAACGATCAATGACATCATTGCGGGCAGCTTCAAGGAGTGGGCTTTTAAACGCAACGGCAATAGTCATTTCAACGGCATGTTTAGTCCCCGGCTGAGCGGTGGATATAGTTATTTTTTCAACGGTAAATACTTTTTCTATCAAAAAAAGAAATAAATTAATTTCCCCGAAATCCGCGGCCAGAGAAATATCCCATGCCTTCCGGCCATCTGGCAAACTCGCCGGCGCCGTCTTGCTGACACGCACCTTTGCTTTAGCGCTGATCTCATTTAATAATTCAAATATACGCTGTTCCGTATTATTGTACGCTCCTGCGTCAGCACTAATGGTTTTGGTCAGCGATTCCATGATTGACTTCTGACGGTTAATTGACCGTTCAAACAGGGGAAAATCGCGATATCGCTGAAATATCTTCATAGTCCGGACATTTTCAGCGCGCATTAACCGCAAACTGACAATTTGCGGGCGCAAGAAAATGACATACACAAAGACCGTGAAAACAAGAAAACCCAGTGACATCGCTACCGGGCGTTGAAAATCCTCCCAAACGCGCTCCTGGATAATTTTTTTGAGCATCGCGAAATATTTATTCACAGTGATTTCACCGGTATTATTAACTGAAAGCTTTCCATCGCTTTATCGCCAACTAAACGCTGGTCATGAGAACCCACTTTCACGCCGGGGCCGAACAACGGACTTTTCTCAAGCACCACAACCAGTGCGTCAACTTGTTCAAATGCTTTTTTTTCACCTGTCATGGCCAGAACATTCAGCGCAAGGTGTTTCGCTGATCCTCCATCTAATATTGAAATTTTTTCAAGACAAACACCAACAGGAACAATACGAGACAATTCCTGAAGGCGGGCGGCCCATGCGGAGTTATTGCGCACCTCAATGTCCGCTATCGTCAGCAAATCGATATACTGTAACCACTGTTTTTCTAATATATCGATGTTGTAGCGCGCGATATTATTTTTGATCTGCGCCTTGTAGGATATGACATTTCCATGGATTTTTACGGTCAGCGAGAATAGATAAAACGCAATTACCACGAAAATAAGTGCCACAAAAATACTGAAGATGTTAAAAATACGGAATACGCGCAAAGCCTTGCGTTTATTCCGCATCGAGTCCCGCCGGCTGTTGATAAGATTCAGTTCAAGCATAGGGGATTATTTTCCCGAAGAGCCAACCCCAGCGCAACACAGAGGAACGGCCCGTATTTCTTTTGTCCGGATTCTCCCACATCGAGATAATCCAGCGGGTTCCAGCATTCGGTGTCTATCCCGAAAACCTCGGCGACAAACCGGTCGAGTCCGGTCAGGTTCGCAGTCCCGCCGGTCAAAAGTATGCGGTCAACATTCAATAGTCGTTTACGATTCATGCAATACTCCATTGATCTATACACAGCCTCGAGCAAGTCAGGCATACATTGTCTGAGTATATTTTTCATATTGAGACCTAAAGAATTCCAAAGAAACGATTGTTGTTTGATCTCTTCGGCAATCTCCATGGACACATGGTAGCGGTTGGCGATTGCCTCGGTAATATGAACACCCCCGAAAGCAACATTGCGGACGAACCGAACCTTTCCGCCATCCATGACAACAATATTGGTCTTTACATGCCCTATGTTAAGTATAACCGCAGACTGTTTTTCAACATCAGGTTCAATCGCCGCGAAACAATTTGCAACTGCCAAATTGTCAAGATCAATGGTGGAAACAGAGAGTCCGCCACGAACAGCAACGCGGAGCAGGCGGTTGATTACCGGATTAGGAACGGCCACAAACAGCACTTCGCTCTGATTATTCTCTACCGTCGACAAAATCTGATAGTCAGTGCTCATTGAGTGTAAATCAATGCTCACCGCCTGTCCTGCCTCCAGGTGAACGGCTCCCCGCAACTCATCAATGCTCATGGGCGGAAATATGAAATTATGGGTTACTATTTCCGGAAGACCAACTGAAACTATCGCCGACTGCGCATGTGCGGAAACCGATTGCACCATTTTTTGTATCTTTTGAGAAATTGCTGCTTCCGCATTGACGTCAGTCTTCTCCCCACCGGCATATTCAGCCATAATCGCAAACGAGAGGGCACTGCATCCGTCTACCGTGTGCAATTTTGAAATCTTTATATTTCGAGAACCAATGTCAACGCCTATGGTCATAAAAAGCCTTTTCTCCAGAGAGCCATCCGCAGTTTGCGGCGGTCAACCTGCTCGAATTTTCTGCCGACCTATCCCCTATTCCTACCTTTGATGGTGAATGTGGTGGAACTGGTATACACCCCGCCTTGCGGCAATGCCTTTGACTGAATAACCGTCACCGCGACGGTCGTAGTGCTGACTGAAGGGTCGATCCCTACCCATTGAAACTGTAGGGAAATGACATTGGGAACAATAGTTTCTGTCTGATCGGGAGTGGTGCTCCAGTTCAGAGAGTCGATTGTTGGGCTGGTCACATTCCAGAATCTACGAACCAGATTTCCACTATCCACCCTATATTCGTTTTGCGTGTATTGGTTTGACAGGTTATAGTTGTTAAAATAGGATGCAAAGCGCAGCGTATCGTTTGCTACCGTAGTTTGCGTAATCGCCGCAGGATTAGTGGTAGCGCTACGAAACTGATACTCTAGGTTTCGGCGAAAATAACGAACATCATTATCTGTTGTTATACGATCGGCTGCCCTTTTCCACGACTCGAACGACCTGACCATAAGAATACCGATAGTGAGCGCCAATATGCCCGCAATAAAAACCACAATGATAAGCTCGATGAGCGTGATCCCCGCCGGGTTGCGTTTTTTCATATGCGAGATAAAACTGTTGTGGATCGCGCGGTCACAAAATCAATATTGACATTCTGCCCCGGCCAGGTGACTGTCGTACCGATGTATTTAAAATTAGCCGAACCAACGGTAACCATTGTAACCTCCGTTGTGCAGGTAAATGTCACACCGGACTTAGGGTCTACAGCTGTCGTCGTCGCGCTAACCAGATTATTCCAATTCAGTGTCTTGTAACTTTCAAGTACCCCTGTTCCCAATGATATGGCAAACAGGGCCTTATTCGCACTGGCAAACGGCCGGTCCGCCGAGGTAAAAAACGCCATCCCGAATAGCATGATGATGGTAAAAAGAATAACCGACACCATGAGCTCAATAAGAGTAAATCCATCTATCCGAACTCGTTTATAACACATCCCATTAATCATATATTACTTTAGCATATCATATATTATGTCAATGCAATGAATTAAGTTGCAACGCATCTTTGGTTATACGAACAATCAGATTTCTTTACAAATTATCAGTAATAGTTGGAAAGGTATTCATCGTCTGGATCAAGGTAATAGTTATGCCCGATGCATATGATTCGGCTGGAGCACCGAAAATATATGCGGTATAGCTCGATCCCGAGCCGGGCCCCCCGGCGATTGTCGGCACAGCAAACGAATTAAAGAATTTGTGATTACTCACATCAATGCCAAGTCCACCGCTAGCGCCAAGGGGGGCAACGACCGTTCCGGTGGATAGCACATTATTGTTCTGGACATAATAAACTTTTTGAGAAATGGCAATGGCCCCGGCAACTGATCTACCTTCAGAAAGAGAAGTTCTCCTGAGATAGCCTCTATAAACGGGCAACGACGCAGCAACCAAAACGCCGACAATAATAACCACCACTACCAACTCGATCAAAGTAAACCCGCTTGCGGTATTCCGCTTGCATATGCTATCCATAAAAAAAAATACCCCCTACAAAAATTTTATTTGCCCCGTCACAAACCCTTGTTAACCCCGATACGGCCGGGCGAAGGACGCAACCGTCCTTCGCCCTTGCCGATGCGGATGAGATCTTTTACAAATTGTCGGTGATTAGGGGGGATCCACTCATTGTCTGCGTAACGGTAACGGTAATACCCGATGCGTCAGAAGCCGACGTGCCAAATGCGTACCCGGTAAAGCTCGAGGTTGGGCCGGCACCAGCAGTACCTATGACAGCAAACATGTTAAAATACTT
>CAIRNS010000009.1 GCA_903880015.1 uncultured Elusimicrobia bacterium | reverse complement strand
GGGTTGCCTGAGAGGATCATAATAATATTGGGGGGAATCAAAATGACTTTCCTAAACACAATATCAGTTATGTCAAAAAAAATGGGATATATTTTCAAGGAATTATTTTTTATGATCCGGAAGCATAAATTCTATTTTCTTTCTCCTTTATTCATTATGTTAGCGGTCTTGTCATTTTTAGTATTTTATATCGGGCCTTCCATCATTGTATCTTTCATCTATGCCGGCGTTTGACGAAAGTCGCCGCATGTTATGAATATTCTTGGCATATCTTGTTATTATCACGACTCCGCCGCATGTCTTCTTCAAGACGGAAGAATTGTTTCTGCCGCCCAGGAGGAGCGATTTAACCGCCGGAAAAACTCATCCGATTTTCCTTTAATGGCAGCTAATTACTGTCTGCAGGCAGGAAATGTAACGATTAACGATATAGATTATATTGGTTTTTACGAGAAACCATTCCTGAAATTTTCCCGCGTTGTCCTTAGTCATCTCAGGTCCTATCCTTTTTCATTGCCCAATTTCCTTTCGACCATGCCGCACTGGCTTCAGGACCGCCTTATTATGCCAATGATATTCAAGCGGGAGTTGGGATATGAGGGGAAGAGTATTTTTATCAAGCATCATTTATCGCATGCCGCTAGCGCATTTCTCGTTTCTCCTTTTGAAGAAGCGGCGATTCTTACCGCGGATAGCGTTGGTGAGTGGGCGACTACGACGATGGGGTCTGGTTGTAATAGCGAAATAAAAATCCTTAATGAAATTCATTTTCCTGATTCGCTCGGGTTGCTATATACGGCAATAACCACCTATCTCGGATTTGCAGCTGACGAGGGGGAGGGCAAGGTCATGGGGTTGGCAGCGTATGGGAAACCCCGATATATTGAAGCTTTGCGCAATATAGTCGTAGTAAGGGCTGACGGAAGTTTTATTATTGACCAGCGATTTTTCGGTTTTAACACTGGGTTTCGCATGTACAGCAGAAAGTTCGTTGCAATGTTCGGTCCGGCACGAGTCCCTGACGGTCTCTTGGAAGAAAGACATTGCGATATGGCGGCGTCTCTGCAATTATTTATTGAAGAAACTCTAATCTCGATAGCCCGGAATCTTTACCGCATAACAAAAAGCGATAATCTTTGCCTTGCCGGAGGAGTTTTTCTTAACTGTGTTGCTAACAGCAGGATCATTGAAGAAACGCCATTTAAAAATATTTTTATCCAGCCCGCTGCCGGGGATAGCGGCGGCGCCATCGGAGTGGCTTCGTATATGTACCACTCATTGCTTGGAAATCAGAGAGATTCTATTATGAACGATACATATCTCGGACCTGATTATTCGGCGAATCAGGTCCGCCGAGCACTGGCAAGTGCCGGCCTAGATTTCAGGGAAATGGAGGATGGCGCCCTCTCCGAGTATGTTGCAGAGA
Source organism: uncultured Elusimicrobia bacterium (assembly GCA_903880015.1). Lineage (GTDB taxonomy): Bacteria > Elusimicrobiota > Endomicrobiia > Endomicrobiales > CAIRNS01 > CAIRNS01. The sequence goes on along the minus strand of CAIRNS010000009.1, from coordinate 64,733 downwards.
GAATTGCGCAGAATAAAATTGTGGGCTGGTTTCAGGGCAGGATGGAATTCGGCCCCGTGCGCTGGGGAACCGTTCAATCCTCGCCAACCCGATGACCCTCGGTATGAAGGATTATTTAAATAATCAGGTCAAACACCGGGAATCCTTCCGTCCGTTTGCTCCGGTGGTGCTTGTGGTGCTTGAAGAAAAAGCGAACGAATATTTTCACGGGGAAGGGTCCTCCCCATTCATGCTCCTTTCGCCGAAAGTAAAAGAGAACAAAAAACACATTATCCCTGCGGTAACCCATATTGACGGGACTGCGCGGTTGCAAACCGTGCGCCAGCAAAGCAATGAGCAGCTGTGGCGGCTTATTGTAGCGTTCGAAACGCTCACCGGCGTTCCTGTTCTTCTCAATACTTCGTTTAATCTCCGTGGTGAGCCCATTGTGTGTACCCCACAGGATGCAATAGATGTGTTCCAGCGAACAAAAATGGATTGCCTGGTCATGGGAAATATTGTAGTTGATAAAATATAAAGTGCGAAAGTATTGCATTCTCCGAAATGTTATTGTCAGCATGCCCTCACGTTAACCAATTATCGTTTCTATCGGAAAATATGTGTGGAATTCGGTACACTCAAAAAGTAACATTGTATTCCTTACATCGTTTGTTCAACCTAGGCAGGAACATGAATTCATCATCTAAAACAAACATGGATCTAGAGACCGGCAAGCGGTATGCCAATGCCGGGGAGCATTCCCGAGCGCTTGCGGTGTTTTTGGAGATGCTGGCAGAAGCGCCGGATGCAGTCAGTGTGCATTTAGAGATAGGCAAGATACATTACGCGCAGGAGCAGTATGCGGCGGCGGCTGAAGAGTTGGCCCGCGAGATTGCCGTTAACCCGGCATCGGGGCATGCGTTTCTGCTCTTGGGCAAGAGTCGTGGTAAACTGGGCGAACCGGATGGGGCGCTTGCGGCGTATAGGAAGGCGATCGAATGTGATCCGGGTCTGAGCGGGGCATATTTCGAGATGGGGAAAATATATCACGGGATGAAGCAGTATGGGGCGGCGCTGACCTCTTACGATAGAGAGAGAGAAGGGTGTGCAGGCGAGGCGATGAGGGAGATGTTACATGAAGCCCTGGTGAATGCAGCGCAAGAATGCCTGCGGGTGGGAGATCGGGAGAACGCCCATGCCGCAATAGAGCAGTTAGAACGGCAGGGAGCGTTGCCGCTGGGGATGCATGAGAAACTGGGCAATCTGTATGTGATGCTGGGGGACTCCGAAAAGGCACTGAAGGAAACGATGGCGGAGATATCGGTTTCGCCGAACCATGCGGGGGCGATTCATCTGCTGGACCGGATACTGGAACAGAGAAGTCGTGGGGAAGGATGGGGAGTTCTCTCCAGGGTGTTGGAGGCTGACCCCGGAAAATATGCCGCTGTTGTGCGGAGGATGCTCACTATTGCGCAACGGTGCAATAACGCGGGAGACCATGCCCGCGCGCTTGTTATAACCGGGTTATTGCTTCCCTTGAAGGAAGCGCTTTCGTGCTCAGAAAAGAACCAGCTTTTGTGCGAGCAGGAGATTGCGCAGGGAAAAACGATGGTTGTTGCCCGGGTGTGCCGGTTATCGGTTCAGGTGACAACAAAATGTAATTTACGCTGCAGGATGTGTTCCGTCGTGACGCGGCCGGCGCAAGATATATCCCAGAAAGTACGGGATGAATTGCTTGCCATTATGCCGTTTGTGAGGGATGTTTACTGGTTGGGTGGAGAAGTGTTCCTGTATCCTGATTTCGATATGCTTTTGTCGGCTGGGGTCAGAAACGGGGTCAGACAAAATATCGTCACCAACGGACTACTCATCGATGAAACAATTGCTGTCAAACTCATTGAAAACAATATAAGTCTTACCTTCTCCATTGATGGAACGACGAAGGAAGTATATGAGTATATACGCAATGGTGCGAGTTTTGAAACCTTGCAGGAAAAGTTGCTTATGATGAATACGCTTAAGGCGAACATACGACCTGGGTATGCAATGGATATATGCATGGTCATCATGCGATCAAATTGTCATCAAATTATTAATTTTGTTTCTTTTGCGCAAAAACATGAATTTAGCATAGTACGATATCAATACATGTATTCCCCTGAGATTATACCAGAGGAAGATATATTTACCATTAATCGAGATGATATTCTCTTGCAGCGGGTTTATGCAGATCTTGCTGTGGCCAAGGCAATGTGTGAACAAGAAAATATTCAGTTCTCGCATAACCTCCCGCATGACCTTTTTGTCGATTATTCCGTGCGGGGGGGCGCTATTGATGACACAAGAGGCAATACTACCAAAAAAGATTCTCCGGGAAGTTTTGGCCCTAATTGCTACGCCCCTTGGAGTCATATTTCTATAGCTGCTGATGGGACTGTTATGCCGCAATCACATTGTTTATGTGGGAACAGTGTCGGGAATCTGAATACTGAAAGTTTAGATGCTATTTGGAATGGCAATAATATGATGCGATATCGAGAAGCGCTTGTGTCGGGGGGGATAGAAAAAATATGTACCTTAAAGAAATATTTCCCCCAGATCCCCTATGAGGTATTGGCTCGGTAATTAAATAGCATTCCACAATGAAAAATAAAAAACTTTTATTGATAGTTATTGCAGTTATAATAGGGTATTACGGGTTCAATGAAGTCGTTGAATCAAAAAAATCGGCACATTTTATCGTTGATAGCTGTACGAGCGGATTTATTGATGCATTACCAAATTATTATAAGGTTGTTGAATCTTTTTTCTCTACCGGAAGCATTACAAAAGAATTTATCCACAGCAATTATCCTCCGCTGTATCAACTTGAATCAGCGCTAATTATTCATGCAATTGGGAATTCATGGCAGTTGTTGAATTTCGTGCATAACGGGTTTTATCTCGCGCTGCTCATTGTTTTCATATATCTTTTGGGCGACTTGATTGCTGACCATCGGACCGGACTTATTGCTGCGGTTATGGTATCGTTGTACCCGCTCACTTATGCGGCTTTTGATAAGTTCTGTATTGATTTCCCTCTCATGGCGATAATCACCATGAATATCTATTGTTTAATTAAATCTGATTATTTCTCAGATTCTCGATGGAGCATTCTCGTGGGGCTCATGTTTTGTTACGGGATGCTTATGAAGGAACCTTACGGCGCCTTTATGATTGGTCCGCTCGTTTGGGGGGGGCTAAAGGCAATATTTGCCGCCGTCAGGGAACAGCGTTACAAAAAACTACTCAATTTCTCGATCTGCGGTTGCATAATATATTGTATATTATTTATTTTGACTCATTACTATAGCGACAGTTTGACTTGGAAACTTTACGGGAGATTAACAGAGGAATACGGGGGCGAGGGACTGTTTAGTTTTACAAATCTAAGATTGTTTACTGTGGGATGGTGGGAAAGTATTCTCAGTCCTCCATTTTTTATACTCCTGATACCCTGTATTATATATTTCATCAAGAAGGTCAATACTGATGTCAAGGTCATGTTTCTTCTCTGGATAGTACTCCCCACCACAATTTTATTTGTTATGCCCCACTGGAAGACAGCCAGGCATCTTCTTCCGGCGCTACCCGCATGTGCGCTTATTACTGCTGTGGGTTTGAACGAGTTTTTTAACAAGAAATGGGGAAAAGTATTTTTGGTGATAATTGTAGTCATTGGAATTGCGCAGTACTATATGTTCAAATACGATTTATTGCGGATAAATGAATTCAACTATAATGGATTCAATTACTTTCAAACGGGAGAAGGGTTGCGAGTTTCTCTTTACTGGAACAAAAGCAAGAGTGAGCGCTTGAAACAAATCGCTCAATCGGTATATTCAAGCATTCACGAAGAATATGGTGAGCATTTTCGTGCGAGAAAATACAGCATGCTATTTATATCCAGCACGGGGGATATGGGTATGGGCTTTCAGGGGATTATGGGAGGATATTTGTGGTATGCGTATGGCATGGATGTAACCAAAGTTCCGTTATACAAAGTTTGTGATGCCTTGATAGAGAGTTCAAAATTTACCGATTCCATTGATTTTGTGTTCTACGAAAATTGCGTCAGCGTCAATCCGTCTCCTTTGGCATTTTCAATGATTAAAGATAATTGGATCAAATCAAAATCGAGCATCAGCAATAGTTATGCACTTGATCCGAATAAGAGATTTAGTTGGGACAGTGCCGCCATGCGATGGGACACTTTCATCGCATCTTTGGATTTTCATGGCGTCGTAGCCCGTGATGCAGATTTTATAACAACATTGTATACTCGGAAAAAGTCGGTTGTTGGAAAAAATGATTTGTTAAAAAACCATTGAGTAGACGAGGATTAATGACAGGATAGAAATGGATGCGATGGTGAAAACGGTGAGGACATTGCTGAGTTTTGTGTTGATGTATTCGCCCATAATCTTTTTGTCGTTGATGATGACAATCATGGCGGCCAGAACAATCGGCAAAACCATGCCGTTGATAAATTGAGAAAGCAGCATGATCTTGATAAGCGGCACGCTGGGGAAAAGAACGACGCTGGCCCCGATGAGGATCAGTAGGGAATACAGGATATAAAATTGCGGTGCTTCGGAGAAACTTTTGTTTACCCCGGTCTCCCAGCCAAAACTTTCGCACATGCTGTAGGCGGTTGAGAGTGGCAGAATGGATGCCGCAAACAGCGAGGCGTTGAGCAGCCCGAAGGCGAATAGGTACGCGCTATGGTCGCCCGCCAGCGGCATGAGTGAGCGCGCAGCGTCAGCGGCAGACTGTATCGGCTGGAAAGCGTTGCCGCGGAACAAGACTGTGCCGCAAACAATGATAATAAAAAACGCAACAACATTGACGCCGATACTGCCGATTATAGTGTCGGCTTTTGAATATTTATAATCCTGCATTTTGATGCCTTTTTCGGCCACCGATGACTGTTGATAAAACTGCATCCAGGGAGCGATGGTTGTCCCGATAACCGCTACCAACATTAAAAAGTAATCCGTCCGCCAGGTTATATCCGGATGAATGAATTCGTGGCCTATCTGCGCCCACGGTGGCTTTACCATAAATCCGGTGAGTAGATAACTGATATAAAATAAACAGGCTACCAAAAATATTTTCTCAACCGATCGGTAGGACCCTTTCACCACCATGTACCATACGATAAACGCCGCAACGGGAATTGCCGCATAGCGCGATATCCCGAACAGTTCTGCGCTGGCAGCTATCCCGGCAAATTCTGCGATAATATTACCGAAATTGGTTACCAAAATAAGCAGCATCAGATAAAAAGTAATTTTTACGCCAAACTTTTCGCGGATAAGGTCAGAAAGCCCCTTGCCGGTCACCACGCCCATGCGGTTGCACATTTCCTGGACAAGGACCAGCGCAAAGGTGATTGGAATCAAGCTCCACAGCAGTGTGTATCCGAAATTGGCTCCGGCCAGCGAATACGTAGTGATGCCGCCGGCGTCATTGTCTACATTTGCCGTAATAATGCCCGGCCCCATGATAGACATAAATATCAGGGCATTCTTGATAAATGGTTTTTCTTTGAGCTGTTTAAAAAGTTTCATGTGGTCTCTTCGGATTCTTCGCGAATTTTAGGGAATACGGCTTCCAGAGCGTCTTTAATGGTTACAATTCCCCGTAGTTTATTCTGTTTGTCCACGACAGGAACAACCGTAAAATCATATTTGTAAAATATTTCGGCAACATCCTTAATATCGGTGTCGATGCGCACCTTTACGGTACGCTTACGCATGAATTCGGCGACAGGTTTATCTAAAGGCACCAAAAGAAGCTGGCGCAGGGTCGTTGTCCCGACCATGACATCGTTCTCGTCAACGATATAAATGTAATAGACCGTTTCTTTTGATTGTGATTCGGTCTTGATTTTTTCGATAATTTGTCCGGCGGTCAAAGTGATGCGTGCCGACATGAATTCAACATTCATGATACTGCCCGCGATCTTCTCAGACAATTCCAGTAAATCAGAAATTTGGGTGACTTTTTCTGCAGGTAAAAGCGCATAGAGGGAATGCACTCTTTTCTTATGCAGATGCGCCATCAGATCGACTGCTTCGTCAACGGGCATCTCCCGAATGATGGAGGCGAGGCTCTCGACGGTTAAGAGTTCAGCGGTCTGCACACGAAGCTTCATCGGCAGTTCGGTCAGGGTGTCGGCAGCCACGGCGCGTTCCAGGGAATTGAGCACGACCACCCGCTCGTCCGTCCCCAAGTCTTGGAGAATATCCGCGACATCCGCGGGATGTAGTTCGGCCAGTTTTGCGCCGGTAGTTTTTAGCGCCAGATTACCGGCACGCTGGTCGGCGCTGACCGGCTGAACGAATTTCCATTGGATTAAATGATCCTTGAGCTCGTAGGCAAACAACCATTGAATAAGAAATTCAGCCGGCTTGCTCCATCCCATACGGCGAATAAGCCCCTTAAATCCCACATCGATGTGCACGACCCATAAATTCAAATCTTCGCGGAGCAGATGGAGGTCGTTGACGCGGACCACTTTCGATCCCGATATGTCTACAATCTGCTGGTCCCAGAAAGTTTCCTTCAAAAATATTTCATTTTCAAAGATTCGTTGTTCAAGGGGGACAATTTCAATCGTTTGTTCGATGCCCATGGTCATGTTGTCGGATATCTTTCTTACATTTTTCCAGGGGACAAATACTCTCTTGCCGAACAGGTGCCGGCGAACGACAAGTCCTGTTACGCGGGGATACATGTCCCTCATGCCTGCCGCGATATCCGAAATATATCCCAAAGGAATGCCGCTCACCGCGTCAACGATGCGGGCGCCGATCAATTGGGACATGTAAACAAAATTATTTTGAAGTTGTTGTTGATTCATGTTCTATGGTTCCTTGCAAATAACACCAACACCTTATTCCCGATTACGACCTTGGGAATGACAATCTTCCGGTGAGATTTATATTTTCGGTAATGGCAAACAATCTGGGCTTGATGCCGCAAACAGCGCAATACTTGCCGCTACGGCGGCATTGAGGGATTCTGCCGGTTTTTTCATCGGAATCCCGATAATCGTTTGCGCTTTGCAACGCAATTCCTGCGAAATTCCCTGGGCTTCATTGCCGATGGCAAGCACAAACCCCTCAGGCCAGCGCACGGTGCGCACATCCTGTCCTTCAGCCGCCAGCGCCAGAACGGTGTAGGAATCGAGCGATGATAGGTCTTCCACGCGAATGATATCGATGGTGCCGACCATTCCTGCCGATGACCTGACGACCTTCGGGGAAAACGGATCAACACTGCCCGGTGTCACAATGACGCCGTCCATCCCGAATGCAAACGCCGTGCGAATGATCGTGCCGGCATTGCCCGGATCCTGTATACGATCTAATAAGATATAGCGGCCGGTTCTCTTTATGTCCGTTGGTCCGCCGATACGCAGGGGCATAATTGCCAACACCCCCTGACTGTTTTCAGTCGGCGCCAAAGCGGTGAATAACTTTTCTTCAACAACTACGGGAGTGCCGCACCCGGCCGGTAGCGGTGCGCCGGCACACAGGAACACAACCGCAACTCCGGGACAGGAAGACAGCGCCCGTCGGCCTTCGACAACATATTCTCCGCAGGCGTAGCGATAATCTTTATCGTCGATAAGCTTGCGCAGATGCTTAAGGCGGGCATTGTCGTGAGAAGTAATTATTTCCATAACTTTGAATAGGTATGGTATCAAAGTAGTCGGTAAAAATCAAACGGACCCGTGCTATAATTGTCCCATGAAAAATATCATCAGGCGGCCGCTGATTTTGCTTACGGTTGCCTATTGTTGCATCCTTATATTTCTCGATATGCGCGGATTTTGGCATATACCCGCAACCCATCCGTTACTCTTGAAGATTGGCATCCCCACTGATATCGCGTGCGTCATCAGAACTGCTCCTGAATCAAAACCGTATGGTATTGTTTTTGATGCCGACACATCCGTTCTCCCCCCGGCAACAATCAGAGTAAACGCCTATGGAGCGGTGCCGTTGCTGGCCCCCGGCAGTCGCGTAACCTTGCACGGGATCCTCAAACACCCTTCTGCTCGCCGTAATCCCGGGGGATTTGACTATGCCCTGTATCTTTCCCGTCAAAATATTTATTATATTTTTTACGCGGACCGGATTACTGTCACAGAAAATCTGTCGGTCTCGTGGTATCAGTCCTTGCCCGCGCGCATCAGGGCGTGGACGGTACAATCCATCGCCGCACTGGTACGGGAGGATACCGCTTCAATCCTGGTCCCCATGCTTATCGGCGATACATCACTGCTTGAGCCGGAAATAAAAAAAGCGTTTATCGACGCTGGGGTCATGCATGTGCTGGTCGTCAGCGGTATGAATGTCGCCTATTGCTCACTCATTTTTCTCTGGCTATTCCGCCTCGCCGGACTTAAACGCCGTTTCGCTGCACTGGGTACGATTCCCTGTATTATTCTTTATGTGCTCGTCACGGGGGGTAATCCTCCGGTTGTCAGGGCGGGGGTCATGGCCGTTACGCTGATTCTTTCTCTGGCGCTTGCCCGGGAACCGCTTATTTATCAATCGCTGGCATTGGCGGCGGCCGGCATTTTGATTATCAACCCGCAATCACTTTTTACGGCAAGTTTTCAATTGTCGTTCGCCGCGACTATCGGCATTGTGTATCTGTATCCGATATTTATGGTGCCGTTTAAAAAAACTCCACGGCCGTTTACTGGGGTTGGACAAGCGATTGGCGCAGTTTTTGCCGCTTCCGCGGCAGCGCAGATTGCCGTGCTTCCGTTGATGGCGTACTATTTCAATAAAATTTCTTTAATCGGATTTCTCAGCAACCTTTTCATTGTCCCGTTGACCGGTTTAATTACAGTTGCCGGTACGGTGCTCATTATCGCCGCAGGAATCGCCCATGTGATTGCCGTGCCCTGTGCTTTTATCTGTGATTACTTGATCCTTCTGTTGAAATATCTGGTCGATTTTTTCGCCCGCGCGCCGCATGCAACCATCCATGTCCCGACGCCTTCTCTGGTAACGATAGTATTCTATTATGTATTTTGGCTATTGTTATTTAAACCGCGCCTGCGCTTTTTGCTTCTGGCGGCAATAGTGGTATTCGTAGGATATCAGACAGCGCAGTACTATCACACCAAAGATAAAGTAACGGTTACTTTTCTCGATGTCGGCACCGGCGACGCTATCCATATTGCGTTTCCCGGGGATCGTCACTGGCTTATTGATGGTGGGGGAGAACCCGGCAGAGACAGCGGTATGAAAATAATTTGTCCGTATCTCTGGGCGCGCGGTGTTCGAAAAATAGACCGGATATTCATCACGCATCCTGATCCGGCCCATTACGGCGGGCTCGCGGCGGTTTTCGATACCTTTCCAGTCGGCGCGGTCTCATACAATGCGGATGTATCCGCAGAACCGAAATTTGTCGCGCTAATGGATATGATAAATCGGAAAAAAATATTTGCCAAAGAGATCTGGGCGGGAGATGAATTCTTCGTGGCGGGATGTTCTATGACAGTACTCTCACCCGCGGTCATGGGTGCCAATGCTGATGATAATTGTTTAGTGATGCTACTGAATGCGTATGGCAAAAAAATACTTTTTACCGGTGATGCGAGTGCGTCAGAACAAATTAGTCTCGCCCAATCAACCGCTACTCTTGTCGCAGATTATCTGCAGGTTCCCGGCCACGGGAAACAACCTATTGCCCCCGCCTTTTTAAAAAAAGTCAGCCCAAACCGCCTCATTGTCTCCTCAAACACTGTCTCGATGATTGAACTTTCCCAGTAAAGTCGCAGGGGGCGTACCCCCGCGACTTTGACGGTATCAATTTAAATTAAATTTGATTGCGGCGGAATATTTCGTAGAGAATTACAGCAGACGCGCAGGAAGCGTTAAGCGAAGAAATAGCCCCGGTTTGGGGAATGGCAACCACCGCATCACACCGTTCCTTGACGAGCCGGTGCATCCCTTCACCCTCACTGCCGATGACGATACACAGAGGAAATCCGAAGGTTTGTTTAGCCATGGAAGAACCTGTTTGATCCGTGCCGATTACCCAAATATTCCAATCCTTCAAGGTGGAAACGGTTTCGGCGATATTGGTAACGCGGGCGATGGGAATATGCTCGCTGGCGCCGGCAGATGTCTTAAGTACTGTGTTGGTAACCGTCGCACAGCGCCATTTCCCAACTATTATGCCATGCGCGCCGAATGCCACGGCGTTGCGTATAATCGCTCCGAGATTGTGGGGGTCTTCAATGCCATCAAGCAATACCAGCAGCGGGTTGGGTTTATCCTTAACGCTATTCCACAGTTCGTCGAGCTCTAAATATTCGCCCGCTGCAATTTCAGCGACAACCCCCTGATTGTTATCCGGGCTGAGTGCGTCTGTTTTTTCCGCCGGCACATGATGAATGGGAATCTTCTGTTCCCGCGCCAGAGTAATAATCTCCTCCACCGCCGACCCGCGCGCAGTTTGAGATATATACAATTTATTGACCGTCACCCGGTGCAGCCGCAATATTTCCCTGACCGCATTTCTACCCGAAATAATTTCATCCATAATAAACACCTTTCACATCAAATCCTCCCTGCCCTCCTTTGCCAAAGGAGGAGAACAGAGGCGAGAATATTCCCTTATGAAGGAGAATTTCAAAATTCTCTCTTCAATAGATTATTAATTTATCCCCCTTTAGCAAAGGGGGACACAGGGGGATTTGCCGTTTTGAGTTAGTTTTTCTTGATAACAGTCGATGTGCCGTTTGCGGTATCTTCGACTTTGTATCCCCGCGCGGCTATCTGCTTGCGCAATTCATCGGATAGTCCCCAGTTTTTATCGCGGCGTGCCTGTTCCCGTTGCGCTTTGAGCGCTTGAATATCTTCAGGGACGACCGTTGATGGGGGTAACGCAATACCGAGGCGGTCTAACATGATGAGTAATTCTGATTTTTCAGTGTTAAGGTCAACGGCGCCAACGGATTTTTGCGCAGAAACCTTAGCCATTGCGGCACTCTTTAATGAATGGACAACGGCCAGTGCTTTCTCGGTGTTGAAATCATCATCCAGCGCGGCGTTAAACGCAACAAGATAATCGGTGTGGCGTACATCCTTCGTGTCGGGTATATTCTTTTCGTCAATGATGCGCAAAGTAGTGTCGATACCTTCCAGCGTTGCCGCGGCTGCCTGAAGTTTTTCATCAGAAAAATCCAGGGGAGTCCGGTAATGCTGAGAAACAAGGAAATAACGGACGACGCGAGGCGAGTATTGCTCAAAAATGTCGCGCAGAGTAAAAAAATTGCCCAGCGATTTTGACATTTTTTCCCGGTTGATGGTCACAAATCCGTTGTGAATCCAGTACCGCACGAATTGTTTCCCCGTGTGCGCCTCGCTTTGGGCAATCTCATTTTCGTGGTGGGGGAAAACTAAGTCCTGCCCGCCGCCATGGATATCTATAGTACTGCCCAAAAGGTTAGTTGACATAACGGAACATTCAATATGCCAGCCGGGCCTGCCTTTGCCCCATGGGCAGTCCCAAGTGACCTCAGTCGGTTCATTCGGTTTGGCCGCTTTCCACAAGGCGAAATCAAGCGGGTCTTTTTTGTGTTCGCCGGCTTCAACACGGGCGACAGTGTTGAGGTCGTCGATATTTCGCTTTGAGAGCTTGCCATATTCCTTAAACGCTTTAACCCTGAAATATACATCGCCGTTGACTGCGTAGGCGTATTTTTTTTTGATAAGTTCTTCGATGAATGCAATGATAGCCGGAATGTTTTCAGTCACGCGCGGATAGGCGTCAGCCCGCTTGACCGAAAGCTTGTCAATCTGCGTAAAATAGTCCCCAATATACTGCTCAGCCAACTGCCGGGGCGAAATCCCTCGTTCCAAAGAGCGTTTAATAATCTTATCGTCAACATCCGTAAAATTCTGTATATATCGTACCCGATACCCCGCATGTTCCAAATGCCGCCGGATAATATCAAAGGTAACATACGCCCGCGCATGCCCCAAATGCACTTCATCATAAGGTGTAACCCCGCACACATACATGGAAACATTCTTTCCGTCAAGCGGAACAAATTCCTCTTTTTTCGCCGAAAGGGTGTTATGTACCTGTATGCTCATGCTTGTTTTCCTCTATCTTTGGTTTTAAATTCCCCATTGGGCGTCAATGAGATGAGTAATTTTTCGGGAATTAAGCTCCGATTGTCTGAGTCCGTCCTGGCGCAGCCGACGGACTAGTTTGAGGAGCTTCCGAAAAATTGCGAACAAATGCCCATCTGCGACTTCCACTATGTAACTACATGGAGTCCCCGGAGGGGAGTGGTATATTTTCTTTTATAACTTTTCTTTTTGTACAAGCAAAAGAAAAGTTAGTGGGGGTGCAGGGGGTAAAACCCCCGCGACATTGATGCTAAAAGATCAAACCTACTTAGATGTACTCAATGCAGCCACACACATCGCCGCGATGCCTTCGCTCCGGCCGATGAATCCCATGGTTTCATTGGTTGTTGCTTTGATGCCAACCCGCGCAAGCGGTATTCCCAATGCGGCGGCGATATGTTTTTTCATTGCCGGAATATGCGGCGCAATTTTCGGTTGTTCGCACACCAGGGTGCTGTCAATATTGTTGATACTGAATTTTTGTAATTTCAATTTTTTCGCCACTTCTTTAAGCAGCAGTACGCTGGAAATGTTTTTGTAGCGCGCATCGGTGTTCGGGAAACAATGTCCGATATCATCCATGCCGGCAGCGCCCAGCAGAGCGTCCATCACAGCGTGAATAAGCACATCCGCATCGCTGTGTCCGTCCAGCCCCCGCGGGTGGGCTATAGAAACGCCACCGAGCACCAGAGGCCGGCCTTTTTTAAGACGGTGAACATCGTATCCCATGCCGACGCGAACCATAAGCGGATTCCTTTCGGATGCAACACCCGGTAATGAGGGAAATCGGGAGATGCGGTTATTTTTTTATAAACAGCCGGGCTATTGAAAAATCCCGGCGGTCGGTTATTTTAATGTTGCAATAATCACCCGGAACGATTATTACCTTCACCCCGGTTGATTCGACCACCTGCGCATCGTCGGTAACGGTTGCGGGGCGTCGTGCATAGGCGCGCTCGATGACAGATCGCTTAAATGTCTGAGGCGTTTGCGCAAGCCATACGGATGAGCGGGGAATTGTTTTGGAAACAATGGATTTTTTGGTGCTGAGTTTAACGGTATCCCGCGCGGGAACGGCTATAACGGACGCTCCGTGCCGTTGGGCGGCTGCAATGCCCCGGGTAATAATTTCCGGCGTTACCAGTGGTCGTGCGCCGTCGTGGATAGCGACATAGTGTATCGAATCATTGAGCCCCTTAAGCCCTGCCTTGACGGAATCATGCCGCTCGCGACCACCGGCAATCAGCGTAAAGTTATTGCGTTGCGCAAGCGGTGTGAGGCGGCGCACAAATACTGACGGAACCACTACAATAATTTGGGAAAATAGCCGCGTTTTTTGAAAGGCGCGGACGCTCCACAGGAATACCGGCAAACCATTAAGTTTTAAAAATTGTTTTGGCGTTGCGGCGCCTAAGCGCGTGCCTGCGCCGGCTGCAACGATGATTGCGGCATTGTTAGGATTGTTCATTGCGTTGGGATTGCGGGGATGTGCCGCCGGCGGTCTTGGCAAAAACCATCCTGCCTGTCGATGTCTGCAAAATGGATGTCACGATGACATCAATCCGTTTTCCGACATTCTTGCGGCCGTCCTCAATGACCACCATCGTTCCGTCGTTAAGATAGCCGATGGCTTGATTGATTTCTTTGCCTTCTTTCACCAGAAATATTGGCATGGTTTCGCCGGGCAGGTACACGGGTTTCAATGTGTTGGACAGGTCGCTGACATTAAGGACGGTAATTCCTTGCAACATAGCTGCTTTATTGAGATTAAAATCCGTGGTGGCAATCTTTCCGCCGAGGTCTTTAGCCAGTTCTACCAGTTTTTCTTCGGTGCCCTTAATGGCGGGGTAATCCTTGTCGGATATCTTGACCGTAATGCCCGGGTCTTTCTGAAGTTTAGCCAGAATGTCCAATCCCCGGCGTGCCCGGTTGCGCTTAAAGGTGTCGGCTGAATCGGACTGCGCCTGAATTTCAGCCACAACAAATCGGGGGACGATGACCGTTCCCGCAATAAATTTTACCTCAGTGATATCCGCAATGCGGCCGTCGATGATGGCGCTGGCGTCAAGAACAACGAGATCGTTGGATGCCCGGGGCCTGCCGGTTTTCAGTATGTCGCGGTTGAGAAAATCCAACTCTGATTTTTTGCTGACGGCAACGATGAGCCCGATATACGCCAAGAGCACTTTGAGCAGCAAAGAATAATCCTTCATGAACGAGAGGATTCGCTGGTTGTCCGTCAGGGAAACTGTAAAGTCCATAAGGCGTGCGGCGACAAGCCCGAATACAATGCCGACGACCGCCGCGGCAATGGCATCCAGCGGAAAACGCTGAATGATGATTTCCGCAATAATAACAACGCTTGAAATCAGCAGTCCGACAAACAGTCCGTGATAGGTATGAGAAATCTGAAAATAACTGATGAGCGGTCCGGCGATAAGTACCAAACCTCGAACAATCCACATAATCACGCTGGCCACCTTCCTTTTATCGAGCTGAATGAAATTTTATTTTGAATGTTTCTTAAGGGCGGTTAACAGTGCCCCGCGCATAACCGCTACGGGCGCTTTGGTATTGGTCCATCGCTCAAAGGAAAGAGCACCCTGATACAAAAGCATTCCCGATCCATCAGCGTATCGGGCGCCTGCCGCACGGGCGGCCTGCAGTAGTCCGGTAGTATGCGTGTAGATCAAGTCGTACACAAAGAGTTTGTTGTGCAATTCGTGCGCGTTTGCCAGCGGGGCATCGGTTGTTTCCATGCCGATGGGCGTTGCATTGATGAGGATGTCGGCTTGCGCAATCTTTTCTTTCCATGCGGAGAGCGCCACAAATGTTGTTCGCGGCAGTCGGCGGCACAGTGCGGTCCCTTGCCGGACATCATTGCCGGTAATGAAAAGTTTCTTAGCTCCGGCATCAATCAGTCCCCGGGCGACCGCTTTCGCGGCTCCGCCTGAGCCGACCAGCAGGGCAGTAGCATTGGATGGATTACATCCGCACTGCCGGATATCCATCAAAAATCCCGGTGCGTCGGTGTTGTACCCCGTTAGTTTCCCTTTGATATTAACAACCGTGTTGACGCTGCCGATTTTTTTTGCCGCGGCATCAATGCGGTCCAGAAACGGGATAATTGTTTCTTTGTGAGGGATGGTTACATTCACGCCGGTTAGCCCCAGCGCGCGGATAGCCGCTGTTGCCGCTTTCAAATCGTGCGGCCGAACTTCAAACGGCAGATATACAAACGGCAAACCGGTGTGCGCAAAAGCCGCATTATGCATGGCGGGCGACAATGTGTGGCGGACCGGATAGCCGAACAAACCGGTGATCTGCGTTGATTGAGTAATGAGATGAGCACTTTTTTTCATGTCGTGTCAGTTTAGCAAAAAGGGTGTCTGCTGTCAATTTGACAAATATTCGTTAATAAGTTAAAATCGCACATATTATCAACGACTTTACCACTCTATTATCATCGATTCCCTTCGGGAGGCAGTATGAACGAGAACAGTAGTTCAAAAATTCAGGGCTCTTCGTCAAAGGGGCTCATCAACACCGCGGGGCTTCCATCCTCGTACGGAGACACAAAAATCGTTATATTGCCCCGTGACCCGCTGTGGTTTTTTGCCTATTGGGAAGTATCGTCGGGAGTAATGGATGCGATGCGGACCCGTATCGGCGTTGATACTTTCAAAACGAGTCGCTGGGTGTTGCGCGTGTACGATGTGACCGGTGTCAATTTTGACGGCGGGAACGCCCATCGGTTTTTTGATGTGTCCGTTGAAGGCGCGCAGTCATGGTATGTCAATGCAGGCGAAACAAACAGGTCGTGGTGCGTTGACTTGGGTCTGGTCACCGCTGACGGCACTTTTATTCTTATAACCCGCTCAAATATCATCGCGATGCCCCGGCAGGGAATCTCGTCGGTCAATGACGAACAATGGGCTATTTTACAAGTCGAGTTTGAACGGTTGTTAAAGCTTTCCGGTGTTGACAAGATCGGGCATACTTCGTTTGATGTCGCTAAGCACATGCGTGAACGCTGGGAAGAAATAGTTTCCCTTTCCTTGCCGACTTCGCCGGTGGGAGCAAGTTCATGGAGCAGCCGCGGCGGCGCTGAACAGGGTACTCGGCCGAAAGGTTTTTGGCTTAAGGCGGACACGGAAGTGATCGTGTACGGCGCCACGGAACCGGATGCGAAACTTACCGTTCAGGGACAGCCCGTTGCGTTGCGGCCTGACGGCACATTTACCCTGCGCTTCTATCTGCCTGACGGCGTTCAGCAATATCCTATCCATGCAATATCTTCTGACGGAACAATGGAACGGGACATCACCTTTATCGTCAGAAGGGATACGAAATAAGTATGGAACCTAAAGGATATTGGTGTCTGCAGCTTCATGCCCATCTGCCGTATGTCCGTCATCCCGAATATCCTGATTTTCTGGAAGAGGACTGGCTTTATGAAGGCATTACCGAAACATATCTGCCGCTTTTAGGCATACTGGAACAGTTCATTGTCGAGGGCATTGATTTCCGTTTGACGATGACCATTACCCCATCGCTGGCGGGAATGCTGTCCGATTCTCTTCTGCAAAGCCGCTATTATCATCGCTTAAACGGCCTTATCGACCTGGCGGAAAAAGAGGTCTGGCGCACCCGCAGTATGCCGGAGTTCCAGCCAACGGCGTTGATGTATCAGCGGATGCTCTATGATTGCCGGCGTATCTGGGAAAAATATCACGGGAACATTCTTACCGGATTTAAAAATTTGCAAGACGCGGGCAAACTTGAGATTATCACCTGTTGTGCGACCCACGGGTTTTTGCCGAGCCAGGTCAGTAAGTCGGCTATCCGCGCTCAGGTGAAGGTTGCTTGTGAGGACTATGAACGCCATTTCGGCCGTCGGCCAAACGGCATTTGGCTTTCCGAATGTGCCTATCAGCCGGGCATCGATGAAGAGTTGAAAAAAGAAGGCATTCGCTTTTTCTTTCTTGAAGCGCACGGAATCCTGTACGGAACGCCGCGTCCGCGATTTGGTGTTTTTGCGCCGGTATATTGTCCCTCAGGCGTAGCGGCGTTCGGGCGCGATGTGGAAACGGCGCAGCAGGTCTGGAGCGCGGAAACCGGCTATCCGGGCGATCCTGACTATCGCGAATTTTACCGTGATTTGGGTTACGACCTCGACTACGATTATATTCAACCGTATCTCCATTCCGATGGATTACGCCGCAACATCGGATTAAAATACCACCGGATTACCGGCAAGGTTCCTTTGAGCGAAAAACAGCCGTACAATCCCGAATGGGCGCGCAACAAGGCGGCGTCCCACGCCGGCAATTTTATGTTTAACCGGGAAAAGCAAGTCGAGCATCTCTCCGGCGTTTTAGGGCGGCCGCCGCTCGTCGTGTCCATGTACGATGCGGAACTGTTCGGACACTGGTGGTTTGAAGGTCCGCAATTCCTCGATTTTCTGTTCCGGAAAATACACTATGACCAGGATGTTTTCAAACCGATAACGCCGACGGAATATCTGCAGAAGTTTCCCAAGAATCAAGTTATCACGCCGGCGGCTTCATCGTGGGGCGACAAAGGCTATTATGAGGTTTGGCTCAACGGGATGAACGATTGGATATACCGCCATCTGCACAAGGCCGTCGAACGCATGAGCGAGCTGGTTCGGGATAACCCTTCCGCTGAAGGCATTTGGCGCCGGGCGCTGAACCAGGCGGCCAGAGAGCTCTTGCTGGCGCAATCCTCGGATTGGGCGTTTATCATGACCACGCGCACCATGGTCGAGTATGCGGAAAAAAGAACGCGGGACCACATCACGAACTTCACCGCCTTGCACGACCAAATCAAACGCAAATCTATTGACGAGGGCTTTTTGGGCGACCTTGAGTTTCGCAACAATATTTTCCCGAATATCGACTATCACGCATTTGCCGCCGAGTAATGACTGCCGGGCTTGACTGAGCATTTTCCCGTACAAGGTATGTAAGCGCGCATGATATTATTTCAAGATATCCTTCTCTTTCTTCTGACGGTTAGTTTTGTCCTTATCTGGATATATATCGTTCGCCAGCGCAATGCTGCCCGTCAGCTGGCTGTTATTCATGCCCGCCGGTTAAAATCATCCCAGGAAAAATTACAGCTCTATATCGGCGATCTCGACAACCTGCTGGTTATGCTTGTTGGCATACACGAGTTCGGCATGACGGCAACCGGTATTGCTTCCAAGGAAGAGTTGAACCTTTCCGTCATTGACTCCGCCTGCCGTTTGCTTCGTTCAGACGCCGGTTCGTTGATGATGATTAACCACGAAACCAATGAATTAATCGTCGTGGCGTCACGCGGTCTCTCGCCGGAAGCCGTCGCGGCAACGCATTTGAAGGTCGGCGAAGGCATTGCCGGCCGCGTGGCGGAGACAGGCAAAGGGATATTTGTCGAGGATATCAGAACCGATGTCCGTTTTCAGCATGCTCTGTTAGCGGGAACCTACACCTCTCGCTCGTTCATTTCTGTCCCGTTGCGCGTAAAAAATCGGATTATCGGGGTGCTCAATGTCAACTCCGTTGAAGCCGAACAGCGCTTCGAGGAACGAGATGTGCGGCTGTTGACGATTTTGGCCGACCAGGCGGCGATTACCTTGGAAAATATTGATCTTTACGATAACCTTCAAGACTTCTATCTTGAAATGGTGCAAACGCTGGCTCGGGCCATAGATGCAAAAGACGCCTATACCCACGAACATGCCGATCGCGCTCGCCGGTATGCCCGACTGATCGGCCATAAGCTCAATCTTCCGGCGCCGATGATCCGCCACATCGAGTACGCCGCCCTGATGCATGATATCGGCAAGATCGGTATTGACGAACAGATTTTGCATAAGAACGGGGCGCTGACGCAGGATGAACGCACGCTTATCATGAAACATCCGGCTATCGGTAACCGGATTCTCGCGCCGGTGGCATTTTTGTCACCGATTGCGCCGATGGTGCTGTATCATCAGGAATGGTTTAACGGCAAGGGATATCCCGAAGGGTTGCGCGGCGAGGAGATTCCGCTGGGTGCCCGCATCGTGGCAGTCATCGACGCCTACGATGCTATCACTTCCGACCGGCCGTACCGCAAGGCGCTGTTGCGGTCCACGGCTATCGAAGAATTGCAAAAGGGTTCCGGCAGTCAATTTGACCCTAAGGTTGTCGCGGTGTTTCTCGATATTCTTGACGAGGAGAACGCGGAGCCGGTGCATTGATGTCAGGGACCCTGTACCTGATTCCCACACCCATCGGCAATCTTGAGGATATTACCCTGCGCGCTCTGCGCTTGCTGCGTGAAGTAGATGTCATCGCGTGCGAAGACACGCGCCAGACGATGAAACTTCTGACGCATTTTGATTTTAAAAAGCCGTTGGTCAGTTTTTATACCTACAATCAACGACACCGTATTCCGCATATTATCGCTGAAATTGCCGCCGGGAAAAACTACGCGTTGGTAAGCGATAGCGGCACACCGGGTATTTCCGACCCCGGCTATTATCTGGTGCGTGCGGCGATAGACGCGGGGTTGTCCGTGGTGCCCCTGCCCGGTCCATGCGCGGCAGTTACGGCACTGGTGGCCTCAGGTCTGCCGAGCGACAATTTTATATTTCTGGGATTTCTCAAACGCAAGGCGGGGAAATTAAAAAAAGAATTGGCTGCTGCCGCCGCACTGGGCTCGACTGTTGTTTTTTATGAATCGCCGTACCGGGTGGTAAAAACACTGGCGCATTGCGCAACCATTTTTCCACCTCAAACGCGGGTGGTGCTGGCGCGGGAAGTGACTAAAAAATTCGAAGAATTCATCCGCGGTACGCTGGAAAGCGTCAGTGAGGCCGTTAAGGGCAGGGAAATGCGGGGGGAATTTGTGGTGATGTTCACACCGGAAGGCGTGGCCAAAGAAGAACAGGAAGAGGAAGAAACAGACGATGAAACAAAAAATTAGGGCGGGCATTATAGGTATTACCGGATACACCGGAGAAGAACTGCTGAAAATTCTGGTGCGGCATCCGCACGCGTCAGTGACCGCCCTGCAGGGCCGGTCTGCAGCGGAGGTCCGGTCACTCAAAGATATCTATGCGCATTTTGCCGACCTGAAACTTTCCTGCGAGGGGCTCGACATTGCGCGGCTGGTTTCCTCGTGCGATGTGGTGTTTTTGGCCCTGCCCCATACGGTATCCTTTGAGATTGCGCCGGCGCTTGTCTCGGCAGGAGTCAAGGTTATTGACCTTTCGGCTGATTTCAGGATTTCCGATAAAAAAACATACGAACAATGGTACGCGAAATTCCACACGGCGCATGACCTTCTTTCGCTGGCCGTCTATGGTTTGCCTGAACTGTATCGAAAAAAACTCGTTGCGGCAACGCTGGTTGCCAACCCGGGTTGTTATCCAACATCGGTCATTCTTGGGTGCCTTCCCGTGCTTTCCGCAGGCGGCATTGTGGATGCAGCGTCAATTATTGTCGATGCGAAAAGCGGCATATCAGGCGCAGGCAGAAAAACGGCAGCCGCATATTTTGAGACGGAGCACCCCAACTTCCGGCCCTACAATATTGCCGGCGGACACCGCCATCTGCCTGAAATAGAGCAGGAGCTCACGGCCCTAGCCGGCAGCAGCGTTCCCCTTAAAATAACTTTTACGCCGCACATCATGCCGATTGAGCGGGGTATGATCTCTACCATTTATATGAATCTCAAGGGCGCACACTCAACGGCTGATATACTGGCGTTGTACAAAAAGAAGTATGCCGCAGAACCGTTCGTGCGGGTGTTGGATGAAGGGCAATTGCCGGCGGTAAAAAATGTTGCCAACACCAATTATTGCGAGATAGGACTTAAAGTCGACGAGCGGGCCGGACGGCTGGTCGTCATATCGGCTATCGACAATCTGCTTAAAGGCGCATCAGGCCAGGCGGTTCAGAACATGAACATCATGTTCGGGTTCGACGAAAAAGAAGGACTTGATTAACGCCCAAAGAATATGAGCGTCGTGAAATTATTCGCTGACAGGGCAGGTGAAAATGCTCGGGCGACAAAGGATAATTGATATGTTCCCTAAAGGGTTTGTGGTCAATGGCGTGCATTGCGGCATCGCGAAGAAAAAAGACAAATTGGATCTGGCGCTGTTTTTTTCCGATCGACCATGCGTCGCGGCGGGGATGTTTACCAGCAATTTCGTGAAAGCAGCCCCTGTGCTCATCAGTCAAGATAACTTGAAAAAGAATAAAAATTGCGGCATGCATGCAATTATTGCTAATTCGGGGTGTGCGAACGCGTGTACCGGAGTCCCCGGGAAAAAGGATGCCGGCGCGATGGGTGCCATGGTTGCCCGGTCGCTTTCTCTGGGCGAACGCGCCGTGGTGGTTGCCTCGACCGGTGTTATCGGCAAGCGGTTGCCCATGTCGTTTATGACCAACGGTATCAGCGCGGTGTGCAAAAAAATCGCAGCCGGGGAAAATAATCCGGTTTCTGCCGTAAAAGCCATCATGACGACGGATACAGCCGTAAAAATAGTTGCCCGGACGCTGAATATCGGCGCAAAACGCGTGACGATATGGGGGTGTGTGAAGGGCGCCGGGATGATTCATCCCGATCTTGTCGCCCCGCACGCGACCATGCTCAGTTTTATTCTTACCGACGCCGCTCTGGCTCCCTCTTTTGCGCAGCGCGCTCTTAAGGCCGCAGTTGCCCCATCGTTTAACTGTGTTTCGGTTGACGGCGACACATCCACCAATGACACCATTCTTCTTCTTGCTAACGGCGCGGCGGGCAATACGCCGATATCTGCCGGTACACTTGCCCGCGCGTTTTCATCCGCCCTTAACGCTGTTTGTCTGGATTTGGCAAAAATGGTCGCGCGGGACGGCGAAGGCGCCAATCATCTGGTCACGGTTACCGTACGCAACGCCGCGACCGCTGCGTCGGCAAAAAAAATTGCCGCAACCATCGCCACTTCACCGCTGGTCAAAACAGCGGTGTTCGGCGCCGACGCCAACTGGGGCAGAGTTTTAGCCGCCGTCGGACGGTCCGGCGAGAAAATCAATCCCGACACCGTTGATATTTATTTCGACGGGCTCAGCGTGGCGCGCAACGGCGCCCCGGTCGATTTCTCTGAAAAAAAAGCCAAGAAAATATTACAGCAAAAAGAACTGACTATCACGGTCGATGTTCGCAGCGGTACTGCCTCGGCAACTTATTATACCTGCGACCTTTCTCTGGATTATGTGAAAATAAATGCGAATTACCGTACCTGACGATTCCCTGCGCGCTATCGAAACAGCTGTCGGCATACTCAAAAAAGGCGGGGTGGTTGTTATCCCTACCGATACAGTGTACGGGTTGGCAGCCAGCGCGTTCGACCGTGCGGCGCAAAAAAAAATATACCGTCTCAAAGGCAGAAGCTATCGCAAACCGTTAATCATTATGCCGCCGGATATACCGTCAGCTGAGTGTTTATGCGTTATTTCCGCTGATGCGCGGCGGTTAATGAAAAAGTTTTGGCCCGGGCCGTTGACATTGATAGTTCCCACCACGCCGCTTGGCCAGATGGTTATGGGTGGCCGTAAAGATGCCGGAGTCCGTATTCCCGACCATCCGGTGGTGTTGAAACTGCTTGCGGGCTGCAATTGTCCGCTGGTAACGACCAGCGCCAATCCTTCTTCTCAGCCAAGCGCAGTCAGTGCCGGCGCCGCAAAAAATTATTTTTTTTCAAAAGTTGATCTCATCATTGACGGCGGACCCAGCGGAAGTGCCGCCCCGTCAACAGTTCTTGATATGACGCATTTCCCGTACACCGTAGTCCGGGAAGGTTGTTTGCCCAGTAAAACATTGCTAAACTATTTAAATCGTGATTAGTTACAGCGGTGGGATATAACGGCAAATCCCCCTGCGCCCCCTTTGTCAAAGGGGGAGAAGCAATACCACAGTTTTTTGAAAGAGAATAATTCCCGTTGTCCTGCCACATCTCTATGAAAAGGGGGGTGCCTTAACTCCCTCCTTTGGCAAAGGAGGGTGGGGGAGGATTTGACCGCGTCACCGGCTGACGAAAAGGAGTTGCGTACATGAGCTTTGTTGAAATGCAGGACCCGGAAATTTTCGGGATTATTCAAAAAGAACTTTCGCGGCAGAAAAATACGCTTGAGCTGATTGCGTCGGAAAACCACGCCTCGCTTGCGGTCATGGAAGCGCAGGGCTCGGCGCTGACCAATAAATATGCCGAAGGATATCCGGGCAGGCGCTATTACGGCGGCTGCGAATTTGTCGATATGGCGGAGACGGTTGCCATAGAGCGCGCGAAAAAACTCTTTGGCGCTGAGCATGTCAATGTCCAGCCGCATTCCGGGGCTCAGGCAAATATTGCCGCTTATTTTGCTCTTTTGCAAAACGGCGACGCCATCATGGGATTGAATTTAGCGCACGGCGGGCATCTCACGCATGGCAGCCCTGTCAATTTTTCCGGGAAAAACTACAAGATCATTCCTTACACAGTGCGTCAGGATACCGAGTGCATTGATTATGACGAAATGGAACGGCTCGCCAAAGAACACCGGCCGAAAATGATTGTCACCGGCGCCAGCGCCTATTCCCGCGTCTGGGACTGGCAGCGGATTCGGCAGATAGCTGATATGGTCGGCGCCTATGTCTTTGCCGATATCGCGCATTATGCGGGGCTTATAGCAGCCGGATGTTATCCCTCACCGGTTCTCTACGCCGATATCGTCACAACAACCACACATAAAACGCTGCGCGGTCCGCGGGGCGGCATGATTATGTGTCAGGCAAAATATGCGCCACTTATCGACAAAGCGGTGTTTCCCGGTATGCAGGGCGGCCCGCTCATGCATGTGATTGCGGCAAAAGCGGTAGCGTTCGGCGAAGCGCTGCAGCCCTCCTTTAAAGCATATCAAACACAGGTACTCAACAATGCCCGGGCGTTTGCGGCGGCGCTGAGTGCCGGCGGAGTGCGCATAGTTTCCGGCGGGACGGATTGTCACATGTTTCTGGTAGACCTCCGGCCTCTGGGCGTCAACGGCAAAGATGCACAAAATATTCTGGAAAAAGTCGGCATAACCGTCAACAGAAACACTATTCCGTACGATCCGGAGAAACCGATGGTCACCTCCGGTATCCGTATCGGTACCCCGGCAGTAACCACGCGCGGCATGAAAGAAAAGGAAATGGGGCAGATCGCCGCATGGATCGTTGCGGCGCTCTCAAAAGGCGCAGATGAATCAGCGCTTGCATCCATGCGCGCCGAAGTAATAGAACTGTGCGAAAAATTCCCTCTGTACTGAGCAGGGGCGCGCGGCTCGAAAGATCAATGGGTATGCCCGTATGATATATCTTGCGGCATTTGTCCTGGCTCTTGCGGGAACGGCTCTGATAACCCCGTTGTCCATTCTGCTTGCCAAAAAATACGATGTCATGGATTATCCTCAGGCACGCAAAGTGCACCGCCAGCCCCTGCCACGGTGGGGCGGTATCGGTATTTTCGGCGGGTGCGCGCTGACCGTCGGGTTGCTGCTTCTTTTTTCTCCCGGATTTCGCGGATTGCTTGCCTTTAAAGACCATGAGCTTTTTAAGCAGTTGACGGGTATTGCCGTCGGCGGCACGCTGGTTTTTTTTCTGGGACTTGTTGACGACAAAATTTCAGTGCGGGCGGTCACAAAACTATTAACGCAGATTATCGCGGCCTATATTGTTATGGACTTCGGTGTGCGCATGACGGGGCTTTCCCTGCCGTTTGGCGGCAGGTATTATCCGTTTCCCCTACTGCTCGGTCAATTTTTGACGGTGTTCTGGATTATTGGATTTATGAACACCATCAACCTTGCTGATGGGCTGGACGGCATGGCGGCAGGCATCGTCGCCATCGCTTCGGGAACATTTTTTGTGGTTGCCCTTCTGCAAAACAATACGGCTATTCTGGTGCTGTCTAAACAGTTAACGCTGGCGGCGATATTGGCCGCCATGCTGAGCGGCGCCTGTCTGGGATTTTTATTGTTTAATTTCAATCCCGCCAAGGTATTCATGGGTGACAGCGGGGCGCTGTTTCTCGGATTCATGCTTGCGGTTATCTGTGTCGTGGGCACACTGAAATCAACGGCAGTCATGGCCGTTTTTATTCCGATTACCGTTGTAGCGTTGCCGATACTTGATGTGGCGTTGGCTTTGTTCCGCCGGATGCGCAAGGGCATGGGGCTTATGACGCCGGACAAAGAGCACATCCATCATCATTTGCTCCGCTACGGCTGGACGCACCGCGAAGTGGTACTGCTGATATATGTGGTGACCCTGATTCTTTCCATCGGGGCGATTGTTCTGACGGTTGTTAAAGGAGTTGTGTAATGAAGAAGAAGGTGTTGTTTGTATTCGGGACCCGTCCTGAAGCCATCAAGATGGCGCCGCTGGTACATGCGTTTAAAGCGCAGTCGTCACTTTTTAAAACAGTCGTGTGTGTGACGGCGCAGCACCGCCAAATGCTCGACGAGGTATTGGAACTTTTCAAGATAAAACCTGACTACGATCTTAACATCATGCAGGACGGCCAGACCCTGTACCACATAACTGCTTCCGCGCTTTGCCGCATGGAAAAAGTTCTGTCTGACGAGAAGCCTGACATGGTGTTGGTGCATGGCGATACCACCACAACCTTTGCCGCGGCGCTGGCGGCGTTCTACCAGAAAATTCCCGTTGCCCATGTTGAAGCGGGCCTGCGGACATACGATCGTTATCAGCCGTTCCCCGAAGAGGCAAACCGAATGTTGACCGACGCGCTGTGCGACCTGTATTTTGCGCCGACGGCAACTTCCCGGGCCGCGCTTCTCAAAGAAAATATATCTCGTGAAAAAATATTCATCACCGGCAACACCGTCATTGACGCGTTGCACATGGCGCTGGCGAAAAAAAAGCCGGTTGCCAATGTCATACTCAAAAAACTGCTTGCAAGTCGCGTGTTCGGCCCGGCGGCGCCCTTGGTGCTGGTTACCTCGCACCGTCGTGAGAATTTCGGCGCTCCCATGGAAAATGTGTTTCACGCGCTTAACGATGCGGCGCGCGTTCATCCCGCGATGACTATCGTGTATCCGGTTCATTTAAATCCCCGTGTGCAGGAGCCCGCTCACCGGATACTGGGACATACCGCCAACATCGTTCTTTTGCCGCCGGTCAACTACACCGACCTGGCTGCGGCGATGTATCGCTCGTCTTTTGTCGTCACTGACTCAGGTGGGATTCAGGAAGAAGCCCCGGCGCTGGGCAAACCCGTACTGGTCTTGCGCGCAGTGACCGAACGGCCCGAAGCCGTGAAGTCCGGGACTGTGCGGCTTATCGGGACCAACCGCAAGAAAGTTTTTGACGAGGTATGCCGGCTTATTGGCGATACGCGCCAGTATCAGCGCATGGCGCATGCCGTCAATCCCTATGGTGACGGGAAAGCCGCCGTGCGTTCCGTGCAGGCGGTAGCATACTATTTCAAAATGAGAAGCAAAAAACCTACAGAGTTCCGGCCGTAAAAATAAATAGGAAATCGAGGCACATCCCATGATTAAGATAACGCTCAAATTCGGTGAAGACAAACGCTTGTTGGC
The DNA here is from genome assembly GCA_903880015.1 of uncultured Elusimicrobia bacterium. Classification (GTDB taxonomy): domain Bacteria; phylum Elusimicrobiota; class Endomicrobiia; order Endomicrobiales; family CAIRNS01; genus CAIRNS01. The sequence continues at coordinate 37,915 of CAIRNS010000009.1, read as the reverse complement.
AGGGCATCTCTGGGTATTTTCTAACGAGATTAAACTTATCGACGGTCAGCCCACCGCGGGGGATATCGTTGAAGTTCATTCCGTAGGTGGCGAGTACCGCGGGACCGGATTTTATAATCCCCGCTCGTTGATTGCGGTACGCATTCTTTCGCGTGTCCGCCGCGATATCGACCAGTCGTTTTTTGAGGAAAAGATTGCCGCAGCGTTGGCATACCGCACAGCCATTTATCCATCATTTTCTTCGTACCGTCTGGTGTTTGGCGAGTCCGACGGGCTACCGGGCTTGATTATCGATACATATGACCGGTATCTGGTGATGCAGTTTTTAGCGGCTGGCATGGAGACGCAGAAAGAATCTATAGTGGCGGCCGCCCGTAAATTGCTCAATCCTGCCGGCATTATTGCGCGCAACGATTCAGCCCTGCGGGTATTGGAAGGTCTGCCTGAGTCAACTGAAGTGCTCTGGGGCGAAATTCCCGAGACAGCGGTCATTGAGGAATATAATTGTTCGTTTAGCATAGACATGACCGCCGGTCAGAAGACCGGTTTTTTCCTCGACCAGAAGGATAACCGTCAGACATTCGCGCGATACTGCGCGGGAAAACGCGTGCTGGACTGTTTCTGCCACACCGGCGGTTTCGGTATTGCCGCCGCAAAAGGCGGCGCCGCTTCGCTGGTATTCGTGGATTCATCGCGTCCCGCCATCGAACTCGCGCTTGCCAATACGGAGCGCAACGCCATTACCGTTGCCCGCGAAGGAATCGTCGCCGATGCGTCAACCTATTTGTCGACGGAAGCCCGCGGAAATTTCGATATCATAAACATCGACCCGCCCGCCCTGATAAAGAGCAGAAAATTTTATCCCCAGGGATATAAAGCGTATCGGAAACTCAACACCGTTGCCCTTGAAGCCCTCCCCGTCGGCGGCATGTTGGCTACCAGTTCTTGCTCGCACCACCTCAGTCCGGTTGATTTCAGGCACATGCTCGAAGAAGCCGCCGCACGGGCCGGCAAACAAGTCCGCCTGGTAGAATGGGGCACCCAGTCGAAGGATCACCCCGTCCTCTTGTCGATGCCTGAAACAGAATATCTGAAATTCGCCCTACTGCAAGTGATATAACGCCAATCGAAGTTAAGGGGAAAATATGAAACTGATATTTGACAAGGTTTCACCGCAGTTGCTGGAAGCGATGCCCTATGAATATCCGGGAAAGAAAATCGCGGTTACCATCGAAACGGAAGAGTTTACCTGTCTGTGTCCGTGGACAGGATTGCCTGATGTCGCTTTGGTGAGCATTGTCTACACCCCCGCCAAGACGGTGGTTGAGCTTAAATCATTGAAATATTATCTGCAGTCATTCCGCATGGTCGGCATGGTTCACGAAAGCGTCGTCAATCGAATCCTTGACGATTTAGTAAAATCCGTCAAACCCCAAAACATGAGCGTCGAACTGGTTTTCGGCGTCCGCGGCGGCATAACAACAACCGTTCGCGCTGGTTACAAAATAAAATAATGTAGGGGCGGGCCTTTCGTCCGCCCGAAACGCTTTTTCAATTATAGGGCAACTAGTAGATAAACAATGGAACGATATCCCCCGTCAGTATCCTGCTGTTTCGTTGGATTGTTATGCCATTATGCCCAATCATATGCACGGTATTTTTGTCATTGAAAACGGCAACAATGAGCGGGCGGACGCCAGGGCAGTCCCAATGATCTCTGATATTATTTGTTCATTTACGTCAAAAACTGTTGTGGATTATGTCGGGTATATCAAAAGCAATAATTTGAATCTTTCCGGGAAAATATGGCAACGGTCGTTTTATGACTATGTTATCCGCAGTTAACGAGCCTTGAAGAAGTTAGGAAATACATATTTTTCAATCCTGATACTGAGCAACTCGGTGTCGGTGATAGGTTGTCAAAATCATTGTGTTGAGAGGAATTCATGTTTAAGAAAATTCAGCATATTCATTTTGTGGGAATCGGCGGGTCGGGAATGTCGGGGATTGCGGAAGTATTGTGCAATCTCGGGTACAAGGTTTCCGGGTCCGACCTGAAAAAAACCGATGTGACTGATCATCTTAAAAAGTGCGGAGCCGCGATTTTCATCGGCCATGCCGCGAAAAATATTTGCAGCGCGCAGGTGGTGGTTACCTCCACAGCAGTCAGCAAAACCAATCCCGAAGTGCGCGCCGCGGAAAAAAGAAAAATACCGGTCATCCCCCGCATTGAAATGCTTGCTGAGATTGCGCGGCTCAAATATGCGGTGACTATTGCCGGCACGCACGGCAAGACCACCACCACTTCCCTGGCGGCACTGGTGCTTGAACGGGGCGGACTAGATCCGACCATCGTTGTAGGTGGCCGCTTAAAAAATATCAAAAGCGGCGCGAAACTCGGTAAAGGTGATTATCTGGTGGCAGAGGCGGACGAGTCAGACGGGTCATTTTTAAAACTCTCGCCCACAATCACGGTCGTCACTAATATCGATAACGACCATCTGGATTATTACGGCACCATTGACAACATCAAGCAGGCGTTTGTCCAGCACATCAACAGTGTGCCGTTTTACGGGTGCGCGATAGTTTGTACCGACGATGCGAATATTCGGGAGATACTGCCGCTGGTCAAACGCCGGATTCTCAGCTATGGTTTTTCCGGCAAACCCGATATTACCGCACGGGGCATTCGGGCGGTCAAAGGCGGGGTGGAATTTACGGTATGCGTGCAGGGGAAAAAGCAGGGGAAGGTGGTTCTGCGGGTTCCTGGTAGACACAATATTTTGAACTCTCTGGCAGCTGTCGCCGTCGGTTTGGAACTGGGTATTCCATTTTCTGTCATTGCGCGGGCGCTCAACAGTTATGCGGGCGTCGGGCGCCGGCTTGAAGTAAAAGGTGAGAAAAACGGGATCACGGTTATCGACGATTACGGCCATCATCCGACGGAGATAAAAGCGACGCTGGCTGCGGTAAAAAGCGGTTGGCCCCGCCGGCGGATTGTGGTGGTTTTTCAACCGCACCGCTATTCGCGGACGGCGCACCTGCATAAGGAGTTCGGTGCGTCGTTTCAAGACGCCGACATAGTTGTTTTACAGGCAATCTATCCCGCGGGCGAACAGCCCATACCCGGGGTGAGCAGTAAGCTGGTGTATGAAAGCGTAAAGAACTGCGGCGGCACGGTATCGTTTTTTGCCGACACCGAAGTTTTGGCGCGTGAACTGCGTCCCCGCGATGTGGTGATAACGCTCGGTGCCGGTGATGTCTGGAAAACAGGAGAAGAATTATTAACATTGATCTGAGTTTATCCGAGCGTATCAGGCATATCGTGCCCGGTCTCAAGGTTAATGAACCGCTCAAAAGTCATACGACATTTCATATTGGCGGACCGGCGGCGTATTTCGCTGCGGTGCCCGGGCGTGAGGCGTTATGCGCGCTGCAAAAATTGAGCGTTGCCGAACATATTCCCTTGCTGGTCATCGGGCGCGGCTCGAATATTCTTTTTCGCGATAAGGGGTATGCGGGCATAGTCGCTACGCTTGAAGATTCCTTCACGCAGATTGTGTGGGATGAAAGCGGCGACTGCACGGTCCATGCGGGTGCGGGGGCGTCTTTGGCGCGACTGGTCAACGAAGCAGCCGATAGAGGGTATGGCGGGCTGGCGGGTTGCGGGGGAATTCCGGGAACGGTGGGCGGGGCGGTGTTTGGTAATGCGGGAACCAACGGCGGATGGATCGGCGATTGCGTTACCGAGGTTGTCGTTCTGACTTCCGCCGGCGAAATTCAGCACCGCGGGCGGGAGCTTTTGCAGTTTTCCTATCGTTCTTCAAACCTGCAGGGAACCGTTGTTATGGCGGTGCATTTTTCCTTGAAAAAAATTGTTAAAAATGATAGTGTTATCGAGCAAATCCGTGCAATGGCTGAACGCCGTAAAGATACGCAGCCGTTGGGCGATAGAAGTGCCGGTTGCGTGTTCAAAAATCCCCCCGGGGACAGCGCCGGCAGGTTAATAGATTTCTGCGGGCTTAAAGGTCTGCAGGTTGGTGGCGCGCGCGTTTCGGATAAACATGCCAATTTCATCGTTAATACCGGCACTGCCGCCTCGGGCGATGTTGAGCAACTTATCGGACTCATCCGCGAAAAAGTAAAGATGCAGTTCGGCATTGAACTTGCATTAGAAATTGAAATAGTTTGAGGGCGGTTTAACTATCTATGCGTGATTGGCTTAAACATAACCGAATCGGTGTGCTCTACGGCGGGCAGTCGGCGGAACGGGAAATATCGCTTAAATCAGGGCATGCCGTGCTCAATGCGTTGCGCGGAATCGGTGCTGATGCGGTAGGTATCGACGCTGGGCCCGATGTTGCGTTCCAGCTTAAAAAGAATCGCATTACTTTTGCATATATAACTTTGCACGGACCGCTGGGCGAAGACGGTACGATGCAGGGGTTGCTTGAAGTGATGGGCATACCGTATTGTGGGTGCGGGGTTCTTGCCAGCGCGCTGGCGATGGATAAAATAGCGACCAAACGCATGCTCGACTCTCAGAAACTGCCGACGCCCCGCTGGCAGACGGTAGTCCGGGGCGAAGTGGTGCCGAAACTGTTTTGCCCGTCAGCGAAAAACAAGGTCGTTATCAAACCCGCCTCGCAGGGTTCAGCGATAGGTATTTCTATCGTCGATAAGAAAAAGGATTTGCTGCCGGCGTTTGCCGCCGCATTCCGGTTTGACAGCCGCGTTCTCGTCGAGCGTTATATAGCCGGTACGGAGATTACGGTCGGTGTATTGGGCGATCAGCTCCTCCCGGTGGTGGAAATCGTTCCCCGGGGAACATTTTATGATTACGCTTCTAAATATCAGCCGGGACAGTCGACGCATTTGATACCGCCGCGTCTGTCGCAACCGGCCATCCGCCGGGCACAGAAACTGGCACTTGCCGTTTTTCGGTTGCTTGGTTGCCGCGCGATGGCGCGAATCGATATGATTGTCGACGCTCACGGCCGTTCGTGGGTCCTTGAAGTCAATACCCTGCCGGGGATGACGGAAACATCGTTGTATCCGGAAGCGGCGCGCGCTGCGGGTATCAGTTTTTCTGATTTGGTCCTTAAAGTTATAGAATGTTCGCGATGAAATATAAACCAAAACGCCGTTCCATTCACTATACGCGCAAGGTAACCCTGCGCTCGAAATTTAAACAGGAACGCTATCATCAGTGGGGAAAACGCGCGCTGGTTCTGGCAATCGTCGCCGGTGTAGGTGTGGGCGGATGGTGGGCGTACAACGCGTTGTCCCGGTTTGTGTTTTGCGCGGACTGTTTTGTCATCCGGTCCATAGAGGTGCGCGGCGGGAAAAATGTCACGCAAAGCGAGATCCGCGCGCTGCTGCCGTTTCGTGTTGGCGATAATATGTTCAGGATAGGGGTGTCTGAAGCGGAAAACGACATCAGGCAGTGCAAGCCGGAACTTAAATCAATTCATATATCCCGCCGGTGGAAGTCGGTGGTGGTCCACATCGCGGAACGCATTCCTCTGGTAACGATGGCTGTCGGTGCTCAGCGCCAGGGTCTTGATGAAGACAATATTCCGTTTCCTCTGCGGGGGCGGTTATCCCCGGCGTCTCTGCCGGAAATATCGGCGGCAGAACCTGATATGCGTTTAGGTATGCTGCAATTTGCTAAAACCTTGTCCCGGTCGGCAGGCGATATTTTCGCAAAAACTCAGTGGTTATCGTTGGACGGGGATCAATTGATTGTGGGGCTGGCGGGGAATACAAAAATTCTCTGGGGGCCGATGGACGCCGGTGCTTTTTCCGGAAAACTTCAGCGCATGCGCCAGGTTCTTGCCGACGGCGCCGCCCGTTTTTCTGACATTGAATATGTGAACCTGCTGTTTTTTGACGACGGACGAATTCTGCTTAAACCCCGTTCCGCGGCTGTAGCGGCGAAAGTCCCGGCTGCATAATTTTTTATCGAGAGGGAACCATGTCAAAAGAAGAATGTATTACCGGCGTAGACATCGGCAGTAATCAGGTCTGTTGTGTGGTCGGCCGGCAAACGGCCGAAACGGGGGTTATCGAGATTCTTGGCGGCGCCCGCCTGCCGTGCCGAGGGGTCAAAGGCGGCGTGGTGATAAATCTGCATGAAACCGCCACAGCGATCCAGCAGGTTATCGAGAAAGTCGAAGAAAGCGCCGCAGTTACCGTGCAGCAGATTAATTTGGGACTGCGCGGCAACCATATCGAGTCGATGAACACGCACGGCGCGATAAATATTTCCCGTACGGACAAAGAAATTACGGCTGAAGATGTTTCCGGCGCAATCGAGAACGGAAAAACTATCCGTCTGTCGCCTGACCGCGAGATACTGCACACCATTTCCCAAGAGTTCTCGCTGAACCATCAGCGCGGCGTGCCCAACCCCGTCGGCATGGAAGGCAACTTTCTTGAAGTCGATGTGCATATCCTGACAGCGTCCTCAAGCCATTTGAGCAATATTTACAAAGCCACCGCGCAGGCGGGTTTTGAAGTATCTGAATCGATTTACGGGTTGTTGGCGGTCGGCGGGGTGGTGGTTACCCAGGAAGAAAAAGAACTGGGCTGTTTGCTCATTGATTTCGGCGGGTTGACCACGGGTATCGCCATCTATACCGAAGGCAGTATCCGCTTTTCAAAAGAACTGCAAATCGGGTCTGATTTCATTACCCGAGACATTTCGCATAATTTACGGACATCTCAGACAGTCGCTCAGGATATCAAAGAAAAATACGGGCTCGCTATGGCAAGCTTGCTCAAAGACGATACGAAGTTTGAGTACACCGGCGTCGATGGCCGTACTGTCAGAGAATGCGCGCGCCGGCAATTGGTTGATGTTATCCAGCCGCGGTTGGATCAGATCTTGGTGATGATTGACGACGAAGTGCGCAAATCAAATCTTGCCGACGCTATCGTAACCGGCGGGATAATTATTACCGGCGGCGGCGCAAAACTTGAAGGCATGCTTCAGGCGTGTGAACAGGCCTTGAATTCTTCTGCCCGGCTGGGGCTGCCGCAGGATGTCAAGGGGGCGGAAGAGATTGTGGCAAACATGTCCTATGCGACAGCCATCGGACTGCTCAAGGCCGAAGTGTCGTCAACTTTCAGTCAGCCGATGGATAAAAGGACGAGAAAATCAGGGTCGTCGTGGCTCAGTCGCGTGCGTGGATGGGTAGACGGAACCTTTTAATCAATGACACACCCCGAAAATCTTTATCAACGGGGAAAGTTCACTGGCCCCTGAAAATTGGTGCGGGAGCATTTAAAATGACAGCGATTCATAGGAAGTTTTTTATGAAAATTACGAGGGTATTATGCCACGCATAAAAATGTCGCCGGAACCGGACGATCATCCCGCACATATTAAAGTTGTCGGCGTCGGTGGCGGCGGTTCCAATGCTGTCAACCGCATGATTCAGGCTGCCATCCAGGGCATTGAATTTGTCACCATCAACACCGATGTTCAGGCGTTGCGGCGGTCCGTTGCGCCCATTCGCATTCAGATTGGCGAGCAGGTCTCTCGGGGGCTCGGCGTCGGGGGAAACCCCGCCATTGGACAGCAGGCGGCGGAAGAAAGCCGCGAGCGGATAAAAGAAATGCTGGTAGGGACTGACATGGTGTTTATAACAGCCGGCATGGGCGGCGGTACGGGTACCGGCGCGGCCCCGGTTGTGGCGTCCATTGCGCGGGCGCTGGGCATATTGACCGTCGGTGTGGTAACCAAGCCATTTGATTTTGAAGCCCGTGCCCGCTTGCTTCAGGCGGAAGAAGGTATAAAGAATCTTCGCAACTATACGGATACATTGATCGTCATCCCCAACGAAAAACTATTCACTATCGTTGACGATAAAACACCGATAGAGGATGCGTTTCGAATCGTCGACGATGTTCTGCGGCAGTCCGTGCAGTCCTTAACCGATGTCATTATCACGCCCGGGCAGATAAATGTTGATTTTGCCGATGTCAAAACTATCATGAAGGGGGCAGGCGAAGCCCTGATGGGTATCGGCGAAGGTGCCGGTCCCGGGCGTGCCGTTGAAGCGGCGCAAAAGGCCATTGTAAGTCCGCTCCTCGACGATATTTCTATTGACGGCGCCCGGGGAGTCCTTGTCAATATTACGGGAAATAAGGGCATTACCATGGTGGAAGTTGACGAGGCGATGAGCCTTATCAAGGAATCCGTTTCACCGGAAGCGCATGTTTTTTTCGGATTGGTTTTAGATGAAAATTTTGATGACCGCATAAAAATTACAGTCATCGCCACGGGGTTCCCGGCGCGCCCGATGCTACAAAAATCGAAGCGGCTGAAAGAAGCATTACCCATTGATTTGTCGTTGGAAATTGATCCCATCCGGCCGGCGTATACGTATTGGCAGATGAAGAAGTTGATTTAATGGTCGGAGAAAATGGGTTTCAACGGTAACGGTCTGCATGTGGAAATACGAAGATACTATTTTTGTCGTTGAGCCGTTCCCCTGCAGGGTTATGATGACCACTGTTGCCCAAGGCACCATGAAGGACGCGGAACGCAGGCGCGTTTTTTGCACAAGCAGCGACATCGATGTTCATTCTATAACCGTGGGTAAGCAGGTGCACGGGCCCCGGGTTGCCGTGGTTGATTCGTCAAACAAGGGGTTGGAGATTCCCGATACGGACGCGTTGGTAACCGCCGTTGCGGCTATTCCCCTGGGGGTTTTTACCGCTGATTGTGTGCCGGTATTTTTAGCTGCGAAGGATGGTTCGTGCGGTGGGGTGGTTCATGCCGGATGGCGGGGTATGGCGGCGGGTATTATTCCCGAAACCGTGAAGATGCTCAGCGAGAGATTTGCAGTGCGGTCAGCCGACTTAGTGGCGGCTATAGGCCCACATATTCAGCCGTGCTGTTACGCTGTTGACGCGGACACGCTGAAGCTATTTGCGCAATCGGGTCCGACGCTCGATTTAGGGGCGGTAGCCCTCGGACAATTGCACGGGGCCGGCATAACGGAAATTATTTCTTGCAACCGCTGTACGCATCATGAGACGAACCTTTTTTACTCGTACCGGCGCACCGGTACTGCGGAACGAATGATGTCGGTATTGATACTTTAATCCATCCTTTTGTCATTTCGACGCCATAGTTCCGATAGAAATATTCGGGGAATGGCAGGATGGAAAGGATGATAGGGAAAATTATGAAAAAGAAATCCAGCAAGGAAGAAATCGAACGGTTGCGGGGACACATTGACGGCGTCGATGAGGGGATCCTCGATCTGTTGAGCCGGCGCGCTGTGTTGGTCAAACAAGTTGGCGGCGTCAAGATGAAGACGGGACAGGACTTTTATGTTCCGCATCGGGAAAAAAAGATTATCACGGGATTGCAGAAAAAAAACAAAGGGATTCTTCCTCCCGTGGCTATCGAAGCAATTTACCGCGAGATCCTTAATTCCTGCCGTTCACTTGAGTCGCGGTTGAAGGTCTCGTTTTTTGGGCCTGAGGCGACCTATACCCATCAGGCGGCGCTCAAGAATTTCGGCGTGGCGGCAACATATATTCCGGTCCCGACGATTGCCGATGTGTTCACTGAAGTTGAAAAATATCGCGCGGATTTCGGCGTGGTCCCGATAGAGAATTCCACCGAAGGCGTGGTTAATCACACGCTGGATATGTTCATTGAATCGGATTTGGTGATCTGTTCTGAAATAAGCATGTCAATCGGGCACTATCTTTTGTCCCTGACAGGTGCGAAGAAAAATATCAAAAAGGTTTATTCGCACCTTCAGCCGTTAGCCCAATGTCGTACCTGGCTGGAAATGAACCTGCCGGGGATTCCTCTGATAGAAACATTGTCGACTTCAGAGGCGGCCCGCCGGGCGTCCCGCGAGGAAGGGTCTGCCGCAATTGCCTCAAAAGCGGCAGGCGAACTCTACGGCTTGGAAACAGTGGCGCATAATATTGAAGACAACCGCGAGAACTTTACCCGGTTTCTGGTCATCGGCCGCAATTATGCCGGAAAATCGGGTATCGATAAGACATCGGTGATGCTGTCTATCAAGGACAAGGTCGGGGCGCTTAACGATATTCTGATGACTTTCAAGCAACACCGGATCAATTTGACGAAGATTGAATCGCGTCCGACTAAGAAAAAAGCGTGGGAATACATATTCTTTATAGATTTTCTCGGACATGTGTCCGAACCGCAGGTGCAGACGGCGCTCAAAGCATTGACGCGTCACTGCATGTTTCTCAAAGTCCTCGGTTCCTACCCCCGCGCCGATTGAATGCTTTTGTAGGGGCGGGCCTAGCGTCCGCCCGTTCAACTAAATAAGGAGCACAAGATGAAGTTTAACATCCAGAAACAAATCAGAAAAAATTGCCGTGATTTTGAGCCCTACCGCGCCGGAAAACCGATAGAAACCATTAAACGGGAACTGGGACTCAAAAAAGTGATTAAACTTGCTTCAAACGAAAACCCGCTCGGCCCCTGCCGCGCCGCTATTGCAGCCATACAAAAAGCCGCCGCCGACGCCTATTACTATCCCGATTCAAATTCATGGGCGTTAAAGCAGGCCCTAGCGAAATTTTATTTGGTGGACCCGTCATCAGTGGTTTTGGGTGCCGGCTCTGATGAGATTATTGAACTTATCGCGAAGCTGTTTTTTAACCCGGGTGACAATATTGTCGTGTCCCGCCACGCATTTATCCGTTACGAAATGGCGGGCAAACTGATGGGTTGCGCCGTTAAATCCGTTCCCATGAAAGAGGGATATACGCACGATTTGGTTGCAATGGCGCAGGTGGTTACTGCCCGCACAAAAGCTATTTTCATTGCAAACCCCAATAATCCTACCGGCACCTATAATACCGCGCAGGAATTCAAAAAATTCATGGATATAGTTGAGAAACGGTTTGGAGGAAATGCACCCCTGGTGGTTGTCGATGAAGCGTACTACGAGTACGCGCGGGTCAACAAGGACTATCCTGATACTCTGCGTTTGTTGAGCCTATATCCAAACCTGATTATCTTGCGGACCTTTTCTAAAATTTACGGGTTGGCCGGCTTGCGGGTCGGCTATGGTTTTGCGTCGCCGGCGATTGTAGATTTTATCGACCGTATACGACCGCCGTTTAATATCAATGTGGCGGCGCAAGTTGCGGCCATGGCGAGTTTGGCGGATAAAAATCAAGTGCCGCACAGTATAACGCTGACTGAACAGGGAAAGTTATCCGTTTGTCGGGAGTTGGATCGATATGGAATTCCATTCATCGCATCCGCCGCCAATTTTGTTCTGATAGATGTCAGTCCCCGCGCGGGTGCGGATGTTTTTAAGCAGTTGTTGAAAGAGGGCGTTATAGTCCGCGCCATGGACGAGTACCATCTTCACAACCATATCCGGGTAACTATTGGAACAGCTGCACAGAATACAATGTTTTTGACCGCCCTGAAAAAAGTGACTGCGTAGGGCGTACAGTCATAGATAACGGCACATTCCCAAGAGAGGACACATATCATGATAATAACGCTAAAAAGCCGGTCGCCGAAATTGGAAATCGATAAAGTAATTAAAAAAATAAAAAAATTGGGGTATATTCCCCATGTCTCCCAGGGCGTCGATGTGACCATCATCGGGATGATCGGCGAGCGGGCCGAGCGATTTCGTGATTCGTTTGAAGCGATGGATGTGGTCGACCACATCAGCGAAATTGAAAAACCGTACAAATTAGCGAGCCGTGAATTCAAACAAAGCAACACCGTTATTACGGTTGCCCCCGGCGTAATCATCGGCGGGAACAGCATTGCGGTTATGGCCGGGCCGTGCGCGGTTGAAAGTTTGGAACGGACCATGGAAACGGCGTGCCTGGTTAAAGCCGCCGGTGCCTCCATTTTTCGGGCTGGGGCGTTTAAGCCGCGCAGTTCGCCGTACGCGTTTCAGGGCATGGGCGACAAGGGCCTTAAGATACTTGAAAAAGTAAAAAAGCAAACCGGGCTACCGACCGTCAGTGAAGCAATGACGGCGGCGCAGATAATTTCTGTTGGCGCAAGCTGCGATATTATTCAGATCGGTGCGCGCAATGTCCAGAACTACGATTTGCTCAAAGCTGCCGGAAAACAGAAGAAACCCGTACTGCTCAAACGAGGAATGGCGACGACCATAAAGGAACTTTTATTGTCGGCAGAGTATATCATGTCCCAAGGCAACTATCAGGTTATTCTGTGTGAACGGGGCATCCGTACTTTTGAGGATGCAACCCGCAATACGCTGGATTTAAATGCCGTGCCCGTACTAAAAAAACTCTCGCATCTGCCGGTTGTCGTTGACCCGTCTCACGGTATCGGTATCAGGGAGCATGTGGGTACCATGGCGAAAGCGGCGGTGGCTGCCGGCGCCGATGGGCTGATTATCGAAGTTCATCCCCAGCCGGAAGAAGCTCTTTCCGACGGCCCGCAGAGTTTGCTGCCCGCTCAGTTTGCCGTGCTTATGCAGGAACTCAGCCGCGTAGCCGAAGCAGTGGGAAGAACGATTAACACAATAGAGAATGATAAATAAAAGTCAAATCCCCCTGTGTCCCCCTTTGTCAAAGGGGGATAATTTGAAAACGGTCATATGCAAACAGGGATAATGTGGAAATTCCTCATGTTCAAATGGGGGTGGAAGCTAAAATATCACTTCCTTGAAAAAAGAGGGTAATTGGAAAACTCTCTTTTTTAAAAGGAGAATAAGCTGAAAACTCCCTCCTTTGGCAAAGGAGGGTGGGGGAGGATTTGCCGTAGCGAATTATAACACTATGAATAAAAAAAATGTGGCTATCATCGGAGTTGGTTTAATAGGTGGATCGCTGGGGATGGCTTTGCGCCGGTCTGGGCAGTACCGCGTTGTAGGCATCGGGCGCAGTAATGCGAAATTGGCGGCGGCAAAAAAACGAGGGGCCGCTGATAGTTTTACGGTAGATCATGCCCGCGGGGTTTGCGACGCCGACATTGTGGTTGTGTGTACCCCCGTCGACAGTATTGCTTCTCAGATAAAAAAGATTGTGGCCCACTGCAAGCCCGGCGCTGTAATCACCGATGCCGGCAGCGTAAAGGGTTTTGTCATTAAAGAAGTCGCAAAAGTTTTGTCTACCCCGCGCAATCGAACAGTCCGGATGCCTGCCTTTGTCGGCGCGCATCCCATGGCAGGGCTTGAAAAAAACGGCTTGGCAGCGGCGACCGGCGATCTCTATAAAAATGCAACCGTTGTTATTGCCGGAACGATACACGCCTCGGCGTCACAAATTGATTGCGTTAAACGCATGTGGCGTTGTGCCGGCGGCAGGATTTGTGAGTTGGATCCGAAAGATCATGACGCCATCGTTGCAATGACCAGCCATGTGCCGCATGTGGTGGCGTACGGTTTTGGCGGACTGACTGAAACGTTGCAGGGGAAACAGTGCAACGCTGTGCAATTGATGGCAGGTTCTTTTAAAGATATGACGCGGGTTGCCGCGGCGAGTCCTGCCGACTGGGCCCGGATATGCCGGGCAAACCGGACGGAGATCACCAAAACCCTTACGGCGCTTATACGCTATTTATCGCTGGCAAAAAAGAATTTAAACGATACTGCCGCACTCGAAAAACTTTTCGAGAAAGGGCACCGCGTACGGTGTAATCTGCATGCATTGGACCATTAACCCCTCTCCCCGCGCCGCCGGGTCAGTCACTGTTCCGGGTGATAAATCGATCACCCACCGGGCTGTGATGCTGGGGGCCCTTGCTATTGGTGAGTCGATTATCGAGAACTATTTGCCGTCGGAAGATTGCATGCGTACCGTACAGGCGTTTGAGTCGATGGGTGTGCGCATCGACACGACCGGCCGTTTTTTGCGGATATGGGGCAATGGGATGAATGCTCTGACGGTTCCTGCCGGCGGCATCGATGCGGGTAATTCAGGAACGACCGTGCGTTTATTGTCCGGGATTCTGGCTTCCCGGCCGTTTTCATCGCGGATATGCGGTGACAAAAGTTTGTCGCTCCGCCCGATGAAGCGGATTATTGAACCCTTGCGGCTTATGGGTGCGCGGATCACTGCGATAGAGGATAATTATCTTCCGCTTGATATATCAGGGACAGGTATGCTGAAGCCGGTCGCCTATGTCAGCCCGGTTGCCAGCGCGCAGGTGAAGTCGTGTGTTTTGTTTGCGGGGCTGGCGGCGGCAGGCATCACATCGGTTGAAGAGCCGGTCAAATCACGCGATCATACGGAGCGCTTGCTGGCGGCGTGCGGCGCCGATATATCCGTTGACGGTAACCGTGTTGCCGTGCGCGGGCCGGCGCGTCTTAATCCCTTGACATTAACCGTCCCTGCCGATATTTCTTCCGCCGCGTTTTTTATGGTGCTGGGCCTTGTCGCAAAAACAGGGTGGATCGAACTGCGCGATGTCGGCATTAATCCGACGCGGGACGGTATTCTCGAGGTGCTAAACAATATGGGTGCCCGGATACGCCTTAACAGCCGGCGCAATCTTTCCGGAGAACCGGTGGCGATGATCGCGGTGGAGCCGTCCATACTGAAGGCGACTGAGATTTCCGCAGCCATTATGCCGCGGCTTATTGATGAAGTGCCGATCGTAGTTTTGGCTGCCACGCAGGCGCAGGGGGTCACGGTGATATCGGGCGCTTCGGAACTGCGTGTAAAAGAAAGTGACCGGATAAAAACTATTGCCGCGGAATTGGGTGCCATGGGCGCACACATTGAAGAACGGCCGGACGGGTTGGTAATTCATGGGCCCGTGAAACTACACGGGGCGACGGTGAGAAGCCACGGCGACCACCGGATTGCGATGACGCTGGCGATTGCGGGTTGTATTGCCGAGGGCACGACCGTTATTAACGATGTGGGCTGTGTTGACACATCGTTCCCCGGATTTTTGGAAACTTTGCAAGGGCTTCTGTGATAAAGAATTCATGGGTTTTCTACCTATGCCGGTTTTTGTGCGCCGCGACATTTCGTTGTATTTGGCGTCGGACGATAATCGGGCATGAAAATATTCCTTTGACGGGCGGAGTTATCATTGCTCCTAATCATGTCAGTTTCGCTGATCCGCCGTTGGTAGGGTCCGCTACCCGTCGCCCGCTTTTTTTTATGGCAAAAAAAGAATTATTTGACATACCCGTGCTTGGCCAGCTTATCAAACGCACGAATACTTTTCCTGTTCGACGCGGGCACAATGATATCTCGGCGATACGGACCGGCGAAGGTTTGCTTGAATCAGGAGAATGCCTGTTGGTTTTTCCTGAGGGAACGCGTTCAAAAGACGGGACTTTCGGCGTGGCGCGCAGCGGCTGCGGGATGCTTGCCTGTCATACCCAGAAGCCGGTGGTGCCGACAAGAGTCGTGAACTCATCCGTCATGGCCGGGTTTAAAAAGTTGTATGTGATTTTCGGCAAGCCGCTATATCCGCCCCGCGAATATACGAAAGCATCATATCAGCAATTTTCCGAGCAGGTACTGCAGGCGGTACAAAACCTTCATGCGCCGGGTGAAGCATGAAAGTAATTACTGCCAAAAGCGCGGGATTTTGTTTCGGGGTTCGTCGGGCTATTGAACTTGCTGAAAAGACGGTGCGCGGCAAGAAACGGGTGTATACCTACGGCCCGCTTATCCATAACCCCCAGGAAGTCAAGCGCTTGGCGAAGGCGGGTATCCGCTCTATCGAAGCACCGGGTCGTCTGCGCGGTGAAACACTCATTGTGCGGACGCACGGTATTCCCCGCGAGATGCGGGAAAAATTAGAACAAAAAAGTCTGCATATTGTAGACGCTACTTGTCCTTTCGTTAAGCGTGCGCAGGATATAATTAAAAAACTGAGCGTTGATGATGTCGACATCGTCATTGTTGGTGAAAAAACCCATCCGGAAGTGGTTGGGCTGGTGTCGTACTGCCGCCATAACGGGGCAGTCGTTGATAACTGTCGGGATATCAAAAAAGTGAAACTGGGGAGCAAGCCGGTCCGGGTGGTCAGTCAGACCACTCAGACGCCGGAAAACTTTGACGCAGTGGTCGCCGAGATCAAGAAAACTTGCGGTGATGTCGCAACTTTTAATACAATATGTAAGGCAACCAAAGACCGCCAGCGGTCGGCGCGCCAGCTTGCGCGCCAGGTGGATGTGATGATTGTCATCGGCGGCAAGAATTCCGGGAATACGCGGCGGTTGGCTCAAATTTGTTCAGCCGATACGCCGACCTATCATATTGAGACGGAAAAAGAGCTTGACCCCCGCTGGTTTACCGCAGCAAAAACCGTGGGATTGACCGCCGGAGCTTCAACGCCGGACTGGATCATAGACCGTGTGGCAAAAGCCATTGGAGGAAACAAAGATGGAAGATTCAAACGAATTAAATATTCCGGCTGAAGAGAAGAACGGCGATGAAATGTCGATGGCGGACCTTTTGGGGCCCGACATTAAGTTGGAGAACGGGAAAATATTGAGCGTTAAGATTATCGGCCAGAACGCCGATGGTTTCCTCGTTGACCTGGGCACAAAATCCGACGGGTTGATACCGATAGGCGATTGCGACGAAGCAACAAAGGCCGCTTTTAAGATCGGTATGCAGGTGCAGGTTATGGTCGTTAAAATGTTTACCGAAAGCGGCTATGTTATTCTTTCTAATCGGCAGATCCGTGAGAAAGCTGCCTGGGAAAAAGTTGTCGAGGCGTATAAAGCCGGCCTGCCGGTTGAAGGCAGAGTTCGCCAGAAGAACCGCGGCGGTTTTACGGTCGATGTCGGCGGCGTAAGCGCATTTTGCCCCATTTCGCAGATTGAGTTGCGGTTTGTAAAAGACGGGGATAAATATTTGGGAAAAACGCTGTCGTTCCTGGTGGCGGAACTCGATCAGAGTCAGCGCAATGTTGTGTTGTCCCGCAAGAAAATTCTTGAAGCAGAAGACAAGGTTCGTAAGGTTACGGTGCTGGCGGGGCTAGTCGAAGGTAGCGTAGTTGACGGGCAGGTAACGGGCATTACCGATTTTGGCGCCTTTATCGATATTGGCGGTATGGAAGGACTTCTGCATATCGGCGATATTGCATGGTTTCATGTCAAAAAGGTGTCCGATGTTCTTAAGCCGGGGCAAAAAGTCACGGTCCAGATACTCAAAGTTGACCGCGAAAAAGGAAAAATATCATTTAGTTTAAAAAATCTGTCGCCGCGTCCGTGGGATGGTGCAAAAGATAAATATCCGGAAGGATTGGTCATCAAGGGAAAAATATCTTCCATTGCTGATTTCGGTGTTTTCGTCGAACTGGAGCCGGGACTGGAAGGATTGATCCACCAGTCGGAGGTTTCATGGGACGAACAGAAACCGAATCTGAGGAAGACCTTTGTTGTGGGAACTGAAATAGAAGCAAAGATAATTGGCGTTGATCCCACTGCGGAGAAATTGTCATTGTCGCTTAAAAAAATGCTCCCCAACCCATGGGAAGAAGCAGCGCAGCGTTATGCGCCCGGCGCTCGGGTAAAGGGGACGGTGATGACGCTCACGCCGTTCGGTGCGTTCGTGAAGTTGACCGATGGAATCGAAGGGCTGATTCATGTTTCAGATCTCTCCTGGACAAAAAAGATTCGCCATCCGCAGGATGTGCTCAAAACGGGAGATGAGATAGAAGTGGTGGTGATGGAAGTCAATACCCGCAACGAAAAAATGGTGCTGTCGTTGAAACATCTGCAGGAAGATCCGATGCGGAAATATAAGGTTGGCGCGTCAGTGACGGGCGTGGTGAAACGGGTCGTTGAGTTCGGAGCGTTTGTGGAGCTGGAGCCGGATGTTGAGGCGCTGGTGCGCAACGCAGAGATCAGCGCCCGCCGCGACGATATGCCCCCCGTTTTGCTTAAAGAAGGACAAACGGTTGAGGCAAAAGTAATTAAATGCGAAGCCAAAGAACGCAAAATAGAAATATCCATCAGGAAGCTTGATCACGAACAGGAACGGGCGTTGATAAAAAAGTATGTCAACAAAAGCAGCTTGCCGACTCTGGGCGACATGCTCATGGACGAAACTGCCGACCAAGACGCCGCGGATGCGGCGCATAAGGAACAGTCAGGGGAACAATCTTAATGCCGCTCTATGAATATCGTTGCCGGAAATGCGATAAGAAAATAGAAGTGCTTGTCCTGAGCGGGGAAAAGGCCGTATGCCCGCATTGCCAGGGACAGGACCTTGAGCGGTTGTTGTCGGTATTCTCACCCCATGGCTCCAGCTGTCCGTCAGACACTTCCGCCGGACCCGGGTGCGGATCAGACCATAATTGTTCTTCCTGCTGCCGTCACTGATAGGCGGCTGAGCGGTATGCTTACACGGAAAATTCCCCGGGACCCCGTTTTCAAGCGGGGAAAAATTCACACTGCTCTTGTTAGAAGAGGGATGTGAGATGATAGTGCATCAGGTAAGAAAATCCGGGATCATCCTTCTCGCGGCGCTCTTGTGTTGTAGCCCTATCGGCGCCGCCAATAAAGTAATCACCAAAAAATTCAACTGGCAGATATCGTCCTCCGATCATTTTGATATATATCATTATGAGTCGGCCGGACAAACGCTGCTGCCACTTGTTTTTACCTATGCTGAAGACGCTTTCCGGCGTGTGACGCATTTTCTTCCCGATAACCCCTCCGCTAAATATCCTCTCTTTGTGTATAACACTCATAATGATTTTGAACAATCAAATATTGTCGCTATCAGCGAGGGTATTGGCGGCGTTACGGAAGTTTTTAAAGACCGACTGGTTGTCGGGAACACCGGGTCGCAACGGTTTTTGCGGTATGTGGTATGCCATGAGTTTACGCACGAAGTGGAATTTGACTATCTGTTTGGCGGGTTCTGGCGGTCACTGAGTATCATTAAATTTCTGATATATCCCAACTGGATGATGGAAGGGCTTGCCGAATATTCTACCGGCGACCTGGAAGCAACGACACGCGAGATGTATCTGCGTGACGCGGCGACCAGTGGGCGCCTGTTGCCGCTGGGCCACCTGGAAAACTTTAACCACCTCCTGCCCCATCAGGTGACGCTTGCCTATAAAGAGAGTGAAGCGTGCATCCGTTTCATCGCTGACGAGTATGGCGAAGAAACATTGCCGAGTTTATTGCGTCTCTACAAAAAATATTTTGACTCAACTACGGTGCTTCACGAGGCGGCGGGAACGGACCTGACGACTCTCGACAAGAAATTCCGTGAGCATCTGGAAGATATATATTCGCGCGCTGTCCATGGACGGGAAGAGCCCGTGGCGTACGGCCGCCCCCTAACCCGCCCGGGTATGTATCCCCGATTTAACGAATCCGCCATTTTTTCGCCCAACGGTCGCTCAGTCGCCTATATAGCTGATGACCGGGGGATAAAAGAGATATACCTCTATGATCTTGCCACCGGTGCAACGGAGCGTCTTTGGAGTTTGACCCGTTCAATTACTGTTGAAAATATACATACCGACGGCCGGGGGCTTTGCTTTTCCCGAGATGGGAACTATCTGGTTTTTGCGGCGGAAAAGGAGCAACGCGACTGTATCGCCCTGTTTGATGTGCGGAGCCGTCGCCTCGTGCTTCATTATCCCTCTGTGACATCGGTCGACTCGCCGGTGTTTTCAGCCGACGGGTCGTTGGTGTATTTCTCGGGTATCCGCGGCGGGTTCCGCGACATATATGAGTACCGGCTTGCAACGGGCGAAACGACGCCATTGACCGGCGATGCGGGCGACGATATAGATGCCTGCCTGTCGCCTGACGGAAAATCGTTGATTGTTTCATCCGAGAGAGACAACGGTTCGGGCCGCCTGCACTATAATCTGTGCCGCGTTGATCTTGGTTTGAAAACAAAACACTATATAACCGGCGCTCCGTGCGATGAACGCTATCCTGCGTTCCTGCCGGACGGTAGTATTGTCTACACCGCCGATCCCGACGGAGTGTTTGACCTCTACGCTCTTGCTCCCGGGAGTGCCGCTCCCCGCCTGCTGACCGCTGTTATTGGTGGCAATTTTCAACCGCAGGCGTCCCCTGACGGTAAAAATCTTCTCTTTTCCTCATTCCGCGCCGGCGAAAAACACCTATATCTTGCCGATCTTTCTATGATGCTGTCACACTCTTCCGTAGAAAGTTATCCCCCTTTGACAAAGGGGGACAAAGGGGGATTTGATGTTGGAAAACAGAGTGGGCAACCGCCCCCTCCTTCAAAACCATATACATGCCGCGCTTCAACAGATCTTATATTCCCTTTACTGTTCTATACCTCGGTTGACGGATGGTATTTTGCCGGCTACTGGCAGGCGTCCGACATGCTGGGCAATCATCAAGTCCAGGCAGTCGCCACGCACATCAGCGGGTTGCAGTACACTGATTACCGGGTCAATTACGGGTTTCTCGCATACCGTCCGCAGGTGTACATCA
Source organism: uncultured Elusimicrobia bacterium (assembly GCA_903880015.1). Taxonomy (GTDB): domain Bacteria; phylum Elusimicrobiota; class Endomicrobiia; order Endomicrobiales; family CAIRNS01; genus CAIRNS01. Next base: position 17,492 of record CAIRNS010000009.1, on the reverse strand, counting down.
GCGCCAGCGGCACCGATGATTTTCGTGATGTTGACCGGACCATCAAACGACAACGGTACGCGCAAACAGTCACCGTGTTGTATCCGCTTAACCGGTTCCAAAGTGCCGGATTGTTTATTGAGACGATAGACCGCCGCGAACGGGCAGTAACCGGGCCGGCGCCGGAAATGCGCACCCGCGAGAATAGCGTCGGGGTGACGGCAACGCACGACACCACCACGGGGGCGTATCTTGAAACAACGGCAGGGCTCCGCGCCGCGGCTGCCGCAAAGGTTTCGGATATATTTATGGGGGGCGACTACCGCTACCAATCCGTTTCCGGTGAAACAAATACTTTTATCCCTCTGGGCAAAGAGCACACTCTTTTGTGGCGGGTCGTCGGCAATGGTAGTTACGGCGCTGATGCCGAAACATTCAGTTTGGGTGGCATTGACCGTTTGCGTGGGATATCTTCATCAGATATTATGGCGAAAAAAGTGCTGGTCAACACCCTTGAATGGCGGTTTCCTCTGGCATATAACCTCAATTATGATATGTACTATATATTCCCCGGATTGTTCTTTAAATCATTATATGGCGGATTATTTGTTGATACCGGGTTCTCCTTTAATGAAGACAACCAGTTCAGCCGTCTGAGCGGTGATGACTGGAAAACCGGCGCCGGTTTGTCTCTGCGTTGCTACACCTTCGTATTGCAGCAATATCCCCTTTTGTTAACCCTGCAATACGCCCTGCCCCTTGACCAGAATGACGGCGTCACGTATTTCGCCGTCACAACGAATTTCTAACCACACCCAACTGCGGCGAAGCAAGCTTCGCAGCTACAAAGGGCAATCAAAAGCAATGACAGTGCCGTTGTAGCCGCAGAGCTTGCTCTGCCGCCGTTAAGCAGTATCCCTATGCAGCGAGCTTCGCAGGGGTATAAGAGACAAATCATTGCAAGCCACTTGACGGGGGGGCAATAATTTCTTATAATGGACAGCTCAAAATCAAAGAGGGGTAAATTTATGATTAATGCGAACGCAAAAACCTATCTCCCAAAAGTGGGACAAGTTAAACGGAAATGGCATATAGTCGACGCTAACGGCAAAGTGCTGGGCCGTCTGGCAACCATGGTAGCCGATACGCTGCGCGGCAAACTTAAACGGATCTATTGTAATTCCATCGATTGCGGTGATTTTGTGGTGGTGACCAATGCCAGCAAAGTTGTGTTGACCGGTGATAAGATAAATCAGAAAATTGCTTTTCGTCATTCCGGATATCCCGGCGGAGACACCTATACGCCGTATGCGCGGTTGATGATTGACAGCCCGGAGAAGGCCATACGCATGGCAGTCAAGGGAATGTTGCCCAAGAACAAGCTGGCAGCCCGTCAGATTACCCGTCTTAAAGTGTATCGCGGCAAAGAGCATCCGCACAGCGCGCAAATAGCCGGCGCCGCGGAATAAATAGCATCAGTTAATAAATAATCTCACAGCCAGAGGAGAATCATTGTATGGAACAAACAAATTTGTATCGCGGGACAGGACGGCGCAAAGATGCATCAGCGCGGGTCCAAATGGTTCCGGGCAACGGCAAGATAACTATCAACGGCAAACCGCTTGACGATTATTTTCACGGGCTTGACCGTCACAAAAAACAAGTTCTTAAACCGCTGGAAGTGTACGCGTCCAGCAACCAGTACGATTATTTGGTAACGACGACCGGCGGCGGCATTACGGGCCAGGCGGGAGCTGTCAGACACGGTATTGCACGGGCGATTCTGCAGTTGGACCCGACCACAAAACAGGTTCTGCGTAAAGAAGAGTTGTTGACGCGCGATCCCCGCATGGTCGAACGCAAAAAGTCAGGTCAACCCAAGGCGCGCAAGCGGTTCCAGTTCTCCAAGCGCTAAACCTTGACAAGAAAAACACGAAACGATATACTGTAACTGTTGCATATCGATTCTTTATAGTCAGTCCAGGACAATGACGTCCTCAAAAGCATAATGAAGTGCTCTGAGGACGTCATTTTCATGTGTGGCGTCAAAGATTCAGAAATATTTTTGCAACGATATATCCGCAGGTTATACTGAAAGGGGAAGTGTTATGAAAAATGTTACGCAAAAGAAGAATGGTTCTGCCGTAGAAAAAATGTTCGGTGAAAATGTATTTAGTTTGAAGACGATGAAAAAGTATCTTACCCCGAAAACCTTCGCTATCTTGTCGGCGACTATCAACAACCGCCTGCCGCTTGATCCCAAAATAGCCGATGAAGTTGCCGGCGCGATGCTCACATGGGCCATGTCCAAAGGTGCTACCCATTTTACTCACTGGTTCCAACCGTTGACCGGCACGACAGCGGAAAAACACGATTCATTTATTACCCCTGATTATAAGGGCGGCGTGGAAATGAAATTTTCCGGCAAAGAGTTGATTCAGGGCGAGCCGGATGCGTCCAGCTTCCCGTCCGGCGGTTTGCGGGCAACCTTTGAAGCGCGCGGGTACACAGCATGGGATCCGACCAGCCCCGCTTTCATTAAGGAAGCCGAGAACACCTCGGTTCTCTGTATCCCCACCGCATTTTATTCCTATCACGGCGAAGCGCTTGACAAGAAAACGCCGTTGTTGCGTTCTATTGACGCTCTGGCCGCGCAGGTCAACCGTATGGCGAAACTCTTTGGCGTTACCTCAAAGGGAGTTCGCCCGTATTCGACCATGGGCGTGGAACAGGAATATTTTTTGATTGATAAAGAGTACTACGCTCAGCGCCTTGATCTTATCCAAACCGGGCGCACGCTGTTTGGCCGCCGTCCCGCAAAGCATCAGCAGATGGAAGATCATTATTTCGGCGCCATAAAGAACCGCGTTCTGGTGTTCATGGAAGACCTTGATGATGAACTCTGGAGATTGGGTATTCCCGCCAAGACCCGCCATAATGAAGTTGCCCCGGCGCAGTTTGAACTTGCCCCGGTGTTCGAAGAACTCAATCTCGCCGTTGACCATAACATGATGGTGATGGAAACGCTGCGCCAGGTGGCGGACAAGCACGGATTCGTGTGTCTCCTGCACGAAAAACCGTTTGCCGGCATCAACGGTTCCGGAAAACACAACAACTGGGCGTTAGTCGGGCCTGACGGTAAAAATTGGCTCAACCCGGGCGACACCCCGCATGACAACGCGGTGTTTATCACGACCGTCTGCGCGCTGATGAAGGCCATTGATACCAATGCCGGTCTTCTCCGCGCCAGCGTTGCCACTGCCGGCAACGACCATCGTCTCGGCGCCAACGAAGCCCCGCCGGCGATTATATCCATATTCCTCGGCGATCAGCTGGCGGATATCATTGAACAGATCGAAAAAGGCGGCGCCACCAGCTCCAAGGGAAAAGGCGTGCTCGAAGTGGGTGTTTCGTCATTGCCGCAACTGGCAAAAGATGTGACGGACCGCAACCGGACTTCGCCGTTTGCGTTCACCGGCAACAAATTCGAGTTCCGCGCCGTGGGTTCAAACCAGAACTGTGCCGGCCCGAATATCATGCTTAACACGATCGTAACCGACGCTATCGCTGATATCTGCACGGACTTGGAAGCCGCTGTCAAAGCCGGTAAAAAGTTTAATGTGGCCCTGCAAGGAGTTCTTCAGAAACTCGTCAAGAAACATAAGCGCGTGATCTATAACGGCGATAACTATACCGAAGAATGGCATGCGGAAGCGGCAAAACGCGGCTTGCCGAACCTCAAGACAACGCCTGAGGCGCTGGCGGAAACCATCAAAGAACCGGCAATCGCATTGTTAGGGAAACACAAAGTACTGTCCCGCACAGAAATCATGTCACGCTACGAAATTTACAAAGAACAATACGAGAAAATCGTAAAGTTCGAAACGGGCGTGGCTCTGGATATGGCGAAAACACTTCTCATTCCCGCCGCCATACGCTATCAGAACGATTTATCCCAGACGGTGGCAAGCTTGAAGGATGCCGGTCGCCAGGCCGGTCAAACCGGCGTGATGCTGGAGAAGGTTTCCACCCTGATCGATCAGGCCTTTACCACGGCGAAAAAGCTGGAAGTTGTCTATGAGGGGCATTCGCTCTCATCGATGCTTGCCGGGATGGTTGAACTGCGCGTTGTTATAGATTCGCTGGAAGAAGTCGTTCCCCGCGATCTCTGGCCGTTGCCGACATACGCAGAAATGCTGTTTATTTATTAACTATTGCACGAGCACGCTATTGCCGTTATAAGGACTCGGAAGTAATTCTTTTTGTGAGGAATGCTTCCGAGTCCTTTTTTTGGCGGATAATGCGCCGGTATCTTTCTTGTCGAGATATTTTGATATACTATAAGAGATAGTGAGACAATTCTCCGGCACAAGAACGCGGTTTAGGGGGTACGATGGTCAATAAAACATTTTTACACCTTGTTGCGAACGATACCAATCTTAGAAAGACACTTCTCAGGTTCATGGCGCTCTACCTGCTGCTGGTAGCCATAGTTTTCGCTACGGCGTATTCTTATTTTCAAAGACAAGAGAAAATCATTGTTCGCGAAGCGAAAAACACCTTATCTATCATATCTGAACTCAAGGGAGGGCAGATAACCAACTGGCGCCGGGAGCGGTTTTCCGATGCGTTCACTCTTTCTCCTGTTTTTATCGATGCGGGAAAATTAAGCCGTCTTACCGAAACCCGGGATAGAATAAAGCGACAGGAGATGTTTTCTCAATGGACCAGCGACTTCCTGAAAAATCCCGAATATGAAGGCGCCAGCGTATATGGCCCCGCCCTGGAAGAAATCACCTCGTTGGATAGCGGCGGAAAAACCCAGCCCTTGAGCGCGTCTGTGGCTCTCCAGGCGCTACAGGCCCTCAAAGAAAAGCGCATAGTGTTTTCAGATATGTATCGCAATGAATTTGATCATACCATTGACCTTGATATTTATATTCCCGTGCAGACCATAGATACGCCGGAAACAAGAGCTGTCGGATTGATTGTTTTGAAGATATATCCCGAAAAATTTCTCTATCCGTTTATGCAAGCCAATCTCGGGATGAACACGACCGGCGAAACTTATATTATCAGGAAAGAAGGTGACAAGGCATTTTTTCTTAACAATCTGAAGTACTTAAAAGATAGCGCTCTTTCTTTGAATGATAGCCCCTTCAGTGGCAAACAATGCGAAGCGATGGCTGTCCGTGGCGTCCGAGGCATCGTGGAGTGCGATGACTATCGCGGTGTTTCGGTCATTGCATCAGTTACGGACATCCCCGATTCGTCATGGATACTGATTGTTAAAATGGATCGGGAAGAAGTAAACGCTTTTGTAAACCGAAGGGCAATGGCGGTGTCGTTGATTGTGCTGTTTTTTCTCGGGTTAATAGGCGCGTCGCTGGCTTTTGTGTGGTATCGCCAGATAGCAAGTTTTTACCAGAAACAATACGCTGCCGAAGCTGAGCATCGGACCCTGACGCGAAAATACGATTATCTGATAAAATTCGCCAACGATATAATCATTATGTTCAACAAGGATTTAAAGGTTATAGAAGCTAACGATAAGGCTCTCGGTGCGTATGCATATTCACTGCCTGAAATTACAAAAAAGAATTTAAAAGATTTGCAGTCTGCGGAAGCGATACCCGATCTTACTGCATCATTGGATGTGGTCGCGCAGAAGGGCAATATCTTATTTACGACAACGCACAAGCGAAAAGACGGCACGATATTCCCCGTTGAAATCAGCTTACAGCATTTCATCATTGAATGGAATGAATTTTATCAGGCGATTATCAGGGATTTAAGCGGGAGAGCGTAAACAGCGGCACTTACCCTATGGAACTTCTTGCACCGGTTGGATCAAAAGAATCATTTATTACGGCTATTCGCGCGGGGGCGGACGCGGTGTATGTCGGCGTTCCGGACTTTAACGCGCGGGTATCCGCTGCTTCCATCAATTTTTACGATCTTGAGGTCATGATTGACCACGCCCGCGAAAAAAAGGTTACGGTATTTCTTGCCCTTAACATCCTTATAAAACACGAGGAAATCAGCGCCGTCGTAAAGAATATCGCCCGCATTGACCGGTTTGCTCCGGATGCGCTCATTGTTCAGGATTTAGGCGTCGCCAGCATAGTGCGAAAATATTTTCCGCATATCCCTTTACACGCCAGCACGCAGATGGCGGTGCATAACCGGATGGGCGTTGATTTCCTGGCGCGCGAGGGGTTTGCGCGCGCCATTCTGGCGCGTGAACTGTCATTTTCCGAGCTCAAGATTATTGCCAAAGGGGCGCCCCTGCCCATAGAGATATTTGTTCACGGGGCGCTGTGCTTTTGCGTCTCAGGGATGTGCCTTTTTTCAAGTTTCATCGGGGGGCTCAGCGGGAACCGCGGGCGGTGCACCCAGCCCTGCCGCCGGCTCTGGCACCAGGGGAAAAAGCAGGGATATATTTTCTCGCCGCGGGACCTCGAACTTGCTCCGCATATCGGCGCACTAAAAAAAATCGGGATTGCTTCACTTAAAATAGAAGGGCGCATGCGCAGCAGTGAGTATGTGTACAAGGTTGTTAGTGCGTACCGCATGCTTATCGACGCGTCTGAACATGATTTTGACAGAGTTCTTGTGGAAGCCCGCATGCTGTTGTCGGGGGACGCCGCACGGGCAAAGACGGCCGGACTTTTTGCCGGCCGCGACGCCGCTCTTTTTGAACCGCACAAGGCGCAATGCCTCGGTAATCGCATCGGCACCGTCGTTGCGTCCCGTGACGAGGCACTCTTAATCGAAGGCGATGGCGCCAGTATCGAGATCCGCGAGGGGGACCGTTTGCGGGTGTCCAATCCCGTCACCGATACCACGATTGCCTTTAAGGTTAAGGAATTTTCAATCGAAGGATTGCTGCATCGTATCCCGTTCACCCGGGCCGCTGAATTTAAGCCGGGCAACCCGGTATATAAAACGGTAGATGCTGCCTTTGACCAGAAAAATCTTGAATGCGACATAGATGCAATATATGAAAACTATGCGCGCCGTCGCGGACCGCTCCGAAAAGCGGAGTTTCAAGTATCTCAGGGCTATACGGCGCTTATCTCAAACATATGGAAAGAAACAAAAAAAAGTGTTCCCGTCGGTCCGGATGAGGATACGCTATGGGTCACCTTTGATACGCCGGCGTGGCTGGAAGTTTTGCCGCCGCCTGACAAACATACCCAGTATGTATTTTATATCAAAAAAGACAACCTGCATCTCTGCGCCGCTTTGCCCGAAGCCCTCATGCCGCACATCGCAGGAGAACTTCCGCCGTTTATAGGGCAGAGGGATACAGATCACTATCGGCGTTGTATCGATGCTCTCATCGCCCGGGGGGTGCGCAGATGGGTGCTCAACAATGTCTCGCAGTTTGCTTTTTTTGAAGGCCGCGAGTGCGAGCTTACCGCTGGCCATCAGTTTGGCGTGTGGAATGCCTACACGGCGGCGTTTCTGGCAACCAAGGGCGTTACACAGGTAGTCACTGCCTGGGAAGATGATTTTCTCAATATTCGAAAAATGTGCGCGCCCGGACTGGGTCGCCATGTTGTCGTCTATTTATACGGGTTTATCCCGGTTGTTCGGTCGCGGTTTTTACCCGGGGACACCCTGGGGCACGAGCCGATTCGTGAGCATGTGCTCGCGGAATCACCGGCTGTCCCGGCGGCGTTTACTGCAGTCAATGAGTCCGAGTTGGTCGTGTTGATACCGGAAAAACCGGTCGGTATTTTTACCGCCCGCAGAAAGCTTAAGGAATGCGGCATCAGCGCCTTCGGCATTGACCTGAGCTTTATCAAACCCAATAAAAAAATCTGGCAGTCCCTGCTCAGCGCCTATCGTTTGCAGGAAAATATTCCCGGGACCGAGAAATTTAATTTTAAGCGGGAAGTAAAATAATCCGTTACTTTTGCGTATCGATAGTTGCTTGATTGTCCCGCCTGAAAGATATAGAATAACCTAAGCATAACACGAAAAGATATTCCCTGATTATTGAGGCGTGATGACAGACACTATGCTCCGCAAGCGCCCAGTTGATTTGACCGCAATAAGCGAAGAGAAACTGCTGAAACTGCGGTTCTGTGATTTGGGCATCACTATCAAAGGCACATGGCTTGAAGAATGTGTCGATGCGTTATACGCTGAACTTCAATCGCACGGACTGAGTTTCAAACCGCATTATTATCTTGCCGACGAATGGCTGGCTCCGGATACTGAGCCCGTGGTCGGCATTGCCTTTTATCTTGCCCATCCCCGGCTCCGGGAACTTGAACAGCGCATGATGCATGAGATTGAAGGCGGGGATAAAACTTCCTGCATGAAACTGCTCCGCCATGAAACCGGTCATGCGCTTAACTATGCCTACCGGCTGCATACCCGCAAGCGCTGGAAACAGTTGTTCGGTCGTTTTTCCGACGAGTATCCCGACCGTTATAAATACCGGCCGTACAGCCGGTCGTTTGTTCTGCATCTCGATGACTGGTACGCCCAGTACCATCCCGACGAAGATTTTGCCGAAACATTCGCCGTCTGGCTGTGCCCGGATTCAAATTGGCAGCAACGCTACCAGGGATGGAAGGCGCTCGATAAGCTTGCCTATGTCGACACCCTGATGCGGGAGATAGGCGCAAAAGAGCCGCTTAAAAAAACCGGGCGCAAACACTGGAATATCACCACTCTCAAGACAACCCTCAAAACCCATTACAAACGCAAAACCGAATTTTACGCCGAATACTCCCCGGATTTCCATGATGCTCATCTTGCCCGGATATTTCCTGCGCCGGGGTCCGCCGCGCCGGGAAAGGCGTACCGCACGCTTACTAAATATAAAAAAGATATCGTCGATAATGTAGCCTACTGGACGGGAGAACGAAAATACATTATCAATCGGCTCCTCAAGGGGCTTATAAAACGCTGCCGCGAGCGGGCTCTGGTATCAGGGGCCAACGATGCCAGTCCGGTCATGCGCGTTACGGCCTATATAACCAGTCTTATCATGAATTATATCCATACGGGCAGATACCGGAGGAAAAAATGAAAAAACTGGACATCCTGATGCTCCATGACGGTATTGAGCCATTGCCGGATGAAAAAGATTTCAGCGCGCTGGAAAAAACGCCGGAGTGGAGTACTGAAATATCGATTTACCGGGCCATGAAAGCACGGGGGCATGAAATTCGTTTTGTCGGCATTTACGACGATGTCAGACCGCTGATAGACGCGGTAAACGCCCGCCGTCCCGACGCGGTGTTCAATCTTGCCGAAGCGTGGATGGGCGAATATCAAAACGACAAGAATATTGTTTCGCTGCTTGAACTGCTGGGAATCCCGTATACCGGATGCGGGCCGATGGGTCTGATGATTTGCAATCACAAGGCGCTGACCAAAAAAATTCTGGTGTATCATGAAATTAAAGTTCCCCGGTTTTGTGTGTTCCGTATCGGGGAAACGGTCAAATTCCCTGCCGCGTTCTGCCCGCCTTTTTTTGTAAAGCCGCTGCGGGAAGAGGCGTCGATGGGGATTGCTCAGCGCTCGCTCGCCGAAACTGAAGAACAGTGCCGTGAACGCATTTGTTTTATCCATGAAAATCTCGGCAAGGATGCACTGGTGGAAGAATATATTGACGGCAGGGAATTATATGTCGGTGTTATCGGCAGCGGCAGAAATATAAAAGTGCTGCCGGTCTGGGAACTGAAGTTTACCCGCGTGCCGGATAATGAACCGAAAATAGCCACTTACAAGGCGAAATGGGATGATAACTACCGGGAAAAATGGGGTATAAAAAACGAATGTGCGGGCCCTCTGCCTGACGGCGTTGATGAGAAGATAACCGATATTTGCAAGAAAGCGTTCAAAGTCCTGCATATAGACGGTTATGTCCGCTTTGACCTCCGCCTGACTCCGCAGGGCGATGTCTATATCATCGAAGCCAACGCGAACCCCGAACTTGCCCGGGGGGAAGATTTTGCCGCTTCAGCCGAGAAAGACGGGATTAGCTACGAAGATCTTACCGAAAAAATAATCCACCATGCGCTGCAGCGCGCTATTGTATCCTGACGGCGGGTCTGCCAATCAACTATTCCCGGCTCATGTCCGGAGAAAAGGCCGTATTGCAACAACGGAAGATTATTTTACCTGCACAAATTCATTGAGCGACGCACCGCAGACAACGCATTTTGCAAAATCAAGTTTCTGCTCGAGCTGTCCGCAGACCGTACAGACATAGAATCCGCCGGCTGACTGTTTCCATGAAGCAAGATTTGACGCTGCGGTTTCAAAGATGATTTTTTGATTGCCGCGTATCTTTATGGCTGAACCGAATGCCCTGGTCCCCTCGGGCACAGCTGCCGCCTGGGCTTGGGCGAGGTATTGCGGATAGAGCGTCATGGTCTCGTTGTTTATCTCGGTTATCGTTGCCGCAAGGTTTTCACCGGTGGTTTTGACCATGGGAGTTTTTATGTCAGCGGTGGGCGTCCCCCCCAGTTTGGTGATATTCTTTGCATAAAATTTGATGTGCACTTCTTCTGATTTTGCGGCCCCTCTGAAAAGTTCGGCAACTTTGAGGTATTTTTCTTTATCCGCAGTTTTGGCGCACGCGAGATAGTATTCTCTGACATTTGATTCTCTGTTGAAGGCATCCAAGAGGTTGGCCAGTGTTGTTGAGGCGGGTGTCATAGCTGTGGTCGCTACTGGTGCGGCGGGTGCGGCTGCCGGCTGTTGTTCGGCTGCACCGGCGATGCCGGCAAGAACGATTACTGCTGCCGCGCCTGCGGCAATCATACCAAAGAACGACATTGTACGGCTGACGGTTTTCATGGTATCCTCCTGCGATGGGAAATGAGACAGCTTTTGCCAGTATATATAAATTGCAGTCAGGTGTAAATAGAAAGGCAGTTATTGCCGAGCACTGAGGGAACTTTCTTGCCGCGCGCATTGTCTAATCAAATGAAAGACATGGATATCCAGGATTTGTCTGACGAACTGATAAGGATGGCTGCTCAAGGTGATGCGCAAGCAGGAGAAGCCCTGTATGCGGCGGCGCACGGGTTTGTGTTTCATGTCGCCCTGGGGATGGCGGGCAACGAGGATGACGCCTATGAAATCGCCCAGGAAACTTTTATAAAAATACTTGAGAACCTCGATCAATTTAAGTTTAAATCTTCGTTAAAGACATGGATATACCGTATCACGGTGAATACGGCGCTCAATACCCGGAAAAAGAATCGGATGCTCAATCACCGGCGCGTTGCGTTTGATGAGACGCTTGAATCATTGTCCGAGAGCCCCGTTGAACGCCATGCCACCTCAGCAAGTAGTGCGCAAACAGTTCAGCTACTGCTGGATACTCTGGGTGACGACCAGCGTGCGTGCGTGGTGCTCAGGGACATGGAAGGATTGCGGTACGAAGAAATTGCGCAGATACTGCGTATTAATATAAATACGGTCCGCTCGCGGTTGAAACGGGCACGGGAAAACTTGCTGCTCCAGAGGGAGAAATATGCACTGTAAAGAGATGCGCGGTCTGATTATGACGGATTTCATTGATCATGAGCTCGACGATGCCGCCCGTCAGGCAGTGGAGAGCCATCTGTCCGCCTGCAGCGATTGCCGTTCTGTTTTTGAAGCATCCCGCACGCTGGTGACCCAGTTGAGAGAAATGCCTGCTGTTGCCGCACCGCCCGCACTCTGGGCCGATATACGGCGGCAATGGGAACTCAGGAGAGCGGACAACCGGAGTTTCAGTTTCAAGGACTTGTTTTTCATCTTTCACGGGGGACGCGTGCTGAATGCGACCGTGGTCCTTTCTCTCTTGGCATGTATGTCCCTGGCGGGCATGTATTGCACCGGAAGCATCCTGCCCGCCTCGTCGGCTACGGTTGCCGGCTGGGAAACGCGGGCTTTCAACGATATTCCGGGCGAACAGGTTGAAACAGCGTATACTGATTTAATTGGGGGAAAGAACTATGAATAAAAAAGCGGTAATCGTACTGATGATTATTTCGCTGGGATTTAATGCGGGAGTGCTCGTTACCATGGGCCATCACTGGCTCAGGCACCGGGCGTTTGAACGCCATCCGGCCACAGAAATCGAGCGGCATCAAAAACGCATGCAAAAAATGCTTCAGTTGACCGAGCCCCAGGCGCAGAAAATGCATGCGGATTGGGAAGCTATGCAGAAAATGATAGAACCTGTTAAACTGAAATTGGAAGAAAAACGCGCCGCATTGTTTTCGCTGATAGATTCAGGCACGGCGGATGTCGCCGCGATAGACCGCATTATCGGCGAGATAGCCCCCCTGCAGATTCAGCTGGAAAAAACTATATTCGAGCATTCACTTGCATTCAGCAAAACCTTAACCGCCGACCAGCGGCTACGGTTTAAGGCCGTGTTTCAGAAAAATGCAAAAAGAATGCCGCACGGCCCTGGATTCATGCCGCCAAAGATGGATTATTAGCGTAAATATTTATGATATAATCAGTGCATTGAACGGTACATTCTGTGGGGGTAGCGTGGTAATGAGGAATATATTTCTTTTGTTGTCTGGTGTGGGATTGATGATGACGGTGGTTTTATCGAGTGGTGTGTGTGCCGCTGATGGTTTTTCGGGGCAGTTGACCCTGCAGGACTGTCTTGTCCGGGCGCAGGCGCGGAGCGAAATGCTGCGCATCCAGGTGGGCAAGCAGGATGAGGCGGCTGCCCGTCTGAAGCAGGCGCGCGGGGGTGTTCTGCCGGATGTTCGGTTTAAAGTCGCAAAAACTCTCAGAGATTCAGCGGGGAATACCGTTGCGGGCGATCAGACCGATTCCCGTTTTGCGGTGACTCAACCCTTGTTTTCCGGTTTTCGGCGCGTACAAGGCATAGATTTGGCGAAAAGCGAGCTGACAAAAGAGAACTATAATTATGCCGATATAAATCGGGATGTGCGGGAGCAGGTTATTCGGGCGTTTTACACGCTCGCCGCGATTGACGCTGTGCGGGTGAACATTCAAACCACCGCGCAATCGATGTCTGTCCGTCTCAAAGAGTTGGGCGACCGCGTTCGACTGGGAAAATCCCGCGATAGCGAAGTGCTGATGACGGAATCACAGCTGGCTGCCCTGTACGCGCAAAATGAAAAATCCGGCGGCGATCGTGCGGGCGCGGTGGAAGCAGTATCATTTCTGACCGATGTCCCCGCCGCGGGATTGACCGTACAGGACGACCATGCAACGATACGCGAACTCCCGGCGATGACATCATTTACCGAGAAATTAAATAACCGAGCCGATATTCAGTCAGCTCAGCAATCACTTTTATCGCAGTCGCTGAGGGTGGGCATTGTCGCCGGTGGACTCCTGCCGACTTTGGATTTTAACGGTTCATGGTACACCCTGCGCAGCGGTTCGCTTGCCAATTCTTCGTGGGAGGCACTGTTGTCGCTGGATGTTCCTTTGTTTCAGGGCGGCATCGCGCGCGGCAGGGTGAACGAGGAAAAGGCGCGCCTGCGCGAAGCGGAACAAACGGTGTCGCTGTTGACCCGCGCCGCTGGTTCGCTGCTCCGTACCCGCTATGAAGCGGCGGCGTCATCGATAAAACAGGCAACGGCCTATACCGACGCCTTTGAAAAAGCGTCAAAAAGTTATCAGATGCAGTTGCGGGATTATCAGTACGGTCTGGTAAATAATCTGGATGTGATTCAGGCGTTGTTGAGTATGTTGGATGTTAAACAAAACATGGATACCGCGCTTATCCAGGTAAAACTGGACAAAGCCCTCTTGGAAGAAGCGGTACGATAATAAGAAAAGATTTCGGTGCACGGCAAATCCCCCTGTGTCCTCCTTTGTCAAAGGGGGAGAAAAAAGAAAAGATTTTTTGACGCTTTAAATTATTTCATTAGAAAGAGGTAACGGTATGTCGTTGTCAGATACATCTATTAAAAATCCGGTGTTTGCGTGGATGTTGATGATTGGGATAATTGTGTTCGGGATGACGGCGTTTTACCGGTTGGGGGTCAGCCAGCTGCCGGATGTCGATTTCCCGGTTCTTTCCATATCGACCACCTGGGAGGGTGCTGCGCCGGAAGTTATGGAGACTGAAGTAACCGATACTCTGGAAGGCGCGGTGATGGGCATCCAGGGTGTTCAGGAAGTCATATCAACATCGCGCCAGGGACAATCCGATATAACCGTTCAGTTTGACCTCAGTAAGAATATTGATGTTGCCTTGCAGGAAGTGCAAAGCAGTATTGCGCGCGCTCAGCGGATCCTCCCGCGCGACATGGACCCGCCGGTCATCAGGAAAAGCAATCCCGAAGACCAGCCGATTATTTGGCTGACGCTTTCCGGTAATCGTCCGCTCAATTTCTTGATGTCATATACCCGTGATTATTTGCAGGACCAGTTTACGACGGTGCCCGGGGTGGGCGATGTGATGCTGGGCGGGTATGTTGACCCTAATCTCCGCGTTTGGCTCAATGCCGACAAAATGCGTCAAAATGAATTGACGGTGAACGATATTACTGCCGCTATCGCGTCGGAACACGCTGAAGTGCCGGCGGGGTATATCGATTCAGGAAAGAGCGAGACCAATGTTCGGGTTGTCGGCGAAGCCGCCTCGACGGCGGAATTTGCATCACTGATTATCCCCGCGCGCCAGGATTCGCCGATGTGGAAAAAAATTACTATCGGCGATGTTGCTGAAGTCGAAGACGGACTGGCAAACATCCGCCGGATATCCCGCACCATGGGTACCACCGCAGTCGGATTGGGCATACGCAAACAGCGCGGAACCAACGCTGTTGAAGTGGCGCAGGCGGTAAAAAAACGCATTGTCGAGATACAAAAATATTTACCGGCTGATGTTAAGCTTGAGATTCGCTTCGACATGACCACCTTTGTCGAGGAATCCATTAAAGACATGAATTTTGTCATGCTGTTGTCCGTTATTCTTACCTCGGTGGTCTGTTGGCTGTTTTTGGGGTCGTTTAGTTCTGCCTTGAATATTTTCCTCACTATTCCTTTGTCTATTTGCGGCACATTTTTTGTCATTTATGTGTTGGGTTTTACTTTGAATGCTTTTACCCTGTTGGGACTCTCGCTAGTCATCGGTATCGTTGTTGACGACGCCATCATGATGCTCGAAAATATTGCCCGTCACCGCGAAGAGGGCGAGACCAAGATACGAGCCGCAATCAAGGGCGCTCGGGAAATTACTTTCGCTGCCATTGCCGCGAGCGTGGCGATTCTGGCAATATTTGTTCCCGTGATATTTATGCAGGGGGTCATCGGGAAATATTTTCTTCAGTTTGGCGTCACCATTTCTGTCGCGGTGATGATCTCGCTTCTGGGCGCCCTCACGCTGACGCCGATGTTTAGTTCGCAATTTCTTTCCATTGGACATACTACGGGTATTGGCAAGGTCATGGATAGTTTTATGGCGTGGATCAAAGTGAAATACACGGTGGCGCTTGCATTTTGTTTGGAACGCCGCTGGACGGTGATTATACTGTCTTTGTCGCTATTTTTCGGTTCATTGGGATTGTTCGCGCTGCTAAAAAAGGAATTCGTTCCCGCGCAGGACCAGAGCCGTTTGATGGTGAAAATAGAGACAAAAATAGGTACTGCGCTTGATACGACCAATGGGGTGGCAAAAGAAGTGGAAAAAGTACTCTTACAACATGCTGAGGTAAGCAGTTACCTCAGCAATGTCGGCGGCGATCTGGTCAATACAGCCAGCGTTATGATTACCCTCAAGCCGCTTAAAGAGCGCCCCGTCATCGCAGAACTACACCGCCCGATGACTCAACAGGAATTGATGCCACTTATCCGCAAAGAATTGAAGCTTGTCCCGGGTGTGACCAAGGTTGTTGTGCAGGACCCGTCTCTGATGGGGTTTACCGCCAAACGGGGATTTCCGGTTGAATACACCATCACCGGTTCCGACTGGGGTACGCTTGCGTCTCTCAGCGGCCAGCTGGCGGATGGGATGGAAAAATCGGGGTTGATGGTCGATGTTGATTCTGACTATGAATTGGGGATGCCGGAGGTGAAAGTTGTGCCGGACAGAACGAAAGCGGCACAGCGGGGCGTCAGCATCGCGGTTATAGGCGATACTATCAATGCCATGATCGGCGGCGTTCGTGTTGGGAAGTTCACCAAGGGTGGGCGTCGATATGATATTCGCGTTCAACTGGTTTCATCTGACCGCAACCGCGTTGAGGATATCGGCAAGATATATGTGCGTAACAACCGCGGCGAGATTATCCGTCTTGCCGATGTGGTGTCGCTGGTTGAAAAACCATCGCTGTTGTCGATTACGCGTAAAAACCGCGAACGCGCTATCCGTATGTTTGCCAATGTTGCTCCCGGCAAATCTCAGGGGGAAGCGTTGAAAGCCGTGGAGATGCTTGGCAAGAAAAATCTTCCTGATGGGTACAAACTTGTTTTTTCAGGTAGTGCTCAAACCTATAAAGAATCATTCGGCAGTTTATATATCGCGCTGATATTCGGCATATTTGTTGCCTATATGGTGTTGGGGACGCAATTTAACAGTTTCGTCCATCCTTTCACCGTGCTTCTGGCGTTGCCGTTTAGTGTTTCCGGCGCGGTGGTTGCCATGCTCATTACGCACCAATCGCTTAATATCTACAGCGCAATCGGTGTCATATTGCTGATGGGTATCGTCAAAAAGAATTCGATTCTGCTGGTTGATTTTACCAATCAGCGGCGTAACGAGGGCCTCAATGTTAGTGAAGCGCTGATGGCTGCCTGCCCGATACGCCTGCGCCCCATACTGATGACCTCGGTTGCCACGGTTGCGGCTGCCGTACCCCCTGCGCTGGCTCTCGGGCCCGGCGCCGAAACGCGCGTGCCCATGGCGGTGGTCGTCATCGGCGGTGTTATTGTGTCCACCCTGCTTACCCTTATCGTTGTTCCCTGTGTGTACAGTTTGGTTTCGGGGCTTGAAAGCTCCAAGCACCGGGCGGATGTGCACAATGCTTTGGAAGAGTTCTCAAAAAACAATGAGCGAAGCTGACCGCGCTTATTTTCTTAAGCTTTCACGGATGCGAATGCCGTTTGGCAAATACGCCAACCGCTTGTTGATTGATTTGCCCGAGCCGTATGTCGTCTGGTTTAAGCAAAAAGGATTTCCAGCGGGCGAGCTGGGAAATATGCTGCAGATTGTCTATGAAATAAAGGTCAACGGTCTTGAACACCTGTTCGCCCCGCTGCGGGGAAAAGAAACGCCCGAGAGGTAAATTTTATGCCGCAAAAAAAGATTATCCTGATAGGTATGACCGTCGGTTCGCTTATCGGCGGATATCTCCCCGTGCTTTTCGGCGTCGATTCATTTTCCTTTACATCCCTATTGACCAGCGGCGCCGGCGGCATTCTCGGCATCTGGCTCGCCTACAAACTTACCCGATAATTGAACCCAGCATTGGTGTTGTAGGGGCGGGCCTCGCGTCCGCCCGCATTCCTTGAATGAATAATTGAAAAAAGGCACACATGTATTAGAT
>CAIRNS010000008.1 GCA_903880015.1 uncultured Elusimicrobia bacterium | reverse complement strand
TGATTTTGCGATCCAGATGTATGGTGTTAGTTTTCCGGAAAGTATTGCTGATCTTAATTATTGTGCTGAGCTATACCTTTCTGATTCATCAAGGAAAGAATTTACCGGCAGGGCTTACGGTTTCTTTACGTCAGTGATTGAACGGATGAACATGTTGTTACGCGAGAGGATTAATGAACGAAAACATAAAGAAGAATGAATTAATAAACAGTTGCGAAATCGATCGCCGGAAAACGGTCCTTGATTCCACGCCCCTGTATGTGACGTTGGGTACTCACTTTAACTGCAATGCGCAGTGCATTTTCTGTCTAGGGGGGGATTATCCTTCCTTCACGCTGGAAACATTTAAAACATTGTTTGAGCCGAAGCTTGGCAAGATTATGCGTGCCGCGGTACATCTCGGATTCTGTGGGTTTGGTGAAACCCTGCTGATGCCTGATATTGTTGAATTTTTGGAATATTTGAACCTTACGTTGCCTGATGTCAATAAAGCATTTACCACGAATGGCATTGCTTTGTCAAAAAATGTCTCTGAGTTGATGCTCAACGGTAAATACTCGCTGATGGTATCTCTGCATGCTTCTAACGCCGAACTTCACCGAATCATGACCGGAACAAATGCATTTGATAAAATTATCAGCAATATCCGGTTTCTGGTTGCTCAAAAGAAGGCCAGGAAAAGCCCCTTGCACATAAACCTTGTTTTCCTGGCAACGACTCAGAATATCGACGATCTTCCGGCCTTTGTGCAGTTTGCCGCCGATCTTGGTGTTGATCGAGTCACCTGCAATCATATCAATCTATATCAGCCGGAGCAATTTCGTTTGTCTTGTTTTTTTATACAGGACAAGGCAAACGAAGTTTTTAATCGTGCAGAGATTATTGCACAACACTGCGGGGTAACGCTTATCCTTCCGCCTCGTTTTGGGAAATATCCTGCTCCGTTGCCGGGGGCGATTCGTTGCCATGATCCATGGAACTTTTTTTATGTCGAAACGCAAGGTTCGGTTAACCCCTGTTGTTATGCCGGTAATCACATCGGATATATAACGGAGAATGATTTTAATGATATATGGAACGGACCGGATTATATTCGCATGCGTGAAGGGCATATTTCCGGAAATATCCATTCTTGGTGCAAATATTGTTTTCGTTATGATGTAAACAATATCAATGATATCAGATCACATGTGACATTTCGTCCGGAAACTCAAAAAATGATGCTGCAGTACCTAAAGGAACACGCAGATGAATATCCTGTCTCGCCGGAAACTTTGGAATTATAAACTAATCGAATATCAAAAAAAGCGGGGATCGTCCATTGTTTTCGGATACCCGTTATGGTTGACCATCGATCCGTCAAATATCTGTAATCTGCGGTGCGTATTTTGTCCAACCGGTCAACAACGCGGTACTCGTTCTCAGACAATTATGCCGCTGGGAAAATTCAAAAAGATAATAGACACTCTTGGACCGTATTTGTTTCATATCGATTTTTGCAATTGGGGAGAGCCTTTGCTCAATAAAGATTTGCCGGAAATGGTTGCGTACGCAAGGCGTTTTGGTCCATCGACTAAAATAGATACCAATTTGAATATCGATATGAGCCGGGAAGATGCCCGCCGGCTCATTGCTTCCGGGCTCGACAGATTGAACATATCCGTTGATGGTGCAAGTCAGCAGACTTATGAAAAATACCGCCGGGGCGGTGATTTTGAAAAAGTAATGCGCAACATGCGTTTGCTGACAGATGTCCGCAGGGAAATGAAAAGCAATACACCGCATATTCACTGGCAATTTCTGGTATTTAAACATAATGAGCATGAACGCGAAAGCGCAAAAAAGATGTCTCACGACATTGGCGTTGATTCCATCGGATTCACTGCTCCGTTTTGTGCCCCAGAGTGGGTGTCTACGATTGATGAATACAATAATTACATTAAAAAGGATGATAATTCGGTTGAATTCAAGCATGTCCAAACGCAATGCAATTGGCTTTGGGATGCAATAACGATAAATGCTGACGGATCGGTATCCCCCTGTTGTTCTGTTGAAGAGCAAAAAGATGATTTCGGTAATTTCTTTTCAAAGCCGTTCTTTTTTGTCTGGAACAATGCATGCTATCGGAAAGCGCGCAGATACATAATGACAAAAATACAATCCACTCGTGCCAACATATGTATGCGGTGCGATCATATCGGAGCAAGCAATCATGCCAGTATTCGCCGGGACTAATTGTGTAGAATTAAATAATCGCCTCAATGAACAGGAATATGCCGCTCGCGCCATATGTCTTCGTTCGTCCCCTCGAGCAGTTTTTTTACAGATGGACGGTCCGTGCAATCACGATTGTTTATTTTGTTCTCGTCCGGTTGCATACCGTTATTTTAATCTGGATGACTACCGTCGACGGTTTGCTGCAAAAATCGATCCGATAATTGCAGCGGCGGAACGCTTAAATCTTACGGGGTCCGGAGAGCTCCTTTTGCTGCCGCAGGCCAGAGAAAATCTTACTTATTTTAATCAATTTGTACATACCGAGAAGATGTTTGCGACCAATGGAAGCTCCCTAACGCCTAAAATGATTGACTTTATCGCTGCGAGCGGCAATCGGTATGTCATACATGTTTCACTGCATGCGGCCAATGAGATTCTTCACGCACGCATGGCGGGTGCACACACATATAAAGCTGTGCTTTCAAATCTTGAATACGTGCGCAAAATAAAAGCGACAATTTCCACGCTGAGAGTCAATTATATATTTGTTGCAACCACGGAGAATATCAAGGATTTGCCGGCGTTCGTGCATTTTGCCGCAGAACACGGCGCCGACGCGGTTGTCGCATATTATAATTATGTGTATCGTCTTGACCAAAAGGCGTTGTCTTGTTATTTTGCTCAGGATCTTACCAATGATATGATTGATCAGGCGCTTGCTGTCGCTAAGGACTGTAATCTTACTATCCATCTTCCGCCAAAATTTCATCAAGCTTCCTATCCCCGGGAAACTATATGCGGCGAAGTGTGGAGTAACCTCATGATCAATACAGAGGGTGATATTATTACCTGCGATGTTGCTGGGGACTCCAGGGAAAGCATTAACGGGAAAAGTTTTGACGAGGTGTGGAACGGTGAGTATTATAGCCGACTTCGTTCGTTATTGAAAACCGGCAACCATGCTTGTTCATCGGCTTGTTTTAGAGCTAATCCGTCAGTGGTCAATGATTTTCGCTCACATTTTATCACGCGAGGGAAAACCCCGGAAGAAATCGCTGAATTTCTGGCAGGATCATGAAGGTAGCACTCGTTCAGTGTCCAGTGTGGGGAACGCGAGAACCGCCTTTAGGGCTGGTTCAGCTTTCTGGTTGTCTTAAAGCTTTTGGTATTGAAACTAAAAGCTTTGACCTTAATAATTATTTATTCCGCCACCGGTCTGAAAGTTTTGATAATTTGTGGGCATGGGAGCAATCACAGTTCTGGTACGATCGTGACTCGGTTGAAAAATTCTTTGTATCTGTTTCTGCAACGATTGATGTGTTTGTTGATGGGGTTCTTGGTTTTTCACCGAATATTATCGGTTTTACCGTTACCGCATCGACATTCGCTTCATCGGTACTGATTGCGGGGCACCTTAAACAAAAGAATCCCGATTGTCTGATTGTATTCGGCGGACAGGGTTTTATGGACTCCCGTGCTGTAAGCAGGGCATTCGCCGAGGCATCGATTGATTATGTTGTTCCCGCTGACGGTGATAGCGTCTTTCCTGAACTTGTTGGTATTATTGAACGCAAAGGTGATGTGCGCGAGTGTCTCGGTTTATATTTCCGCAATGCGGGAAGTGTTGCGTATTCAGGTGACCCCGTTTCGAGAACTTCTCTCGATTCACTTGCCTATATGGATTTTACCGATTTGCGTGTCCAAGATTATGAAGATGGACGGCATTTATTGATGATGGCGTCCCGCGGGTGTGTGTGGCATTGCGCTTTTTGCAGTTCTCGCGCATTTGGGGATAAGTACCGCTTCATGAGCGGAGAACGGATCCATCAAGAAATCGTCTATCATAAAACGACGGTATCGTCGGATGTCAGGCATATCGATTTTGCGGATCTTGCATTCAATGGGAACATGGACCGCGTGCGTACTTTTTGCGATCTCATGGTTCGCTACCCTCCTGTCCCGCAAGAGTCCATGTCTTGGTTGGCCAATGCCATCATACATCCTGAATTAACTTTAGAGACACTTTCACGCATGGCGGCGGCTGGGTGCGTACGGTTGATATTTGGCATTGAATCGGGCTCGCCGGCACTGCTCAAACGGATGCGCAAGAATTACGATCCTGCAATAGCCGTCAGGGTGATCAAGGATGCGCGTACGGCGGGAATTCATACAACCTGCAATTTTATGTTCGGATTTCCCGGTGAAACGGAAAGTGATTTTGAGCAGACACTCGATTTTCTTCGAGCAATAGCATCCAGTGTAGATCGCGTTTATCCCAGCCGGACATACTGCGCAATGGAGGAGTTCAGTTCTTTTTATGCACATCCCGAGGAGTTTGGTATCAAGACGCCCATCACCCATCACTTATACTGGGAATCCGTTGATGGAACCAACACCTATCCGGTCCGACTGAAACGATGTCAGCGCTTTGAGCTGCTTTGTCGGGAACTCGGAGTCCAGGTTGACAGTGGCGTCCAAACCGCGGTACATAGAGATGAATGGTTCAATCTGGGCCATTATTACGAGTATCGCCGGGAGTATGGCCGTGCGCTTGAATATTTTTATAAATATGCTGCTGAAGACCCTTGCAACGCGATTGTTGCACGAAAGATACAGGAAATATCGGCAGCCGGCAAGGCAGGCGTGTGATGATCGATAACGATTCAGTTTATTTGCAGGGGACTAATGTCGAAAAAGAACGTTTTTCTGACTGCAGTCAGAAAAGTTTTGAATGGAACATTATTTATGACTGCAATTATCGTTGTCCCCATTGTATTTTTGAAGGGAAATGGGATGAATATCGTACCCGCACGCGATTCCTTACAGCTACGCAATGGCTTGCAGTTTGGGAGCGCATTTACCGTCGGTATGGGCGCGCCAGCATACTCATAACAGGAGGAGAACCGTTTTATTACCCTGGTTTCATAGATATTGTTGCTGCTATATCGCAGGTTCATTATCCAATTAATATTTCCACCAACTCATCGGGAGATCTTACTGCTGTTGTAGAAAAATGGGATCCACAGCGCGTATCTTTGTCGTTTAGCTTCCAGCCGAATTTTAATACTCTGTCAGAGGTTATCGAAAGGACTCGATTTTTAGCGGACAAAGGATTTGCCCGTAGCTATATAAATTTTTGCGCATATCCGCCATATTTATCAGATCTAGACCGCTATGTCGCACAGGCACGGAACGCGCAGGAGATACTGAAAATCGTTCCTTTTTACGGTGTCTATGGTGGAAAAGATTATCCTGCCGGATATAGTGATACAGAAAAAATGCAGCTCGGTATTACCCCGGCATGGGAAACAAATGTCATGCGCAGGGGGAAATACTGCACCGCCGGAAAAAATACTGCCCTTATATATCCTGACGGGAAAGTAGCACGTTGTGGCCAAATCGGCGAGCGCATACCTGTTGGCAATATTTTTGACGATGATTTCGCGCTTCTTGAACGGGCGCAGCCGTGTGATGTTGATTTCTGTCCCTGCCTTGAGGCGGAACTTTCTGAGCTAAACCATGAATAATATTCTTCATCAAATTCCACAGGAGCTTCGTGAAAAAATGATAGTTATGCCATCCCACCCGCGCCGTTTTCCTCCGTATCGCGTTCATTGGAACTGGGATATTTCATTTAAATGCAATTATGCGTGTTCTTATTGCGAGGTTATAAAAAGAGATGAAGAATTTTCGTATCAGCCGATAGAGATCGCGCAGTGGCGCGATATTTGGGCGGGTATTTTTGAACGATATTGGTCGACGCATATCAGGTTTTCCGGTGGAGAACCCACTATATACCCAGGATTCTTTGACCTGGTAGCGATGCTGCTTGAAAAAAATACTGTCGATATTACCACAAATATGAGTTTTGACCTCAAATCCTTTTTGGATGTCATTCCCCCAAATCGCGGATTGTCGATATCTGCGAGTTTTCACCCGGAGTTTGGCGATTTTACGACAGTTTTTGATAAAGTGAAATATCTGCATCGGCACGGTTTTCCCGCAACAATTTCTTATGTCGGATATCCCGCGCATTTGGATCGAATTTATGAATATAAAAAAATCGTTGAAGCTGAGCACATGTATTTTAAAATAATTCCATTCAGTGGTCTATTAAACGGGCACAGATATCCTGATGCGTATAGCCCAGCTGAAAAAATATTGCTTGAGGGAATCGCTCGCGATTCCATCGACCAGCATTTGAGTGACATGAATTCCCGATGGTACGACTGGCGCGTTAAAAAGAACGATGATAATCCATCAAGCAAGATCAAAACGGGAAACCTTTGTCGCATGGGGGAGATGTATGCCAAAATCCACCCTGACGGGAGTGTTACCCGTTGTTGCGCGGGACATCATGGTATCGATGCAGGAGTACTTGGAAACATTACTGATCCGGCATTCCGGTTGCTTGATGAAGCACAACCTTGCCAGGTGGCGTATCAGTGTCCCTGTTTTAAATGCATGACTGTCGGCCAGGAAGAAGAAATATGGGTCCCCTTGTGGGAGTCCTTGGAACATCCCGTATACAAGACTGAATTTGCCCGTGAATGCGCGTGCCGGTATGCTGATGCCTCGGGTAAACCTGTAGCAGTAACTCAAGGGAACGACTGAAAAAATGAAAACGGCGCTTATTCTGTGTCCCTGTTGGTCGCGTGAAATGCCTCATCTGGCAATTGCTTTGCTTTCTGCACGCTTAAAAAGTGACGGACATGATGTTTTTTGTCTTGATCTGGGCAATGAATTGTTTAGTGGGGTTGCAGAAACAGACAGAGAAATTTGGAAGAAAGAGGCAGACTATCTTTGGGGTCAACAAGACAAGGTCGCCGCTTTTGTTAAACAATATGATCAACTAATTGACTCTTATGTAAGTAAGGTGCTGGCTGAAAATCCACGAATTGTCGGTTTCTCAGTGTACGACGCTACCGAATTGATGAGCATAGAGGTTGCCCGGAGAATAAAAAAACAGAATGAACGGATATTCATTGTTTTTGGCGGCCCGCAATGTGCTCGCGATGTGAAAGGCAATGAATTAATTGCAGATTCCGCTGTAGATGCCGTCGTGATGGGCGAGGGTGAACAAACTCTATCGGAATTGGTGAAGATTTTCAATGAAAAGCATTCCGTCGATTATTGCGTCGGAGCACTGCTCAAAGCCAGTGGAACCGTTATTGATTGCGGCGATAGACCGCCCATAGGGGATTTAGACAGTCTCCCATTTCCGGATTTTAGTAATTTCAAATTATCCCGCTATGAAATGCCGACTGCGCTTCCTGTTCTTTCAAGCAGGGGTTGTATAAACCGTTGCGTATTCTGCAGCGTGAAATCGTATTGGGTTCTCTACAGATCTTTGAGCGGTGAAAGACTTTTTCAGACAATAGCGTATCTATTAGAGAAACATAGCACAGTTTCCATATTTAATTTTTATGATCCGCTTATCAACGGCAATGTAAAACATCTGGAAAGATTTTGCGATCTTGTTATTGATAATGTCGGCGCGGGTCGGATGCGTCGGTTTACTTTTCGGGGCAATGCAGTAATACATCCCGCAATGACAAATGATCTGATGAAAAAATTGGCACGGGCCGGTTGTGTTGAGTTGATGTTTGGCATGGAAAGCGGCTCCCAAAGAGTGGTCTCTGCAATGGGGAAAAACTTTCAAGTCGATGTAGCGGAGCAAGTGATAGCTGCAGCTCATGCGGCAGGTATTAAAGTTACATTAAATTTCATGTTTGGATTTCCTACTGAAACAAGGGACGATTTTAAAGAGACATTAGCTTTTATTCGTAAAAATCATATTTTTATTGATGAGGTAATCCCCAGTGAGTCATTTTGCTGTATAGACAAAAACATGCCTTTGTATCTTCGGGCAGAAGAATTTGGCATTGAGAGTCATCCCAATACGAGTTTTTGGCAAACCGCTGATGGTTCAAACACATTCCCTGAAAGACTGCGCCGTTTTGAGGATTTTTGTTCTTGTTGTGTTGATGCGGGAGTAAAGGTGGCACATTCTTCATTCAATAAAATACAGTCAACGAAAACGCGTTTGCTGAAAGAATATACTCTTTATCGGAAAACCAAGGACAAGCAAACGCCTGATATTAATGCCCATGATATCGCCAATGAGCCGAAAAGAAAATCTATTATTCGTTTTGGTTGGGATATATGCTATACATGCAACTATCGCTGTGCTTATTGCGGCGTTTGGAACAATGCCTCAGAAAGCGATTTGCATCTTGCGCCCCACGAATGGGTGGAAATATGGGACAGAATATACCAGCAATATGGAGAATGCCACATATTCGCCTCTGGGGCTGAACCGACAACGTATCCCGGTTTTTTTGAATTAATTGCTCATCTTTCAGAAAAACATACGATTGAGATATGCACAAACTTGTGGTGGAATATAGATGAATTAAAAGGTATTTCTCCAAAACGATTGCGCATATCACCTACTTATCACTATCCATTCGCTGATTTCAAAGGCTTTCTTTCGAGAATACAGGCGGCACAGGATTATATCTCTGACGGGCAGGTTTTTTATGTTGTCAACCCGGCGGAAATTGATGAGCTAAAACCGAGAAGCGATGAGCTTAAGAAATTAGGATTGAAATTGATCCCCGTTCCCATCAGGGACAGCAGTGCATTTACTTTGTCTAAGAGAGACGAGCAACTGATTAGAGATATATCGCCCTATCACGGCGACACCATAGAATATCAGCTCAAAACATTTTCTCCCAAAGGCAAATTGTGCAGAGCAGGGCATCAGTACGCGGTGATAAGAAGTAATGGGTCAGTTGACCGTTGCAGTCAGTATGCTGACGGTAGAATTGGCAATATTACTCAACAGGGTTTTTCGTTGAGTGATGAATCGCATCAGTGCGACAAAGATTTCTGTCCCATCGAATCACAATGGATCATCAAATAGACAAATATCTCAAGGTGAATGCATGAAAACTATTGATCGCAAAAGTATTCCGCCGAACCAGTGTTTTTTTACATGGGATATTCATTACGCATGTAATTATGACTGTAGTTACTGTTTTTTTCATGACACATGGGAAGAGGAGAAAAAAAAGAACCGCTATCCCGGGCTTGCACGATGGAAAGAAGTATGGGATGAAATATTCGCCCGTTATGGGACAGCTCATCTCCACATTTCGGGCGGTGAGCCATTCCATTACCCTGATTTTATTGAATTGGTAGAGCATCTGGTAAAAAACTTTACGGTTGAGTTCGACACGAACCTTTCTTTTGATGTGGCGGCGTTTGTGCGCCGTGTCGGGCCGGCGCGCGTAAAATTTGCGACTGCCTTTCATCCTCAGTTCGCTGATTTTGAGGAGTACATCGAGAAAATAAAAATATTAAAGAATGGCGGTTATAATCTCGGTGTAAATTTTGTGGCGTTCCCTAATCAAATTAAGGACATGGCTTACTATAAGAAACGCTTGGACGAAATTCATGTTTCATTTGACATCATGCCGTTTCGCGGTAAATATCAGAATAACGAATATCCCCAGAGTTATTCTGAAGAGGAAATTAAGATTATTTGTGAATGCGATCCGCGCACTGCTCCGCGTATGCTTGCCGCTTATGGTAAAAAAGAAGAAACTGCGAAGCCATCAGCGGAAGTAAAATCCCCTGAACCAATATCAGCAAACCCTCATTTTGGTAAGCTGTGCCGTATGGGACAGATGTATGCAAAAATACACGCTAATGGGAATGCCTATCGATGCTGTTTGATCAAGGAGCCAGGGCTCCTGGGCAATTTGATAGATGGAACATTCAAACTCTACGAGAATGAACAAATATGCAATTACGATAAGTGTTCTTGTTGGGTCGCGATGGTTCCGGGCAACGAGCCCAATTGGCTTTTCCATTGGAAGACGCCTCGCGTCCCGGGCGGGCACGGGAAATGATGCTCGAATTTGATTGGCTCATTCATTATCGATGCAACTATCGTTGTCCGTACTGTGTTTTTGAAGGCATGTGGCCTGAGGTTGAGAAGTACGCTGTAGATATTTCCGTAGATAAATGGTTGTCGGCTTGGCAACGCGTTTATTCTCAAAATGGGGAATTCCGGTTGACTATTACAGGGGGGGAACCCTTTGAATATCCCTCATTTGGTGTATTGTTGAAGACTCTTTCAAAGATATCACTGGTCTCTTTTGACACAAATCTTTCCTGTAGTATGGACGAACTGCAGGCAATTATCAGTCAGGTTGATCCCCGGCGGATATTTATGGGCTTAAGTTTTCATCCGACACATGCACGACTTGATGCATTTATGATAAAGGCTGAGTATCTTAAGCGAAGCGGGATAGATTGTCGGGTTCATTTTGTCGCGTATCCGCCGCATCTAAACCGGATCAACGAGCTTAAAACCAAATTTGCAAATGCGGGATTCCGTTTTGTTCCCATCCCGTTCCGAGGAGTATTTAACGGGTTGTTGTATCCTCAGGGGTATTCGGTCCAGGAAAAATCACTGCTATATGAAGTGACCCGTACACTTACACAGCAGGACAAGATATGGGCTGAGCAACAAATTGTACAAGTACGCAGCCAGGACAAATGGTGCCATGCCGGACAGTATTATGCCCGGGTTGATTTTGACGGAACGGTATATCCGTGTGGAAATGATTTTACAAAAAGTCGAGAAAAGTATGTAGTAGGGAATATCCTTGACGACTCGTTTTCGTTGAGGGCTACTCCGATGCAGTGTCGCCAAGATACCTGCCCGTGCGAATTTAAGTGGATAGTAAAGGAAACAACCTACAATGACCAAAAAGCTTAAAATTAGTTTCTCATGGGATTTGCATTGGAAATGCAATTATCGCTGTCCATACTGCTGGTGGCATGGACGATGGGCGAAGCTTGGACGCAGAAATGTTTACCCGGGAACCCCAGAGGTCATTAAGATATGGAAAAAGATCTATAAACGCTACGGCGAGGTTCATATTGAAATCGCGGGTGGAGAACCGTCAATATATCCCGGTTTTTCACGCATGTTGGCGCAACTGTTACAATATCATACTGTTAATATTATGACCAATCTTTCCGGCGATTGGGCGAAAGTTCTCAAAGGAATACCGGCACACCTTAGTCACCGGCTTAAAATTGGTGCGACATTTCATCCGTTGTTCGGCAACATAGATGTATTTCTCAATAAATGTATTGCTATCAAAAAAAGGAAGATGTCCCTGGGTGTGCTTTATCTCGCGTATCCACCGCAGATTAAAATGATTCCTCGCTATAAAAAACTTTTTTCTGAACATGAAATATTTTTTTCTGTATCGACATTTTGGGGAGTTTATCGGGGGAAAGAATACCCCAACAGCTATACCGCAGAGCAACGTAGGATTATCGGTACCTCTCTCGGAGCCCGAAAAGGCAAGAAGTTTCAAGCGCGTCCACTGGTTACCAAGGGTAAATTGTGTCATGCAGGTCATCGCTATGCCATAATTCATCCCAATGGTGAGGTTTTACGATGCGGCGGCGGGAGTTGGAAGGGAAAAAGTATCATCATAGGCAATATATTCAGTGGTAAATTCACTTTATGGAAGCGGCCTAAGCCATGCAAATCTGAGCATTGTCCTTGCAACGAATGGTCGTTTCTGTTGGTGAAGAAACGATTGGCGGTCGGTTAACTATGATTACTTTTGGCTGGGATCTCTGCCATCGCTGTAACTATCAGTGCCCCTATTGCGGCATTTGGCATGATGAACCTGAAAAGGATGTTATACTATCCGCAGAACGATGGTCGGAAATCTGGAAAGATATCTATACTCGTTACGGGGAGTGCCATTTGTTTATATCGGGAGGTGAGCCTTCTGTTTATCCTGACTATTTTTCGCTCATAACTTTAATATCTCAGTATCATGTTGTTGAAATTTGCACAAATCTCTCTTGGGATGTTGGCAGGCTGGTTCCTTTGCTGACTACCGATCGATTGCGTATAGCGCCGACTTTTCATCCGTCTCAAGCGGATTTCGAAGATTTTTTTGCAAAAGCTGTTTTAATTAGAGATTTTCTTCCGCTTTTTTCCGAGTTTCTGCCGTATCGACAAATCTACTATGTGGCTCATCCTGATCAGATACGAGATATGCCCGCTCGAAGCAAACGATGTTTAGCCGAAGGTATTATGCTGATCCCCCTGCCATTGCGTGGGGATGGATTTGTTCTTAACTCTGAAGAGGAAAAAAGGATTATCGAATCTCTCAGTCCTTATTCTGGGTCAGAGAAAATGGCTTACCAGCTCAAGCAGGTTTCCCCGCAAGGGAAAGCATGTAGGGCAGGGTGTGAATATGCAGTAATCCGGACTGATGGGACCATCGACCGATGCAGCCAATATCATACCGGGGAACTTGGCAGGATACTGGATCATTCCTTCGCATTTTTGCCTCAACCGAAAATATGCAACAAGGAATTTTGTCCCATTGAGTCACAGTGGATTATTCCAGATATAAAACCAGAGAACACATTGCAAACACGCTAAATAGAATATTTAATTTTTATAGTTCAATGATGACAACATAATGAAGACAATAATTCTTGTTAACCCGCCTCTGAGTGTGCAGGAGCGCTATGGCGGTTTATCGTGGGCGGGCGGGGTGGAGCCGCCGTTTGGATTATGTTATCTAGCTTCAGTGTTGAGGGAAAACGGTTATCCGGTAACCATCCTTGATGCACAAGCTTTAAAACTTTCTGCTGAAGCGACAATTCGTCATATTGTGGAAGAAAATCCGGATGTTATCGGTCTGACTGCGGTAACTTCATCAGTATCTGCCGCTGCATTTGTTGTTGCTCAAGTTAAGAGTGCTATTCCCCGCATAAGCGCTATAGTGGGTGGTGCTCATGTCAGTGCCATGCCCCGAGAAACATTATTAAGGTTCCCTCAATTCGATGCAGGAGTTATCGGTGAGGGGGAACAAACTATTCTTGAACTTATCCCAGCGCTTCATAATAGCGATGCTTTGCGCTCGGTTGCAGGTATTATTTTCCAGGACCACGACTCTTTGATTATCAATCCACCCCGTGCGTATATTCCCGATCTTGATACTCTGCCGATGCCTGCTTTTGACCTCTTGCCTGAGCTGGCGACTCATTACACTCTTCCGCTGCAGAGTGTAAGCCGCTTGCCGTCTGTTTCGCTCATTACCTCGCGCGGGTGTGTGGGAAAATGTACTTTTTGCGATCATAGTGTTTTTGGGAATCAGTATCGTTCACATAGTCCGGAATATATTTTTTCAATGATCAAAGTCATGCATGATCAATATTCGATTCGCGAAATACTTTTTGAGGACGATAACTTCCTTGTCAACAAGAGTAGGGTCAGAAAGCTTATTGATTTGATACAGAAGGGAAAACTTGACCTGCGTTGGTCATGTCTTACGACAATCTCTCCCCTGGATCCTGATTTACTCAAAGAGATGAAAAATGCCGGTTGCTGGCAGATACTTCTCGGCATTGAAAGCGGGTCTCAATGCATTTTGGATATACTTGAAAAACAGGTCGCTGTCGATCAAATACGAAGCACTATAGAATCTGTCCATGCGCAGGGCATCAAAACCAAGGGCTTTGTTATTGCCGGCAGTCCGGGGGAAACTCGCCAAACACTTGCGCAGACGCGCTCATTAATTCTTTCCGCACCGCTTGATGATGTCAGCATTACTTTCTTTGTCCCCTATACCGGCACGGCTCTCTATCCTCAAATCGCATCACACGGTGCATTTGATGATGACTGGATCAAGAGCAATCAGTTTCAAATTGTATTTTTACCGAAGGGTATAACGAGCGACGAACTCGCCGATTTTGTAAAAGGCACATACCGTATGTTTTACTTCCGGTTACGCATCATCTTTTCTTATGTACAGCGATGCACAAATATATCTATTTTCGGGAAATATATTGCCGCCGGATTTGCATTTATTAAATATTCAATACGTACTAAAAATAAGACATATTTTGAAGTCGCAGATAGAAATAGTGATATTTTATGAAACAGCGAAAAGTTATTGTTAATGCCGACGACTTTGGGCTAACCGAAGCGGTCAATGCCGGAATCATTGAAGCTGCCGCCGCAGGTGTGATAAGCAGTGTTTCTGTGCTGACGGTCGGCTCTGATTTTGACAAGGGAATTGGGGCTTTGCTCAAGCATGCTCATATTGGCATAGGCGTGCATCTGTGTCTCCATGATGAAATCCCATTGTCTTCCCCAGCCGAAATACCTACTCTTGTACATAAATCCCATTTTGCCGGGTATAGTCGATTTCTCTGGAAATATTTGTTGCATAGAATAGAGTATCGAGAAATCTACATTGAATGGAAGCGGCAGATTGATAAGGCCATAGCAGCCGGTATTGTCCCATCTCATCTTGACACACATAACCACGTACACCTTTTTCCTCAATTATTTTCTATTCTCATTCATCTCGCTGAGGAGTATTCCATTCCTTCGGTTCGCATTTTGCGTCACGGTAGCTGCGAAGGCAATCAAGTATCTATTGGTAATTGTATAAAATGGTTTTTGTCGCTGCGTTCACAGGTGCAGTACGGACAACTCAATGCGCGCGGTATTTCATTTTCCGATAGAATTATGGGATTTTACAATAACGGAAGTTGGACAGCTGAGCGTTTAAGCGATTCCTTAGGGCAAGCGATTCATGGAGAGACCACTGAGATCATTTGTCATCCCGGTTATGGGACTTCCCGTGATTACGATCGCTATAAGAAATGGAATTTCTTGTGGGGTCAGGAATTAGCGGCTATCAAGAGCATTATCTCCGGTCTCGCACATGGCGGTTCTATTTCGTTGACTCATTATGGTAATGAAGGGACACCCGTTGAAAAGCAAAATATATTTAACGGGTTATCGGTAGTAATTCCGGCATATAATGAGTTTGAGAATATTCAGAAAACATTAAAAAAGATTATTCGTTTTCTTGATGTTGCGGTAAAAGATTATGAGATTATTGTCATTGATGACGGCAGCACTGACGGCACTGCTGCCGTTGCACAAGCTGTTGCACAGGGAAAGAATTGCAGGGTAATTACCCGCACTGAGCGCGATGGGTACGGGGGGGCACTCAAGGCTGGTTTCTTGCTTGCCCAAAAAGAGTGGATTTTTTATTGTGACGGGGACTATCCTGCTGCCATCGAGAATCTTGCAACCGCGCTTTTGTATACAGATAGATACGCAATGATTATCGGCAGTAGATCTAATTCTATCAATGACGGATTATTTCGTCATCTTTATAGAAAAATCTATGGAGCTCATATTCGATCCAGTTTTGGGTTGACGACAATCGATATTAATTTTGCGTTTAAACTGTTTAAAAAAGAATTGTTTCACAAGATGTCGCTTTCAGCGAAAGGTTCTTTTGTTGACGCCGAAATGCTTTTGCAGGTGAAAAAATTGGGATATCCCGTAAAAGAAATACCCATTGTTGGGCTACGGCGAACTTTTGGCAAATCTCATTTGCATAACCCTTTTAATATTGGGCGGATTATAAAAGATAGTTTGTTGTATCGGTTTATGATGCAATGATATCACAACAGGTCGTTTCTTTGTATCGCTCTTCAGGTTTCGGGTACCGCTTGTATGCTTTGCTGAGATTAAAGCTATGCCCCCTTATTGCCTTGGAAAAGCATATTCCTCGCGAAGGTGCTATTCTTGATTGCGGATGTGGCGTGGGTCTTTTATCGGCAATTCTTTCGCTTCTTTCGCCGGGTAGGATGGTACAAGCATTTGACAGTGACGCTTCAAAAATCGCAGTTGCCCGGACTATAGAAAAGCAGCTCAGCAATGTGACATTCACTGTTTCGTCTTTGGACACCGCCTGTTTTTCGGCATATACAACGGTTATCATGTGTGACATGTTGTATTTAATCGATTTTTCGCAACAGGAATGTATACTCAGGCGCTGTTTTGATCAACTCCCGCATGGCGCACTCTTGGTCATTATGGACACCGATACGCGCCCTCGTTGGAAATATTTTATTAACAATATTCATGAAGCTATAATGGTGAAACTCCTGAGATTTACTCGGGCTTCATCTTTTCAAGTGCGCAGTGCGCCTGATTTCATCGCATTGCTCAAGAATATTGGATTTGCCGTTACTCTGGGCAGAATGGATCACGGGTATATATATGCTCATATTGCCTACGTGTGCAAGAAGTACTGAAAATCACATGTATTTTCTGATATAATCATATGATTATAGCCAGGATATATCACAGACAATCAGCAAAGCGTATCAACTGACGCTATTGTATAGTATATAGGGAGAACTATTTATGTCGCACAAGAAGTGGTTTGGCGAGATGTTCAGCAAACCCTACTGGAATATGGTGGGGGAGTTGGCATTTAGTAATTTTAAACAAAAGGATCAGGGGACATTTTTTGGATTTCTGTGGACACTTATCAATCCGCTGCTCTATTTTCTTGTCTTATATACTATTTTCAATAAATGGATGGGGAGCAAGGTATCTGATTTTCCCTTATATCTGATCATTGGCATTGTTCAATGGAATTTTTTTTCCAGCGCAACAACAAATGCCATAAGTGCGATACTCAGCAATGCGTCGGTAATTGTCAGCATGGATGTTGAAAAATCTGCGCTGGTGTTTTCTTCCGTTCTGTCTGTTTTGTTTTCGCATATAGTTGAGCTGATTACGCTCATTATTGTTTTCGTTCTGATAAAAGGAACAATCAGTTTGTATTGGTTGTGGCTCATTCCCCTATTGGTATTGAACATATATCTCGTTGTGTCTTTTTCTTTTATTTTGGCTACGGTCGGCGTGTATTTCCTTGATATGTCCCGTATTTGGGGGCTGGCTATGAGCATAGGTTTCTTCCTTACGCCGATTTTCTATCCCATGTCCGTTATTAGCCAGGACAAACGAATCATCATATTGTGCAACCCCATGACGCACATCATTTATGCAGCCAGGAGTATTCTTATAGACCGGGCTATGCCGGCATTCGGCGGGCTTCTGTATGTGGTTATTTTGTCAACGATTCTTTTTGTTTTCGGGTTCGCCTATTTTAAGAAAAAAGAAGGTTATTTCGTGGAAAAAATATATGGATGATATAGTCATAGAAACCTCTCACTTGTCCAAAATGTTTATGATAGGAACTACAGAACGGATGACGCTGTTCTCTTCGCTACGATATAAGCTCAGCGGTGATTTTCCGGTGCGGGAATTTTGGGCACTCAAAGATATTAACTTTTCTGTGCGCCGGGGGGAAATGGTCGCTGTTTTAGGGCCCAACGGTGCTGGGAAAACCACATTGCTCCGGATACTTTCCGGGATTATAGCGTCAACGGGCGGAACCTTCTCGGTGCGCGATAAAGTTTCTACCATTTTTGAATTAGGGCTGGGATTTAATTCGCGCCTTTCGGCCTTGGAAAATTTATATCTATACGCCGCACTCCACGGCATCACGCGCAAGGAAATCAACCGCAAACTGCCCGAGATCATGGATTTTTCTGAGGTAGGCGATTTCATGGGAGCAAAATTAGGGGAATTTTCATCCGGCATGAAGGCGCGGCTTGCATTTGCCACCGTAGTTCAGACTGTTCGTGGCATTATTATGATTGATGAAGCGTTGGCTGTTGGGGATGCTGCTTTTCAAAAAAAATGCATGAGCGCCATCGAAAAGCTGCTCAACGACGGGAAAACGGTACTGGTGATCTCTCACGGGATGGGGGATGCAAGAAAATTCTGTTCAAAAGCACTGTATATAAATCACGGAATCCAAAAAGGGTTCGGAGACATCAATGAGATTGAACAGCAGTACCTCAATGACGCATCAACCACTCCTGCATTCTAAAACAACCGCTGTGTGGCGTGCCGTACGCCGTTTCGGCGCGCGTATGGCGTCCATTCAAGTGACTATTCTGGCTGTTGTTGTTTATTTTATTTGCTTGCCGCCGTTCGTAATAATTGCGCGATGTATTGCATCGGGTCGCCTGCGTGCATCAGGTCGATGGCAGCGTAAAGAAGCCATCGAGTCACTGCGCACTCACGTTGAAAAAGAATGGTAACTATTTTAGGGATTTCCTGCTTTTATCATGATGCTTCCGCCGCGATAGTGCGTGACGGCCAGGTGATTGCCGCTTCATCCGAGGAACGGTTTTCGCGTATAAAACATGATGCGGGCTTTCCCGACAAGGCGATTGCATATTGTTGTTCTGCCGCGGGTATAGCGCCTATCGATATTGATTATGTTGTTTTTTACGAAAAGCCTTTTCTGAAATTCGAGCGCATCATCCTCAGCATACTTCTTTCTTTCCCTCGTTCCTGCCTCTTATTTCGCGAGGCCATGGTTACCTGGCTCAATGAGAAATTATGGATTCGTCAGATACTTCAGGAAAGAACCGGTGTTCCCGAAAAAAATATTTCTTTTTGCGAACATCATCAATCCCACGCGGCCAGTGCCTACTTGTGTTCTCCGTATCAGGATGCCGCCATTCTGACAGTTGACGGTGTCGGCGAATGGGCAACGACCACTTTTGGCTATGGCAGCGGCAATAGATTTGCGATTGAGCAGGAAATTCATTTTCCTCATTCATTGGGGCTTCTCTATAGTACCTTCACAGCGTTTTTGGGTTTTGAAGTAAATGAGGGCGAATATAAAGTCATGGGTATGGCGCCCTACGGCACCCCGCGATTTGTTGATAAAATAGAAAAATTATTGTCTATGCACGATGACGGGTCTTTCACCCTTGATATGCGTTATTTTGCCTATCACTATTCACACCGCCGTTCGTTTTCAAAGCGCTTCGTGCAAGAATTCGGTTCCCCACGGGATCCTTCTCATGCCGAGATATTCGATACGTATTACGCCGATATTGCTGCGAGCATACAGCGCGCCATTGAAAATGCGGCTGTCAATCTCTGTTGTGCCCTGTACAAACTTCATCCGGTACCGCGTCTTTGCCTCGCCGGCGGAGTTGCACTTAATTGCGTTGCAAACGAAAAGATTCTGTCCCGTACCCCGTTTACGGAGCTTTTTGTCCAGCCGTCAGCCGGCGATGGCGGCGGGGCGCTGGGAGCGGCACTGTATATGCACCATCAGGTACTTAATAATCCCCGTGGGTATGTCATGGAGTCCGCCGGACTGGGGTCTGCTTACACCGACAGCGATATCTGCAAGATACTTGATGAAGGCAACATCCCTTACCATAATTATGACAATCAAGAAGATCTTTTTCGCAGTATTGCCGTTCACCTTGCTGCCGGTAAAGTCATTGGTTGGTTTCAAGGTCATGCCGAGTGGGGGCCGCGCGCGCTGGGGTACCGGAGCATACTGGCCGATCCGCGCAATCCTGCCATGAAGGATATCGTCAACAGTAAAGTAAAATTTCGTGAACTTTTCAGACCGTTCGCGCCGGCAGTCCTTGCGGAGCATGCTGATGAGTATTTTGATTTCCCGGGTAAACAGGATCTATTGCTCTATGAGTTTATGCTGTGCACCGTCCCGGTCAAAGAAACGAAAAGAACTGTTATTCCGGCTGTTACGCATGTCGACGGAACCGCGCGGGTTCAGGTGGTTCGGGCAGAATCGAACTCACTCTTGCACGGTCTCTTGAAAGCTTTTTACGGACAGACCGGCGTACCTGTTTTGTTGAATACTTCATTTAATCTGAAGGGCGAGCCTATCGTCAATTCTCCCGAAGATGCCCTTGCTACATTTCACCGGAGCGGGATCGATATTCTTGTCATGGGATCCACTGTTATTACAAAGGAGCAGAAATCATGCGTTTGCTGAAAGTCGTTGGTTCCCGTTTGAGCGTGGTGAAAGATCTGTGCAGGTTTTTCTGGCAGAGGAAACTGTGGTGGCTGATACCGATGCTGCTGGTGTTCGTCATCATGGGTCTTTTGATTGCCTTTGTCAATACCAGCTCGACCGTGCCGTTCGTTTATGTACTGTTTTAAGTATCATTGCTAAAAAGCTCTGACTTTTGATAGTATAAAAAATCATTACCTATTCTTTTCCGGAGCGTGTTATGCCAAAAGTACATTTTGTCTGGGATATTCATTACCGCTGTAATTTCCGGTGCCCCTACTGCTGGTTCGATAAAAATTGGGAGCAGATGGAAACCCATAATCGTAACCTTTCCTTGACCGATATGATTGCGGTATGGAAACGAATTTACGACCGTCATGGCGAATGTCATATTGCTATCACGGGCGGGGAACCGAGCATTTATCCGTACTTTATCGATCTTATCGAAGAGCTTTCGAAAATGCATACGATCAAAGTTACCAGTCAGCTTTCCGGTGATTACTATACTTTTGCCCGTCGTATTAATCCCGAGCGGGTCAATCTTGACATGAACTTTCATCCTTTGGAAGCGAAAATAGAGCCCTTTATCCGCAAAGTCCTTGCACTCAAGAACAAGGGTTTTCGCGGCGGAGTTTGTTATCTGGCGTATCCGCCGCAGATGGATAAAATCGATTTTTATCGACAGGAATTTGAGAAACATGGTATTGGCTTCGCTTTGGCGGCGTTTTGGGGCGAATGGCAGGGGAAGAACTATCCCGCTGCCTACACAGCAGAGGAAAAAAAGATGATGGCGCCTTATTTAGGCGATGTCGACCGGATGAATTATCATCTTGAAGGCCGAAAAACCAAAGGGAAACTGTGTCGGTCCGGACAGTTATATGCATCGATAAAAGCTGACGGCACTGTCACTCGTTGCGGCCCGCTGAGCCACAAACCCATCGGCAATTTGTTCGATGATAATTTCAAGCTTTTTGATACGCCCATGCCCTGCGAGGCGGAGATCTGTCCGTGCGATGAATATGTCTGGATAGTCGACGAGGATCGCGCGAAATGAAGGTTGCTCTTATAAAATGTCCCTGGTGGGTGCGGTATTGCCCGCCGTATATCCTTGCCTATTTCGCCGCATGGCTTCGCGCACATCGCCATTCTGTTGCTTGTTTCGACCTTAACAATACGCTCTATCACGATGCAACCGTTCAGTATAAAGTATATTGGGATAATCGTGATTTTTATTCGGCTTGGGAAAACGAGGGGTTTGTCGCTTCGCTGATAGACAGTTTACCGGTGTCTCGCGCCGTTGATGCAATCATTTCGTCGAACGCCCGCGTGTTCATATTTGATACCCATACGCCGTCAGTCCTGATCAGTTATCATGTCGCTGCGCTTATTAAGGAACGCAAGAAAGACAGCGTTATTGTTTTTATCGGGCACAAGGCGTCTCGGGCGCAGATGGCATTTGATTTTATCCGCCAGCCATTTGTTGATTATGTGTGTCCCGGGGAGGCCGATCTGGCGCTTCTGGACTTGTTGACGGCACTGGAAAAAAAGGAAACATCCGGAGAAAAGGATTTGCCTGCGTGTCCCGGATTCCTCTATAAAAGGAACGGGGAGGTAGTTGACGGCGGCACCCCTCGCGTGGTCGATGATATTAATCAACTGCCGTTTCCCGATTATACTGATTTTGCCCAGGATATTGCGGACCGCCGCTATGCTCAGCCAAACCGCCTTGATATACTTGACAGCCGCGGTTGCATTAACGCTTGCCATTTTTGTTATGAACGACTTTTTTGGCCAAACTTTCGATTCCTCTCTGCTGAAAAGATGTTCGAGCAGATTTCAGACCATCGCTCCCGTTTTCCTCAGATAGATTATTATTATTTTAACGGACTGCTTATTAACGGAAATCTTAAAAATCTGGAATCATTTTGTGACCTTGTGATTGCCGGTAATCTGCGCATTTCGTGGGCGGGGCAAGCTGTTGTGCGCGCCGATATGACCAAGGATTTGCTGGTAAAAATGAAAAAGGCCGGTTGCCAATGGCTTGGGTACGGTTTAGAGTCCGGGTCGCAAATCGTACTTGACGGTATGAATAAGCGGGTTTCGGTGGAAGCGGTTCCCCGTGTACTCCGCGATACCAAAGAAGCGGGAATAGTATTCCAAATCAATCTGATGTTCGGTTTTCCCAATGAAACCGAAGCTGATTTTCAGCAAACACTAAAGCTTTTTGCCCACATCCGACCATGGGTAGATTCCATACTCGCGAGCCAATCGTTTTTTACCCTTGAAAAAGAAACCTTTGTTCGCACGCATCCCGAGCAGTTCGGTATCGTCAATGCCGCTCATCATCTGTATTGGAAATCGGACAACGGTTTGAACACCTATGCTGAACGGTTTCGCCGGTACGAGGAATTCTGCCAGTTCGCCGTCAGTTTGGGCATTCCGGAAACATCAGGCGTTCTGCGGGTAAAACCCGACAAATGGTTTTTATTGGGGAACTATTATCTCTACGAACATGATTTTATGCGCGCAGCTGAATGTTTCGAACGGTCCATCGCTGATGAGTCGGATACCGCCACGGTGAGAGATTTGCTCGCCCGGTGCCGGAAAGAGCAGGCATCTCATGAACAAGCTCCGACAATTTCTTGATGTGTTCGGCGCTTCAATCGCCGCGGCATCATCGCCGCAGCAAGTAACCGTCTGTCCGCCGACAGAACTGCACATTGAGCTAACCTACCGCTGCAACACCGCCTGTGTCATGTGCAACCTGCGTTACCTGACCCCTGACGCCCCCGAGCTGACGCTGCCGGAGATAAAAAATTTCATTGAACATTCCAACCAGCTTAATAAGATTTCTTATATTGTGCTCAGCGGCGGTGAGGCATTTCTACGACCCGACCTCGTTGATATCATTGTTTTCTTACGCGCGCGCTATCCCCGCGCCGGTATACTTATTCTTTCAAATCTTATCGATACGGACCTCGTTGTGTCCCGCATGAAAAGCATACGGGACACTGCCGGGCTTGATAATCTTTCCATAGGGACTTCGCTCGATGGTATTGCGGACGCACATGACCGTATCCGCGGCAAACAGGGAAGTTTTGATGCTTTGCAGCGCACGGTAGGATTTCTTAAAAAGGAATTTCCATCTGTATTTTTTAGTTTCAATTTCACACTGACGCCGGACAACTGCGAACAAATCCTGCCGACATTTCTCTGGGCTCAAGAAAATAAGTATCATATTTCATATCAAGCGATGGTCCAGAAGCAAGAAACAAAACAATTTGTTTGGCAGAATACTCAGATAGATGATGTTGACCGTCAGATAACCGCTATAATTGAGTATATGTGCCGCCAGGAAGAGATATCACCCGACGCTGTGCACGAATTGCTCACCCGCGAGGGACTTTTATCACAGATGCTGGCACTGCATTATATTCCGCGCTACCTGCGCGAACCCCGCCGCTATTTCCTCAACTGCCCGTGCGGATCCAAGTACGCGATGATCGATCCCCGCGGTAATGTATATTTCTGTCCTGTGCATAAAACCACCTATGCCGGCAATGTTCACCGACAGTCATTTGACGCACTATGGTCATCAAACGAAGCTGACGCGGCGAGAAGTTTTTTTAACCGTCGCGAATGTCATTGCTGGCTTACGTGCACGAATGGATATATGCTGGGAACCGCTATTGCTGACGGTAAAAAACCGTTCATTCGATCAATGGTCACGGACTCTTCCGATGATTAGCGTCGTTATCGTTACTTACCCCCGCAGTGAGTCGGTTATCAGATGCATTCAGTCCATTTCAGCAGCAGCCGATGAAATAGTAGTTGTCATTGACGGAGAACCTGCTGTTGTTGCGGGAGCGCTTGAGGTATTGCAGAAATCAATCCCCACGCTTCGCATAATTAAGCAACATGTCTCTTGCAAGGGTTCTGCTCGTAACGCAGGCTGTTTAGCGGCAACGGGCGACATAATTTATTTTCTTGATGATGATGTCCGCGCTTCACCGGAAATAGTCGCATTGGTTGCCAAGAAGTTTCAGCTCTATCCATCCGCTGATGTTATCGGCGGCCCAAACCTGACACCGGCTGAGAGTTCGCGCTTTCAAAAGACCGCCGGGTTGATACTTGCGTCGCCGTTTGTGTCCTTTTCTATGTCGCGTCGTTATGCGGCTCATGGTCAGGATCGTATCTCTACTGATCGTCCGCTTATATTGTGCAATCTGGCAATGCGGCGCTCGCTATTTTCTGGCGACGGACACCGGTTTGACGAGCGACTGCATTATAATGAGGAAAATCTTCTGCTGTGGCAGATTGCGCGCGCCGGCGGACGCATGATGTATTGTCCTGATCTTGCGGTGTATCACGATCGCCGAGCAGCATTATTGCCTTTTGCACGACAGGTTTTTGGTTCAGGAAAAGGGCGTGCGGTCATGAGTATCATAGCGCCACTGAGTTTTTCTGCAGTATTTGCGATGCCGGCTCTTCTGGTTGGATATATTGTTTTTGCAATGCTCAACCCGACGACATTACGGGTTATTCTTTTGGCGATATATGTGTTGTATGTTATCCTTTCCGCATATCTTTCTGCGTGCGGCACAAAAGAAAGATTGATTGCTCTGTTGCTTATCCCCGTTGCCCATACGGCATATGGTGCAGGATTTATCACCGGCATAGTGTCAGGATCATGGAAAACAAAAAAGTAACTTTTTCTTTTTATGGGATTTCATTAATTGTCGAAGCCCCAGCGGAGACAGCTCGGCAACTACAGCTTGATTTTTCCTATTTTATGGTGCCGTCTCTCCCTGAAGCGCCCCTCTTGTCGATTATACGCATTGTCGCTCACGGCAATAGCCCTGTTGGCGGATTTATTCCGCCGCTGACCGCGAGCATGTCTCTTGCGGACGGGGTTGTCTATGACCGAGATAACATCCGCTATGTCGACTATAACGGTAAAGCGGTCGTCAGGTATGATTACCATGCAGAATCAGGGGAACTTTACAGCGGGGACCCGTCTCTGCTTCATGAACTTTTGTATTTGCTTATTCACTCCCGGGTGGGGGAACTTTTGGACCGGCGCGGTTTTCACCGCGTCCATGCATTAGGTATAGCGGTTGCCGGTCGAGGAATTCTTTGCTTGTTACCCCAAGGCGGCGGAAAAACAACCCTCTTCCTTGAATTGATGAAAAACCCCGCGACAATGATTCTTTCTGACGACACCCCATTAATCGATCGCGGCGGCATGCTATTTCCGTTCCCGGTACGCGTCGGTGTTGCCGAGGAGAAAGTGCCTTCCCATATACCTTCCGCAGCGGTGACGATATTTCATCGCCGGAACCACGGCAGTAAAGCGCTTATTGATATCTCATTTTTTTCCGAAAAAATATCCAATCCCATCAGACCCCGTTTTTTGTTTATCGGCAAAAGAGTGAACGCCGCTACCGCAGATATCAAACCTGCATCCATCCTCTACGCTGCCGGCGCACTGCTCTCACAGTGTGTTATCGGTCTCGGTTTGCCGCAGGTTGTTGAATATTTTTTGCGCCGAGATCCTCGTGACGGCGTCAGGAAATGCGTTATAGTTTTATCCCGCCTGTACGCGGCGGGACGATTGTTATTGAGAACCCGACACTATTGTATATACCTCGGTACTGACGCCGCCCGCAACAGCGCGTGCCTTATGAAATTTATCGAAAATAAGTGTGCAAAGGGGCAATAGTATTCTATCATCCCATAGGTCCCTATTAGGCAGATACTGCGTAGTTATCCGTACCGTTGCGATACTTTTTTGTTTCATTGCCGTTGTCCCGGTTTCCGCCGCCGATATAACAGTAACCGCGGTGCGCCTTCGCCCTGCGGAAGGACTCCATCCGACACTTGCTGAAATTACCATCAATGGCGAGCTGACCATCAAAGA
Organism: uncultured Elusimicrobia bacterium; assembly: GCA_903880015.1. Taxonomy (GTDB): domain Bacteria; phylum Elusimicrobiota; class Endomicrobiia; order Endomicrobiales; family CAIRNS01; genus CAIRNS01. The sequence goes on along the minus strand of CAIRNS010000008.1, from coordinate 51,023 downwards.
AATAGAAATACGCACCGTTGGCGGGCGTTTGGATGTCCGCTTTCCTGAATATATTTCCCGACGGGGACGCGTTTACCCGCAGATTCGTCTGGTATCCCGTCAGGCGCACGATGCAGTGTATGCCGCACTGACGGCGAAGACACCTTCCCGCACTTCGTATTCCTCGTTGTCGTATGCCGTTACGGAATGGAAAATCATTACGGCAAAATCGAAAATTAAAGCTGTTGCAACAGTCAGTTTCAACGATGCTGTCGCGATCGAGTGTAAAGTTATCGCAACTAAGTTTGGACTATGGGTCGCTTGGCCGGCGCGCCAGCCATCGGGTGGAGGCAAATGGATCGATCAGGTAAATTTCCTTGATGCCCGTCTTAAGGATGCGATCACTAAGGATATTCTTCGCCGTCATCAGCAATCGCAAGACAATAGTTCCTAATTATTGTATACTAATACTTATGAGTACCGTCCCGGAAATAAAACATTGGCCGGTGGGCGACTTAGTACGCAGTATTGTCGTTCCGATAATCTCTTTTATTTTGTTTTTTGTCTGGATATATGTCCTTGTTGAGTCCCCCCTGCCGAAAATCCTCATTTTTCCTTCTATAAGCATTGTCATCGTCCTGTTTTATTTTTTTTCGGGTTATGTATTCGCGGGGATACTGCTCTGTTTTATTTCAATAGTTGCAGTTTTGGCGCAATTCATTACTCCGTATGAATTGTCACGAATGTTGTTCATTGTTCAAGCGGTAGTTTTGTGGTCGATATTTCTTTGCATTGACCGCTACCGCATTTTTGGAAAAAATCAGTTTGATCATAGCGCGGAAGAAATAGAGGAGCTTGAGAGTAAAATCGCCTTTATGGAGAACAGTGCTATGGAAACGCGCCACGCCTGTGATGACTTCAAACAGCGAATATCCAATTATCAACTACTGGGGCGGATGATAGAAAAGTTCGGCGTGTCGTTGAACAAAGAAAAAATTATTGCTTTAGTTGTCGAAATGGCTGAAAAAATTATTCGGCGGGGGGAATGGACGGTCATACAAGGCGTTCAGAAGGATATTTTTGCTCGATGGATCAAAGATCACGGGATTCCTTTAGTCATAGCGAACATTGCTTACGATAGTCGGTTCTATGTCCAACAATCTGTTGGTGCCTCCTTGGTAGCTTTGCCGTTGAATGTTGACGGCCATTACTGGGGTATACTCAAAGGGACAGCGGAGGAGGCAGATGTTTTTAGCGAAAATGATGTGCGCCTCTTGTCATTATTAGGCGGCATTGCTTCACAGATGCTGAGCAATTCTCGCCTCTATCAAATCTCGCTGGATTTAGCCATAACCGATGAATTGACGGGACTGTTCGTCCAGAGCTACTTTAAGGAACGACTGCACGGCGAGATTCTCCGTTCAAAAAACAGTCTGTTTTCGTTGAGCGCCGCCATAATAGATGTGGATAATTTCAAGACATTCAATGACACCTACGGACATGCCGGCGGCGATGTTGTTTTGCGCCACATTGCGGTACTGATACGCGAGCGACTTCGAGAAACGGATTTTGTCTGCCGGTACGGGGGTGAAGAATTCGCTGTTATTATGGTTCAAACATGTCGTGATGATGCTATTGCTATCATTGAGAAAGTGCGCCATGCCGTGGAAATCGAACAATTTTTTCTCCCGATGGAAGGATTTAAACCTGAATTTGTTAATATAACGGTCAGCGCGGGGGTAGCGGTATTGTCGGATGCCATTAACGGGGCTGAAGATCTTATTGGGGCTGCCGATGCAGCGCTCTACCGTGCAAAAGCCAACGGTCGTAACCGGGTGGAAATATATGAATAATGGCTTACCCATTAAAGCGAAACAGTATGTTCAATTTGTTTCTGCCCTGACTGCCTTTCTTGTCATCTATTTTCTAACCGGTTCAACAGAAATTCGTCAGATCTCTCTCTACATTCTTATTCTTATCGGGCTTTGGTTCGGCCAATGGTTCAATGCTTCTGTCATTGTTACTGGCTTTGTGGGTATCGGACTTTTGATGGTGTCCGGGCTCCAGGATTGGCACTTTCCGCAGTGGTCTCTGAGCGTTGTTTTGCTCGGACTGATGCCGGTCCCCTACTATTTTTCCCGGCAGAATCGTATGGCGCAGGCAATAGCACTGCAGAGCTCTACCCGTCACAACGATCGCTTGAAGGAATTAACAGAGTATGTGGAAGAATATTCACATCACCGCGAATCGCTCCGCCAAGAGATAGAAAACATGAATCAGCTCTACATTCTGGGCAGAGATTTAGTTGAGCATACGGACATGACTGATGTATTCGAGCACATTGCCAAAGCATTTCTTAAACGCTCAGGGGTTAGCGGCATTGCAGTGCTGCTATGGGTAAATCAAGGATGGAGTTGCGTCTATTGTTTCCCTCGGGATGAAAAATCGGTTTGGACTGAATTCATGAAAAAGAAATATGATCTCAGCCGAGAACGCAGATTTCATATTCTTGACGGCCCTCTCTGGCTGCGGGAGAAAGCCGTAGTTTTTTGGCCGGTCCGGTTCGAACAATCTCCGCTTGCGGCAATTCTTTTGACGACCACCCCTGAAGTCGCACCGCGGTATGTTGAAGAGGGAACAATATTTGTTCCGCAGGTAGCATTAGGACTCAAACGGATGCAGCTGTTTTGGGAAGTTCAGGAACGGTCCCGGACTGACGGATTAACCGGGCTTTTCTTGCGTCGTTACTTTTTGGAACGTCTCTCAACAGAACTGCAGCGCAGCGCGCGCTATGCATCGGAGTTCTCGTTATGCATGATAGACATAGATTATTTTAAACAAGTCAACGATTCTTACGGACATCTTGTTGGCGACAGAGTTTTGTGCATCCTTGCCCGTATTTTCGTTAATTGTACGCCCCCGGGCGGCTTGATTTGCCGATATGGCGGCGAAGAGTTCGTTGTGATGATTCCCGGCGCCAGCCGATCAGAGGCTGTGCGTGTCGCCCAAGAAATTCAGCGGGTGCTTGCTCTTAAAAACTTAGGCAACGATCTAACGGAGCTTCAGGTAACGGTCAGCATAGGTATCAGTCATTTCCCCGGCGACGGAGAATCATCGGAAGTTCTTATTGCGGCTGCCGATAAGGCGATGTATTGGGTGAAGCAAAACGGTAGGAACGGTATCCATGAATTTCAGCGTTTGACTTGATTGGCTCAAAAGTATATAATCATTTTTTAGGATTGATACAAGGAGGGGTTTCATGGCGCGGGTTGTGTTAAGTAAAGTATGGAAAAAATATGGCGAACATGAAATTGTCAAGGATTTCAATCTTGAGATTCCTGATCGGGAATTTTGTATCCTTGTTGGCCCCAGCGGCTGCGGGAAAACCACTACTTTGCGGATGGTGGCAGGGCTTGAGGAAGTAACCAGCGGCGATATTTATATCGGCGATCATCTGGTCAACGATGTCGCCCCCAAAGACCGGGACATCGCCATGGTGTTCCAGAGTTATGCATTATATCCGCATATGACCGTCTATGACAACATGGCTTTCGGGCTCAAGTTGCGCGGGTATCCCCGCAGTGAAATTGAACAACGAGTCAAAGAAGCGGCTGATATTCTGGGTATTGACCACCTCCTTGAACGCAGGCCGAAACAGTTATCCGGCGGGCAGCGGCAGCGGGTTGCTTTGGGGCGTGCCATTGTCAGAAAACCAAAAGTATTTCTTTTCGATGAACCCCTTTCCAATCTTGACGCTAAACTGCGTGTTCAGATGCGTGCGGAACTCAAGAAATTGCACGACCGGCTCCAGAGCACCATGATTTATGTTACGCATGATCAAACCGAAGCAATGACCATGGGAGACCGGATTTGCGTCATGAAAGACGGCATCATTCAGCAAATTGACGGTCCCCTTAGCTTGTATGATAATCCGATTAATAAATTTGTGGCGGGTTTTATCGGCAGCCCGCCCATGAATTTTGTTGAAGTAGATATTCAGAAAACCGGCGAGGATATTTTTCTCGATGAGGGGATGTTTCAGTTGAAACTGCCGAAACAATTTAAAGCGGCAGTGGCCCCCTATATCGGTCGAAAGATGTCACTGGGTATCAGAGCGGAAGATATTTACGATAAGCTATTCTATAATATAGGTGCCAAAGACGGCAATATGTTCAGCGCCACGGTTGAAGTGGTTGAACCGCTCGGCAGTGAAATATTTTTGCATCTCGGAACCGGTAAAAATACAATCGTAGCCAAGGTTGATTCACACAATCAGGCTAAGCCCAATCAATTAATTGAGATAGTCGTTAATCTTGCCAAGTCCCATCTGTTTGATATTGAAACGGGAAAAACAATCGTTTAATACGTGCCGTTCCCGATGTGGTTGCTTAAACTTCTGAAATATAGTATTTATCGGAATATTTTGAATACTATTTTGTATAACGCATAGAATAATTACAGTGTCGCAGTATGCTGTATCATAGGAGGCAGTTATGTCAGAAATGGTTATAACGGAACAGACATTTGATGCAGAAGTGCTTAATTCATCTCTTCCCGTGCTGGTTGATTTTTGGGCACCTTGGTGCGGCCCCTGTAAAATGATTAGTCCGGTTATTACTGAACTTGCACAGGAATACGACAAACGGCTCAAAGTGGGAAAAATCAATACTGACGAGAATCTTACAGTAGCCAGCCGCTACCAGATTACTTCTATCCCAACCATCATGATATTTAAAGATAAAAAAGTGGTTCAGCGGATAAGCGGTGTTAAGTCAAAGGCCGATCTCAAAAAACTTATAGACCCCTTCATTTAACATGCATCAACACGACACCATAATCATTGGAGCAGGGCCGTCAGGAATGACCGCCGGTTTATATGCCTCGCGGGCAAAACTTGATACCATCCTGCTTGACTCGGTGGGCTGTGGCGGTCAATCCGTAATAACCGACTGGATAGATAATTATCCCGGGTTTCCTGAAGGTTCCAGCGGCTATGATTTGGCCGCCAACATGGAGAAACAGGCGCGCCGGTTTAATCTTGCAGTGGTGCTTGAAGAGGCCACATCAATTGAACGCCAGCCCGACGGGTTTACGGTGAGCACTCCGGCCAATACCTATCACACGAAAACGGTCATTATTGCCGCCGGCGCTACGCATAAAAAGATGGATGTCCCCGGCGAGCTTGATCTGACCGGCAAAGGGGTGTCGTATTGCGCCACTTGCGACGGGCCATTTTTTCGCGATAAAGAAGTGGCGCTTGTCGGCGGCGGTGATTCCGCTATTCAGGAAGCGATATTTCTTACGCGCTTTGTAAAGTCTGTTACAGTAATACACCGCAGAGATTCGTTGCGGGCGGCAAAGATACTTCAAGACAAAGCATTTGCTAATCCCAAAATTAAATTCATTTGGGATTCGGTTGTAACTGCGGTGCGCGGCAACGATCAGGCTACTGCAGTGGCACTTAAAAATGTACGCACGGATGCCGTCAGCGAATTGCCTGTTTCCGGCATATTTGTTTTTATAGGACTGGTGCCGAATACTGCATTTCTCAGCGGCTTGGTTGCCTGCGATAAGCAGGGATATATTGTTACCGATGATGCCATGGCCACCGCCATCCCCGGCATCTTTGCCTGCGGTGACATTCGTGTTAAACTTTTGCGCCAAGTTGTCACTGCTGCCGGAGACGGCGCCACCGCCGCAGTTGCCGCACAACACTACCTTGAATCCCTCAGCTAAATTTTTTATTGTAGATGGCAATGCCTATGTGCACCGGTCGTATCACGGGATTCCGTCTTTGTCGACTTCTCAGGGCGTACCTGTTAATGCCGTTTACGGGTTCATCCGTTTTTTATCTAAACTTCTGAGCGTCCACTCCCCCGATTATTGTGCAGTTTGTTTTGATCATCCATCGGCAACTTTCCGTCACGCTGATTTTCCCGCCTATAAATCTCATCGCAAAGAAATGGATGATGATTTGAAAGTTCAAATGCCGATTGCCCGCGCCGCCGCGGCTGCGTTATCTTTGACAACCATTGAAAAACCAGGGTATGAGGCGGACGATATCATTGCAACGCTCGCGCGTCAGTCAGCCCGCGACGGCGTTGAAACAGTGATTGTCACCGGCGATAAAGACGCACTGCAGCTTGTCGGCGACCATATAACCGTATACAACGAATCAAAGGATATATTTTATACCCCTGCGGCCGTGCGGGAGAAGTATGGGCTGGCTGTTACGGATCTGGTTGATTATTTCGGTCTTATGGGTGACGCTTCGGATAATATTCCGGGGTTGCCGGGTGTCGGCGAGAAAACGGCGCTAAAGCTCATGCAAACCTATGGGTCTATCGATACTATTTTGAAATCATCCGCCAGTATCGAAGGGAAACTAAAAAGTATAGTTGAGAATAACCGGGATCTGTTGCTGCAAAGTAAACGCCTGGTGACTTTGTGCGATACGGTACCGCTGGACAAAACATGGCGTGACTGCACCGTGAGCGTTCCCGACAGACGCGTATTGGGAGAATTTCTTTCCCGCTATGAATTTAAGGCACTGGCTCAGGAGATGCTGCCAAAAAATGCCGAGCCCGTAAAAGAAACTTTTTTTGACCTGTTAACATGAAGAAATATCCAATTATCCTCGGGCTTACCGGAGGAATCGCCAGCGGTAAATCAACCGTTTTGAGATCGTTGCGCCGTTGCGGTGCAGTAACGATTGATGTTGACCGTATTGCCCGTGAGGTTGTCAGTCCGGGCACGGTTGCCGCTAAAAGCGTCGCGCGGGCTTTCGGAAAAAATATTCTGACGCAGGCGGGAGTTATCGATCGCCGGAAGCTTGCGTTGCTCATTTTCGCTCAGCCCCGATTGCGCAGGAAGCTTGATACCATTACGCATCCAGCCATTGTTGCCGCTTTGATCCGAGCGATTGGCCGCCTTAAGAAGCAATCACATGCGCCTATGATAGCAGTGGAAGTTCCCCTGTTGTATGAAGCGGGGCTGCTCAAACTCTTTGATGCGGTTGTGGTTGTGTGGGTTCCGGCTGTTGTTCAGCGCCGGCGGTTGATTGCGCGCGACTCACTGGGAACGGCAGATGCGGCGCTGCGGATTAAAGCGCAGATGCCGTTGTCTCGAAAAAAAGCACTGGCGGATTTTGTCATTGCCAACGACGGTTTTCGGCCATCGACCGCTCTTCAGGCGCGAGAACTTTTTGAACGCTTGACAAGAGCGGGAAAATAAGTATACTATCATTGTACTTCACATTGTTAACTGCATCGGCATTCCTTAAATCAAATCAAACCATGGCTGATTCTCTGTTAATTGCTAATGATGTTTTTAATCACCGCCCCCATTTTACAATGCCAACTTGATCACACGGTTACCTAAGGCACTATCCTTATGCAGGAAATTCCGATGAAATTAGACAATGCAGAGATGAACATATTCCAACACTGTTCCGTTGCGGCGGAACACAAGAAATGCCAATAGTATGTTAATTACGGGAGGGTTTTAGTGGAGAATTCCATGGATGTGACCGTATTGTCTAAAAAGACAATTGCGGAATTAAGCAAAATCGCAAAGGACTTAAATCTTGAGGCGGCTTTGGGGTTGCGCAAGCAGGAAATGATTGCCAAGATCCTTGAGGCCCAGACCAAAGAGAACAATTTGGTGTATGATGAAGGTGTTCTCGAGATTTTGCCGGACGGTTTTGGCTTTTTGCGCTCACCTAACTATAATTATCTCCCGGGCCCTGACGATATTTACATATCTCCTTCACAAATAAAGAAATTTGCCTTGCGCAAAGGCGATACGGTTGCCGGATATGTTCGCCCGCCGAAAGACCAGGAACGGTTTTTTGCGTTGCTCCAGGTAAAATCAGTCAATGGCCAGGATCTGGAAAATATCAGAGAACGTCCGTTGTTCGATAACTTAACGCCATTATATCCTAACAAACGGATACAATTGGAAACAAAACGCGATGAGCTGTCTACCCGTGTCCTGGACTTGCTGGTTCCGCTTGGCAAAGGTCAGCGTATGCTTATCAACGCGGCGCCGCGCACCGGTAAAACGGTGCTTTTGCAGAAAATCGCCAACTCGATTACGACAAATCATCCGGAAATCGTTCTTATGGTGTTGTTGATAGATGAACGGCCCGAAGAAGTGACCGACATGCAGCGCTCGGTTAAAGGGGAAGTTATTTCGTCCACTTTTGACGAAGCGTCAGATCGTCATATTCAAGTGTCTGAGATGGTTATTGAAAAAGCTAAACGCATGGTTGAGCACGGTAAAGATGTTGTTATTTTGCTCGATTCAATCACGCGCCTTGCCCGGGCGTACAATGCCGCGATACCCTCAAGCGGCAGAGTCCTTTCCGGCGGACTTGATTCTAACGCGCTTCAGCGGCCGAAACGATTCTTTGGCGCCGCCCGCAACATCGAAGAGGGGGGAAGTCTTACGATTATCGCCACCGCCCTTGTTGAGACGGGCAGCCGGATGGATGATGTGATATTTGAGGAATTCAAAGGAACCGGCAATTCCGAAGTGTATCTCGACAGAAAACTGGCTGACCGGCGCATATTCCCTGCGGCAGACATTACCCGCTCGGGTACCCGCAAGGAAGAACTGCTCATGAACGAGGACGAGATCAACAAGGTCTGGATCCTGCGTAAAGTTATTACGCCGCTCAACCCGATCGAGGCAATGGAACTGTTGAGCTCCAAGCTTTCATCGACAAAATCCAACAAGGATTTTCTGAAATCGATGGAAACATCGAGTATGGATCGTTGACTTTTGAGGAATATTTTGGCATACTAAAAGACGGTGATTCGGAGGCAGTTGTAATCCGCAATCATAAAACCAACAGAAGGAGTACCTAACAATGAAAGAAGGAATACATCCCGAATATGTGGAATCAAATGTGCAGTGTGCGTGTGGTTTTGCTTTTAAAACGCGCTCGACACAGCCCGTGATTCGACTTGAAATTTGTTCCCACTGCCATCCGTTCTATACCGGCAAACAGAAACTGCTCGATACTGCCGGTCGCGTTGAACGCTTCCAGAAACGGTTCGCAAAAACTGAGGGAAAAACAGTTATCATAAAGAAGGAAGTCAAGGCGATAACTAAGAAACCCAAGGGTAAGATTCTTTCGACTTCCCCGCGCCGGGCGATTCTGCAGACGAAAAAGGAAGCCGCCAAAACCGTTAAAGTAAAGGAAGATAAAAAAGAAAAGTAGTCCTCGATTATATTTGATGACAGGAACATATCGCTTGATATGCTCCTGTCATTTTTTATTGCAGTATCACTGGGAAACATGGCAATAATAAGTTAGCGTTGTTGATAGGACAGCAGGTGATCTTACATGATAAGAAATAAAATAGACAGTATCGCACGGCGTTTTAAAGAACTGGAAACTCTCTTGAGTGATCCTTCTCTGATCGCCCGCATGGATGAGTACCGGAAACTTTCGCGTGAGCATTCGCGTCTGGTGCCGGTGATGAAAAAATCGCAGGAATATATATCCACTCTTGCGGATATTGGCGGCGTAGTGGAACTGCAGAGTTCAGAAGACGCTGAGATGAAAGCGGTCGCTGATGCTGAATTTGCGGAACTCACCGTCAGAAAAGGGACGCTCGAGCGCGAACTGAAGGTAATGTTGCTGCCTCCGGACCCCAACGACGGGAAAAATATTATTGTCGAAATACGAGCCGGGACCGGCGGAGACGAAGCTGCCTTGTTTGCCGGGGAGCTTCTGCGTATGTACACGCGGTATGCGGAAATTCGGGGATGGAAAGCCGAAATCATCGATTCTCATGAAACGGGATTGGGTGGTTTTAAGGAAGTTATTTTTTCGGTGACCGGTTCTGATGTTTGGCGGTTGATGAAATTTGAGCGCGGCATTCATCGGGTTCAGCGTGTCCCGGAAACTGAAGCGTCCGGGCGTATTCATACATCGGCGGTCACCGTCGCCGTGCTCCCTGAGGCGGAAGATGTTGATATCGAGATACGGCCCGAGGATTTGCGTATAGATACCTATCGCGCGTCCGGCGCAGGCGGCCAGCACATCAATAAAACAGATTCGGCGATCAGGATAACCCATCTGCCGACCAATCTCGTGGTTGCCTGTCAGGTTGAACGCAGTCAGATAAAAAATCGCGCCACTGCCATGCGTTTACTGCAGACCCGTTTGCTTGAAAAGAAACAGCAGGATCACGATGACGCCATCATGAAGGAACGCCGTCAGCAAGTCGGTTCAGGCGACCGTTCAGAAAAAATCCGCACCTATAATTTCCCTCAAAATCGCATTACGGACCATCGCATCGATTACAGCATGTATCGGCTTAAAGATGCCCTTGAAGGCGACCTTGACGAACTGATGCAAAAACTCATAACCGACGAACAAACTCGTCTTCTTTCCACAACTTCAGAATAATTTCAGGCAATAGTTCTCTGTTCTTGAATGCTCTTTTAAATATCTCCCGCAGATTCTCATTCAGAAGGCAGGCATGACAAAGAAATCCTGTCATCCTGATGGTTTATCTCATGACTGTCATCCCCGAATGGTGGTATCGGGGATATGGTTTAATATCAAATAAAGCCAACACCATATTTCCGATTAAACCCTCGGGAATGACAACAAAAGGTGGGAATGACAACGAGAGGGGATAGGGTGATGTATGATGTCATCTTTTCAAACGGCCTTTAAATTGCACTACTATCATGGAAACATGGAATATAGAAAAAACTCTTGCATGGACAGCGCAGTATTTGGACCGGTATAAGGTTCCCGATCCGCGCTGTGACGCTGAAGTGCTTTTGTCGTCTGTTTTGGACTGCCGCCGCGGTGTCCTTGCATTGCATCGCGATGATATTGTGCCTGCCGGCCGTCTTTCTGTGCTTAAAAAAATGATTGTTCGTCGGGCACGGCGGGAGCCCGTTGCCTATATTCTGGGCTACACCGAGTTTATGGGGATGCGGTTTTTCGTCAATGAGCATACCCTCATCCCGCGCCCCGAAACAGAGTTATTGGTTGAAGAAGTGGTTCGTCTGATAACGGGGACTGGACTATCGAAAAAAAATGCCGAAAAAACCACGGTAGCTGATGTGTGCACGGGTTCCGGCTGTATTGCGGTAAGCATTGCCAAACTTTTGCCGGGAACACGCGTCCATGCGTCAGATATCAGCAAAGACGCGCTTGCAATTGCGGGTCAAAATGCCGTTATTAACGGTGTCAGCGGTATGGTCATGCTCCATCACGGCGATATGTTCGAGCCGTTTGATCGCGAAGGACTTACCGGCGCATTCGATATCATTGTGTCTAATCCGCCGTATGTGCTTTCCAGCGAACTAAGCGGATTGGAGCCGGAACTGTTGTGTGAACCCCGGTCAGCGCTCGACGGAGGGGCTGACGGACTTCGCTTTTACCGTCAATTGGCGCTTGCGGGAAAACAGTACCTCAAACCGCGGGGGTATATAGTCGTTGAGCTCAATGCCCAAAAATCAGCTCAAACGGCTGCGCTATTTACCGCTGCGGGATTCGCAGTGGTCAAAATGGTTAAGGATTACGCTCATCTTGATAGAATATTGATCGTGCAAAGCATACATCACTAAAAAGGAAATATCATGGATAAGATAATTATTCGCGGCGGGAAAAAACTAACAGGCACTGTGCGGATGTCGGGTTCAAAAAACGCGGCATTGCCCATCCTTATTGCTTCGCTTTTGACTGACGATGAATGCATAATCGACAATGTTCCCGCTTTGGCGGATATTGACACAACGATCCGGTTTCTTACCTATATCGGCAAAAAAATCGTTATGCGCGGTTCGACCGTCACGGTGCGTTCTCATGGACGGTTGAAACCGACTGCGCCCTATGACCTTGTTCGTAAAATGCGGGCCAGCACTCTGGTCATGGGCCCGTTGCTGGGGCGCCTGGGCCGGGTCTCGGTGTCTTTGCCGGGCGGGTGCGCGATTGGGGCGCGACCAATTGATATTCACCTTGAAAGTTTCGTTAAGATGGGTGCGGAAATTACTCTGACATGCGGTTATGTAAAAACGATTGCCCCTTGTTTGTCCGGAGCGCACATTCATTTTCGTTACCCCAGTGTTGGCGCTACGGAAAATGTTTTATTGGCAGCCGTTCTTGCAAAAGGAACGACGATTATCGAAAATGCTGCGCGGGAGCCGGAAATTGTAGATTTGGCAGATGTTCTTAATAAAATGGGCGCGTCCGTGACGGGTGCCGGTTCAAAAAAAATAACCGTTCGCGGCGTAAAAAAATTGCAGGGGTTCCGTCATAGCGTCATCCCTGACCGGATAGAAACAGCAACCTATGTTATTGCTGCCGCTGCCACCCGGGGAGATGTGACCGTGACGCATACCAATCCACGCCATGTCGCCGCGGTATTGAGCCATTTAAAACGCGCGGGCGCCGGTGTTCAGTGCACAAATGATACTATCCGCGTTGTCTGGAAAAAGCCCTTGAAACCGGTTACCGTAACCACCGCTGTTTTTCCCGGGTTCCCGACTGACGTTCAGGCGCAGTGGATGACATTAATGTCTTTAGTTCACGGCAAATCATCCATCCGTGAAACGGTCTTTGAAAACCGTTTCCTTCATGTGGCGGAACTGCAGCGACTGGGAGCGAACATACACATCAAAGGCAACACAGTGCAGGTGACCGGGGTAAAAAATATTTCCGGCGCGCCGGTCATGGCATCCGATTTGAGGGCTGGCGCCGCATTGGTAATTGCTGGATTGATAGCTGAAGGAAGAACCGAAGTGCTCCGTGTCTATCATCTTGACCGCGGCTACGAACACTTGGAAAAGAAACTGCGCACCCTGGGAGCTGATATCCGCCGCGTTGCCCAGTAATTGTCTACATAGTACTAGTAAAGAAGCAGGGGTTTTTCTTGCCCATCTGCTTCTTTTTTTATATACTTTTAGTGTATTTAGGAGCCCCGTGCTTTAGGGCGTGTTGAGAGGATGCCATTGCGCACCATGAAATCAGATATATCAGGGTCTGTTCGTTGCATAATTCAGGCGGTTAAATCGCGGGGCGACGCAGCTCTTATTGCCTATACGCGGCAGTTTGACGCGCGAACGCTGAAACCTGCTGAAATTCAGGTCTCTTCCCGCGATATATCCAGCTCAGGCAAAGCTCTTGAACCGAAGGTTCGGACGGCGCTCGATCAAGCCGCTGCCGCTATTTCTCTTTTTCATCGCCGGGAATTGCGCGGGTTGCAGAAAACATGGAAAGTCCGGCGCCGGGGCGTGGTTCTTGGTCAGACAATGACGCCGATTGATTCTATCGGCATCTATGTTCCCGGTGGGCGGTATTCGTATCCTTCAACGGTCCTTATGACGGCAATCTGCGCCCGAATAGCGGGAGTCAAGCGCGTGGTCATGGCTACGCCGCCCAAAAATGTAACGCCGGCGGTCTTGTACGCCGCGCATATCAGCGGTGTTGAAGTAGTGTATCGCGTTGGGGGTGCACAGGCAATCGCCGCTCTTGCTATGGGAACGCACTCAATTCCTCGGGTTGATATGATAGTCGGCCCGGGCAATGCGTATGTAAACGAGGCAAAACGGCAGGTGTACGGGACCACCGGCATTGATTCTCTGGCCGGCCCCAGCGAAGTGGCAATTATTGCCGATGCCGGCGCCGATCCCGCGTTTATCATTGCCGACAGCATGGCCCAGGCGGAACACGATCCGATGGCGCGTGCGTATGTGTTTACCGATTCTGCGAAGGTCGCCGCGGCGGTTCGCAAGGGCGTCGATAAAACTTATAGTTCGCAAATTCATGTCACCCAGTGTTCAGTCAATCGTGCCGTAGACATGGTCAATGCTATTGCGCCTGAACATCTCGAGATACTGACTGTCGACCCCGACGCTATTGTGCTCCGAATCCGTCACGCCGGCGCCATTTTTGCCGGCTATGCCACGCCGACCGCGTTGGGGGATTATCTGGCCGGACCGTCGCATGTATTGCCCACCGGGGGGACTGCACGGTTTTCGAGCGGCTTGTCCGTGGCTACATTTTTAAAAAGAACAAGTTATATCAAGTATTCCGCCGCCGCTGCTGCATCAAGCGCAAAGAGCGGTGTTGTTTTGGCAGAAACCGAAGGATTGCACCATCACGCCGCGTCACTGCGGGCAAGGAGTTGACCCTCTATGAAAATTGACTTAACTCATCGCGACATTGAGATGATATTATCGGTGGTATATGAAACTGCCGGGAAGGATACCGAGGGTGTGTTGCCCGGCGGGTTTTCGATTGACGATCTTGTGTTAATCGACAAACTCGAGGCAGCGCTTAAACGGGTTGAATTTTTTGGCGAAGACACAATCCATGCGTCCGTCAGCGACCTCTCTCATTAAATATTTATGAAGAAACGATCTGCAGTTATCAAGCGCACGACCAAAGAAACTTCAATCGCAATTTCCCTGGATCTTGACCGCCCGGGGAAGGTCAGTATTGCGACATCCATTCCGTTCATGGATCACATGCTTACGCTGTTCGCCAGCCACGGTGCTTTCGGATTGACAATCACGGCATCCGGTGATACGCATATTGACGACCATCATTTGGTAGAAGACCTGGGCATAGCATTGGGTCAGGCGTTGGACCGCGCCGTTGGTGACAAAAAGGGTATCTTCCGCTACGGTAATTTCCTCTTGCCCATGGACGAGGCTCTTGCATATGTGGCGCTCGATCTTTCCGGCAGACCGTTTTTAAACTACGATGTTCCCTTCGCGGTTCGCCGGTCGGGGTTTGATTTTGGACTTGTCGAGGAATTTTTCTCGGCGCTGGCGGTCAACGCCCGCATGACCCTGCACCTGCGTATGATAAAGGGGAAAAACAATCATCATATCGCCGAATCGCTTTTTAAAGGTTTCGGTCGCGCACTGGCGCAGGCCGTGTCCGTTAACCGTAAACAAACGGGCATTCCTTCAACCAAAGGCCGTCTTTAAAATCTATCCGTGAAAGCACGCATGAAAAAAAAGCCAACAATAGCGATAATCGATTATGGCATGGGCAACCTGCGCAGTGTTGCAAAAGCCGTTGAATGGGTCGGGGGCGATGCCGTTGTCACGGACAATGCCCGCCAGATATTGGATGCTCAGGGAGTCATATTCCCCGGCGTGGGTTCATTCGGACCTGCTGTCAGATATTTGAAAAAGCGAAAATTGATTGACACTATCCGTGAGGTAATCAGCAAAGACCGTTGCTTTCTCGGATTGTGTTTGGGTTTTCAGTTGTTGTTTTCAACCAGTACAGAGGACGGCAATTACGAGGGGTTGGGCATAGTCCCGGGTAAAGTTGAAAAATTTTCTTTCCGCGACCATGCGCTTAAAGTTCCTCACATGGGATGGAATCAGGTTACGTGCACTGACGCGGCGCTCAAAAAAACAATGTTTAACGGTATAAAAGATAACGCGTATTTTTATTTCGTTCATTCGTATTACGGCATTCCTCGTCGAAAGAACATGATTGCCGCGACTACTGACTATGGAAAGCCGTTCTGTTCAGCCGTCGCCCACGGCAGAGTGTGGGGTTGTCAATTTCATCCTGAAAAGAGCAGCGCGTCCGGATTGCGCCTGCTGAAAAACTTTCTTACTGAGGTGACTGCATGTTAATTATTCCCGCTATTGATATTCGCGACGGCAATTGTGTAATGCTTCAGCAGGGCAAGATAGAAGATGAAACTATTTATTCAAAAGACCCCGTTTTCATGGCGAAACTGTGGCAAATGAAGGGCGCCCGTCGCTTACATGTGGTTGATCTTGACGGCGCCTTTAGCGGTATGCCCCGGAATCTTGAGATCATCAAGAAAATACGCGCCGCCGTTGATATCCCGATGGAGGTAGGCGGCGGTATTCGCAGTATCAAAGCAGTTGAAACGCTCATTGATATTGGGGTCAATTATATCATTCTCGGTACCGTTGTGGTTTACAATCCCGCTATTCTTCGTCAGGCGCTCGACGCGTATGGTGATAAAATCATTGTAGCGCTTGACGCGCGCGACGGGAAAGTCGCTATCGGCGGATGGAAGGATACGACTGCCGTAGACGCCGTTGAATTGGCGCAGAAAATGAAGGCAATGAAGGTTGCCCAGATACTGTTTACCGACATTAACAAAGACGGCATGATGGCCGGTCCAAATCTTTCAGCGCTTAAAACCATGGCTGAGGAGAGTGGCGTTCCCATACTTGCTTCCGGCGGAGTGACAACCCTTGAAGATATTGTTGCGCTCAAAGCACTGGAGCCGGCAGGCATAAGCGGCGCCATAATAGGCAAAGCCCTGTATACAGAATCAATCAAACTCGATGAAGCCATAAAGTCAGCGCAATAAAGGCACGGCAAATCCCCCTTAATCCCCCTTTGCAAAGGGGGAGAGAAAATAGAATCAACCCCGCCATAAATGGGGACGGAATAGAATCAACATCGCAATAAATGGAGAAGAAATAGAATCGACCCTACAACAAGTGGGGAGTAAAGTGGTTATTTCCCCATAAACGATGGGGAGCAAAACACCTTCCCCCTTTGAAAAAGGGGGATTGAGGGGGATTTGATTTTCCTCCGAAGGGTGTTTTGTGTATTGTAAAAATATCATTTCAATTGAGGCGCTATGCTGGCAGTGCGGGTTATTCCTTGTCTTGATGTTCATGCCGGGCGGGTAGTTAAGGGGACTAAGTTCCTTAATTTGCGCGATGCGGGCGATCCGGTCGCAGTAGCCAAACGGTACAACACCGAAGGTGCCGACGAGCTGATTTTTTTGGACATTACAGCTTCCTCTGAAAATCGTGAGATTACTCTTGATGTCGTCCGGAGGACAGCTGAACAGGTGTTCATTCCGCTGACTGTCGGTGGCGGCGTCAGAACTATTGAAGATATTCGCGCTCTGCTCAATGCCGGTGCCGACAAAGTATCATTAAACACAGCGGCGATACTGAATCTCCGATTGATAAGGCTCTCCAGTAAGCACTTCGGCAATCAGTGCATTGTGGTAGCTATAGATGCAAAACGGGCGTCGGATTTTTCTTCCGCGAAACCGCGCTGGAAAGTATACACTCACGGCGGCAGAAAAGAAACCGCGCTTGACGCAGTTGACTGGGCCCGCACCGTGGAAAAACAGGGCGCCGGTGAAATACTGCTTACCAGCATGGATGCCGACGGTACCAAAAACGGTTATGACACTCTTTTAACCGCCGCGGTTAGTGCGGCAGTCACGATCCCGGTTATAGCATCGGGTGGCGCCGGGAACCTTGAACATTTTGCCGATGCCTGCCGTGCCGGCGCGTCTGCCGTGCTGGCTGCTTCATTGTTCCATTACCGGGAACTGACGATTCGTTCAGTTAAGAATTATCTCAACAAAAATAACATCCCCGCAAGGAGCGTATCGTGAAATTCATTAACGATCTTAAATTCGACGACAACGGACTTATTTGCACGGTTGTTCAGGACTGGAAAGACGGCGTCATCCTCATGGTTGCCTACATGAACCAGGAAGCCGTAAAACGAACACTGAAAACAAAAAAAGCCACTTTCTGGAGCCGTTCTCGCCAGCAGTATTGGGTCAAGGGGGAACAGTCCGGCAATGTTCAGAAAGTCAAGGCGCTGTTCTACGATTGCGATGGCGATTGTTTGCTCATAAAAGTCGAGCAAATCGGCAAAGCCGCCTGCCATACGGGATTTCGCAGCTGTTTTTATCGGAAAGTTTCATTTGAAGGAGTAGTAAGCGTGGTAGGAAAAAAAGTTTTCGACCCGAAAAAAGTATATAAATAATGGTTCACTTATTTCCTTCATTTCCTGCAGTCAAAAAGTTGGCTGCCGCCGGAAATCTTATTCCGGTGTACAAAGAGATCGTGGCTGATACGGAAACACCTGTATCGACTTTCTTGAAGCTTGCCGCCGGCGAGCCGTATTCCTATCTGCTCGAGAGCGTCGAGGGGGGTGAACGGTGGGCGCGGTACTCGTTTATTTCATGGGCGCCTAAACGAATATTCATCAGCAAGGGAAAACAGTTCTCAGTGACTGCGCCCGGCAAGGCCCCGCAGTGGCAGTCAACTGAAGATCCTTTGGCGTCGCTCAAAGAGCTGATGGAGAACTTTAAACCTGTATCTGTCGAAGGACTTCCCCGGTTTTGGGGTGGCGCGGTCGGCTATGCGACATACGATGTTGTGCGGTGTATCGAGCAACTGCCGAACAAGCCGCCTGAAAAACTGACCGTACCCGACATGCTGTTCTTTATCACGGACCAGTTGGTCATATTCGACCATTTATCTCACTCTGTAAAGATTCTCAAGTGCATAGACACTGGTGCTTCGTCCGATTTGCGTGGACTCTATGATGCGGCTGAGCAGGATATCGATAAAATAATCGTTAAACTCCGTTTGCCGTTAAAATTGGCGCCGGTGAAAAAGCACGCGCATCAACCGCAGAAGTCCAACATGACGCCCCGGGCGTATTGTGAAACGGTTTCACAGGCAAAAAAATATATTAGGGCAGGCGATATCATTCAGGTCGTTCCGTCCCAGCGTTTTTCGCGCCGCACCGGTGCAGATTCTTTTGATATATACCGTGCGTTGCGGCTGGTAAATCCGTCGCCGTATCTGTACCACATCACTGCCGGCGATTTTTCCGTTATCGGGTCGTCGCCGGAACTGCTGGTGCGCAAAGAGGGCGAACACGCGGAAACCCGCCCCATCGCCGGTACGCGCCCCCGCTCAAAAGATGCCGCGACTGAAGAAGCGCTTGCACGGGAACTATTAGCCGATCCTAAAGAGCGGGCGGAACATATCATGCTTGTTGATTTGGGCAGAAACGATTTGGGGCGCGTCTGTAAACCGACGACTATTGCGATTCCCGAACTGATGATAATTGAGAAATACTCCCATGTTATGCATATTGTTTCATCGGTCACCGGGACATTAAATCCGGGTGTTGACGCTTTTGAATTGTTTCGCGCTTGTTTCCCGGCTGGCACCGTTTCGGGAGCGCCGAAGATCAGGGCAATGGAGATTATTGACGAACTAGAGCCGGTATCGCGCGGCATTTATGCCGGGGCTGTTGGTTATTTTTCATTTTCGGGGAACATGGACATGGCGATTACCATCAGGACGATAGTTCTTAAAGACGGTATTGCCTACGCTCAGGCGGGCGGGGGAGTGGTCGCTGATTCGGTGCCGCTCACTGAATATCAGGAAACACGCAATAAGGCTGCGGGGCTTTTTGCCGCCATAGACCGCGCGGAAAACGGCCTCTAACGGAGCGGACAGAGAAATCTTATGATTCTGGTTATCGATAATTACGATTCGTTTACTTACAATCTGGTGCAGTATCTCTATGAGTGGCAGCCGGTTGTTCGCGTGTTTCGCAACGACAAAATATCGGTTGAGCACATTGAGAAATTGTCTCCGGACGCGATAGTCGTTTCACCGGGGCCGGGTACGCCGCGTCAGGCCGGCGTATCGATGGATGCAATTCGTTTTTTTGCGGGAAAAATCCCCCTGTTGGGGGTTTGCCTGGGACACCAATGCATCGGCGAAGTTTTTGGCGGTAAAGTAATTCGTGCGGGACGGTTGATGCACGGAAAAACATCTCCGATACTGCATGACGGATTAAAAATATTCAAAGGGATGCCCAATCCATTTGATGCGACCCGGTACCATTCGCTTATTGTTGAGAAAAGGTCATTACCGCGCGACCTTATCGTTTCGGCATGGACTAAGGAAGGCGAAATCATGGGGCTGCGTCATGCGGTTCACGCTGTTGAAGGCGTCCAGTTCCATCCTGAATCAATATTGACCGTTGCGGGCAAGAAACTTTTGCAAAATTTTGTGGCACAACTGCCGGCAAAGAAAAAAAACATATCATTATGATAAAAGAATCTATAGCTCAAATCGTTGCGGGGAACCACTTATCCGAGGCGGAGGCAACCGCGGTCATGAGTGAAATCATGGCCGGCGAAGCGACCGAATCGCAGATAGCGGCCTTTATAACAGCCCTGCGCATGAAGGGCGAGACCGTCGACGAAATAACGGGGTGTGCGCGGGTGATGCGCACCTTTGCAACGCCCATCCGGGTAAAATCAACGCTTGATATCGACCGCGAAGATATCACGGCTGACCGGGAAACGATACTTGACACCTGCGGGACCGGCGGTGACGGAACCAATACTTTTAATGTTTCAACGGCAACCGCTCTGGTTGCCGCGGCATGCGGGATGACGGTTGCCAAACACGGCAATCGCTCGGTTTCAAGTGCCTGCGGCAGTGCGGATGTTCTGGAGGCGCTGGGGGTCAATGTTTCCGTGACGCCCGAAAAAGTTGAGGAATGTTTGACCAAGATCGGCATTGGTTTTTTATTCGCACCGCTCTTGCACGGCTCCATGAAATACGCTGCCGGGCCGCGGCGTCAAATCGGTATACGGACCATTTTTAATCTGCTCGGGCCACTGACCAATCCGGCAAACGCCAATTGTCAGGTCCTGGGTGTTTACGATACCAACCTTGTGGAACCGCTTGCGCAGGTGCTTAACAAGCTCGGCATTCGCAGAGCTTGGGTCGTGCATGGTGCTGACGGTATGGACGAGATTTCTATTTCCGGTGAAACTGCCGTTGCCGAGCTTTCTAACGGAGCGGTAACGCGCTTTACCATTACCCCTGAAAAATATGCATTAAAACGGGCGCGTATAAGCGACATAAAAGGCGGGACCGCCAGCGATAATGCGGCAATTATCCGCTCGATTATTGCCGGCGAGAAAAGCGCTCGGCGCGACATCGTTGTGCTCAATGCAGCAGCCGGATTATATGTCGGTTCGCGGGCTGAGTCCGTTGAAGAGGGCGTGAGCATGGCGGCAGCCGCACTTGATTCCGGGGCCGTCAAAAAGAAGCTTGACCAGCTGGTCGAGCTGACCAATATATAATCCCGATGAACAGCATATTGTGCGAGATAATAGCCAAAAAAAAAGATGGATTGATAGGTATTAAAAAAAGCGTTCCCATCGGACATGTGCAAGAGATTGCCGCCCAGCGCACTGATTATCGGAATTTTCGCCAGGCAGTTTCGCACAGGGGCACGATTAACATTATCGCTGAAATAAAGAAAGCGAGTCCTTCAGCGGGGGAGTTTCAACCCTATTTTGATGCGGCGCTTTTGGCGAAGGGGTATGCTGATAACGGCGCGTGCGCAATTTCGGTGTTGACTGAGGAGCATTATTTCCATGGATCATTGGCTCATTTGGCAATTGTCCGCCGTGCCGCGTCGGTGCCGGTATTACGTAAGGATTTTATTGTTGATGTGTACCAAATATACGAATCAGCAGCCGTCGGCGCGGATGCAATTCTGCTTATTGCCGCCGCATTAGAAAAAACCGAATTGCAGGAATATTGCGAGATAGCCGCAACGATGAAGCTTGATTGTCTCGTTGAAGTCCATAATGAAGACGAGTTGTCCCGGGCGATTTCGTGCACTGCGCCCATTGTCGGTATCAATAACCGCGACTTAAACAGTTTTACTGTTGATCTGGAAACAACCGCCCGGTTACTGCCGATGATACCGGCGTCAACGGCGGTGGTCATGGAAAGCGGTATCAAAACAAAGCAAGAAATAGAACGGTTTAAAGGGTTGGGTGTCAGTGCATTTCTTGTCGGGGAAACCCTTCTGCGCTCACCAAATCCGGCAATAACATTGCGATCGCTTAACAGCTGACGGTCAAAAGGGGCATATATGGTGAAGGTTAAGATGTGCGGCGTGACTAATTACGATGATGCATTGTTGATAACCAATGCAGGGGCGGAATATATCGGTTTTAATTTTGTCGCGGGCAGCGCCCGTAAGATTTCGGACAAACTGGCAAAAACGATTATCGAAAAATTACCGCCGTTTGTAACTCCGGTGGGGATTTTTGTTAATGAAGATCCTGTCGTTATCGCTAAGTATGTCAAGAAATGTAATCTTAAAATGGTCCAGCTGCACGGCGACGAGACACCCGAATACTGCAGTCAATTGCACGAAAAAATAGGTGTTCCGGTCATCAAGGCGTTTCGGATGGAAAACGATCAGATGATCGATAAAATATCACGCTATGCCGATGCGGTTCAGTATTATCTGTTGGATAGTTTTGTCGCCGAAACGCCCGGGGGGACCGGAGAGGTCTTCGATTGGGACATGGCGCTCAAGGTTAAGGAACTGGGAAAACCGGTTTTTCTTGCGGGGGGATTGACGCCCGATAATGTAGCCGAAGCCATTAAAAAAGTCATGCCGTTTGCGGTGGATGTTGCTTCAGGCGTCGAAAGAATACCCCGGAGAAAAGATTATGACCGTATGAATCAGTTCATGCGTAAAGCGCGGGGTATATGACGGTGACGACACAATCAAAGGTGACACTATGAAACCAAACGGTCCCATACTTGTTCGCGCGCAAAAAACGCTTATGATAGAGGCAGCCGCGGTGCATGACCAGATTAAACACCTCGATCGCGGTTTCGTGACAGGCGTCGAGCTTATTGCCGCCTGCAGGGGACGCACGGTGGTTATGGGTCTCGGTAAATCGGGAATCGTTGGCAGAAAGATTGCGTCAACGATGTCTTCGGTTGGGATACCGGCGGTTTTTTTGCATCCATCGGAATCTTTGCACGGCGATATCGGAATGCTGATGCCCGCTGATGTTGTGATACTCTTATCGTATACCGGCGAGACGGCGGAGATTAAAAAAGTCATTCCGATGATAAAACGGATGGAAATAAGCGTTATCGTCATGACCGGCCGTCCTGCGGCAAGAGTTTGGTGCGACGCCGACGCCGTGGTCAATACGCGCATTAACAAAGAGGCATGTCCGTATAACCTTGCTCCGACGGCGTCAACTACTGCCATGCTTGCCATGGGTGATGCTCTGGCACTGTGCGCATCCGAGCAAAAAGGATTCAAAAAAGAGCATTTCGCTCAATTCCATCCGTCAGGCGGATTGGGTAAACGGCTGACGCTCCGCGTTGGCTCTTTGATGCGCCATGGGAAAGATAATCCGATGGTCAGCGATACCGCGACGGTCAACGAAGCGCTTCTCGTTATGACGAAAACACGGCTGGGCGCTACCAGCGTGGTTAATACGGCGGGAAAACTAGTCGGGTTTTTTACCGACGGCGACCTGCGCAGAAAACTGCAGGACGACCCGCAACTTCTCGGGCGCCCCATGACCGCAGTCATGACAAAAAACCCGCGGACGATAACCGATGATTTGTTAGCTGTCGAAGCGGCAAAAATTCTTAAGAAACATAAATGCGACAATATCCCGGTCGTCAATAAACAGGGCAAACCCATCGGCATCGTCGACGAGCAAGACCTGATGTCCGAAGGCGTCGTCTAAATTGTCATTTCTGATGGCATTGCCCCGATTGGCATTCCTAAGGGTGTTATAATGCATGTCAATCCCAAGGGTATTCTAATGTTTGTCAATCCTGAGGGTGTTATCGGGAATATGGTTTTGAGATATGATGATTGATGGTATGAATTAGAACCATATCCCCGATAAGGTCATGCGGGGATGACACGCAAGCAAACAAGCAAGGCATTCGGGGATGACAAGCAGGCAAGCAGGTAAATCATTCGGGGATGGAAAAAATGAGATGCGAAATATTATAATGTTTTTTCACGAGGTCCTATGAAAGGTTATTTTGGGCAATTCGGCGGACGGTTCATCCCGGAAACGCTTATTGCTCCGCTAAACGCATTAGAAAAAGAATTCTTCGCTGCGTGGAAAGACACTTCTTTTCGCAATGAATTACGCGATTATTATCTCCGGTATGCCGGCAGACCGACGCTGCTGTACTATGCCGAAAAATTAACTCACCGCTACGGCGGTGCAAAAATTTACTTAAAGCGCGAAGATCTGTGTCACACCGGTTCACATAAAATCAATAATGCCTTGGGGCAGGTTCTTCTGGCTAAACGACTGGGAAAACGGCGTGTTATCGCCGAAACCGGCGCCGGTCAGCACGGGGTGGCGACTGCTACCGTTGCAGCTTTGCTGGGGCTGTCGTGCGATGTGTACATGGGTGAGGACGACACTAAACGCCAGGCGTTAAATGTGTTTAGAATGGAATTGATGGGCGCGCGCGTTATTCCCGTCAAAACAGGGTCTAAAACGCTCAAGGATGCCATAAATGAAGCCCTGCGCGACTGGGTAACCAATATCAGCGACACTTTTTATGTAATAGGATCCGTCATGGGCCCCTATCCGTATCCATTGATGGTGCGGCAATTTCAATCGGTCATCGGTCAGGAAACCAGAAAACAGATTAAAAAGGCGGAAGGGAAACTCCCGGATTATGTCCTTGCCTGCGTGGGCGGCGGCAGTAACTCGATGGGAATATTCCACCCGTTCATCGCCGATAAAAATGTCCGTCTTGTCGGGCTTGAAGCCGCCGGCGCGGCGACGCTCTCAAAAGGTTCTGTCGGCATATTGCACGGGATGAAAACATATATTCTGCAGGACAAGAACGGACAGATTGCTGAGACCAATTCGCTGTCGGCCGGACTGGATTATCCGGGCGTCGGTCCTGAACACAGTTTTTTGAAGAGTACCAACCGGGCGCAGTATTTTCCTATAACCGACGCTGAAGCGCTCAAAGCGTTTACGGTATTGTCTAAAGAAGAGGGAATCATTCCAGCTCTTGAATCATCGCACGCTCTGGCGTATCTGCCGAAACTGGCCCCGAAACTCGCCAAAGACAAAGTTATTGTGGTCTGTCTTTCCGGCAGGGGCGACAAAGATGTGGACGAAGTACGCAAGTTAGTAAAATCGTCGGTACGAGGAACATGATGGCGAAACAATATCGTCTGCGCCGGATATTGAGCGCGCTTAAACAGCATCGGTCAAAAGCATTGGTTGCGTATGTGACCGGTGGATTTCCTGATATGCGCTATACCGAACAGGTTGCGGTGGAGCTTGCCGGAAACGGCGTGGATATTATTGAGATAGGCGTACCGTTTTCCGACCCCGTTGCCGATGGACCAACTATCCAGAACGCTTCGGAGCGTGCGGTAAAAAAAGGCGTCGGATTATCTGATATATTCAAAGCTGTCAGGCATATCCGCACAAAAACAAATGTTCCCATCATTCTCATGACCTACATGAACCCCGTATATCATTTTGGTATTGAAAAAGCGGCGCGGGCTGCCGCTGCGGCGGGTGTTGACGGTTTTATCGTCCCGGATAGTATCCCTGATGAAAGCGGCGCGTTCCGCCGTGCGTGCAACCGCGAGGGGTTATCGGTTGTGTATCTGGTGGCGCCGACAACGCCGGCTCAGCGCATGCGTTATATTGACCGTTCTTCAGACAGTTTTGTATATGTAGTTTCGCTCACGGGCGTCACCGGCGGCCGCAAGCAAATTCCTTCGGGTCTCAACGCGTTTTTACAGGCGACGAGCAAAAATATTGTTCATCCCCGGTTTGTTGGTTTTGGTATTTCAAAGCCGGAGCATGTTGCCAGCGTAAAAGAACAGTGCGACGGCGTTATAGTCGGGTCGGCGTTAATAGATATTATTGCTCACAGTAGCGGCAAACAGCGGACCGCCAGAGTAGCGGCGTTTATTACATCATTACGGCGTGCTCTGGACGCGCGTTAAAAACAGGGTTACGGGGGGAAACAGTGGTAAAACACAGTTCTACATCGACGGAAAATAAAAAAGAAATACCGCATGGTTTATGGGCTAAATGCAAGAAATGCGAACACATTATTTATGAAAAAACTCTGAAAGAAAATTGTCGGGTATGTCCGAAATGCGGTTATTATTTTCGTCTTAACCCCACGGAGCGCATCGAACAGCTTTCTGACAAACATTCGTTTAAGGAATACGATGCCGGCTTGAAGCCGAAGGATCCGTTGCTGTTTCCCGATTACGGAAAAAAAATCTCTGCTGCCAAAGTTAACGAGGCGGTGATGACTGGGGAAGCCAAGATTGGCGGATATCCGGTTGTGCTTGCGGTTATGAACTTTGAGTACATGGGCGGGAGTATGGGTTCGGTTGTCGGGGAAAAGATTGTCCGTGCCATTGAGAAAGCTATTTCAAAGAAAGTTCCTGTTATCATTGTTTCCGCTTCCGGCGGCGCGCGGATGCAGGAGGGAATATTGTCTTTGATGCAAATGGGCAAGACCAGTGCTGCGCTTGCTGTGCTGGCAGAGAAAGGGCTTCCCTATATTTCAATTCTTACGGACCCGACGACCGGCGGCGTTGCAGCGTCATTTTCGATGTTGGGCGACATTAATATCTCGGAACCAAAGGCCCTTATCGGTTTTGCTGGCCCCCGGGTGATAGAGCAGACCATCCGTCAACAACTGCCCGAAGGGTTC
Source organism: uncultured Elusimicrobia bacterium (assembly GCA_903880015.1). Taxonomy (GTDB): domain Bacteria; phylum Elusimicrobiota; class Endomicrobiia; order Endomicrobiales; family CAIRNS01; genus CAIRNS01. The sequence goes on along the minus strand of CAIRNS010000008.1, from coordinate 24,692 downwards.
CAGCTTTCTGAGTTTTTGCTCCAGCATGGCATGGTGGATATTATCGTTGAGCGCAAAGATATTAAAGCATTACTGACCCGCATAATGGCATTTTTTAATTTCAAGTAAAACAAGATGATTTCATTGGATCATTGGCAGCAGCAGGAATATACTCATTTGAAACTGGGGTTGGGCAGAATCAGGAAATTTCTGGCTCTGGCAAAGAACCCCGAAAAACGCTATCCTGTTATTCATGTGGCGGGAACAAACGGCAAGGGATCGACAGCTGCAATGATTGCGTCTATTTTGACAGCGGCGGGATACACAACGGGATTGTACACATCCCCGCATTTGTTTAGCGTGTGTGACCGCATCTGTCTTAACGCAGCGCCTATCAGCAAAAATGCCTTAGACAAATTGATTGTCCGTTATGAACGGGTAGCTCATCAATGTGCTTTGACTTTTTTCGAGTTTGTGACCGGTATTGCATTCATATATTTTGGTCATAACGATTGCGATGCTGTGGTCATTGAAACGGGGCTTGGCGGGCGCTTTGACGCGACGAATGTTATTGCTAATCCAGCAGTATGTGTTATAACGCAAATAGGGCGCGATCATCAGCAAGTTCTGGGCAAACGCATTGCTGACATAGCGCGCGAAAAAGCAGGTATAATAAAAAAAGGTTCCGCGCTCGTAACCGGCGTAACCAGCAGTATCGCATACCGCGTGATACAGAGTATCGCGGAACAAAAAAAATCGCCCGTGTACCGTCTGGGCGTTGATTTTACGGGGACCACGGTCACAACGGATTGGGCAAAAGGCCGGCAGCAGGTTTCGTATCGCGCAATCACGGCGCCGGGTTCGACGGTGACTGCAGATTCAATGGTTTGTACTGTTCCCTTGTTAGGCGTCCATCAAGCCGGCAATGCGGCTATGGCAATCGCCGCAACCGGCGTCCTGCAGTCAGCAGGGTGGGATATTACTTCGGGGGACATTAAAAAAGGACTTTCCATCACGCAGTGGCCGGGTCGTTTTGATGTTCGCCGCATACGCCGTGGTGGTAGTGAACGAATAGTGGTTATTGACGGCGCTCATAACCCCCAGGCAGTGACTGCTTTTGTGAACGCATGGCGCAAAAGTCCGTGGGGCCGGAGCCGTCAGCCATTTATATTCGGGATTCTTAAAGACAAAGATTATCGTGCCGTAATCCGTTTACTGGCGCCGCTGATGAGCGAAGTTGTTGTGGTGACGGTGCCCTCTCCGCGCGCGGTGCCTGCCGGGGACTTGGCAGGGCTTTTTACGAAATATCGGTGCATCAAAAAAATAATAACGGCGCCTTCATCGTCGGTGGCAATTGAACTGACAAAAAGTAATCCCGTTACGGCAATAGTTGGTTCGTTGTATCTGGCAGGGGAAGCACTAACAAAAATAAAATAATACCAGAGGGGTACCTTGTGAACAAAATGTATTTGGGCGTTGATTTAGGCGGAACGGAAATTAAGATTGCGATTGTTGACCAAACGGGCAGTATCATAGAAGAGACCGGTATTGCCAACAATGGTGCTTCCGTGCCGAAAACCGTCATAGCTGAAATTATCAGACGGTCCCGGGCAATGCGTAATTTCTCACAAGTGGTTGGCACCGGTGTCGGTGTTGCCGGTGATATTGATCAAAAAAAAGGGATAGTACGGTTTTCTCCCAATCTGGGCAATTGGAAAAAAGTGCCTTTAAGGAAAATGCTTGCGGGACATTTGCCGGGTGATATAGTAGTGGACAACGACGCGAATGTTGCTGCGCTGGGCGCGGTGTGGCTGGATGCGCAGGGCAAAGCGCGCAATCTTATCTGTGTGACGCTGGGTACCGGCGTTGGCGGCGGTATAGTCTGTCAGGGAAAACTGTATCGGGGCAGCAGCGGTACTGCCGGCGAAATTGGGCATATGTCCTTTGATCACGACGGGCCAAAATGCAATTGCGGCAGCAGCGGGTGCATTGAGCGCTATATCGGAGCCCCCTATCTGAGCCGTTTTGCAAAAGGGCTGGTTGAGGTCGAAGGTAGTAAAATCATCTCCAAGTTGGTAAATAATAACTTGGACGCCATTACTCCTGCGATCTTGTCTCAGGCGGCGCTCATGGGTGACCCCTTAGCAAAGCGCATATGGGTTGATGCAGGGGAAAAACTTGGCGTCGTGCTGGCGAGTGTCATTAATTTCTATAATCCCGACATGGTAGTTCTTGCGGGCGGGGTCAGCAAAGCCGGGAAGTTACTGCTTGATCCGGTCAAGCGCATGGTGAAAATACGTGCGTTCTCTACATCATCAAGGGAATGTAAGATTGTCATCTCGCGGTATACGCAGAAACTGGGCGTGGTGGGCGCGGCACTTCTTGCAAAGTGAGCATGTTATTACTTTCATAAAAAACACATCTTCATTTTTTGGCTCAATAGCATCCTCAATGCTGTTTGTCTGCCTTTTTGTTGCCATTGGTAACGCTGCCGATATAGAAATTAACGCCAATTATCTTGAATACGACGAAGTTGCCCACTATATGGTAGCTACGGGCAGCGTGACCATTTCATGGGAAGACAAAGTTCTTAAAGGCGAGCAGGTCAGGATATGGGTAGAAAAAAAATATCTGGTGGCGGAAGACAAAGTCGTATTCCTTGAAAACAAAAATGTACTCTATGCCGACAAATTGGCCTATGATTATCAGGCGGATTCTGCCATTATCACCAACGCATCCGGTCGCGCTGATCCCCAATATTTTTCAACGGAACAAATAGTCCGCAAGGGGAGCACCACCTACGAAACCGGACGCATCGCGGTTACCACCTGCGACCTCGCCCGACCGCATTATCTTATCCGCGCCCGCCGCGCTAAAATAACACTCAATAAACGCATCACCCTCTATCATCCTGTTTTTTATCTAAAAAAGGTGCCGGTCTTTTATCTGCCCATTTTTTCAACGGCGTTGGGTTCTCACCGCGCTAATCTTGAAATTTCACCGGGGTATAACAATCAGGATGGGCTCACGCTGAAAACGATTTACGGCTATCCTTTCAGCGACCAATTATACGGGAAACTCTATCTTGACGATTTGGGCAAGCGAGGATGGGGCGAGGGCGGAGAACTCACCTACAGCACGGCAACCCTGCGCGGAACGGTGTACGCGTACCATCTTGATGATAAAAGAGATATGCGCGAAAGTTTGACACTCAGGTCGGAGTACTGGCAAAAACTCAATCCCCAATGGTTGGCGCAGGGGGAAATGGATTATGTCACCAACAACAGCTACAACGACAGCCAATATATTGAAAACAACCGCATTGATATGAGGGTCCATTCATTCGGGGCTCTTACTCGTCAAGGGAAAATAAGCAATCTACGTGTCGTTGTGGAAAGTTACGATGTCTATGACCCCATAAGCGGCATGTTTGTTTCTGATGTGGTCACGCTTCCCAGCCTGGCGTATACGCTGTATCCTCAAAAATGGAACATGCCGTTTTATACCAGTTTCTCGGCTTTTGTTCAAAACCAGTACACGCGGGCCAGCGGCGTATATACGATGAACGGGAATACCGATCTCAATGTTACCCGCGATATCCGGCTATCGCGCCAGGTGACCTACAAGCCGCAGGTGGGTGTACGGGTAAACTGGGTGAACCGTGAACCGGGTGGCGCCTTGTCGGACCAGTTTCTTACTTCCTATTACACCAATAACAATATCCGTTTGCGGCTTTTGCGGTGGATGGACTGGGACCTGAGCCATTCATGGGTGTGGCAGACGCAAACCAATTCTCTGGTAATTGATCCCAACGGGGAAGCGACAAATGCGCTCAATTATGTCAACACCATGTCGTTCGGAAAATTACGCGTAAAGGATTCCATAGGATACAATCTCCATCTGTACCGCATTACCACTGTCGAGGATTGGCGCACCCCGTTCACCCCGCTGGTCAACGAGATTTATTGGTCCCCGCGCCCGACGGTGTCGGTCTTCGGCCGCGAAGAAAATTCAATCTATCCCTATCAGATTAATTCTGTCCAGCTGGACAGTCGTTTTGGGCAACTGGATAAGCGATATGTAAATGTCGGCGCTTTTTATCAATCAGTCAATCCCAATAATCTTGATTTTACGACCGGTGTTGGTTTCTGGCCGACAACAAAATGGAAAATCGATTATGCCCTGCACTGGACCAGCGTCAACAATTTCGATACACTGATCGCAAACGACCACGAATTAAAGATATATCGCGACCTGCACTGCTGGGAGGTCAAGCTCACCTATCGTCACCGGCCTGATGGCCAGGAAGATATAAATTTCCAGATAGGACTAAAGAGCTCGGCAAAAGATAAAAAACGATACCCGACGCGCGACGCCAAAGAGTTTTACCCGTGGCGCTGAGAAAATACTGCAAATATATTGAAATTCCATACGATATTTTGTAAAATTATAAATTCGGGGGGCTCATTATGGATTATGAAGAGCAGGAAATTAAACTCAGTGACATTATGGCTGTTTTCAAAAAGCAGTGGAAATTTATTATTATTCCCAGTATTGCTGTCGCATTAATCGCATTTGGGTATGTCAAGACACTCCCAAAATCATATGAATCATATTCATTGGTTCGCATAGGTGGATCTCAGACGAAACCATTTGAAAGTATTGGCACTATTAACGCCATTATGCAATCGTATCCCCAACGCGCTGCGATTGTTCAGCAAATGAAATCAACAGAGCCGCCGAACACCCCCGAGGCATTGGAAGATTTACTGGTGTACACAGACGAATCAGGGCTTCTAAAAATATCAGCTGCGGCTGCAAGTCCGGTGAAAGCGGCAGAACTGGTCAATATCGCAACATCATTGACCGTGACGCGGCATCAGCAGTTGTTAGTAGAAGCAAAAACAGGGTCGGACGCTCTTGTTGAATATGTTAAAAGCACGGTAAAGCCGGTTTCGATTATTTCAACGAGTATTACTGAATATCGATATTCTCCGAGTGTAGTCGAGATACCCGCTGTAGTCAGTAAAAAACCGGTTGCTTCAAAAAACAAAGCAATCCCTGTGTCGGCTTTTTTTCTTGTGTTTTTCATCATGACCCTGTCCGCATTTTATCGCCAATCATCCGCAGGCGATGTTGCACAATCGAGGCAATAATGAAAGCGCTTGTTCTGTCCGGCGGCAAGGGTACGCGCCTGCGCCCTATCACCCACACTTCAGCAAAGCAGTTGGTGCCGGTTGCCAATAAGCCCATACTCTTTTATGGTTTGGAATCCCTTGCTCTGGCCGGCATACGCGAAGTGGGCATTATAGTCGGCGAAACCAAAAATGAGATACAAGCCGCAGTCGGCAATGGTGAAAAATGGAATTTGAATATTACCTACATCGAACAAGAAGCACCTCTCGGCCTTGCACATGCCGTAAAAATCGCTCAACCGTTCATGGGTGACGATGATTTTGTTATGTATCTCGGCGACAATCTTCTCAAAGACGGGCTCACGGACTTGGTCGCTGAATTTCAAAAGAATCGGCCCAATGCCCAGATATTGTTGTCCCGCGTGCCCAATCCCCAGCAGTTCGGCGTTGCAGAGTTAAACGGTAACACGGTGGTTCGCCTTGAAGAAAAGCCGGTCAGTCCGCGCTCAGATCTTGCTCTGGTGGGTGTGTATCTGTTCGATAAGAATATATTTAAGGCGGTTAATGCCATTAAACCTTCAGCGCGCGGCGAGCTTGAAATTACCGACGCTATTCAGTATCTCATAGACAAGGGCTACACGGTTCACCCCCACATCGTCAGCGGTTGGTGGAAAGATACCGGGAAGCTTGAGGATATGCTTGAAGCCAACCGGTTGATACTGGAAACAAAATTGCCGGAGAATGCCGGTACCGTTGACAGCGCTTCGCGCATCGAGGGAAAAGTAGTGCTTGAACGCAATGCGCAGGTAATCAACAGTTCTATCCGCGGTCCGGCAATTATCGGCGAAAACACCCGTATTGTAAACTCGTATGTTGGTCCATTTACCTCAATTTATTATGGTTGCCATATTGAAAACTGCGAAATAGAGCATTCCATTATTCTTGAGAATTCCAGCATAAAAGACATCAAACGGCTTGAGGATTCACTTATCGGGCAAAATGTAAAGATTAGCAAAACCGATAAAAAACCCGCCGCTTACCGGATGATGTTAGGCGATTCGTCGGCCGTAGAAATAGCATAACAAGCTTTTAATTTTTTAATCAAAATCTCAGTTCGTAAGGAATGTATGAAACTACTCGTTACCGGCGGCGCAGGTTTTATTGGTTCAAATTTTATTCGGTACATGCTAAAAGAGCATCCTTCCTGCTGGGTTATCAATCTTGATAAACTTACCTATGCGGGAAACCTCGAGAATTTACGGGATTGTGAAAACAATCCGCGCTACAAGTTTGTAAAAGGCGATATCTGCGACGCGAAAGTTGTCAACCGTCTCACCGCTCAAGTCGACGCAGTGGTCAATTTTGCCGCCGAAACACATGTGGACCGCTCAATTCTTACCCCCGAGTCCTTTATAGAGACCGATGTGCGGGGAACCTTTACGCTTCTTGAAGCCGCGAAAAAATACAAAATAAAGAGATACATTCAAATCTCCACTGACGAAGTGTACGGCAGTATCGCCAAAGGGTCGTTTACCGAGAAAAGCCACTTGTCGCCGAACAGCCCGTATTCATCGTCAAAAGCAGGCGGTGACCTTCTGGTTCGTTCATATTTCATTACTTACAAGGTCCCGACCATTATTACCCGCTCATCCAATAATTTCGGCCCCGCTCAATACCCGGAAAAAATCATTCCATTGTTTATTACCAATGCGCTGGAAGATAAACCGCTTCCGCTGTACGGCGATGGGAAAAATGTCCGTGACTGGTTGTATGTTGTTGACAATTGTCGTGCCATAGACGCCGTCCTTCAGCGTGGTCGTGAGGGGGAAGTGTACAACATCGGCGGCGGTAACGAGATAACCAATCGGGTCCTTACCAATCTTATCCTTAAGCAACTCGGCAAACCGTCATCGCTTATAGTCCGTGTCCCTGACCGTCCCGGGCACGACCGCCGCTATTCGCTGGATTGTTCTAAACTTAAAAAAGAACTTAAATACGCCCCCGACACCGACTTCACTACCGCCCTAACGGAAACCGTCAATTGGTACTGCACCAACCAATCATGGTGGAAGAAACTAAAAAACAAAGATTTCAAAAAGTACTACGCCCAACAATACAAGACGAAAAGCTGATTTAGCAGTAAAAAATATTTACAAATCCTCCCCCACCCTCCTTTGTCAAAGGAGGGGGTAGTTTTTAATCCCCATTTAGCCATTGAGGGGATTGCTTGATACTTCCGCTTTAAAAATCGGGAGGATTGTTGTATGCTCCCCCTTTGGCAAAGGGGGCTGGGTGGATTTGATGTTTCAGTTATTACAAATGTGGTGTTACAAATCTTATCTTTGCGGTAATTTTTTCAGCCACGTATGATTCTACATCCGGGTTTAATTTATATATGAAAATCCTCATTACAGGTATTACTGGGCAATTGGGTACGGCGCTGGCTGAATCGCTGCAGGATAATCACGAGATTACCGGGTTATGCAAGGATTCTTCGAGTTCTACTCATCCCACCGTCAAGGCGGACCTGTCCGACTGGAAGACTGTCTATGACGCTATAACCAGAATCAATCCCGATGTAGTCATTCATACCGCCGCGCAATCCAATGTCGACGCCTGCGAAAAAGATCCTGAATATGCATATCGTATTAATGCCCTGGGAACCAGAAACATTGCCATTGCTTGTCAGCGCTTTGATGCGGTTATGGTTCACATATCAACTGATTATGTTTTTTCTGGCGACAACGCTCCTCAGGGTGGATATACGGAATTCGATGCAACCGCTCCGGCCAGCGTGTACGGCAAATCAAAATTACAGGGTGAAGAGTTCGTCAGGTCTTTGCTGAGCCGCTATTTTATCGTCCGCACATCATGGTTGTTTGGAAGAACCCGGGCAAACTTTGTCAGTCAGATAGTTTCTGCCCTAAACGAGGGCAGCCCCTATACAGCAGTTGACGACATGTACAGTGCCCCGACGCTGGTTACTGACCTTGCCGATGGTATAGCACATCTTATCACCACTCCGTTGTACGGGACATACCATCTCACGAATACCGGTTTTTCCTCACGCTACGAGATTGCGCAGGCCATAGCAGTACAGTTAGGGGTTCCGCATACCGTTATACGAAAAGCGTCTTTAAAGGATTTGCGTCTGCCTGCTCCGCGCCCGTTGTTTTCCGGATTGCGTAATTATGTCTGGGAACTTAACAATTTTAAACCGCTTCGTTCTTGGCAGGACGCTGTCTCTGAATTTATCGAGGGGAAATAATGAGAACAATTTGTGTTGTAGGAACCGGGTATGTCGGGTTGGTGACGGGGGCGTGTTTGGCTGAGCTGGGCCATCGCGTGGTCTGTGTCGATAATGATGTCCGTAAAATCCAGCAGCTCAAAAAAAACATAATGCCCCTCTATGAACCCGGGCTGGATGTGCTGGTAAAGAATAATGTTAAACGCCGCCGGTTATCTTTTTCAGTTAACTTAAAAACCGCGGTCAAAGAATCGGAAGTTATCTTTATTGCGGTCGTCACGCCGCCGCGTGACGATGGTTCTGCTGATTTGTCGTTCATTGAAACGGTCGCCTGTGAAATAGCGCGCAGTATGGACACCTATAAATTGATCGTTGACAAATCAACCGTGCCGGTTGAGACCGGGGAGAATGTTGAAGTCACGATACGACGGAATCTTGTCAAGAAAATTCCTTTTGATGTCGCTTCAAACCCTGAATTTTTGCGTGAAGGGTCGGCTATTAAAGACACCTTTCATCCCGACCGAATCGTTATCGGGGTGAAATCTAAAAAAGCTGAGCAAATACTCAAAGAAATATACGCCCCCATTAAAGCCCCGGTTATTGTGACCGACATAAAAAGCGCTGAGATTATCAAACATGCTTCAAATTCCTTTCTGGCGATGAAAATATCGTATATAAACGCTGTTTCAAATATTTGTGAGCGAACCGGTGCCGATATCGAGAAAGTTGCCGAAGGAATGGGTATGGATAAACGCATCGGCCGTTCATTCCTCAATGCGGGTATCGGTTTTGGCGGATTTTGTTTTCCCAAGGACTTAGAGGCCTTTTATTGGATATCGCGCAAAATGGGCTATGAATTCAATTTGCTCAAAGAAGTCATGGAAATTAATAAATCCCAGCGCATACTTTTGGTAAAGAAAGTTGAAGACGCTTTATGGAATCTAAAGGGAAAAAATATTGCAGTTCTGGGTCTGGCGTTTAAGCCCGACACCGATGACATGCGGTTCGCTCCATCAATCGATATCATCGCCGACCTTCAAAAAGCGGGGGCATCCATCAGAGCGTACGATCCGCAGTCCGTCAAACGAGCTAAACTTGTTTTGAAAGATGTTACCTATACAAAAAGCCCCTATGAAGCCGCTAAAGGTGCTGACTGCATTGTTATCATAACAGAATGGGATGAGTTCAAGGAAATAGATATGCGCCGCATGGCGAAATTGTTAAAACATCCCATAATCATTGACGGTCGCAATATGTTTGATCCCGCGGCGATGCGGGCGCTGGGCATTGTCTATAAAAGCATGGGAAGAGGGGAATAATTATGCGTGTTTTGATTACCGGCGGAGCTGGGTTTCTGGGTTCCCATTTGTGTGATTTGTTCCTTAAAAAGAAACATTCAGTCGTGGTTATGGACAATCTCATTACCGGCGACCTGAAAAATATCGAACATTTATTTCGTAACGACAAATTTTCTTTTATCAAGCAGGATGTCACGAACTTTATTCATGTTCCCGGAAAACTCGATGCAGTGTTGCATTTTGCATCTCCCGCCAGCCCGATAGATTATCTTGAGCATCCTATTCCGACCTTGAAAGTCGGCTCGTTGGGCACGCACAAGGCGTTGGGCCTTGCCAAAGAAAAAAAAGCTATATTCTTATTGGCCTCGACAAGCGAAGTTTACGGCGATCCGCTGGTAAACCCCCAGCCGGAAACCTACTGGGGAAATGTCAACCCCATCGGACCGCGCGGTGTCTATGACGAAGCTAAACGCTTCGGCGAAGCAATGACGATGGCGTATCACCGCTATCATCACATGCCCGTACGCATTGTCCGCATATTCAATACTTACGGCCCCCGGATGCGCCGTCACGACGGCAGAGCCGTGCCGGAATTCATTGACCAGGCGCAGAAGAACAAACCGGTGACGGTGTTCGGGACCGGCAATCAAACCCGCTCGTTTTGTTATGTCTCCGATTTGGTGGCAGGAATCTATGCGCTACTGATGTCCGGCTGCAATGAGCCAGTTAACATAGGCAACCCCCATGAAATAACGCTCAACGAACTGGCACAAACCATAATAAAGCTCACCCACAGCCGTTCCCGCATCGTTCACAAAAAGCTTCCCACCGATGACCCGCAAGTCCGCTGGCCCGACATAACAAAAGCAACAAAACTCCTCACATGGGCACCTTCGATCCCTCTGCAAGCCGGCTTGCAGAAAACCATAGATTATTTCAGTTAAAATCAGAGTAAGTTAATTAACCTTATTACAATAAGGGGAAATGTAAAAGGGTTGTTTTATTTGCCCCCAAATTACATGATAATACTTGACAGTTAATCCATGATAAGTTACAATGTTCAATAGTTGAACATTGCTCACAGGATCATGCATGGAAATAACTGAAAAAGAGCTTGCGGTCATACGGGAAATTTCAAATAATGGCATTTCCGATCAACGCGGGATTGCATTGCGTTCGGGGATTTCCCTGGGCATGACAAATCTCATCATAAAACGGCTTATCAATACCGGATATGTAAAAGCAAAACAGCTCGACAAGAAAAAGATACACTATCTGCTTACCCCGCAGGGCTTCGCTGAAAAAGCAAAAAAATCCTACGCATTCACCCGTCGTACCATCGGATTATTTAAGACAACGAAGGCGAAAATAAAAGAACTGATTCTCGCAGAGAACAAAAAAGGCGCGGATCAATTTATTATTGAAGGCGACAGCGACTTGGCTGATATCGCCGAATCGGCGTTCCGTGCCTTAGCGCGCCCTGATATTCACTTCCTCCGTCGGGACGACCTCAACGCTGATTCCTCCGTTCTTCTCTCGTTTAACACCAATCAAACCTATAAAACTTCCATTGATTTGGTAAGTTATTTATCTGATTCGGGGGTACTATTTTAATGCCTTTCATGCCGACAAAATTACCCGGAGTAATAATTTTTGAACCCAAAGTGTTCGGCGACAGCCGCGGGTATTTTTTTGAAAGCTATAACGCCGACGTGTTTAAACAAGCCGGCATTGATGCGGTGTTCGTCCAGGACAATGAATCGAGGTCCAATTACGGCGTCTTACGGGGACTCCATTTCCAACGCGCTCCCCATGCACAGGCAAAATTAGTTCGTGTTGCTCAGGGAAAAGTGCTTGATGTTGTCGTCGATATCCGCAAAGATTCCCCACAATGCGGGCAATGGATAAGTGTTGAGCTTTCCGCTGAAAACCGACGGCAACTATTTGTCCCCCGCGGATATGCTCACGGCTTTGTATCTCTCAGCAATGAGGTGGTATTACTGTATAAATGCGACAATTTTTATCATCCACCTTCAGAAGCAGGTATTCGTTACGACGACGCTACGCTTAATATTGACTGGCAGATACCCCGATTGGATATAAGTGTTTCTGCCAAAGACGCTGCATTGCCTGTGTGGTTGTTGCTGCAGCAGGCAATGCATAGATAGCGTACTATTCTTGAGGGGGAAAAATGAAAACAGTAATTTTGTGCGGTGGTTTTGGCACGAGAATTCGTGATGTTGCCGATAACATTCCCAAACCGATGATTCCCATCGGTCCGTATCCGGTTCTTCTGCATATCATGAAATACTATGCGCAGTTTGGGCATAAGGATTTCATTCTCTGCCTGGGGCATCAGGGGGATGTTATAAAGAATTTTTTTGTCAATTATAAGAATCGAACGCAGGATTTTACCTTATCTCTCAATAACACGCGTCCCATTATGTACCATACCCGTACGGAGGAAATGGACTGGAATGTGACCCTTGCGGATACGGGATTGAGCGCGTTGACCGGTGCCCGGGTAAAACAGATTGAGAAATATATCGGGCAGGACGACGAATTTATGCTGACATACGGGGATGGGGTAGGCGATGTGGATATTACTGCTCTGCTGGCATTCCACCGGAAACACGGGAAGATATTGACTGTTACCGGGGTCAATCCTCCGGGCCGTTTTGGGGAGCTTGCCGGTGACAGTACTGGGTTGGTAACCGAGTTTAACGAAAAGCCACAGTCGGCAGGGGGCAGAATATCCGGCGGATTTTTTGTTTGTAAGCGAGCATTGTTCACCTATTTATCCGAACGCAATGACCTTGTGTTCGAGAAAGAACCACTGCGTCAACTGGTCGCCGACAAACAGATGATGATGTATGAGCATAACGGTTTTTGGCAGCCGATGGACACCGCCCGTGAATATGCCTTATTAAATGAACTGTATGCCGAAGGGAAAGCGCCATGGGTGAAACGATAATGATGAAGACATTAAAAGAGTTTTATGCCAACAAGAAGGTTCTCATTACGGGCCATACCGGTTTTAAGGGGTCTTGGCTTGTCTCTTGGTTGAATAGTATGGGTGCACAAGTAACGGGGTTTGCTCTGCCACCTTTGCAAAAGGACGATCATTTTAATCTGTTGCAGCTGGACAAACGGATATCTCATGTAATCGGCGATATTCGTGACTATGATGCGATTAAGAAAGTATTTGCCTCGTTTCAGCCAGATATCGTATTTCATCTTGCAGCACAGGCACTTGTCCGCCGTTCGTACAATGAACCGAAATTGACCTTTGACACCAATATCGGGGGGGCAGTGAATGTCCTTGAAGCGATACGGATGACGCCGAGCGTCCGGTCTGCCGTTTACATAACTTCCGATAAGTGTTATAGCAACAGAGAGTGGGTGTGGGGCTACCGCGAAAATGATATTCTGGGCGGTGAAGATCCCTATAGTGCATCTAAAGCAGCCGCGGAAGTGGTGTTTCATGCCTATACTGCATCATATTTTTCAGCGCGACGGGATATGGGGATTGCAAGTGCGCGGGCGGGCAATGTGATTGGCGGAGGGGACTGGTCAGCTGATCGGGTGGTTCCTGACACGATAAGATCGTTGCGCGATAATAAGCAGGTTATACTGCGTAATCCGGATTCAACCCGCCCCTGGCAGCATGTGCTTGAACCGTTGTCAGGATACCTGCTGTTAGCGTATAAACTGTTTGCCAACCCAAAAGAATATTCAAATTCATATAATTTTGGCCCCCGTGTCGAATCAATAAAGACAGTAAAAGAGTTGGCTGGAAAAATTGTGCGTACATGGGGAACAGGCGAAATTATTATTGAGCCCCAGCCGAATGCGCCGCACGAATGCGGCTTATTGCATCTTAATTGCGACAAAGCTCATCAGGAACTTGGCTGGAATCCTCGCTGGGGATTTGAGAAGGGCGTTGAAAAAACAGTCGAGTGGTACCGGCAGGTAGTATCCGGCATCCCGGCCGAAACGGTGACGGCGTCTCACATTCAACAATATATGGAGCATGCATAATTAAATGGACACAGGGTCATAGTGAAAGCAGCGTGTCAATGAAAATTGACGTAAGCGATAGAAATGAGTATATTTTTAATGCTCTTGCCACCGCCATCTCGATACTTGTATTGTATGCTGTGGGATGCTATATTTATCGCACATTTGCGTATCTGGATCTCATCGACACAAACAAGTTAACCTCTACTTTCATCCTTCCAACTTCCTGTTTTATGCCTGAAAATACAGAGAGAAATACATATATATTCTTAGCATTGCTGTGCCCTCCATTGCTCTTGATGATGCATGTTGGCATGCGTACAATATCCCTCAGATTTCATTTGATAATGTCAGCAACGCTGCGCAATGTCGCTTCGCTGGTAATTGCTGGTTCGTTGATTCTTCTTGTGATGGTCGATTTAACGAGAAGTCCTAACTTCTTTTTAAATGGCTATAATTCTGGACATCTACTCGGGAATACACTTCTATTCTTAGCTGCATTGACAGGGATCTTCATGTATTTCCATGTGTTCAGCATGCGTTTGAAAGAGTTGTCCGCTGGCATTGTCACAGCAGGTTTCTATATCATTTTTTCAGTCATGATGGTTACTATCGGGATTACACCGCTTCTCAATTCTTCGTCAATAGAATACAGAGAAGCATATACCATTGACTTTAATGCTATTTGTTATTCCTTTTCACAGGTGTTTGCGGGAAAAGCGTTGTTGGTTGATTTGCTCAATCAATATGGTTTTTATCCTCATTTTCTTGTCCCACTATTTAAGGTAATCGGCTTTGGGATGCTCAAGTTTACTCTTGTTCAAAGCTCACTTATCGTTATCACATTCCTTATTTATTTTTATTTTTTGAGGTGTATGATCAGAAATAAGATTATATTATATGCCGGATTTACTATGTTCCTGTTTTATTCATATTTCCTTCTTAAACTTAAAGACGGTGCAGAGTTCTATTTTGCTAATTATCCTCTCCGCTCCATTTTTCCTGCACTGCTTCTATTGTTGTCGGTTTGGTATTACACGGGCCGGAGCAGGGGTTTATATATTGCGTCGTTTTTTTTATTTTCTATCGGGGTGCTTTGGAATTTTGAGACCGGGGCAGTTGCACTTATTGTTTGGGTGCTGTTTTTGGCATATATTGAATATGCCCGTTACGATGTCTTGAAATCCGTTAAAAGGTCGTTCATTCATGCCAGTATGGGTATCGGCGCGTTGGTTGTAACTGTTGCGGCATTTTCATTGTTTATATACTTTAGGAATGGATCTTTCCCCGATTTTAGTAAGTATTTTGACTATCAGAGATGTTTTTACATGTATGGATTTTTCATGCTTCCCATGCATCTCTTCCATGCTTGGAATTTGGTGATTTTAACTTATATCCTGGGACTCTCGTTTGCCATCCGCCGGTTGGTTCAAAAACATGCAGACCGTGAAAGTGCTTTAATCTTTATGCTGTCTGTTCTGGGTATCAGCCTTTTCAGCTATTATCAAGGAAGGAGCCACGATTTTAATCTTACCGTAGTGTGGTATCCCGCCTTGCTGATTGTGGTGATATTCATTGACCGATTATTTGATGATGTCTACTTGCAAGCACAACACATGCGGGTCGATTGGGGAAAAGTTATTGTCGGGTTGACCGTTTTCTACTTTATCTTCAGTGCGGTCATTAACACGGTATCTAGCGTCAATTATATGTATGAGGAGATTAAGCACAAAGTCGCAGTATTAACGCATAATGGGGAAACCGTTGTCAAGAGGAATGTAAACTTTGTCAAAAACAATACAAAGCCGGGTGAGCAAATATTGTTAATATCGTATCTTTCCGGAATTTATCACCTGTATTCAAAAACCGCATGCCCATTGAAAATCCCGGGATTAACCGAACTGTTCTTATGGAAAGATTTTAGTTCAATATACGATTTTTTGTCCAGCGATACTAACAGCCGTGTTATGTACGATATTGACAGTAATCGTGCCAACTCAGTTTATAACATACTTTCTTATCCTCTATGGCTCAAATATAAGAAAGTGGCGAAAAGCATTGACGGGAATTTATATCTTCTTGAGAAAGGAAGCGATACCATTAATGGCAGACTGGATTATCAGATATACGATTCAGTCAAATCAATATTTCATATCAAGAAGCAACAAAACGGCTCCATGACATACTGCAAGAATGACGGCACCCTGAATTTCGATGGGGTATGTTATAAACCGGTGATGCTCGAAGATCATTTTACGATAGAGGCGATTATTTTTCCTTCAGGAACTCAGGTTCCCTTTGCCACGATTATCAGTAATCGCAGTGGTTTTTCTGGGTTTTCCATTGAACATGATAGCATGAAGGCGAATGTGTATAGTTTTAGTTACGGATACGGTTCCGCATGGCTGCCGGGAGTACGATTCAGCCTTACCGCGAATATCAAGAATTACCTGGCCGTCACATTTGATCATGGCACGATTAATGTCTTTAATAATGGCATCCTTGTCGACACCGTTAATAACACCGGGGACCTCAAGAATACGCTCGCACCTTTATTTCTTGGCAACGGGGATAGAGGCGACAGGCCGTTTAATGGGATGATTGATGAAGTTGCCATTTCGAATGTGCTGAAAAACACTGTTGAAATACAGAGAACCTGGGAAAAAATACGCAGTCAGCATACGATGGGAGACAGATAGTTCGTGGTATGGATTTGTGCTTTACATGCAATCAAATATCTGACATAATATAGTCAATTATATTTTAATCTTCAGTGAATTTTGTCGGATTTCTCCATACTGAAATGGTGCGGGATTGAAGCAATGATTTGGTATCGATTATTACTAGCGGGGATGCCCTTCGCTGGTCATCGATTGATAGTTCACGATAGAAAAAGCAATAACAAAACTTCTCGATTCAATCCTTTAAGGAAGTATTCAAAGGCGGGGTCATTGTGAATGCTCAATTTTGGAAAGGTAAAAGAGTTTTAATCACCGGTTTTGAAGGTTTCCTGGGTTCAAACTTGACCAGGCGGATGATATCATGCGGTGCACGCGTCGTTGGTATTGACATTTTGGTAAATAGGAAAGAAACGATACTCGAAAAGGATGATTACAAGAAAATATCAGTTTTTAATGATGATGTTTCGCACTATGGGAAAATCAAAAGGATTGTATCGCGTTTTCAACCGGAAATAGTATTTCATCTTGCAGCCGAAGCTATTGTCGGCAGATGCAACACTAATCCTTTACGCACGTTTACTTCAAATATTGAGGGCACTTGGAATGTCATAGAAATCCTCAGGCAGGAATCCTGTGCTAAGGCCATTGTCGTTGCTTCGAGCGATAAGGCATATGGTAGCCATAAAATATTGCCGTATAAAGAAGATGCGTCTCTTAGCGGTAATTATCCGTACGATGTTTCGAAAAGTTGTGCTGATCTGATCGCATATATGTATCACAAAACATATAAATTGCCTGTTGTTGTGACACGGTGTGGCAATATATTCGGCCCGGGTGATTATAGCTTTTCACGATTAGTTCCTGATGCAATTCGATGCTGCCTTTCAAATAAAACATTCTCAATACGAAGTGACGGTAAATTCACCCGCGACTATGTTTTTATTGATGATATTATAGACGGTTTTATAACTATTGCTGAGCGTTTACAAAAAAACAAATTATCTGGGAATGCCTTTAATTTCAGCTATGAAGATCCCTTGACGGTTTTTGATATCGTAAAGAAGATTTATCTGCTGTCTAATGTGAAACAAAATATCAAAGTTCTAAACGAAGCAAAATATGAAATAAAATACCAATATCTTTCTTCAATAACAGCACGAAAAATGCTTGCGTGGAAGCCAAGGTATACTTTAGAACAGGGGTTGCGCAAAACAATTGCGTGGTATAAAAATATTTTATGTTAATTGATTGCAGCATGAATTATATAAAGAGGTTTTTTAATCAGTGTTGACTCTCTGAAATTCTCATAAACTTGAAGGTCACCTATGCGTCAGGTGCTTAATAAAAATTAGGAAGATATAGTGTAAATATAAAGGAAAAAAATCAATGAAAGTGCGAGTTGCGGATTATATCACTCAGAAGCTTTATGAAGCCGGTGCAGGGTATGTTTTTATGATAACCGGCGGGATGATCATGCATTTAACGGATGCTCTGATGGCAAATAAGAAAATGAAGTATATTTGCTTTCAGCATGAACAAGCAGCTGCCATGGCAGCTGATGCTTATGGCAGGTACACTGGTCGTCTGGGGGTTGCGTATGTTACTGCCGGACCGGGGGTATTAAATACGATTACTGGCGTTGTAGGAGCTTATGTAGATTCGGCCCCATGCATTATTGTGGGAGGTCAGTCGAAAGTTTCGTTGGCGAAGGTTGAGGGCCCACGGCAATTCCCTTTGCAGGGGTACAATGCGATCCCGATGTTTAAGCACATAACCAAATACGCAGTTATGCTTGACGATCTCTCAAAAGTTAGGTATGAGGTTGAAAAATGTATTCACATTGCGAAAAGCCCGAGAGTGGGGCCGGTCTACCTTGAATGCCCCGTAGATGTGCAGGGGGCTTGGTTCGATCCTGACTTATGCAAAGGGTATGTTCCCCCGGTGCAAGATATTATTATTTATAGCAATAAGTTTAAAAGGCAGACAGAGCAGGTAAAACAGGAACTCTTGAAAAGCAAGCGGCCCCTTGTTTTAGCTGGCGCCGGCGTGAGGTTGTCGGGATGCATTGCAGAACTGCAAAAATTCATTGAGAAAACAAATATTCCGATTGTAACATCCCGCTTAGGGATGGATTTGATAGGCGACGACCATTCTCTTTTTATAGGACGGCCAGGAACCTACGGCGATCGCGCGGCGAATTTTGCCGTGCAAAACTGCGATCTTCTTATTGTGCTCGGGTGCAGAATGGGGATTGGCCTTGTTGGCTATGATTTTCAGAATTTCGCCATGCATGCAAGGAAAGTGATGGTTGATGTTGATGAGCAGGAATTGAAAAAGCCGGCTGTTGTTCCGGATATTCCGATAAAAGCTGATGTAGGGGAATTCTTGAAGGTTTTAAAAGGAAATTTAAAAGGGTATCGCAATCACAACACAGATTGGGTGAAAAAGGCTCAATATTGGAAAGATAAATACCCTGTAGATTTGCCGGAATATTCAAAAGAAAAAAACGGTATTAATTCATATCATTTCACAAGAGTTTTATCGGAAAAAATGTCTAAAGACAGTCTCTTTGTTGTTGATACTGGATCGTGTTTCCATGTTTACGCCCAGGCTTTCAAGGTAAAGTACGGGCAGAGGCATATCATAACAGGTGGACTTTCTACTATGGGATATATGCCGGCGGTTATTGGTGTAGCTGCGATTGACAGAAGAAAAGATGTGTACTGTGTTACCGGGGATGGTTCTGTCCAGATGAATCTTCAGGAATTGCAAACCATTGCCTTTAACAAACTTCCCGTAAAGATCATCATATTTAATAACAATGGATACTTACTAATACGCCATACCCAGATGAACTTCTGCGGTGGTAGACTTATCGGCGAGAGCCCGGCTTCTGGGGTGGGATTCCCCAATATGAAGAAAATTGCCCTTGCATATGGAATAAAGTATATGAAGATATCAAAAAGGTCAGAGATGGAGAAGAAGATTAAGGAATTGCAAAAGGCAAAAGGGCCTATTATCTGTGAAGTTATGACTCCTCCAAATCAGTTGTTGATCCCTCGTATTGCTTCCAAAAAGCTTGATGATGGCAGGATGGTTTCAATGCCGTTTGACGATATGTTTCCGTTTATGTCCAGGGAAGAATATCTTGGCAACTGCCTGCGGGAAAAAGTAGAATGCAAAAATGGATAGTAAAAAACTGAAAGTAGCCATTCTTGGCAGTGGTTTTATTGGCACGGATCTTTTAATAAAAATCCTGCGGTCGAAGTATCTTGACTGTACCCTTTTCGTCGGAAGAAATTTGCAGTCCTCGGGCATGTCAAAAGCAGTGAGCCTCGGTGTGGCGGTTTCAGACAGAAGCATCGAAGCGATTGCGGAAAACCCAAAAAACTTTGAATTGGTCTTTGATGCTACTTCAGCGCATTTTCATCAGATCCACGCTCCCATTCTCAAGAAATTGGGTATTATAGCCATAGACATGACGCCCGCTCAGGTAGGGGGCATGTGCATACCCGCGGTAAACCTTAAAGAGTGCCTTGATAAGGACAATGTGAATATGGTGACCTGCGGTGGGCAGGCCTCGACGCCCATTGCGTACGCGATTGGGCAGGTTCATAAGGATGTTGACTATATTGAAGTCATTTCAACAATCGCTTCCCGAAGCGCCGGGCCTGCGACCAGGGCAAACATGGACGAATACATAGAGACCACGGAGAAAGCTGTTAAAGTATTTTCCGGCGCAAAAAAAACAAAAGCGGTGCTTGTTTTAAATCCGGCACAGCCGTGCATAAATATGCAAACCACCGTTTTCGCTAAAATCTCTAAGCCCGACATGGTGGCGATTAATATAGCTGTTGATGACATTGTGAAAAAAATGCAGAAATATGTGCCTGGCTACAGCCTCGTTATTTCTCCAACATACGAGAACAACAGAGTCATAACCATGGTACGGGTTCAGGGAGCCGGCGATTACCTGCCGAGCTATGCGGGGAATCTCGATATCATTAACTGCGCGGCTATCGCTACCGCGGAGGAATACGCGAAAAGAAAATACGGGATACAGGAATATTAAAAGGAATTATCATGAAAAATATTTTGATCACAGATCCGACTTTAAGAGATGGTTCGCATGCGGTAGGGCATCAAATTAGTGCAGCTCAAATAGCGGCGTATTGTAAAGCCGCGGACGCCGCAGGTATTCCGATTGTAGAGGTTGGTCACGGCAACGGGATGGGAGCTTCTTCGTTGCAGGTGGGTTTAAGCCTTCTTGAAGACGGGGAGATGCTGAAGATCGCCCGTGAAAATCTGACAACCAGCAAACTTGAGATATTTGTTCTGCCGGGTTTCGCCACGATAAATAAGGATCTTAAACCCGCATTGGAAGCAGGCGTCGACGCGGTTCGTGTCGCTGCTCACTGCACGGAAGCCGACATCACAGAACGCCATATCAGCTTCGTACGTGAAAAGGGGAAACTTGCGTACGGATGTTTAATGATGACTCACATGGTTTCAAAAGAAACGCTTCTGGAGGAAGCCCGTAAGATGGAATCCTACGGAGCTCAGGGCGTTATACTCATGGATTCAGCCGGAGCGTATCTGCCACAGGATGTAAAGGAGAAAGTAGGGATTCTGGCGGAACATCTGAATGTTCCGGTGGGATTTCACGCTCACAACAACCTCAGCATGGCAGTGGCGAACTCGGTGGCAGCTGTTGAAGCCGGCGCATCCATTTTGGACGGTACCGCGAAAGGTTTTGGTGCCGGTGCGGGCAATACCCCGATAGAGATACTGGTGGCGGTGCTCGAAAAAATGGGTTATTCAACCGGCATAGACCTTTATAAGGTTCTTGACGCGAGCGATGTCGCCGAAAAAGAACTTATGAAGGTTCTTCCAAGTATTAAGCCGATTAGCGTAATCAGTGGTTTGGCGGGAGTGTTTGCAGGATTTTCGAAGCATGTCGAACGGGTAGCAACTGAATACAAGCTTGACCCCCGGGACATATTCTTTGAGCTGGGCAAACGAAAGGTAGTGGCAGGGCAGGAAGACCTTATTGTAGAGGTCGCGATTCAATTATCCCAAAAGAGGAAAACACAATGACGAATCCGATGACGCATGTTCTGTTAAAAGATTGTATTGAAGCCATCGGAAATTCTCCCGAGAGATTTAATGCTCTTAAGAACGAAACAGTTTTTATATCAGGGGGGACAGGTTTCGTCGGCACATGGATTGCAGAGATGCTGGCTTATTTGAATGACCATTATGCGTTCAATACCAAAATGATTCTCCTTTCCGAACATGCGTTCAGTTTCAGCTCTAAAGCCCCACATCTTGCCACGCGCAAAGATGTTGCTATCGTTGAAAAAGATGTACGCAACCTAATAGAATTACCACGGGAAGTGACATATATAATCCATGCAGCGGCAAACCCCGACAACCGGCAGCATTCATCGGATC
Organism: uncultured Elusimicrobia bacterium; assembly: GCA_903880015.1. Lineage (GTDB taxonomy): Bacteria > Elusimicrobiota > Endomicrobiia > Endomicrobiales > CAIRNS01 > CAIRNS01. The sequence goes on along the minus strand of CAIRNS010000008.1, from coordinate 2,878 downwards.
CGCTGAAGGTGATGGATGTGATATCAAGAGGCACGGGCGCCGTGCTCAATGCCGCCAGCCGACTGCCGAACATAAAAAACATCCTTAATATCAGTTCGGGTCTTATTTACGGACCGCAGCCGCAGGACATGGAATGTATTCCCGAGACAGCGCACGGGGGGCCTGACTGTGATTCAATTCTATCTATATATTCAGAAGCAAAGAGATATGCCGAGACATTATGCACGGCGTATAGGAATCAGTTCAAACTTCCCATAGTAACTGTTCGACCTTTCGCGTTTATCGGCCCGTACCAACTTCTTGATAAACCATGGGCGATAAATAATTTTATCAGGGATAGCCTGCTTGGCGGCCCTATCAGGATACTGGGAGATGAGAACACGGTGAGAAGCTACATGTACGCCAGCGACATGGCGGTATGGCTACTTACAATACTTATCAACGGTAAACCCGGCCAGTCATACAATGTGGGAAGCCCCAACGGGATATCGTTAAAACAATTGGCCGAATGCATTGCTTCGCACTTTCCGGCTACGCCTGAGATAGTCCATGTCCCGGTAAATAAAGCCGCGCTCAAATCACGCTTCGTTCCTGATGTAGCTCTGGCGCAAAAATCACTCGCCTTAACTATCACGGTAAATATAAACGAAGCGATAAAACGCACAATGATGTGGCACAAGGATAGGGGTATTTAGCTAGTAGGTGGCCGCTGAATCTTAATTTTTAGGAAAACTAAATGCAAGAAAAAAAACGAATACTGATCACGGGAGCCCGGGGTTTTATTGGGCGCTCGATAGTTGAATCATATCGCGTATCCGCGGCTGATACATATGAGTTGTTCTATCCTTATCATGCGGAACTTGAACTTACTGACTCCTATGCTGTCAGGAACTATATTAAAGACAAAGGCATTGAGATAATCCTTCACTGTGCGAGCATCGGCGGAACAAGAAAAACCGATTACGATATACATAAAACTGATGTTGTCGCGGTGAATCTGCTGATGTTCTTTAATGTCGTGCGATGTTCTGATATTGTTAACAAGATTATTTATTTCGGTAGCGGTGCCGAATACTCAAAACCGCATTTTCTGCCCCTGATGAAGGAAGATTATTTTGATATCCATGTCCCGATAGATCCGTACGGGTTTTCAAAGTATGTCTGCTCAAAATATGCTGAGCGGGCCGATAGAATAACCAACCTGCGACTTTTTGGTGTTTTTGGAAAATACGAAGACCACGCTATCAGATTCATATCCAACGCCATACTAAAAAACATGTATGGGTTGCCTATCGTCATTAACCAAAATGTAAATTTTGATTATCTCTATGTGGAAGACTTGGTGAGATTAACCAGTCATTTTATAGATAACAAGGTTACCGATAAAACATTTAATATGTGTACTGGCTCAGTAATTGATCTTGTTTCAATAGCCGGAATAATCAATGAAGTTGGTGGTAATGAATCAGACATTCTCATCAAGAATCCTGGACTCAATAAAGAATATAGCGGCGACAACACAAGGCTGTTAAAAGAACAAGGTAACTTTAAATTCACGACTATGAAAGATGCTATTGCGGAGTTGTACACTTATTTCAAGGCTAACGCAGGAAAATACGATAGGAAAATACTTGAGAACGATGAGTATATTAAATTTTGCAAAATATTGTAGTATGTGATTTGTGTTGTCATTAATGTCATTGTGTTCAAGGTAATTACTTTACTATGAAAAATGCCATAAAAGATAATAAAAAGCGGCTTTACCCAGCTCTATGCCTCTATTGATGTGCTTATGCCTGCAATAGAAGCACTCTTGTGTTAAGGGAGTAACCATGAATCGAGAAAATACAATCAGAAAATTAGTATTAGAAAATGTTAAAAAGTTTTATGCGGTCAGTTTAAAGGAATCACAATTTATTGCAGGTACTGATTATGTGCATTATGCGGGAAGAGTATTTGATGAGAATGAGCTTGTAAATCTTGTTGATTCATCGTTGGACTTTTGGTTGACCTCTGGCAGGTATGCCGGTCAATTCGAGCAATCAATTGCCGCATATTTGGGCGTAAAACATTGTATGTTGACAAACTCGGGTTCCTCTGCGAACCTGCTTGCCATGTCTGCGCTTACCTCGCCCCTGCTTTGCGAAAGGCAGCTAAAACCCGGCGATGAAGTAATTACTATTGCGTGCGGTTTTCCTACCACGCTAAACCCCATTATACAGAATAACCTTGTTCCCGTATTTATTGACATTGAGCCAGGGACTTATAATATACAGATTGAGAAGATAGAAAAAGCGATAACCCGGAAAACAAAAGCATTGTTTTTACCCCACACGCTTGGAAATCCGATGGATATTGACGCGATAAACCGTATTGTAAAAAAATATGGACTTTGGTTTATCGAAGATAATTGCGATGCGTTAGGGTCTACATATAAAGGTTTGTACACCGGATCGTTCGGACACATTTCAACGCTCAGCTTTTATCCGGGTCATCATATAACGATGGGAGAAGGTGGCGCGCTTCTAACCAATGATCCATTGTTGAGAAAGATCATCCTGTCATTGAGAGATTGGGGAAGGGAATGTTGGTGTGAACCGGGGCACGACGATACTTGTCGGAGCCGGTTCGATAAACAGTTCGGTAGGCTGCCGCTTGGTTACGATCATAAATATGTTTATTCACATGTAGGATATAACCTCAAAATTACTGATATGCAGGCAGCAGTTGGTGTGGCGCAATTAAAGAAATTACCGGCATTTATCGCCAAAAGGAAAGAAAATTTCAAAAAGTTGCGCAGCTTTCTGAAAAAGTATGAAAAATATTTTATTTTGCCGGTGGCAACAAAAAATAGTGATCCTAGCTGGTTTGGTTTTAC